>DENA01000007.1:143169-170736 GCA_002359465.1 Ruminococcaceae bacterium UBA2656
TCCACCGGGACCGCCCCATCCGCCAGGCAGGCCGGGACGTCCGCGGGGACATTAAAAAGCTGAGCGGGGCCAAAAAATCCCCGCTCTGAATAATTTTCCATTCATAATTTAAACTGTTTTGTAAAAATTAGCTCTGAGGTGATTTGTTTTTATGAATAGTCCTTATTGTGGGTGGAATAAAAATAACGGCATCGATACGACGGAAGCCAGCGATTATGACTTTCTTGAATTTACCAAAGAGGAAAAAGTCAAAGAAGACGGTTCTGAGATAAACTCCTGTCAAAATTCTATCCGGAACGATCAAAGGCAGCCTCATTGAATTTTGCCGCCCCAGTTTTTGGGACGGCTTTGNNAATTTTTAACTACAAGCACTATTCTGTATTTTTTGCAGATAAGCGGAAATGCTATTGATGAGGTGATGATATGTCCTATATAGGGCCTGCAATTAAAAACAAATTTGACTCTCTGTCAGACGATCTGAAAAAAGAAATTTTGAAGCGGGATGTCAAAATATATTCCATTCAGGATTTAATAAAATGTCTGGATTCCATTGTCGCAGAGGGTTAACCCTCTGCTTTTTGTTGCTTTCCGGTCACTGCCTTAAAAAACCGCTGAATTCTTGGGTGAATTTTTCCATCTGGTCGTAAAAAGCACCGTGCCCGCTCTTGTCAAATTTGTAGATTTGAGAATTCCGTATCCCCTGATTCATCTCCAAGGCAAATTCGAACGGGCAGATCTGATCAAGCGCCCCGTGAAAAATTCCCGTCGGAACTCTTATTTTACCGAGGTCGTCACGCAGGTCGGAATCCCGAAGCGATACCGCCGTATGAATCGTGCCATGGCCGGAAGCGCCAAACGCCATGGAGTTAAACCACTCCCGAAAACTGGGGGTGACCTGGCTGGCAAAAAAGATTTTCCCAAAATCCGTTATAGCCTGCGGGCGGTCCTTGTATATTTGACTGATAAGCGAATTTACCTGATCTACGGTCATTCCGTACGGATAATCCGGACGTCGGGTGAAAGACGGAGCCGCCGCCGACCACAGCGCTAATTTGGACACTTTATATCCCCTGTGTCTTGCCATATAGCGTATGGCAATCGCTCCGCCCATAGAAAACCCTGCAAGCGTTAATCTGGGCACATTCAGCGTCTTGATCACTTCGTAAACATCGTCAGCCATACGGTCATATGTATATCCTGTCCATGGCGCGTCCGAGTTTCCAAAGCCGCGCAGATCCATAGAAATACATCGGTAGCCGTTTTGGGGAAGGATATTGAACTGATATTCAAACATATTGTGATCGATCGGCCATCCGTGAATAAAAAACACCGCGTTTTTTCCCTGTTGGTTCAAATCGTAAACCGCAACCCTTACGCCTGACTCCACCCTTACATAATACAAAAAAACACCCCCTGCTATTCTTCGCTTATTGCTGTGACTTGCTTTGATACAACAAGTATATGCAGGATTATATTGCAGATTTCTTAAATAACGGTTGACTGCCGCTGTTTTTGTGATATAATAAATATGTATTCTAAATGTACCAATTGAACTCGCATATTATTGTAAGTCATTGACCGTTTAATGATTTACAATGATATGCGAGTTTTTATTTTACATGCGGATATAATATATTTGGAGGTGCTTTTATGAATAAAGGTACAGTAAAATGGTTTAATGAAGATAAAGGATTCGGATTTATTTCCAATGATAATGGCGGAGATGATGTATTTGTCCATTTTTCAGCTATTACTTCTCAAGGCTATAAATCTTTAACAGAAGGTCAAAAAGTTACTTTTGACACCGAAACCGATCCTCGCAATGGAAAACTGAAAGCCGCAAATGTTACTGTTGTACAATAACAGTATAATAGAAAGAAACCGTCGTTTTTGCGGCGGTTTCTTTTTGGCCAAAGATAATTGTTTCAAATAAATTTGACAATTAAAAAGGTATCATGTATACTAAACATAGTGCCTGACCTCACGGTCAGGCATATATTTTAAAAACGAGGNNACTTCAATTGTTTAACAAAGACAAAACCCTGACATGCAAAGATTGCGGACAAGAATTTGTATTCACCGCAAGCGAACAAGACTTCTTCGCTGAAAAAGGATTCACGAATGAACCCACACGTTGCAAGGATTGCCGCAATGCCCGTAAAAATGCCGGAAGACCGCAGCGTGAAATGTTTGACGCAGTCTGCGCTTCCTGTGGAAAAACCTGCAAAGTACCTTTCCAGCCCAGGGATGACCGTCCGGTTTACTGCAGCGAATGCTTTTCGAAGCAAAGATAACTGAAGAATGCTGATTGCTGAAGTACGCCGTTCAAGGCGTACTTTTTTTGTTAATATTTCTCTTTCTCAGATCACACTATATATTTATATTTCTATGTTATAATAAAAATAATAAACTTAGGAGGTGCTCTATTGAATACAAAGCAAAAAGCAATGTTGAAGAGTAAATTACTGGTATACAAGGTTTGTTACCAACAGGCAGAAAAGCAGAAAGACCATAAGCGTATGGATAAAATTGAGGTTTTCATAGACGAACTCCAGGAAGAAATTGACAATACGGACTGAACAAAACGAAAACCGATTGTGTTCACCCATAACACTGCCTCCGTTTGATTTTTAACTTGTGCGGCCTGACAAAACACAAGTTTTATATCGAACCGGAGGTATTTTTTTATTCGCCGGCCTGTTGGTTTACGCCTCATTGATATCGTTTCTGCATTATGTTAAAATAAAGAATAAAACATCTGTATCAGGAGGCAATTTATGTCAAAAATTCGCATCGGGATTGTTGGGCTGGGAAATATAGCCCAGAAAGTTTACCTGCCGTTCCTTTCCGCAGAAAAAAACTGGTCCTTTGCCGGCGGATACTGCCCTACGGAAAGCAAAAGAAAAAAGATATGCGGCATGTACAGAATCAACGCGTTTGCCAGCCTGCCGGATTTGCTGCAAAGCACGGACGCCGTGTTTGTTTCCAGCGCAACGGATTCGCATTTTGAAATTGTTTCCGAAGCCTTAAAACATGGCAAAGATGTATACGTTGATAAACCTCTTGCATCCACATCCGATGAAGCCGAACAATTGGCGGAACTCAGCATTCGGTACGGCAGAAAACTGATGATCGGCTTTAACCGCAGATTTGCGCCGATGTATGTCCGGGCGAGGAATATGATGAGCGTCGGCACAGCTCTGATTCGTATCGAAAAGCACAGAGCCGATTCCATCCGGCCCGAAAATTTTGCAGTCACTTTACTGGACGACTACATCCATCTGGTCGACACCGCTCGCTGGCTCGGTGAGCCGAAAGACGGCGGCAGAATCGGCGGCTCCGTCAAAATAAACGAAAATAACGCGCTGATATTCGCCCAGCACCATTACGAAGCGGCAAGCGGAGCCGATATCTTTCTGGACATGCACCGGAAAGCCGGTACAAACCTGGAAAGGCTGGAGCTTCTCACCGAAGGCGCAATAATCCGTGTTAGGGACATGGACATTTTTGAAACCGAAACAGGAGGCAAAACAGAAACGGTTGTTCCGCCCGCGTGGGAAACCATTTTGAAACGGAAGGGATTTGAAGATGCCATCCTTCATTTTCTTGATTCCATAGAAGGAAATACACAGCCGCTTATCAGCGGCGAGGAAGCGCTGAAAACCCAAAGGCTTTTTAATGCCATGATAAAAGTCGGAAGGGTTTAAGCATTGACAAAAACCGGCTGAAAAACCGAATTGATATCTTCCACAATGGAAGCGTCAATGAGATTGTGATCGGACATGTTCCTCATCAGAGCAACCGCCTTATGATGGGGCATAGCCGCCCGGTACGGCCTGTTTTCCGTCAGCGCCTGGTAAATATCCACACAACATAACAGGCGGGAATTAAAGTCCAGCCTGTTTTCGTCGAATCCATACGGATATCCTTTTCCATTGAGCTTTTCATGATGGTTGGCCGCCCAGTCGGCAATTTCTTCAAATCCGGTGATTTCTTCCAGCGTTTTGCGGGTAAAAAAGGGATGGGACTGAATCACAGCTATTTCAGCAGCATTTAAAGTGCCCGGCTTGTCCAGTATTTCATTTGGCACCATTAATTTTCCTAAATCGTGAAGATCGGCAGCTATGCGCATCTTCCAGTAGGTTTCCCGATCGAATTCGTAAAAATCGCAGAGAATCCCTGTTTTTTCACTGATGCCGCGGGAATGGGATCCGGTAAACGGAGATTTTGCATCGATAATATTGCTGAAAATTTTTGAAACTGTGCGCATCTGTTTATAACTGAACTCTCTATGTACACTTGGCGTAATGGAACGCAGTGCCTGAAACACGAAATTGTCATCCATATTCAGCCAGAATTCGATATTTCTGCTCACTTCCAAAAAAACATCGACAAAATTCCTGTCGAAAATTTGGGCTGTTTTTATATCACTTTCAATTTTGCTGCTGTTTCTTCCTTCGGAAAAATAGATTGCAACCGAATCTGCCAACCCAATGATTCTTGCAAACATTGGAATTTCCTCACCCGAAATGCCAAAAAATCCGCTGCCGTCATAATGCTCGTGATGGTAAAGAATAACATTCGGTATTTTTTGGAAGAACGGAAAAAAATTAATATTTTTTTCGCCCTCCACACAGTGCATTCTGTTGAGCTCCGCTTTTAAATAATCTTTAGAACAGTTTGCCTGAATCAGCGATTTCGTTACGCCATTGTCATGCAGCAGCGAATAAGAAATCAAGTCAAACAATTCCGTATCGGATAAATTTATTTTTTCCCCAATTCTGGCGGCAATATAGGCGACCCGTCTGCCATGATTGGTAACATTGCTGATCAGGTCTTTTTCCACGTAATCGAGTGTATAGGAAAGTGAATTCAATAGTCCATTTACGTTAAAGTCCATTGTCATAATCTCCATGTTTACAGTTTGGTAAATTATAACATTTTTTTCGCAGTAATACAAGAAACTGCTTTTTGTGACCAGAAGTAAAAAATTACATCTTCTAAATGATCATCATCTGCCTAATACTATTGCGGAGGTGATGATATGCCGCAGAATTTAAATGATCTATTAAAATCAGACCCGCAGGCACAGAGATTTTTTGAGTCCCTGCCCAAATACGCGCAGGAAGCGGTAAGACGGCATACGGAAGAAATTACAACCACAGACGGTCTGCGCCTGTTTACCGAAACATTTATGCAGGACGATTCTTATCAGGGAGCGTAGCTGAGGCTGCGCTCTTTTTTACGTCGGACACGTAAGCCATCCCCGTCTAAAAGTCCGGAAANNAGAGGGGGATTCAGTATGAATAAAAAACGCAAAAATTTCTGGTTGATTTTTTTCTCGGTATCCGTCCTCTCTTTTGTGCTCCTCTTCTTCGGCGTAAAATATTTACTGGGAAATCCGGTTACAGCGCAAAATATTGCCGCCTATATGATTCTTTCCCTAGTCTTCGGTGCAATAACTTCCACCTTATATCTGATGCAGCTGAAAATTATGTGCTCTGTCTTTGCCCTTGGCCTCATAATTGGATATTTTGATATGTTCCGGGCATTTCTTGGGGGCAGAAGCGGCTGGGAAGACCTGGCCGGTCTGCTGTCCCTGTTCACATGGATGGCCATCGGGCTGTGTACGGGCACCGTACTGCAGGCTGTCTGGTATTTTTATCACAAATTCCAATCCGGCAAAAAAGAGTAAGGTTTTCAGCACCCTGACAGAGAATTCAGCAGCTTTTGTCATGCAACCGGCAATTGCATCATAAAATTTCATGAGAATAACAATGGAAGAGGTGCATCATTATGCTGGTTGAGATACCGTATAACCGGGAACAGGTGTCTGAGTACGCCAAAACATGGGCATTCCTAAGGAACCGTGCCTTTATCAATTTTGATAAAATGGGCGGGGACTGCACCAATTTTGCTTCGCAATGCATTTACGCCGGGAGCAAGATGATGAACTATACCCCTGTTTTTGGCTGGTACTATAAAAGCAGCAATGACCGCACTCCATCCTGGAGCGGCGTTGAATATTTATTTAATTTTCTGACCACAAACAAAGAAGCGGGTCCATACGCGGAACAGACCGATGCCTCTTCCGTTGAAGTAGGGGATATTATTCAGCTTGGCGACGCGGAGAATCACTTCTATCATTCCCCGGTTGTTGTAAAAGTCACTGAGCAGGATATTTTTATAGCGGCTCATACATACGACGCCTACATGCGGCCTTTAAGCAGCTATCTTTACAGCACTGTCCGCTATCTGCATATTGTCGGCGTGAGACAATATCAGTAAAGCTCCTCTCAAGCATCACAAAATGAAAAGCATATGTATTTTCAGAGAAAGCATTTACAAAACTTGCCGATAATGATAATATAATACATATCAGTAATAATATGTATGGAAAGGTGCGTATTTATGGGAGTAAAGCTGAAAAATATGATGGAATCCCTGCTTTTAACAAAAATGGACGAGGTGATTGATAAACTTGATTGCTGTAAATGTGAAAAGTGCCGGATGGATATCGCTTCTTACGCTTTAAACAGGCTGCCGCCAAAATATGTTGCTACATATGAAGGAGAGGTATATTCCAAGCTGGATACACTGTCCGTACAATATGAGACAGATATGCTGAACGCATTGTTTCAGGGAGCAAAAGTTGTTGGAGAGCATCCCCATCATGATGTTATTTTTGAAACGTCACCTGAAAGTATTGTGAAAAAATAAAAGGAGTTCCGAAAATGTCGGAACTCCTTTTTCATGTTTATTAAATGGATATTCTAAGTGCAATGTCGTACAATTCCTTATCGAAGACACGCTCCATATTGAGCGCCTCCGTGATATCAAGATCAACGACCTTGCCTTTCTGCATAACCACAACTCTGTTGCCATGTCCCTTGTACAGGAGATCCACCGCCTGAAATCCCATGACACTGCCTGCCACACGGTCACGGAGCGTCGGTGAACCGCCGCGCTGTACATGNNTTCGCTTTTCGCCTCAATATCCTTTGCCAGCTTGTCTACGCCCCCGACACCCTCGGCAACCACGATAATAAAATGTTTTTTGCCGGTTTTCTGGGTAAACATCATGCGGTTAATAATATCTGTCTGGAAGTCAAAAGGCACTTCCGGTACAAGAATGGTCGTAGCGCCAACCGCAATACCGGTCTGAAGGGCCAAATCCCCACAGCGCCTGCCCATTACTTCAACCACACTGCACCGGTCGTGCGACTCGGTCGTGTCGCGCAGACGGTCAACCATTTCGACCGCCGTATTCATGGCGGTATCAAACCCAATCGTATATTCGCTGGCGGCAATATCATTGTCAATCGTGCCCGGTACGCCAACGCACGGGATGCCCTGTTTGGTCAGATCCCTCGCGCCCCGGAAAGAACCGTCTCCGCCGATTACAACGACACCTTCTATTCCCATGTCACGGCAGTTGTCGGCAACCTTTTTCACACCCTCCGGAGAATTGAATTCCGGACTGCGGGCAGTAAACAGCGCCGTACCGCCATGGTGGATAATATCTGAAACACTGCGCAGATTCATTTCAAAAACATCGCGATTTAACAGCCCGTTGTATCCTCTGCGTACACCCATGACTCTCATTCCATAAGAAATACCTGTTCTTGCCACTGCACGGACAGCGGCGTTCATCCCCGGCGCGTCTCCGCCGCTGGTCAGAACTGCAATTGTTTTGGCATTCATGATTATACCCCCTAAGTTCGTAGCTTTGTCATAACTAAATTATAGTATATTCGACAAAGAAGAATCAACTCACGAATATGGATAAAAGTATCGGCTATATGGATTATTGTTGCAATTCTTCAACAACCGCCACATTTTTTTCACCCAAAAGTTTTTTTAATTCCCTTACTAAAATATCATTGATGCTGACAAACATCGAAAAAGGAGCCCTCATCAGTTTTTTCGTGTTGACAAAGTAAATAAAAAGCGGAGTCCTTCCGTCAAATATCGCCAGATATTTCTTTGCCCTGTCATACAGCTCCGACTGCTCGTCCGGCACTTTGATATAAAGCCCCGGGTGCGCCGGCTTTTGGGGACCAGGGTGCTTTGCGGAGTCATCAGGATGCAGAGCCGGAGCGGCTCCGACGGTTTCACAAACAAGCTTTGCATCTTCATCCTCACGCATGCTGATTCTACCGAAGATTTTTACGATTTTCCCCTCTGTAATCCATTCGGCATACTGGGCGAGGATTTTCGGGAACACCAGAATCTCCATGGAACCGAACATGTCTTCCAGTGTAACAAACGCCATTGTGCTGTTGCTCTTCGTAACCTTCATTTTCACACCGACAATAATCCCCAGAAGCGTTGCCGTATCGCCGTCATGGAAACGTCCCCCGCCCTCCCTTGCGTCGTCAAGGATATCCCCCGTCCGGCTTGCGTGAATTGCATCATACTGATTTATATATTCTGCCATCGGATGACCGGAAAGATACATGCCGGTCACTTCTTTTTCCATCGCAAGCTTGTCGGTCACACTGAAATCGGGCATGTCCGCTATGGCATACTCTTCTTCGTCTGCCTGAACGGCACTGTCGAAGAAACCAATCTGGCCGTCTACATTGCGTTTTTTATCGTCATCAAGGTAATCCATAATATTCCCGACGCTGGTGAGCATTTGCCTGCGGTTAACGCCAAGGCCGTCCAGCGCGCCGCATTTAATCAGGCTTTCCAGCGCGCGCCGGTTCAGTTCCGCATACATGCGCTTGCAAAAGCCATAAAAGGAAGTGTATATGCCGTTTTCCTTCCTGTCACGCAGAGTGCTGACTATAAACCCTTTTCCCAGATTTTTTATGGCGAGCAGACCGAAACGGATATCTTTTCCCGATACGGTAAAACCAACTCCGCTTTGGTTGACATCGGGCGGCAGAACGCGAATGCCCAGACGCATACACTCGGCTATGTAAGCCGCCAGCTTATTGTTGTTATCCAGCACACTGGTCATCAGTGCCGCCATGTACTCCCGCGGATAGTAGCATTTGAGCCACGCCGTCTGATAGCTCAGCAAAGCATAGGCCGCAGCGTGGGATTTGTTGAAGGCGTAGGACGCAAAGTTTTCCATTTCGCCGTAAATTGCTTTTGCCGTTGGTTCGTCCACGCCCCGGCGGATACACCCGTCGACTTCGATCTCACCCTTTTCGCTGGTCAGCCCGTAAATAAAAATTTCCTTTTCGCGCTCCATGACGGCAGCTTTTTTCTTGCTCATGGCGCGGCGCACAATGTCAGCGCGGCCGAGGGAATAGCCCGCAAGGGTGCGGAAAATCTGCATCACCTGTTCCTGATACACGATGCAGCCGTAGGTGACATCCAGAATATCTTTGAGAAGTGGATGGCGGTAAGACACCTTTTCGGGGTGGTGACGGTTTTCAATGTAACGCGGAATGGATTCCATCGGGCCCGGGCGGTACAGCGCAATAACCGCGATCAAATCCTCAATGTATTCCGGCTTCAACTGCATAATCATACTGCGCATCCCGGCGGATTCAAACTGGAACACGCCGTCCGTTGCGCCGGTAGAAAGCATATTATAAACTCTTTTATCATCAAGGGGAATGTCTTCAATCTGAAAACCCGGCTGCTGCAGGGCAATCATGTCCTGTGCGTCGCGGATAACCGAAAGATTCCGCAAACCGAGAAAGTCCATTTTAAGCAGGCCAAGCTCCTCCAGCGTGGTCATGGTATACTGCGTAACCACCGAATCGTTGTTTTTAGCGAGGGGCACGTACTCCGCCACCGGCCTGTCCGTAATCACAACGCCCGCGGCGTGGGTGGAGGCGTTGCGCGGCATGCCCTCCAGTTTTCTTGCCATGTCGATCAGTTCATGGATCTGGGGGTCGGTGTCGTAGCGCTGTTTCAGGTCTGCTGAGGTTCTCAACGCCTTTTCCAGCGTAATATTCAGTTCCATGGGCACCAGCTTTGCGACTCCATCCACCGTGGCGTAAGGAACCGCCATNNCCGCCATGGCCCGTCCCACATCGCGGATGGAACCGCGCGCCGCCATGGTGCCGAAAGTGACGATCTGGGCAACATGATCGGCACCGTATTTCCGTACGACGTACTCAATCATCTCCTGACGGCGCTCATCGGAAAAGTCGATGTCAAAGTCAGGCATGCTGACTCGCTCGGGATTGAGAAAGCGCTCGAACAGAAGGTTGTATTTGATAGGGTCTATGCCGGTAATACCGATGCAGTAGGCAGCCAGACTGCCCGCGCCAGAGCCTCTTCCCGGCCCGACCGGGATGCCGGCTTCCTTCGCATAGCGGACAAAATCATATACAATCAGGTAATAGTTGACATAACCCATATGCTCAATGGTGTTTAATTCGTATTCCAGCCGTTCAGTCAGCGCGCTGTCAGGATGGTCGCCGTAATGTCTGCGCAGACCCTCATAGCATTTATCACGGAAAAACGCGGTGTTTTCCTGCCCGTTCGGCGTGTCAAAATGAGGAAGCTTGGTTTTGCCGAATTCAAATTCCACATTGCACCGCTGAGCGATTTTGGCCGTATTGTCCGCAGCCTCCGGATGGGAAGGAAACAGCGCGCGCATTTCTTCCTCCGTCTTATAATAGAACTGGTCGCTCCCAAACTCCATTCCGTCCTTGTCCTCAACCGTGTGGTTGGTCTGGATGCACAGCAGGATATGGTGCATTTTATTGTCTTCCTGATTGATATAGTGGCAGTCGTTGGTCACAACGAGTGGAATCCCTGTTTCATCCGACAGCTTCATAATGGACGGGTTGATACGTTTTTGCTCGCGCAGTCCGTGATCCTGCAGTTCGAGAAAAAAGTTATTTTCTCCGAAAATATCACGGTAACGCAGGGCAGCCTCCTTGGCGCCGTTGTAGTCCCCGGCGGTCAGCGCGCGCGGAATTTCTCCCGCAAGGCAGGCGGAAAGCGCAATCAGGCCCTCACGGTGTTCCCTCAGAAGATCGAAGTCCACGCGCGGCTTGCTGTAGAAACCCTCCGTCCACGCCTTGGATACGATGGCGATCAAATTCTGATAGCCGGTGTTATTTTCGCAGAGCAGAACCAAATGCCGGTGCTCCGCGTCCAGCTCGTGAACCTTATCAAAGCGCGTCCTCTGCGCGACATAGACCTCGCAGCCGATAATCGGCTTGATTCCGCGTTTTTTTGCTTCCTTGTAAAAATCGACCGCGCCGTACATGACGCCGTGGTCGGTAATCGCCACGGCGGTGTCTCCCCTTTCGGCGGCGGTATTCAGCAGCTCTGTGATACGGCACGCGCCGTCCAGCAGGCTGTACTCGGTATGCAGATGCAGATGAACAAACATGTGCGGTACCCTCCCTGTCAGTTATATTATAATTCCCTTGCGATATCCATGATGCGCTGTAAGCGATGATTGACCCCGGACCTGCTCAGCGGGTCCGAAAGCGTCGCACCAAGCTCGCGGAGCGACATTTCCGGATAGCGGCAGCGCAGCATGGCAAGCTCCCGAAGTTCCTCCGGCAAAATGGAGATTCCGCCGGCCGAATTCGTTATTTTTTCGATTGCAACAATCTGCTCGGCGGCGGCAAGCGCCGTCTTGTCGATGTTCGCGGTTTCAAAATTGGTTTTCCGGTTGACGTTGTTGCGGACTTCTTTCAGCATTTTGACCTGCATTAAATTCATTGCGGCCTTGCCCGCGCCCGTAAAGGTCATTAAATCTGCAACGTGCTCGCTGCCTTTGACATAGACGACATACGACCCCTTCCGGTTCAGCAGGCCCGGTTGCAGATCAAGTTCATAAATTTCGCTGATAAAAGCGGACAAATCTTTAGCCAGATTCATAAACGGCACCACAAATTCCAGATGATAATCCTTCTGCGGGTCGGAAACGGTGCCGCAGGAAAGAAAAACGCCCCGCAGAAACGCGCAGGCGCAGCATTCATTTTCAATGTTCGCACGGTTGATACGCAGATTGATTTCCGTTTTTATATGGCCGAAACAGGCAAGCACGGCTTCCCTCTGCCCGCTGCCGGATACGGAGACGGTAAAGGCGCTTTTGCGTTCTCTCCGGTGCCACAGGGAGGTAGAAATATCGACGATTACCCCTGCGGTTTCCGCTGTAAGCTGTGCCGCCCGATGAGCGGCGGCGCTGCTTTCTGTTGTGAGTGAAACCGAATTTTCAGAAAAGCTGCGGCCGAATAAAAGCATGCCGTAGCACTCCGCCCTCCGGCAGCAGGAGTCCTGCGGCATAACCTGACAAAGTTCTGTTTTGGTTTCAGATGCAAAGGACATATTCATTCGCTCCTGATCAATTATTGCTTTTGTATATCGCGGTGATTGACGCTCGTCCTCATGTTCTGCTCCAGCAGATGGTTGTACAAAAGCTGCGCCAGCGCGACGGAACGGTGATGTCCGCCGGTGCAGCCAATCGCGATGACCAGCTGGCTTTTCCCCTCGTCGCAGTAAAGCGGAAGCATGTAATCAATCAGGCTGAGGAAGCGTTCAATAAAGCCCTGCGTCTGCTCCCATTTCATTACATAGCTGCGCACCGGTTCATCAAGGCCGGTCAAATTCCGCAGCTCCTCAACGTAATAGGGATTCGGCAGGCAGCGCACATCGAACACCAGGTCCGCTTCGGCGGGAATCCCGTATTTAAATCCGAAGGATACACAGTGGATCATGAGCGCGTCGGAGGAATCGCCCAGAAACAGGCTGGAGATACGTTCCTTCAACTGCGCGGGCGAAAGATACGAGGTATCAATGATATAGTCTGCTCGTTCCCGAACCGGCTTTAAAACGTCCCGTTCCAGCTTTACCGCCTGTTCAAGCGAACCAAGACAGTTTTCCACAAGCGGATGCTTGCGGCGGGTTTCCTTAAAACGGTTCATCAGCACATAATCATTGGCATCCAGAAATAATATTTTGTATTCCTTGTTTTCGTTATCCATCTGATCCAGCGTTTCGAACAGGCTGGAAAACATATCGCCTCCGCGGATATCGGTGACCACCGCCACGCGGGAAAGCGAGCCCTTCGCCTGATTGGACATTTCATAGAAGGCGATAATCAGCTTGGGAGGAATATTATCCACGCAATAAAATCCAATGTCCTCCAATGCGTCAATGGCGCGGGATTTCCCCGCGCCGGAAAGACCCGTAATAATTAAAAATTCCATAATTCCTCCCCGTCAGCCAATGGTTTTCACTTCACATTCCAGCATTACATTCGTTTGTTTATAAACGGTATCCTGTATAATCTTAATCAGTTCCGTCACATCCCGGCAGGTCGCGCCGCCCGTATTGACGATAAAGCCCGCATGCTTGGGGCTGACCATCGCGCCCCCGACCGCCCTGCCCTTCAGCCCGCAGCCCTCGATCAGCGCGCCGGCAAAATGTCCCTCCGGCCGCTTGAACACGCTTCCCGCGCTCGGCATCTCCAGAGGCTGCTTTGATTTTCTGCGGCTGTAAAGGTCATCCATCTCCGCCGATATCTCTTCCCTGTTTCCCGGTCTCAGCCCCAACGTGAGCGACAGAATGGTGCAGCCGTTGTCGGTGTAGGCGCTGTGGCGGTAACCCATCTGCAGTTCTTCACCGGACAGTGTGCTGATTTCCCCCAATTTTGTGATGTGCGTGCAGGAAACGAGCACACTCTTCATTTCCTTATTGTAGGCGCCGGCATTCATAAACGCCGCCCCGCCCGCCGCGCCGGGAATCCCCCATGCAAATTCAAGCCCAGCCAGCGAATGCTCTCTTGCAAAAACGCAGACCCCCGCCAAGGATACGCCGGCGCCGCAGGAAACGGTGCCGTCCGCATTCTGTTTGATTTCATGGAATTCACCGTCAAACGCAACCACCGCGCCCCGGATTCCTTCGTCGCTTACCAGCATATTGGAGCCGTTGCCAATGGGCAGCAGGGGAATTTCAAGTTCATGCGCGGCCCGGTATACTTTTTGAATCGCCGCACGGCTGCGCACCGTGATAAACAGGTCCGCCGGCCCCCCGATTTTAAAGGTGGTGTGGCGGCTCATCGGTTCGTCGCGGAAGACTCTGCATCCGCATTTTTCCGCTTCCATAGCTAACTGTTCTAATTGATTCATTGTTTCCTCCGGCTATTCTGATATTACGTCGATGTCGTGGTTTCCATAACAAATTCCAGAGAAACGGTTTCTCTGTTAATTATTCTTCATCCTTTAACAGCGGATCCTGAAAAACAATAGAATATTTCCTGAGATATGCTTTAAAACGGTCAACACTTGAATTGACCACCAGTTCCTCCGGAAAATCCAGTTCCTTCAGAAGCGCCAGAGAATGGCCAAAGCAGCCTACCCCGGTGGAAAAATGGGAGTCGGTGTTGACGATAATCGGCACGGACCGTTTTTTACAAAGCTCCATAATTGTTTTACAGTTCGGAATGTAGTCCGGGCGTCCGGTAAAACTACTTTCATTCAGCTCAACCAGTTTGCCCTGCCGGCCGAATTCCGGAATCACCGATTCATAGTCATACCGGTATTCCTGTGTTCCGCTGTGACCGATGACATTAATATGCGGATTTTTTGCGATATTCATCCATGCGTTTGTTACTTCTTCAACAGTCGGTCTTTCCTTCGGAATCGCTTCCGCATGGATGGAGGCAACCACCCAGTCCAGAGTACCAAGGCTGTCTGCTTCAATATCCGTATGGCCTTCAAAATCAACAACATCTGTTTCCTGCCCGCGCAGGACAAGCACCCCTTCCTGCAGGTGGGGAACCACTTTAAGGTTATGAAAGTACCAGTGTCCCGGCGCGCCGGGCATGGTGATGCCGTGGTCGGTAATGGCAATGGCATAAAGGTTTTTTAAAGAAGCTGCGTGTACCATTTCCTGCAAAGTGCTGTAAGCGTGTGTTGAAGCGACTGTGTGCGTATGTGTATCTGCAATGATATTCATTTTTACTCCCAGTTTCTATTCCAATATTCCTGATTCTAGAAATCCAGATCCAGTTTTTTTTCAGATTCCTGCAGTATGGAAATATCCATGCCAAGGTTCTGCATCAGTTCCTGTGCCGCATTGTAGCCCATCTTTTTCTGGCGGTTATTCATAGCGGCCACTTCTATGATAATGGCAAGGTTCCTGCCCGGTTTGACCGGTATGGTCAGAACCGGCACTTTGATGCCAAGAATCTCCGTGAATTCGCTGTCAATGCCCATACGGTCATAAACCTTATTGTTATCCCAGATTTCCA
This sequence comes from Ruminococcaceae bacterium UBA2656, assembly GCA_002359465.1. Classification (GTDB taxonomy): domain Bacteria; phylum Bacillota; class Clostridia; order Oscillospirales; family Acutalibacteraceae; genus Caproiciproducens. The sequence goes on from DENA01000007.1 coordinate 158,357, forward strand.
GATTGATCACCATATCGATTTTTTCCGTCAGCTTGACGGCGCCCATGCCGAAGATTCGACGCGCGTTAATAATGCCTATGCCGCGCAGTTCTATAAAATGCCTGATGTTTTCAGGAGCCTGTCCTACAAGAGATTTTGCCGAAACCCTTCGTATTTCCACCGCGTCGTCCGCGATGAGCCGGTGGCCGCGTTTGATGAGTTCGAGCGCCGTTTCGCTCTTGCCGATGCCGCTGTCGCCGGTGATGAGAAGGCCCTCGCCATAGACCTCGACGAGAACACCGTGGATGGTCTGGCGCGGCGCAAGGTGAACGTGCAGGGAGCTTATTAGCTCCGCCATAAACTCCGAGGTATCCATTTCAGTCACAAAGAGGTTGATGTCGTATTGGATTGCAAGCTCGACAAGCTCCGGCAGCGGCGTTACCTCATGGCAGACGACAAGGGCGCGCGGGCTGTGCTGCATGAGTCCCTCAATTGCGCGGCGGCGCTCCGGCTGGTTCAGGCGCTGGAGAAAGGTGTTCTCCTGCTTTCCCGAAACGAGCATGCGCCGGTTGTCGAAGTATTCAAAAAAGCCCGCATACTGAAGCCCCGGCCTTCCAACCGCCTTGCTGTTTATTCGCACGTCCGCATAGTCTGCCGAAGCGTGAACAATCATCATATTGTGCTCCTTTACGAGCTGGGAAAGTAAAACGGAGTAGGTTTCCGACATCGCGCTCACCTCTTTAAAAATTGACAATACGTTTTTCGTCTATGGTTTTACTGTATTGCACCGCACCATTCATTATGAGTTACATGATTTTACTGTATTATACCACGCTCGAATCATAATGTCATTTATTCATTTATTATGACACCGGCATTTTTTCAATTCATTATTGTGAGATATTCGTATTCCATAATAATTTGAAAGCGCCGCAGTCCCAATCGAACTGCAGCGCTTTCAAATTATTTGCAACAAGTGTTTCCTCACACAGCGCGGGTAACCTTACCGCTGCGCAGGCAACGGGTGCAAACGTAGACATGCTTCGGTGTCCCGTCCACTATGGCCTTGACGCGTTTTATGTTGGGCTTCCATGTGCGGTTGGAACGTCTGTGGGAGTGGCTGACTTGAATACCAAACGAAACATCCTTATCGCAAAACTCACACTTTGCCATCTTTAGCTGCACCTCCTTGTATAATATCGCCATTACGTTTTGCCGTTTTGCTTTGAGACGAATAGCTTTATAATAATAACAGAATGTCCGTGCAAATGCAAGCCTTTTTTTATTTTTTTGCGTTTTCTCCTAAAGCAGAGCGCTTTCGCGCCTCACCTATCAATCTCCGCCGTGAGACCACTGCGTAAAAAGCAAAGAACGCCGCCCAAAACGGGCTTTGCGAACATCTGTTCCGCCGCGTAGAGATAGGCGCGAACCTGCAGCTTGTAGTATTCGGTCAGGTCCGAAAGCGACTTCTCCGTCACATAGTCTGTCTTGTAATCGATGACGGTCAGTGCGCCCCGCTCTTCGATAACGCAGTCCATAACGCCTTGCAGCAAAAGCGTTTCGTCCGGCGCGGCGCGGTAAAAACGTGCGGCGGGACACAAAACGGAAAAGCGCAGCTCGCGCCGGACGGCATCCGCCTTTAAAATGCGCTTTCCCATGTCGGAGCCAAAAAAGCACAGCACGGCCTCGCAGTCAACCGCCTTTGCCTGAGCTTCGTCGAGCTGGCCCAACGCTTTGATTCGCGCAATCTCGTCCTCGATCTCCGGGAGCGTTCCTGTGCGTGCGAAGTCGATAAACTGCATGACGATGTGCGTGGCAGTGCCCCGCTCGGCCCCAGTGAGTCTTTTCGCCTTCTCCGTGAGCACAGGCGCGCGGAAGCTGTAGCGGCGCGGGTGCGTGACCGGTTCGCCATCCGGGTCGTACTCTGGAAGCGAGGTTGCCGTGAGCTTTGCGGGAAGCGGCTCGGCGTTTTTGTATGTGTAATGAAACGCAAGGTTTTCGCGCAGCCTTTCGACCAGCGCCGGGTCCGGCGGCAGCGCCTTTTCTTCAAATTCCGCGGCTGTCTTACGCGCCGTGTCACCGTTTTCGACCTCGGCAGTCTCAAGCGTGAGCGGGCTTCCCGCAAGCATGGCCGCCGGAACGAGCCAGTCTGCCATACACTTGGCCGCACGCAAGTCCTCCGGCTCCAAGGGGCTTGAAAGCCGGTTTTCAAAGCTCCACTTATATTCCTCGGTGTCCGCCGCCGCGCAGGTGATATAGAGTAGCTCGCGCGCGCGGGTCATGGCAACGTACAAAACGCGCATTTCCTCCGAAAGCAGTTCGTCCGTCAATCGGCTTGTGATTGCCCTCCGAGCGAGGGTCGGGTACTCAAGCCCGCGCGCGAGGTCTGTTACCTTGCAGCCGAGACCGAGTTCGGGGTGCACCAAAACGGGCGCGCGCTGGTCCATTTTGTTGAACTGCCGTGCCGTGTTTACGAGGAAAACAGCCGGAAATTCAAGGCCCTTCGACTTGTGGATGCTCATAATGGTAACCGCGTTTTCGCTCCCGCCGCCCGGCATGGACGGCTCGTCGCCGCGCTTTTCCATGCGGTCGAGCCGCTTTAAAAAGGCGTAAAGACCCCGGTAACCGTTTTCCTCAAATTCTGCCGCGACGTCAAGCAGGAGAGACAGATTTCGCGCTTCCCCTGAGCGCGCCGCACACTTTTCCGGCAGACCAAAGCGGTTGTAGAGCAGGCACAGCAACTCATAAACGCCGATGTCGGCAGAGAGCCAGCGCAGTTCGTTGAGATTTTTTAAAAACGCCGCACACTTTTCGCGCTGCTCCCGCGTGAACGCAGCTTCTTCCGTTTCCACTTCGGGCGCTTCCTCCGTCCACTCCACGGGGCCGTCGTCCGCTGCCCACTCGGTCAAATGCTCCGGCGCCTGTTCGGGCGCTGAAAAGTCGCCCGCGGCGCGCACAAGCGCGGCATAAAGCTCGCCCTCCGGCGCTTTTGCACGGATGGCGGCAAGCTCGTCCGCCGAAAAGCCGAACACGGGAGAAAGCAGTGCCGCCGTGAGCGGCACGTCCCTGTGTGGATCGTCAACAACGGCCAGAAGCGCGCGGACGATCCGCACCTCCGGGGAAGCAAAAAAGCCGCCGCCCTGTTCGGTGAGCACGGGAATGCCTGCCTCTGAAAGCGCACACCGGAAAGCAGGCCCCGCCGTACCGGGCGAACGCATGAGTATCGCAAAGTCGCCCCAGCGCAGGGGGCGCTCGACGCCGCCATCCAAAATGGTTTTGCCGTCCTCAACAAGCTTGCGGATGCGGCTTGCAACCGTCCTTGCCTCTGCAAAAGTTTTGTCTGTGCGTTCTATGCCGCCGTCGTCCGAAACGCCGAGCACCGTGAGCACGGCTTCGCCCCGCCGCGGCGCTTCTTCGGGCGCAACGAGCACGGCGTCCCCATCGTAGCGCACATCGCCGAGCTTTTCGGACATTGTATTTTTGAAAACATGGTTGCAGGCATCCAGAATGATCCCGTCCGAACGGAAGTTGCGCTGTAACGGTATTTTGCGCGGCTCATCCCCGCCTGCCTCGTCCGCGAGTTTATAAGTATTGTATTTTCCAAGGAAAATCGAGGGGTCCGCGAGCCGGAAGCGGTAGATGGACTGCTTCACGTCGCCCACCATGAAAATATTTTTTTCGTCCCGCGACACAGCGCGGAAGATAAGCTCCTGTACGGCGCTCACGTCCTGATACTCATCGACCATGATCTCCGTATAGCGCCGCGAAAGGGTTTTCGCCGTTTCGGTCGGCGCGTCCGCCTTTTCATCCCATAAAAGCGCGACCGCGCGGTGCTCAAGGTCCGAAAAGTCCAGCAAATTCAGCCGCGACTTTTCACGCGCATAGGCTTCGTCAAACGCGAGCGCAAGGTCCATGAGAGCGCCCATCGCGGGCGCTGTCTCGGAAAGCTCCGCCAAAAGCGCATCGGACGGCTCGTCGAAAACGGCGTTAACACCGAGCATCGCTTTTTTGCAGGCGTCGCGCTCTGCCTTGAATACCTCCTTTTCCTCGTCGTGCCCCTTGAGGGGCTTGAGACGTGAAAACGGAATGGGCAAAACCGCAAACGCCGCGTCCCAGCCGCCGTTTGCCGCACGCAGAAAATCGCGCATAGCCAAAAGCGTCTCCTCGACGCTGTCCCCATAGGCCACCGCCATGTCGTTATCCGATGAAAGCGCGCGCCAAACGCCGTCAAAGCGCTCCTGCCCNNCCTGCCCCAAGGCGTGTCCCCCACGTCCGAAACGCCGGCAACTTCAAGGCTTCGCTTTGTCTCCTCCGCCCACTTTGCGGGATAGGGGTGGCTTTGCAGCTTTGCGTGCAGGTCCAAAACAGCCTCCGCGAGCCGCCGGTCGTCCCTGCCCGCACCAACGCTGTCAACGAGCGACGCAAACGCCTTGTCCGTTTCGATGCGCTCATAGGCCGCTTCAAACGTCTTTTCGAGCGCCTTTTCGCGCAGCTCGGTGCACTTGTCCTCGTCCGCGACGCGAAAATCCGGCGTCAGGCCGATTTCATGCCCGAATTCGCGCAGAGCGGAGGTGCAAAAGCTGTGGATGGTACCGATGGGCGCGCGGCAGCACAGGGTGGTTTGACGGCGCAGCCTCTTATTTTCCGGCTCCAGCGCCGCGCGGGTCTGCAGCTCCGCAAGGATACGCCCTCGCAGCTCCGCCGCCGCCGCGCGCGTGTAGGTGATGACGAGAAATTCGCTCACATCGTGCGGCTCGCCCGCGCCTGTGACATAGCCCGCGAGCCTTTCGGTCAAAACGCGCGTTTTGCCGCTACCCGCCGCCGCTGAAACGAGGACGGACGAGCCGCATGCCGTTACGGCGGCCTTCTGCTCCGCCGTCAGCTCAAATTTAGCCATCGTCTCTGTCCTCCAATCCGTTCCAGAACGCAGGNNCTTTGCAAGATAGCGATAGCGATCCCGCGCCTCGTCGAAGCGGCACACAGCCTTGTACGGGCACCAGAGGCAGGCGTTTTCCTGCTCGCTCTTATAATAAGGTACGGCGTCGATGCTCCCGCCGCGCATGTCTTTGTCGAGCGCCCGCAGGCAGCTCTCGACGTGCCCGCGCAGCTTCTGGAACTGCTCCGGCGTCGCAAGGCTTTCCTCGTTCATGCTCCCGTCCCTGTGGAAGCTCACGGGAATATACTGCGGCTTTTCCGCGTCCTCCATCGCGCCGATGACGTCCGCGTCGTTTAAAATAAGGCCGCTCCGCTGCAAGGTTTTCGCCTTTTTCTTCGCAAGCTCCTCATCCGTGAGCCTGCCCGGAGCCGAAAAGACGGCATCGCGCGCGGGCACATATAAAACCNNCTGCCCCTCGCTTTCGAGTGCGAAAAGATAAAGGAGCATCTGCATCCCCATGCCGTTTTGCACATCCGTGTACGAAAACGCCTTTTTTCCGGTCTTGTAGTCGATGACGCGCAAAAAAAGCTGCCCGTTCTGCTCCCAGCCGTCCACCCGGTCGGCGATGCCGTCGATCACAGGGCCGTTTTCGATCTGCACAGGCGGCAGCTCGCCCTTTGACATGAACGAAAGCTCAAAGTCGAGCGGCGAAAATTTTGAAAGCGAAAGCTCCTTCACTGTGTCGAGCGTCACGTTCCGCACCGGGCCGCGCAGGCGGTCGAACAGGTAGCGAAAGCGCGGCGATTTGTCCGCAAAGCCGTGGAGCTGCTGCTTTATATAAAGGTCCGTATACTGATTTACAAGCCAGTCCACGAGCTTTTCGTCTGCCGAAGCGAAGCCGGAGCCGTTTTTGACTTCCGACACCGTGTTTTGCAGCACATAGTGGACAAAGCTGCCGTATTCCGGCGCTTCAAAACCGACCTGCTCCTTTTCATTCAGCCGCAGGCCGTAGCGCAGAAAGTAGAAAAAGCGGCAGGCCTCAAAAGCGTCCGTCCGCGAGGGGGAAAGACGCGGCGTTTGCCCATAGAGCGCCGTAACCGTAATGGGCGAGAGGCTTCCGCGCCCTGCCGCCGCCGTTTTACGCAGCTCGGAAAGCTCCTTTTGGCGTATTTTTTCTTCGCTGAAACAGGCCCTTGCCGCCGTTGCCGCCCCGCCGTTGTCCGCACCAGCCGCCAAGAGAAATGCTGGGGCCTCCGCTTCGAGCCGCGCAAAAGCCGGATCAAAGCTTTCCTCTGGANNGGTCTTCGCCCCGTTTCCGTCGAGCGCGGCGTAGGAAAAGGTGAGCGTATCTGCCGGGAGCGTCAGGCAGTTGTAGATGGTGCCGAACTCGCGGTCAAGCCCGTCCGTGCCGCCGCCGATGGGAATATGCAGCCCCATGAGCGCGTCCCGCTCGTCGGCAGAAAAAACGCCGCCCGGTTCCGTCACCCGCGGCACACGGTCATCCGACGCGCCGAGGACGATGAGATGTTTGATGTGCCGCCGCCGCATACGGTCCATGTCGCCCGCCGAAACGCTGTCCAGCGACACCGGGATCGCTGAAACGTCGTACTGCGAAAGCGTCCGCAAAAACAGCTTTGCAAAGCGGCTTTGCTCCATCGCTGTGTCGCCCAAAAGCGCAGCCGTCTGCTCGATAGATTTTATAACGATGTCCCAAAGCTGCGCATACTCGGCGGCAAGCTCGCCACGGCCCGTTTTTTCCAGCCCCGCCGCCTTTTTCGCGAGCGTTTCGGGCAGATTGATTTCGAGCAGAAAATCGGACAGCGCCTTTGCCTGCTCCGCCGCCGTTTCGGCCTTTCTCCCGTTTTTAGACAAGCGCAAAAGCGGCTGTGCCAGTCTCCGGCGCAGCGCGTTCATGCGGTCGAGCTTTTTTTGCGATGCCTCCGTTTCCGTCTTTCCGAAGCCATCCGGGTGCTGAAGCCACGGCGTTTCGCGCGCCCACATGGCCCTGCCGCGCACATTCCAGCGCACAACGTAGCCTTCGAGCGCGTCCCGCTCCGAAAGCGTGAAGCCGGTCAGTCCGGTCTTGAGATAGGCAAGCACCGCATCTGCGTCCCAGTCCGTCTCCAAAATCTCAAACGCGGCGTCGATAAGCGCGGGCAGCGGCTTTTGAAGAATGCTGCCCCGCTTCGCCGTAAAAAGCGGCACGCCGTAGAGCCGGAATGCCTCCGAAAGCGGGGCCGCGTAATCGCCAAAGCCGCGCGCTGCGACCGCCAGCTCCCGCCAGCGGCAACCCGTTTCTCTGGCAAAGCGCACACATTCGGAAGCGGCCAGCTCGCACTCGGCCCGCAGGCTTTCGCAGCGAAACACCCGGACGGCGTTTTCCGCATCCATCGTCTCGTCCGTCCAGCCGAAAAGGTGCGCGTCGTAAAAAGCGAGCGCTCGAGCCTTTTTCGGCTGCTGGTCGCGTGTTACGGCCTCAACCGTCTGCCCGGCCTCCTCCGCAATGCGCTTGAGCTGCAATGCCGCCGCGCGGGCTGTTGCGAAGTGTTCCTTTTCGCTGAAAAGTCCGTCGCAGGTGAGGCAGACGGTCACGTCCGCACCCCGCTCCAAAAGTGCTTTTATAACGGCGGTCTCGGCCCCGGTAAAGTCCGTGAAGCCGTCGAAATAGAAGCCGCCCCGCCCGACGGAGCTTTCTCCAAGCGTCTCCGCCAGATGCAAAAGCCTGTCCGAAGGGTCGGCCTTTCCCTGCGCGAGCACCGCGTCGTAGGCTTCTAAACAAATGGAAAGGTCGCGCAGCTTCGCCGAAAGCCCCGGCTCCGCCTCCTCCGCCGCCTTTTCGAGCGCGTCGGCGCTGACATTTGCCATTTTCAGCTCCGTGACCGCCGTGAGAAGGCTTGAAAGAAGCTCCGCTTTGTACCGCGCCGCGCCATAGACCTCAAGCTGCCCCCCGGCCTGCTCTAAAGCGAGCGACATACATAAAAGCCGCCCCCCACCATCCACCGCAATACGCCCCCCGGTGCCTCTTTCCTGCGCCACGCGGGTGGCGAAGCGCGAAAAACTCAGTACCTCCGCGTGCAGCGCTGCGCCGTTTCCGCCCATGCGCACAAGCTCGCGCTCGGCCTCGAAGCTGTATTGCTCCGGCACAACCATGACGATGCCGCCCTCGCCCCTCCGAGCGCGCGCGGCTATCTCGCCCATGGCGAAGGAGGTTTTTCCGCTTCCGGCGGGGCCGAGGATGAGTCTGAGCATAAAAGGCGCTTCCTTTCCCGTAGCTTTCATATGCATAAAAGCATACCACAAAACCCGGTTCAATGAAAGCGGCTTGTTAGAAAACGTCCTCTCTTTGTAGGGCACCGCAAAGCTTTGGCTCAGTGAGAAAGGCGAAGTAACTCTGTTGATGCAGTCTTCCACCTCCAAGAAATGAATCCATAAGGTTTTGCTTTGCCGCCACGGGCGGGCGCGTGGGAGTTGCGGCGAAGGAGCCGCATTGATTTTTCGCCGGAAAACGGGCTTTTTTCGGCTTTTTTCCGCTTAAGCGGGGGCAAGTGTTCATTGACTTGCATGGATAAGAATGTTAGAATAAATTGATTTCTCTTAGTTTGGCGGCGGACGACTAGTTCGCATGACTGAATTTGAACCAGCAGCCCCGGTCGCTTTGCTAGGAGTAATATCCAATTTTTCAAGGAAGTGATTATCCGCAATGGATGATGGCAGTTGGTTGTCATGGTTTATCATCGCTCTTTTGCTTTTGCTCGCGTGCTATTTTGCGGCGGCAGAGGCGTCGTTTTCGTCCGTCAGCCGCATCCGGCTCAAGTCGGAGCTTGACCGCGGCGACCGGCGCGCAAAAAAGGCGCTCTATATTCTTGACAATTTTGACAAAGCGATCACAACGATTCTGATCGGCACGAACATCGTGCAGATCGTCATCGCAGCGCTTGTGACGGTTCTTGTGACCCGCACATGGGGTCTCGGCGCCGTTACGATATCGACCGTTATTACGGCGTTCGTTCTCTTTTTCCTCGGTGAAATGCTGCCAAAAAGCATCGGCAAGCGCTTCGGGTGCAAATACGCGTTGAACCTCGCACCGTCCCTGTGCTTTTTTATGACGGTCTTCACCCCGGCGGCTCATGTGCTCACGAAAATCAGCACCTTTGTCGCCCGCCGCACAAAGGGCGACCCCGAGGTCACCGTAACAGAGGATGAGCTTTACGACATCATTGACAACATGAAGGACGGGGGCGACATAGACGCCGAGCGCGGCGAGCTTGTCCATTCGGCGCTCGCCTTTGCGGACGTAACCGTTGAGAGTATTGTCACGCCGCGCGTGGACCTTCTGAGCATCAATGTCGACACGCCGGTCGAAACGATTGTCGAAACGATGCGCACGGCGAAGCACAGCCGCTTTCCAGTCTATGAGGGCAGCATCGATAACATCGTCGGCGTTCTGCAAATTCGCAAATTCATTAAAAACTACATTAAGCTCGGCGACAGTCTCAACGTCCGCTCTGTTTTGGACGAGGTGCATTTTGCCCATCAGTCCACAAAGATCGACGAGCTTTTACGGGAAATGAGCCGCAAGCGCGTCAACATGGCCGTCATCACGGACAACTACGGCGGCACGCTTGGCATCGTCACAGTCGAGGACATTCTCGAGGAACTTGTCGGCGACATCTGGGACGAGGACGACGATGTTGAAGAATCCTGCACATTGCTCGACGACGGCAGCTATTCGCTTGACCCGGAGCTTTCCATTGAGGAGGCCTTCGAGCTTGTCGGTTTTGAGGATCCGGACGACTTCGACTTTGAACATAAGCTTTTGGGCGAGTGGATCTATGAGCACTTCGAGCGTATCCCCACTATTGGAGATCATTTCGAGTACAACGGCCTTCTCGTCACCGTTTCCGAAATGAAGCAAAACCGTATTGTAAAGCTCACCGCGCGCATTTTGCCCGCGCCCGCCGCTGAGGAAGGGGGGCGTAAGAAATGATCTCTCCGTACTATTATTTAGCGGTCCTCGGACTCATTCTGCTCGCGAACTTCGCATCCGGCGCGGAGATGGCCTATTCCTCCGCCAACCGTATGCGGCTCGAGTCCGCCGCCGAAAGCGGCAGCGCCGCGGCGCGCGTCGCCTGCTTCATCTACGACAGCTATGAAAAAATGCTGTCCACCATTTTGATTATCGACGACCTCGTCAACACCGCGGCATCCTCCATTGTCTCCGTCATGGCCCTGCTCATCGCGGGGGACGAACACGCCGCGCTTGCAACGACGATCGGCACCATAACCATCACAATCCTCATCATCGTCTTCGGCGAAACCATCCCGAAAATTTCCGCAAAGAAAAACGCAAACGCCACCGCCATCCGCTACGCCTACGTCGTGCGGGCGTTCATGTTCATTCTTTCTCCGATCGTCTGGCTCGTCGTAACGCTGATCCATCTGCTCATGAAACCCTTCAAGAGCGGGGAGGAAAGCGGCGAGGAGGACGCTGTCGAGGAGCTTGGCTCCATTATCGACACGGTCGAGGACGAGGGCGTCATCGATGAGGACAGAAGCGAGCTTCTGCACGCGGCGCTCGACTTTTACGACGTTTCGGTGAGCGAGGTCATGACGAGCCGCGTCGATATGCTCTCCATCGACATTGACGACGACTGGGACGAAATTTTCAAGACTATCGACTCCTCGCCCTACTCCCGTTTGCCGGTCTATGAGGACAGCGTGGACAATATCATCGGAGTTCTTTACCTCAACCATTTCTTCAAGGCCATCAAGAACCGCGAGCCGATCGACATCCGCCCGCTTCTTATAACGCCCTGCTACGTCTACAAAACCGTGAAGCTCCCCGCCGTCATGGCAGAGATGCGCCGCAGCCGGACCCATCTAGCCATCGTCACCGACGAATACGGCGGCTCCATGGGCATTGTCACAATGGAGGACGTTTTAGAGGAGCTCGTCGGCGACATCTGGGACGAGACGGACGACGTCGAGCCTGAAATGATCGAGCACGGCGACAACCTCTACGAGCTGGACGGCGACATGTCCATTGGCGACTTTTTGGAGCTTATTGACCGCAACGAGGACAGCTTTGAAACAGACAGCGCCACGGTCGGCGGCTGGACCATTGAAAAATTTGGCCGTTTCCCCCGTTGCTGGGACAGTTTCAAGTTTGAAACCCTCACCGTTACGGTTTTGGAGGTCATCGGTCAAAGGGTAGAAAAGGTTCTCGTCAGCATCGACCGGAACGCCGGCAAGGACAGGACAAAGGACAAAAAAGAAGAATAAAAAATCCCGCTCCGACCGGAATGGTTCGGAGCGGGATTTCTTTATAGTTTTCCTTTGCGCTTTTTCTTCGGCGCCGCGGTCTCCGCGTTCTGGGCGGCGGGGACATCGGTCCCGGTGGCGCGGGCAAATTCGCGGAGTATGTCCTTCTGCGCCTCCGTAAGATGCTCGGGGGTCACGACCTTCGCCGTTACAAATTCGTCGCCGCGGCCCTTGCCGCGGATGTAGGGGATGCCCTTTTCCTTGAGGCGGAAAACGGTGCCCGTCTGTGTGCCCTCGGGAACCGTGTACTTGACGTCGCCGTCAATAGTCGGCACGACGATTTCCGCACCGAGCGCCGCCTGCGCAAACGAAATGGGCGCTTCATAGAGCACAGACGAGCCTTCGCGCTTGAAAAACTGGTGCGGACGAACGCCGACGGTGACCAAAAGGTCGCCCTGCGGACCGCCGTTCCGGCCCGCGCTGCCAAGCCCGCGCAGGACGATTGACTGTCCGTCGTCGATGCCGGCGGGAATATTTGCGGAAACCTTGCGCTGCTTGCGAATGGAGCCTGTGCCCCGGCAGGTATCGCAGGGCTGGTGGATGATTTTTCCGGAACCGTGGCACTTCGGACAGGAGCCGGTCGTCTGGACGATGCCGAAGGGACTGCGCTGCTGCATGCGGACGACGCCGCTGCCCTTGCAGTCCGGACAGACCTCGGCGGTCGTGCCTTTGGCACAGCCGCTGCCCTTGCAGTCCGGGCACTCCTCGATGCGCGTAACGGAAAGCTCCTTTTCACAACCGAAAGCGGCCTCCTCAAAGGAAATTGTGATGCCGGTGCGGATATTTTCGCCGCGCTGCGGGCCGTTCGGACGCTGCTGGCGCGCGCCGCCGCCAAACATGCCGCCGAAGATGTCGCCGAGATCGCCAAAGATGTCGCCAAAATCAAAGCCGGTGCCGCCCATCGCGGGATCAAACGCCGCGTGGCCGAACTGGTCGTACTTTGAGCGCTTGTCGGGGTCGGACAAAACGGCGTATGCCTCGCCGACCTCTTTAAAATGCGCCTCGCAGTCCGTGTCGCCGGGGTGCAAATCGGGGTGATATTGCTTTGCGAGCTGGCGGTACGCTTTTTTTATGTCGGCGTCGGACGCGTCCTTCTGGACACCCAGCACTTCGTAATAGTCTCTTTTTTCACTTTCAGCCATATGTTAAGTCCTCTTATATGAACAGATTTGATGTTCAGCGGAAAAGTTCCTTTAGCGCCGAA
>DENA01000006.1 GCA_002359465.1 Ruminococcaceae bacterium UBA2656
ATCCGCTCAGCGATGAAGAGGTCGCCCCAACACCCCCGCCTGTAGGTTGGTCTGTTTTTCTTTAAAACTGCGCGGGCTGAGGGACGGATATTCTCAAAAATAACGTCATGGCGAAGCGTGAAAGCTGTTTGATTTATAGGCTGCGGCACCTGTATTATAAACTGTAGTTTATAAAGATAATGGCGTAGGGATACCTGGATTGTTGAAACGACAGCGCGTTTGAAGCATGGCTAAAGGAACAGGATAGCCACATGATAGTCGATGTTCTGGCAAGCATGAAAGTTCTGGAACGATTCGGCCCAATGCTTGGCAGGCCGGATGTGGATCATATCAAAAGCTCTGCGTTTCCTAATATGAAAGAGCTAAGAGTGCAAAGTAACGGAAGAGCTGTCAGAGCTTTTTTTGCCTTCGACCCGGTAAGGAAAGCGATTCTGTTATGTGCAGGCGATAAAAGCGGCGCAAAAGAGCAACGCTTTTATAAGGATATGATCAAAACGGCGGATGAAGAGTACAGGAATCATCTGGAGAGGTTAAAAAATGAGTGATGTCAATCAGTTAATTGCTGAGCTTTCTCCTGAATTACAGGAACGCGTTAAGCAAAAAGCCGAAGTGAAAATCCTTGAAATTCGGCTGCGGCAGTTACGGGAAGAGCTGGAAATGTCTCAGACTGAACTGGCGAAAAAAATGGGTGTCAGCCAGCCCGCGATCGCGGCTATTGAGGCCCGGGGCGATGAGATTAAACTGGCGAGTCTCAAAAAATATGTCGAGGCATTGGGCGGTAAGCTGAGTCTGAGCGTTGAGATGCCAACCGGAACGGGCCGTATTTATCCTATCTGATTAATTTTTGACTTTACGGACCACCGTAAACGCGTCCAGTTTCCCCGCAATAAACCCAACAGGCCAGCCCGGTTCACTTCCGGGCTGGCCTTTTTTTATCTGAAAGGCGGCTCGTTGAAGGTGCGCAGCTTGCGGGAGTGCAGCTTGTCGCCTTCGGCGCGCAGCAGCTCTACCGCGCAGATGCCGATCTGCAAATGCTCGGAGATCGCCCCTTCGTAGAAGCGGTTCGCCTGGCCGGGCAGCTTGATTTCGCCATGCAGCGGCTTATCGGATACGCAGAGCAGGGTGCCGTAGGGCACGCGGAAGCGGTAGCCCTGCGCGGCGATAGTGGCGCTCTCCATATCCACCGCCACCGCGCGGCTGAGGTTAAAGCGCAGGGCGGAGGCGGAGTAGCGCAGCTCCCAGTTGCGATCGTCGGTGGTCACCACCGTGCCGGTGCGCAGACGCTGCTTGACCGCCTCGCTGTCCATACCACTCACCGCTTTGGTAGCGTCATAGAGCGCGCGCTGCACCTCGGCGATGCTGGGAATCGGAATATCGGGCGGCAGCACGCTGTCGAGCACATGATCGTCGCGCAGATAGGCGTGCGCCAGCACGTAATCGCCGATGGTCTGGCTTTCGCGCAGTCCGCCGCAGTGGCCGATCATCAGCCAGGCGTGCGGGCGAAGCACCGCCAGATGGTCGCAGATGGTTTTCGCGTTTGACGGGCCGACGCCGATATTCACCAGCGTAATGCCGCGCCGCTTAGGCGAGGTCAGGTGCCAGGCGGGCATCTGGTGCTTCTTCCAGGCGAGATCGGAGATCATCGCCTCCGCCTCGGCATCCTGGGTTGCGGCGGTGATCACCACATCCCCTGCGCAGACCAGGCTGTCGTAGGAGGTGTTCGCATCGCGCACCTGCTCGATCGCCCAGCGCACAAACTCATCCACGTAGCGCGTGTAGTTGGTAAACAGCACAAAGGGCTGAAAATGCTCCACCGCCGTGCCGGTGTAGTGACGCAGACGGGCGAACGAAAAATCGCTGCGCAGCGCGTCGAAGTGGGAGAGCGGGTAGTAAGCGCTGGGATTGAACAGGCCGTCGGCGGTCTCATCGCCGATTTGCGACAGTTCCGTGGTGGGAAAATAGCGGGCCAGCCCGGCGGTCATCGAGCGGTCCAGCGACAGGTCGGAGCCGTCGATGACATAAGGATAGGGGATCTCCTGCTTCGAGGGCCCCACCTCAATCACCACTTCATACTCTTTCTCAATCATCGCGAGCTGTTCGCTCAGATAGTGGCGCAGCAGCGCCGGGCGCGCGATGGTAGTGCTGTAGCTACCGGTATGGGTAAAGCGGCCCCAGGCGCGGGTGCGGTTTTGCTGCGGGCCGTCGCCCAGCCAGTTGATGCGCAGTTCGGGATAGGCGAACAGCCCCTGCGCGCGCGCGTCGGCGTCCGGCAGGCTGCCCCGTTCCGTAAAGGCCTTGATCGCCCCGCGCAGCGCGGCGACGGCGTTGTCGTAAAGATACTCAAGCTTATCCAGCGCCTGCTGGCTGGTCAGGCCTTTCCGTTGCGTTTCCATAAACAAACTCTCCTGGCTCTTCTCTCTGTTTTCAGAGGGTAAGTTTTAGAGGTTAAGCTTATTAGCCGTTTTGGTAAAGAATCTGTGATCCACCGCATTTTGCACCAACGCGGTGCTGGTGCGCGCAGCGACAACGGGTATTGTGAGTGAGCAAACCGGCAAAGTTCCGCCCCAGGTGCCGTTGCCGACAACACTGGCCAGGGCTGCCGCATCGCCTGCGGCGCGCGGAAATGGCCGCGCCGTCCGGCGAAATTTGCCGCCCGTCGCTACCTCTGGCGAGCTTTTTGCTTGCAGATCAACCGTGACTCTGCTGGTCGCACTGTACTCTCCGATTCGTTGACGAAAAATTGATTTCTCCCAAGCCGTGGTCTGGCATTTGCTCCTAACCCAGTTGAGGATTGACACAATGTTTCTGAAATTAATCAAGTTATCTATGAAAGTCGTGGTGGCGGGGTGCTTGAGTGCCGCTTTTTGCGCGCAGGCAGATATCAAAATCGGCGTGGCCGGACCTTTCTCCGGGCCAAACGCCACCTACGGCGCGCAGTACTGGAAAGGCGCGACCCAGGCGGCGGAGGATATCAACGCCGCAGGCGGCATCAACGGCGAAAAGATCGTGCTGGTGCAGGGCGACGACGCCTGCGAACCCAAACAGGCGGTGGCGGTGGCGAACCGGCTGGCGGACCAGGACAAGGTGATGGCGGTGGTCGGCCATTTCTGCTCCTCCTCGACCATGCCCGCCTCCGAGGTCTATGACGAAGCCGGCATTCTTACCATCACGCCCGGCTCCACTAACCCGCAAATTACCGAACGCGGCATGAGCGGCATGTTCCGCATGTGCGGCCGCGACGATCAGCAGGGCGGCATCGCCGCGAATTACATTCTGAATACCCTGAAGGCGAAGAAGGTCGCGATCATTCACGATAAGGATACCTACGGCCAGGGGCTGGCGGACGCCACCCGGGCGGCGCTGGCGAAACGCGGCGTGAAAGAGGTGATATATGAAGGGCTTTCGCGCGGCGAGAAAGATTTCAACGCGCTGGTGACCAAAATGTCTTCGCTCAACCCGGACGTGGTCTACTTCGGCGGCTGTCATCCCGAAGCCGGGCCGCTGGTGCGCCAGATGCGCGAGCAGGGCATGAAGGCGAAATTTTTCTCCGGCGACTGCATCGTCACTGAAGAGATGGTGACCGCCGCAGGCGGCCCGCAGTATACCAACGGCGTCTATATGACCTTCGGCAACGATCCGCGCCAGATCGCCGCAGGCAAAACCGTGATCGAGAAGTTCCGCGCCGGCGGCTTCGAGCCGGAAGGCTACACCCTCTACGCCTACGCCTCGGTGCAGACGCTGGCGGCGGCCTATAAGGCGGCGGGCAAAGATAACGAGAAGGCCGGCGCCTGGCTGAAGGCCAACAGCGTCGATACCGTGATGGGCAAAAAAGCCTGGGACAGCAAAGGCGACCTGAAAGTCTCCGACTATGTGGTCTACCAGTGGGACGATAAGGGCAAATACCACCAGCTGTAAGCGGTCAGTCTGCCGGTCTTCTCCGCACGGAGGGGAGATCTTCACGTCGGGCCAGGCGTCTCTGCGGGCCCCTCTTCGATGAGAGCCTTTTATGGATGCGTTTTTTTTGCAGCAGCTGGTCAACGGCCTGACGCTGGGCGCCGTCTACGGCCTGATCGCCATCGGCTATACCATGGCGTACGGCATTATCGGCATGATCAATTTCGCGCACGGCGAGGTCTATATGATCTCCGCCTATCTCTGTGCCATCGCGCTGGCGCTGCTCGCCTTCTTCGGCGTGCAGTCGTTTCCGCTACTGATTTTCGGCACGCTGCTGTTCACCATCGTGGTGACCGCCGTTTACGGCTGGGCGATCGAGCGCATCGCCTACCGTCCGCTGCGTAATTCGACGCGCCTGGCGCCGCTGATCTCCGCCATCGGCATGTCGCTGATCCTGCAAAACTATGTGCAGCTCAGCCAGGGACCGAATCAGCAGGGCATTCCCACGCTGCTGACCGGCGTGCTGCGCATGGAGATCGACGGCGGCGTAGTGCAGATCACCTGGACCAAAATCTTTATCCTGATGGCGGCTTTCTGCGGCATGGCGCTGCTCACCTGGATTATCCAGTACACCCGCCTCGGGCGCATCTGCCGCGCGGTGCAGCAGGATCGGCGCATGGCCTCGATTCTCGGCATCAATACTGACCGGGTCATTTCGCTGGTGTTTGTGATCGGCGCGGCGATGGCCGGTCTGGCGGGCGTGCTGGTCACCATGAACTACGGCACCTTCGATTTCTACGCCGGATTTATTATCGGCATCAAAGCCTTTACCGCCGCGGTGCTGGGCGGCATCGGCTCGCTGCCGGGCGCGATGCTGGGCGGGTTACTGCTCGGCGTGGCGGAGGCGCAGTTCGCCGGGATGGTGAACTCCGACTACAAGGATGTCTTCTCATTCGCCCTGCTGGTGGTGATCCTGATTTTCCGTCCGCAGGGTCTGCTGGGGCGTCCGCTGGTGGCGAAAGTATAAGGAAGCGACGATGACAGAGAGGATATCGGCTATCGATGTGCGTCAGAGCCTGCTGGATACCCTGCTGGCCGGGCTGGTGGCGCTGGTGGTGTTTGGACCGATCGTCGGCGTGGTGCTGGAAGGCTACAGCTTTCAGCTCTCGGCGGCGCGCGTGGGCCTGCTGGTCGCCATCGTGATGGCGGGCAGGCTGCTGCTGAGCCTGTTTTTGCAAAGCCCGGCCGGGGCGCGTTTCGCCCGCCAGTTCGACGGCGCGGATCAGGGCGTTTACGTGCGCAGGCCGGATTACCGCTCGCCGCTGCGCTGGGTGGTTCCGCTGCTGCTGCTGGCGGCGATGATTTTCCCGTTGTTTTCCAGTAAATATCTGCTGACGGTGGCGATCCTCGGACTGATTTACGTGCTGCTCGGGCTGGGACTGAATATCGTGGTCGGGCTGGCGGGGCTGCTCGACCTCGGCTACGTGGCCTTTTACGCGATCGGCGCCTACGGACTGGCGCTCGGCTATCAATACCTCGGGCTGGGATTCTGGAGCATGTTGCCGCTGGCGGCGCTGCTGGCCGCCTTCGCCGGGGCGCTGCTCGGCTTTCCGGTGCTGCGCATGCATGGCGACTATCTGGCGATCGTCACCCTCGGCTTCGGCGAGATTATCCGCCTGGTGTTGACCAACTGGCTCGATTTTACCGGCGGGCCGAACGGGGTATCGGTGCCGTCGCCGACCTTTCTCGGGCTGGAGTTTGGCCGCCGCGCGCGCGAAGGCGGCACGCCGTTCCATGAGTTTTTTCACCTCAGCTACAACCCGAACATGAAGTTCATCTTTATTTATCTGGTGCTGCTGATCGTGGTGACGCTGGTGCTGCTGGTGAAACACCGGCTGACGCGGATGCCGGTGGGACGCGCCTGGGAAGCGCTGCGCGAGGATGAGATCGCCTGCCGCGCGATGGGGCTGAACCATGTGCTGGTCAAGCTCTCCGCCTTTATGCTCGGCGCCTCCACCGCCGGGATCGCCGGAGTGTTTTTCGCCAGCTATCAGGGCTTCGTCAATCCCACCTCCTTTACCTTTTTCGAGTCGGCGCTGATCCTCGCCATCGTGGTGCTGGGCGGCATGGGGTCGACGCTGGGGGTGGTGCTGGCCGCCTTTGTGCTCACCGTGGCGCCGGAGCTGCTGCGCAGCTTCGCCGAATATCGGGTGTTGCTGTTCGGCATGCTGATGGTGCTGATGATGATCTGGCGTCCGCGCGGGCTGGTGCGCACCAGCCGCGTCGGCGTGCCGCAGCGTTTAGGAGTTCGCCATGAGTGACGCCATTTTGCAGGTGGAAAACCTGATGATGCACTTCGGCGGCATCCGGGCGCTGAACGACGTCAGCCTGGAGGTGGGGCGCGGCTCGGTGATGGCGCTGATCGGTCCGAACGGTGCGGGAAAAACCACGGTATTTAACTGCCTGACCGGTTTTTACCGCGCCAGCGGCGGACGCATCATGCTGAACGCCAACCAGCGAACCACTGATGTGATCCAGATCCTCGGCCAGAAAATCCATGCCGCCGACCTGATGAATCCGGCCCGGCTCGGATCGCGCATCTGGTACAAAATGTTCGGCGGCGCGCACCTGGTGAACCGGGCCGGGCTGGCGCGTACCTTCCAGAATATCCGCCTGTTTCGCGAGATGTCGGTGGTGGAGAACCTGCTGGTGGCGCAGCATATGCAGGTCAACCGCAATCTGCTGGCGGGGGTGTTCAACACCCGCGCCTGGCGCGAGGCGGAGAGCCGCGCGCTGGATCGCGCCTTTTACTGGCTGGAGGTGGTGGATCTGGTGGAGAGCGCTAACCGGCTGGCGGGCACGCTCTCCTATGGTCAACAGCGTCGGCTGGAGATCGCCCGCGCCATGTGCACCCAGCCGGAGCTGATCTGCCTGGATGAGCCGGCGGCGGGGCTGAACCCGGTGGAGACCGAAGCGCTGAGCCATATTCTGCACCGGCTGCGCGCCGATCACCGCATAACCGTGCTGCTGATCGAACATGATATGGGGATGGTGATGAGCATCTCCGATCAGATTATGGTGCTGGACCATGGCGACGTGATCGCGCGCGGCACGCCGCAGCAGATCCAGCACGACGAGCGGGTTATCGCCGCTTATCTCGGCGTCGATGAAGAGGAGATTGCCCATGGCTGAAGCTATGCTCGCTTTCGAGGAGGTCGATCTCTTTTACGGTCCGGTGCAGGCGCTGAAAAAGGTCTCGCTGTGGGTTGACGAAGGGGAGACGGTGGCGCTGATCGGCGCCAACGGCGCGGGAAAATCGACGCTGCTGATGTCGATCTTCGGCCAGCCGCGCATCGCCGCCGGCGAGATTTTTTATCGCGGCGTCGCCATCAGCCGTAAATCGACCCATTTTATCGCCAGCAACGGTATCGCCCAGGCGCCGGAGGGGCGGCGCATCTTCCCGGATATGACGGTGGAGGAGAATCTGCTGATGGGCACCATCGCCGTCGGCAACCGCTTTGTGAAGGAGGACAAAGATCGGCTCTATCAGCTTTTTCCGCGCCTGCTGGAGCGGCGCAAGCAGCGCGCCATGACGCTCTCCGGCGGCGAGCAGCAGATGCTGGCGATCGCGCGCGCCCTGATGAGCCGACCGAAACTGCTGCTGCTGGATGAGCCGAGCCTCGGGCTGGCGCCGATCGTCGTGAAGCAGATCTTCACCATTCTGCGCGAGCTGACGCAGCAGGGAATGACGCTGTTCCTGGTGGAGCAGAATGCGCGCCACGCGCTCAGGCTGGCCGATCGCGGCTATGTAATGGTCAACGGCGAGATCCGCCTAAGCGGCAGCGGCAGGGAACTGCTGGATAATGAAGAGGTTCGCCGCGCCTATCTGGGCGCCGCAGCACAGGCTGCCGCCAGCGGGGTAAAAAGTTTGTAATAATGATTAAATCGGGGCCGTAAAGACTTTGCATAATTTCTGGCCCCCTATCATCATTAGATCTCCTGTCCAATTTCTTCTGATTTGGTATCCACTTGCAAAATCCTGGCGTAGCAGTGATGCGAGCGATTAAACGCACGGCGTGGTATCCGAAACGTCGCGCTTATCGCACCCTTTTCTGGCGTGAGATTACGCCGCTGGCGATCCCTATCCTGATTGAA
Organism: Ruminococcaceae bacterium UBA2656; assembly: GCA_002359465.1. Lineage (GTDB taxonomy): Bacteria > Bacillota > Clostridia > Oscillospirales > Acutalibacteraceae > Caproiciproducens. The sequence continues at coordinate 8,050 of DENA01000006.1, forward strand.
AACACCTGCGTGCTGTTGATGGGCGTACTGAGCACCTTCCTGGTGAGCTGGCTGGGCAAGGAGGCGATGGCGGGCGTCGGCCTGGCGGACAGTTTCAATATGGTGATCATTTCGTTTTTCGCCGCCATCGATCTCGGCACCACGGTGGTGGTCGCCTTCAGCCTGGCGAAACGCAACGGCAAGCGCGCCCGCGCCGCGACCCGCCAGTCGCTCGGCCTGATGACGGTGCTCGCCCTGGTGCTGGTGATCGCCATCGAGTTCTGGGGGCACATCATTATCGATCTGATCGCCGGCAGCGCGGAGCCGAAGGTGAAGGAGCTGGCGCTCAGCTACCTGCAAATTTCCGCCTGGAGCTATCCGGCAGCGGCCATCGCGCTGATCGGCAGCGGCGCGCTGCGCGGGGCAGGGAACACCAAGGTGCCGATGCTGATTAACGGCGGCATGAACATCCTCAATATCGTCATCAGCAGCGTGCTGATTTACGGCTGTTTCTCCTGGGAGGGGCTGGGGTTCGTCGGCGCCGGGCTGGGGCTGACGATTTCACGCTATATCGGCGCGATTGGTGTGATCTATGTGCTGATGATCGGCTTTAACGGCTCGATGAAGATCACGCTGGCGAGCTATTTTCGCCGCTGGAACCTCAATATTCTGATGGAGGTGTTGAGCATCGGCGTGCCGGCCAGCATCGAGTCGGTGCTGTTTAACGGCGGCAAGCTGCTGACGCAGGTGTTTGTCGCCGGCATGGGCACCAGCGAAATCGCCGGCAATTTTATCGCCTTCTCCATCGCCTCGCTGATTAACCTGCCGGGCAACGCGCTCGGTTCCGCCTCGACCATCATTACCGGCAAGCGCCTCGGCAAAAACGAGGTGTTCCAGGCGGAGCGGCAGGTGAAACACGTCTACTGGCTGGCGCTGGTGTTTCTCTGCGCGCTCGCCCTGCTGACCGTGCCGTTTTCCGGGCTGCTGGCGCGCTTCTACACCCGCGATCCCGAAGTCATCGCCGTCACCCAGCATCTGATCTGGCTGAACGCCGCCTTTATGCCGATCTGGGCCGCCTCATGGGTGCTGCCTGCCGGGCTGAAAGGGGCGCGTGACGCCCGTTACACCATGTATGTCTCGATGTTCAGCATGTGGGGGATGCGCGTGGTCGCCGGTTACTATCTCGGCATCGTGCTGGGCATGGGGGTTATCGGCGTCTGGCTCGGCATGTTTTTTGACTGGGCGGTGCGCGGCGCCTGTTTCTGGTGGCGACTGAAAAGCGGAAAATGGCTGAATAATTACCGCAAAATGGTGGCGAAAAACGGCCCCTGAAACCCGGCCTGCGCGCGGCTAAATGAATTTCTCTTCTTTCTGATTAATCCGCGCGGCGGGAAAATAAGTAAAAGCTATTATTTCCCCGCCGCGTTCTGTGTCATTTTTATTTACAGCACGCAACAAACGTACCTTCCCTATTTAATTGCCCCGTTGGGGTGATGATTATTTCCGACCGATCATTGTCATCCTTATAAGAATATTCGCAGCAGAGAGCCGTTTACTATTTTCAGATGGAGTAACAGTTATGGATACGCCAGAAGAAAACCGCGCGCCGCTTTTTTCCGTTCGTCAGCTTTCCGTGGCGCTGCCTGCCGGTATGGACCGGCGCTATGCGGTAGAGAACCTCAGCTTCGATCTCTGGCCCGGCGAAATCCTCTGCATTATCGGCGAATCCGGCTCCGGCAAGTCGGTGACCGCCCATGCCGCCATGGGGCTGCTGCCGAAAGCGCTGCGCGTTGCCAGTGGCGAGATACGGCTGCGCGGCGCCGACCTGCTGCAACAGACGCCGGAACAGCTGCGCAGCCTGCAGGGAAAAACGCTCGCGATTATTTTTCAGGACCCGCTCTCGGCGCTGAATCCGCTGATGACCATCGGTGAGCAGATCAACGAAGCGATGCTGGCCCACAAGATCGGCGACGCCCGCTCACGGCGTGAAAAGGTATTGGCGCTGTTGCAGGAGGTCGGCCTGCCGGAGCCGGATAAAATCCAGCATCAATATCCTTTCCGTCTCTCCGGCGGCCAGCGTCAGCGCGTGATGATCGCCATGGCGCTGGCGCTCGATCCCGATGTGCTGATCGCCGACGAGCCGACCACCGCGCTGGACGTGACCATTCAGGCGCAGATTTTAAAGCTGCTCAAGGATTTAAAAGCCAAATATGATTTGACTACGATTTATATTACGCATGACCTCGGCGTTGTGGCGAACGTGGCGGACCGCATCGCGGTGATGTATGCGGGGGACATTGTGGAAATCGGCAAATGCGACGAGGTATTCTACAATCCCCGCCATCCGTACACCTGGGCTCTGCTCTCCTCTCTGCCGCAGCTCGGCATCAAGGGGGAAAACCTGTATTCCATCAAGGGAGCCCCGCCGAACCTGTTTACGCACATTGAAGGCGACGCGTTTGCGCCGCGCAACCCGCGCGCACTGAAAATCGACTTTGTCAAGCGCCCACCGTATTTTGACATCAGCCCCACCCACAAGGCGCGCACATGGCTTTTGGACCCCCGCGCCCCGAAGGTGGACCCGCCTGAAATCATTGCGAAGCTGCATCAGGGCTTGAGCGGGAATGTCTGAGACGCAACAGAAAAAGCCTCTGCTGGAAGTAAAAGACCTGAAAGTCGCTTTCGGCACCAGAAAGCAGAAATTTGTCGCCGTGAACGGCGTGAGCTTCACGATTTACGAAGGCGAGACCTTCGGCCTTGTAGGGGAATCCGGTTCCGGGAAAACGACCATCGGCCGCTCGATCATCCGCATCAACCCGACCTCCGGCGGCGAAATCCTTTACAAGGGCAAAAAAATAAACGGGCCTATTTCAAAAGAACTGGACCGCGAGCTGACCCGCCGGATTCAGATGATCTTTCAGGACCCGATGGCGAGCCTGAACGAGCGCGCCAAGGTGGATTATATTGTTTCAGAGGGCCTTTACAACTGCAGAAGATGCCAGACCGAAGCGCAGCGCCGGGAGGAAGTCGACCGCGCGCTGACCGACGTGGGCCTGCTGCCCGAATTTGCCAGCCGGTTTCCGCACGAATTTTCCGGCGGACAAAGGCAGCGCATCGGCATTGCGCGGGCGCTGATTATGCAGCCGGATTTCATCATCGCCGACGAGCCGATCAGCGCGCTGGATGTCTCCATCCGCGCGCAGGTGCTGAACCTGCTTTCCGAGCTGCAGAAAAAGCGCGGGCTGACGTATCTGTTTATTGCCCACGACCTTTCCGTCGTGCGCTTTATTTCCGACCGAATCGCGGTCATCCGCAAGGGCGTGCTGGTGGAACTGGCTGAAACGGAGCAGCTGTTCGCGCATCCGCTGCACCCTTACACCCGCGCGCTTCTCTCGGCGATTCCGCTGCCCGACCCAGCCGCGGAAAAGAGCAAGCAGCTGCTCGTATACGACCCCGAAATGCACGATTATTCGGTCAATAAACCGATTTGGTGCGAAATTGAGCCCGGCCATTTTGTGCTGGCAAACGAGCCCGAACTGCAAGAGTACAGAAAGATATTGGAGGGATAGCATGTTTACGCCAAAGCCACTGTTTCCGGGCGCGCGCGTCGCTCTGATCGCCCCGGCCGGCCCGGTCCCGCCGGAGCGCTTCGGCCCGGCTGTGCGGGCGGTGGAGGAGCTTTCCCTGAAACCCGTTATTTTTGAAAGCTGCCGCAGGGCACACGGCTATTTTGCCGGAAGCGACCAATTGCGCGCGGACGATATCAACGCGGCGTTCTCGGACAATACGATCGACGGTATTTTCTGCATCCGCGGCGGCTACGGCGCGCAGCGCCTGATGAACCTGATCGACTGGAACATGATTCGCAGACAGCCCAAGGTTTTCTGTGGCTACAGCGATATTACCGCGCTGCATATCGTGCTGAACCAGCAGTGCGGCTTCGTCACCTGCCACACCCCCATGCCATCTACTGAGCTGTACGCAGACGTGGACGACTACACAATGAGCAGCCTGAAGAAAGCGCTGTTCGGCGGAAAAACCGGCGAGCTGCAAAATCCCTACGGCATGCCGGTAAAGACGCTGGTCGGCGGATGCGCAAAGGGAATTCTGACCGGCGGCAACCTGTCGCTTGTGTCCTCCTCACTTGGGACCTGCTACGAAATCGACACCAGGGACCGCATTCTGTTTCTTGAAGACGTCGGCGAGGAGCCCTACCGTATAGACGGCATGCTGAACCACCTGAAAATGGCTGGAAAATTCAGGGACTGCGCTGGAATCCTCCTCGGCAGCTTTACCGACTGCGCCGCGGAAGACCCTGAGAAATCGCTGACACTGAAACAGGTGTTTGAAGAACTCCTTGTGCCGGAACACAAGCCCGCCCTGATGGATTTGGCCTGCGGGCACAGTCTGCCGAGCATGACCCTGCCGCTCGGAAAAGTCATTGAGATGAACTCCATCTCCGGAAAAATAACCGTATTGGACTGATGATATGAAGAACAGTGAACTGCGTGATTACGCGGAAAATGAAATAAAAGACATCAACGCGAAGGTTTCGCTTCTGGTTTATGATTTCAACGACAAAAAAACGCTTCTTTCGTTTCAAGCCGAACGCAAAGTCGTTTCGGCCAGCACCATCAAAACGCCGATTCTTCTGGCGGCGCTTGATCTGGTACAGGGCGGGAAGCTGAAAACAGAGCAGAAAATTCCCGTTCCCGCAAAGGAAATTCTGGACGACACACAGGTTTTTGACCGTGGCGTACGGGAATATACGCTGGAAGAGCTTTTAACATGGATGATTATCAACAGCGACAACACCGCTACCAACGTGCTGATCGAATTTCTCGGCATGGACACGGTCAACGCCTACTGCCGGAAGCTTGGGCTGAAATCCACCGTACTGGAACGTAAAATGCTGGATTGGGACGCGATTGAGCAGGGCCGCAACAACTACACCAGCGCCGAAGACCAGCTCGCCGTATTTTCGGGATTATACCATTCCTCCATTTTAACGCCGGAGCTGTGCGCTTACGCGCTGGGCATTTTAAAGCGTCAGCGTGATTTCAGCAGCGCCCTGCGGTATATTGCGGACGAAGACCTGTCCGCCGCGCACAAAACAGGCGGACTGGATTATTTGAACCACGACGCGGGCATTTTTTATCTTTCCGGCCGGGATTATTATTTCGGATGCTTTGTCACCGACGCCATGGATGACACCGAGAAAAACGAAATTTCCAAAAAACTGATCGGAAGACTTTCCAGAGCAGTTTACAATTACTATAAAGAGGGATGACATGGAACACGCATTGATAAAAAGCACCATTGCGCCGCTCATGGAGTCTCCGTCGCACGTGAGCGAGCTGGCCGACGAGGCGCTCTGCGGCATGACCGTGGAAATTCTGGAAAAGAAAGGCACATGGGTTCATATCCGTACCCACTACTTTTACGAGGGCTGGGTGAGCGAAGAAGCGCTTTGTTTTGATGAGAATCTGGTCCGAATTTGGAATGCCGCTCCGAAAGCGGTCCTTTTGCAGGCTTATGCCGACGTTCTGGACGCACCGAAGGTACAGGGGCATTTTGTCGGGTCAGTCACACGCGGCGGCCTGCTGAGCCCCATGGGGCAGCCGGAGGACGGCTGGCAGCGCGTCCGCTTCTGCGACGGGCGCGAAGGCTATACCTGGGGGGCGTTTCTCGGCGAATATATCACCTCGTGGAGCAAAGAAAATGAACCCGCACTGCGCGGGGCGCTGGTGAACACCGCGCTCGGCTATCTCGGCACCCAGTACCGCTGGGGCGGAAAGACCCCGCTCGGCATCGACTGCAGCGGCCTGTGCTCCATGGCTTATCTGCTGAACGGCGTGATGATCTGCCGCGACGCGCACATTCTTCCGGAGTTCTGCATGCACAAAATCGCTTTTAAGGATATCAAAGAAGGCGACCTGCTGTTTTTCCCGGGCCACGTTGCCATGTACCTCGGGGATAACCGGTACGTCCATTCTACAGCGGGCAACAACTGCCACGGCGTCGTCATCAACAGCCTTGACCCCAAAGCCCCGGATTTCCGCGCCGACCTGCCCGAAAAGCTGCTCGGCGTCGGCAGCATTTTCTGATAAAATATCCGCCCCGCTGCACAATGCTGCGGGGCGGTGGTTATCATTGAAGATCCTGTTTATATTCCCTCCCCGCCAAAGGCAGGGAGGGAATATATTTTGGCAGTAAAAATCTTGCAGGGAAATCAAATCCGTATTGATGAATAAAGGCCCTGCACACTTCATATAAAATGTACAAGGCCCCGTTCATGCAATTCCGTTTATTTAATTTGTGCGTTTGACCGGGTTGGCGGAATACAGCAGCTGCAGCGTGGACGGGTCGGCAACACCGGTGACCGTCAGGCCGTTCAGCAGCTGGAAGTCCTTGACGCTCTGCTCCGTGCCCTCCGCAAACTCGCCGCTCGGCTTTACAAACATATAGCCAAGCTCCTTCAGTCGGTTCTGCATTTTCAGCACCTCGTCCCCCTTGTCGCCCTTTTTAAGCGTCGCGGAGATATTCCCCGCCGCAGCGGAGGAAGTGGTGGAAGAGCCCGGAACGGACGGCGTGCCGGAAGAAGCCGTGGGCGCGCCGGAAGCCGCTGTTCCCTCCAAAAGCTGGGGGTATACGGTACCGGCCATAAAGCTTACCGCTTCGACCATTCCTCTGCCCTGCAGAAGCATGAGGTTCGGGTCCATCTCATAAACTTTGCCTTGCTTTACCGCATCCAGTTTTTTGTACTCTTCCGATTGGGCAAGCTTTGCCTTTAATCCGGTGGGGCAGAAAATATATTTTGGATTGGCAAGCAGCAGGTCGCCTGCCGAAAGCTTGTTTTCCGTGCCGCCGGACGCAGCGTTGACCAGCCCGGCGGATTCAATCAGCTTGCCTTCCAGCGTGTCGCCTGTGACAACCGACCCTTCGGCATCGTAAAGATAGGCGACGGAAGTCGGTGTGTTGCTGGACGGAATAATGCGGCTGATGTCGTCAATGGTAAGGAAAATACTCTGCGAGGTTTTCCTCCCTTTCTCATAGCCGGTTTTTGCGCCTTTCATGGCCGAGCCTACCTGAGAATAAAGCCTGTCCAGATCTTCCCTGCCGTTCGCCTTCACGATGGACAGCACCGCGATTCCTTCTTTATTCAGCGCGGATACCTTATCCTCGGCCGGCTTCGTATCGGTAAATACCAGCTTTACGCCAAGGTCCTTGATTTTCTGTACGTCGTCCACGGTAACGTCCGGCAAAACGGCAAGGTCGCTCTGGGTACATTCCGCGCTCTTTGCTTTCAGCTGAACCTCGTATCCCATAGCGAGAATCACGTCGGCAATGTTTGGGGAAAGCACCGCAACCCCGACCGGCTCCTCGTTGATGGTGACGCTGCCGATGGTGACCGGAAAGTCCTTTGTCCCGGCTCCGGAGGAAATATCGTTTTTCGGGCCGCAGGCCGCAAGCGCACCCGCGGCAATGAGGATGCACAGGAATACCGCCGTCATTTTTTTCAGCATGTTATGCTCCTTTCCATAGCTCACAATAGCTTCTGTCCGCGTCGGATGCGCGCTTCCGCATCGTTGATATACTGTCTTGCACAGCGTGGGGAACGCCCGCCGCGCGCGGTGGCCCAGCGCTCCGCCCCCTGTTCCAGTTCTTCCATATATCCGTCAAGCTGCCGCTGCCTTGCCAAAAGGCGGACAATTTCCAGAAACCTTGCTTTGTCCGGCAGAGTAAAGCTGATGGAAAGGCCGAAGCGGTCCGCCAGCGACAGGCTTTCCTGCATGGTGTCGCCGCGGTGCACCTCGTCGCCTTCCCGGTCGGAGAAGGTCTCCCGCACCAGATGGCGGCGGTTGGAGGTGGCATAAATCAGCGTGTTTTCCGGTCGCGCCGCCAGCCCGCCCTCAAGCACGGCCTTTAACGCGGCATATGTATCGTTCTGTTTGGAAAAAGACAAGTCGTCTATAAAAATGATGAACTTCATCGGGATTGCGGCAATCTGGTCCACCAGAAGCGGAAAATCCATCAGGGATTCCTTCGGCATTTCAATCATCCGCAGGCCCTTCGTGTAGTAAGCGTTTAAAAGCGCCTTGACGGTAGAGGATTTTCCCGTCCCGCGGTCGCCGTACAGCAGGCAGTTGTTGGCGGGCAGGCCCTGTAAAAAGGAAAGGGTGTTGTCCGTTGCCAAAGTGCGCTGTAGCTCGTACCCTTTCAGGTCGGCAAGCGATGTTTTGTCCGGATACGCGACCGGCTGGATCTTTTTATCCCGCCAGATAAACGCGCGGTAGCGCGCATACATTCCGCAGCCGTTCTCACGGTAATATTCCGCCATCTTGCGGATGTTTGCCTTCAAATCCCCCCCGAGTGCGTCAACCGGCTCGCCGGTTTTCCATTCCGGCAGCCGTAAGGATAAAACGTCCTCTTCGAACGGGCAGCCGGTTAAAAGCTGCCGCGGGGTGATGGAGGAGATATCCAGAATAATCTGCAGGTCGCGTTCCACCGCACTCATCAGCGTTTCCGGAAAATCTTCCGCGCCCCCTGCCGCGGCAAGGGAAAACGCATTTTCATCATACAGCGCCGTACCGGTAATGCATCCGGTAAGATTTTCGCTGTAGCCCCGCTCGCAAAGCACGGCGAAAAAGTCCCCCCACGCGTTCAGAAATTCTTCCTCCGACCGGTCGGCCGACCACAAAAGGCGGTAAAAAGCTTTGGGTACGGTGCGGTTTAAAATGCCCTTATAAATGGAAAGGGACGCCATTTTCACTGCGGCCCGCTTCATTTCATTCATACAAACTCCCTTGTGATAATCATAAACTTACAGCTTCCAGAGCTTGATTTCAAGGCCATAATCTGCAATACTGTAATATCTGTTATTTTACCCTTGTTGCGGGTATTATGTCAAGTTATGGGGAAAAATTGGGTTGCGATTCCAATAAAAATTTGATATGATACTGATGTAAATGAACAGTTTGATGAATTTAGAAGGAATACCAGGGCTACTGTCTCCCCGTCTCCGGCGGGGAGACAGTAGAAATCCCATTTTATACAGCAGAGGATAAACAAAGAGGTAGAGAATGAAAATAACAAAAATCATAAGTTTTTTTTTAGCCGGGGCGCTCTTGGCGGCCCTGTCCGGCTGCGCTGAAAAGGCGGACGCGGACGTTTTGATGCGTGAGGCGAAATCCAATGCCAGCGCCATTCAGAATTGCACCGCGACGATTGACAGCACGCTTACATTTACCGCCAATAACAAACAGTACACCTTTAAAACCGGCAGCTCCAGCGTATACTGGGCAAAGCCGTTTGCGATAAAGTCCACCCAGACCTCGCTGCTCGGCGGCGTAACGGGCAGCAGCGTGTCCTATACCGTAACCGACAGCGACGGTGTATGGTTTTATTCGAATACCGGAAGCGGCTGGCAGAAGACCTCCGCCGAAAGCGTTGCCGCCACCCCGTTGGAGCAAATCGATATTCTGAGGCTTCTCAGCAATGTGTCCGGCCAAAAATATGTGCGGGAAACATCGATAAATTCGCAAAAAGTACATAAAATAGAGCTGATTTTTCAGAGCGAGGTGCTGCGCAGCACAATCGAAAATATCGTTACCGCCACGGGAATGGCGCAGGGTTCCCGGACGATCGTACAGACCCTGCTGGACAGCGCGCCCGCTATTTACGGTTACTGCTACGTTGACGAAGCTTCCAGCCAAATCGTGCGGGTGGAGCTGGACGCCACCGAAGCGGTTGGCGCCATCTTCCGAAATATAGACGGAAGCGGTATCAAGGTAAACATATCAAAATGCGAAATCAGCGGAAATATCGCCGATATCGGCAAAGCGCCCGCCATAACGCTGCCCGCCGACGCCGCCGACGCCCAAACGGTGCAAGCCGCCGGTTAGAGTAATCGCCGGTTTTACTTCCTTTGCGGGTCCTGGATTCGCACAGGCCCGCAAAGGGAGACCATAAATTGTAATCATCAATAATAAAATCTGATAAATTTGATATTGTAAAAATCGCACGCCAGAATGTCGTCGGTTCGCGTTTCTCTGATCAGGATGTAGTTGATGCCTACGCTCAGCAGCGTACCTGTGCGATCCGTCAGGGTATTGGTTCCGACCAAAAAGGTTACGAGCACGGGCCGGCCGATCTGCGTTCTTAAAAAGCCGTTCAGGTATTGCAGGCTGTCCGGCGTAACCACACTCGGCGGCATGCCTGTCTGGATCATTGTCCCCGACGTTGTCGCCTGCTGACCGCCTGCCTGAGGCATGATTTCGCCGGACTGCCGCATAATGCCCATGGTTGATTGCTGTCCCGCCATCTGCGGCATGGCGGCGCCCATTATCTGCTGGGTTCCCATTTGCGGAACGGTACCGCCCGTCAGCTGCGGCGAAGGAGCTGCGGGGAATTGTTGTCCTGTTTGCGCGGGCTGCTGTTTTTGCTGCTGCGGAATAGGATTCATATAGTTGTAACTGGCGATGTCCCCAATCGTCGGTGCTGTATTTTTCATTGATGTTTCCGCTGTGGGATAAAGTGCGGCCTGGCATGGGGGCATTTTGTAATCGCCGGCCACATTATTGTTGTCCATCATCTTGATTCCTCCTTTGAATCATGTAGTTGCATAAACTGAGGTGGGGGTATAGTAACAGTGCTGATTGATTCTGTTGAAAATAACACCGGCCCCTCCCGGCGGGAAATAGGGCGGACACTGGGGGTTAAAGGGATTAAAATAAAAGAGGGAATCCCCGACCCCTGAAAATGTATTCCCCGCAATGGCCCAGTCCGCTATTGCGTAATGGACGTCCTCCGGGTCCATATTCCATACATTCTGCGCATTGTAAGCGCCGCCGATTGCCTCTTTCATGCAGGTAAACTGGTTCTGTTGCTCAATAATGGCGCGGATATCGCCGCCGTGGCTTACCCGGGCGAATTCCCCGTTGGGAACCTGCGCGCGGTTGACAATTACGGAAGCAACCGCACGCATGCCGTTGTCCCCTTCTCCGCCTGCTTCGCATTTAATCAACTTTGCTAAAAGCTCTCTGGTTGTTATTGGCATATTATCACCTGATTTTATAAGTTGTCTAATGGCATAATATGTTCCTTACTGTTCTTACGGCACAACATCCTATGCTGCGCCGTCATTTTTTTACAGTTTCATGATAAACATGAAAAATGCTTGACTTTTACGCCCTGAATCTATAAAATGTATAAGTGGCTTTATTCCGGGTTCCGGGGATATCCGCAGCATAAGCATCATATGGAAGCGTATCGAAGTGGTCATAACGGCCCTGACTCGAAATCCACTCGGTCAGTTGCCTTGAAAACGCCGGAAACCCTTGAGTTTATGCGGGTTTGCGGGATTTTGAAAATTTAGCTTTTAACCGATTTCTACGGTTTTTCTACACTTTGCCTTAACTTTCTACGAAAGGCCTTGTGTGTTAAAATAAAATATGGAGACGTATCGAAGTGGTCATAACGAGCCTGACTCGAAATCGCGTGCGGTCAGTAATGGGCAGGTTCGACAAAGCCTGTATTCATGCGGGTTCGTGGCTCCGATTTTGCAGAAGTTCTAATTTCCATCTTGCAGTTTTCTTGCAATTTTGCAATCAACTGAATATCGCCTTTTCACCGAGCAATCGGTTGAAAATACTATGGAAGCGTATCGAAGTGGTCATAACGGCCCTGACTCGAAATCAGGTAGACCGCAAGGTCTCGTGGGTTCGAATCCCACCGCTTCCGCCAAAACCCGCATGAACACTACGTTTGTGCGGGTTTCTTCTTGCCTTTTTGGACCGCTTTATTTTCTCTAATTAGAATATGTTCACCATCTTGCAGCCTTTTTCTAAAATTCACGATCCCGGAAGCCTTGCGACAAGTGGCTATGTGGCCTTTGTGCAAGAAAATTTGCAAGATGAAATGTATCCTGCATAAAAAGCATGTATATGGGTTCGAGTGATTTAGAAACCTTATTCTTCGCTTTCTATCTCCTGAGCTTCTGCATTTTCCTGCTCCGGTTCCTCCCCTAGGACTTCTCCAATCGCGTTGGCACTAGCAAGTTTGCTGGTACTGTCGATGTGGGAGTAGATGTTGGCTGTTGTTGCCATATCGGAATGTCCCAGCCAGTCCTGAATCATTTTCATCGGGATGTTGTTGTCCAGCAGGAGTGAAGCGCAGGTGTGCCGCAAATCGTGGAAACGGATCTTGCGCAATCCGTTTTCTTTGAGAATCACCTGAAAATGGTTGCTGACATACTGCGGGGTGATCAGCCTGCCCAGAGCATCCACACATATGTACTCCGCATATTCCTTGCTGTAAGCACCACGCATGACTGTACGCATTTCCTCCTGCCGTGCCTTTTCCGCCACAAGTTCCTCCTCAACATGGGGGATCAGCGGCAGAGTGCGGTAGGAGGATTTTGTTTTCATCACATCATAACCCTTGAGTACAAGGCCGGACTTGGTTTCCTCCTCCAGAATCTTGTGACGGATACTGACGGTCTTGGCGGTAAAATCCACCGCTGACCACTTCAACCCCAGCACCTCGCTACGGCGCAGACCGTAGTAGGCTGCGAGCATGATTACTAATCGGATCGGATCGCCTTCTACGCAGTTTAGAAGCTCCTTCAGTTCATCCGCATTATAATAGTTGCCGATGAACGGCACAGACTTAGGCCTGTCCGCCTGCTGACAGGGGTTTGATGCGATGATACGCCGCTTGACAGCCTGCTTGAAGGCCCTGTGCAGCATGGCGTGGTGACGTTGTGCTGTTGTGCCTTTCAGCCCGTCTGCGCGAATCTCGGCGTAATAGGCGTTGACCTCATCGCCAGTAACCTCATTTACTTTGAGCTTCATCGGCTTGAAGAAGGCTGTTACCCGACCGTCAATCATCCTCTTATAATTCACATAGGTTGAGTTGCTGATATTGGGCTTGTGCTGCTCCAACCATTCATGGAGATAATCCTCCACCAGCATGTTGGCGATCCGGTTGCGTTCCCGTTCCGCGTGGGTCATGGTATCCTGTAAATACAGATCGCCGGTATTGTATTGCATCAGCAACTTCTCCAGACGATAATTGGCTTCCGTTTTGGTCCCGCGTTTCTCATCCAGATCGAGGTTCATCCATTTTTGCTTGCGATTTCCCTCGGTGTCATACAGGTTCAGCACGGCGTACCATTTTTGATTTTTGGTTGCCAGACGTCCTGTAATTCGTTTCATTTCGGCTCTCCTTTCGTTAGATTCTCTGCTTTTCTACCGTCGGCAGGACACACGATACCACACTCTGACGGAGAAGTCCATGCATCAGACAGCACAAACTTGCACGGGTTATTTTCGACGAGAAACGCGATAACGGACATTTTGGGAATAAGAACCTTATTGGTTACCCGGATACTTCCAAGCTTTCCTTGGCTAGCCAGCCGATATGTGTTATTGATACCGATGCGCAGTAGTGTGGCGGCTTCGTGAACCGTCAATACCTCTGGTTCATCCTTGAACATCGACAGAAATACACGCTCCGAAACGGCAATCATAACGGAACCTCCTCTGTGAAAATGTGTCCCTCCAACGGAGAAAGCACTTCAACTCCCAGACTTTGCAGTTGACGTACATATTGAATGGCTTTATTCCGGTCATAGTGGATATGAAAAAGGCTGCCAACGAGGAGCACGTCAAAATGCTTCACGGCAGTCTGTATCAATTTTTCCAGATTGCTATTGCCGCCCAGATCACTGCTTGTACCGACAGGCTGGTATCCCAACTGTTCTGAAAATTCGAATAACTGCTTCTCCTGCTTTTTCAGTACGCCGTTCCGATCTTCAGGCGCGTCAACGCGGCAATAAAGCCATGCTCTATGCTTTGAATCCATGATAAATCCCTCCTTTGCAACATTTAATACCACATGCATAAGGACAGCCGCATAAAAACGGCTATCCTCATGGTATCTGGCATCAAATCGCCAGTCTTGTTCTTCGTTTTCTGATGCTCCTATTCAACACTATTTCCCGGAGCGGGAGCTGATTAGCTCCGCAGGGCAGTCAGTTCAGACCGGCCTTGGTCAGTGACCGTCATGGGAATCTCACCCCAGCCGGGATCTCCGGCTGCCGCCCCCATTGCGATGTCTGTGGCTGGACGGAAGTATCATGATAGGCTGCATCGGTCTTGGCGGTACGATCCACCATGGATCGTTTTCCGGACGAACATGATCGCTTTGCACCTTTGATGTTATCGTTTTTACAGGTAACTCTAGTCTGCCTGCAGGTGGTCTTGGCGAGTCCTCCGACGCCGCTTTCGCTCATCACGCGAAACAGCTAACGTATCTGAACTGCTGGATATTTACTTTTCAAGGAACATGGGAGAAATAGAAAAATCCCCCTCACTTCTATAAAGGAAAAAGTGAGGGGGTTGAGCGGATAAATTTTAATTTTCTATCAGATAGCGCAATTTCATCAGGATTTTCTTCTTCCTGTCATTGATTGTTTTCTGCGGAACTGCAATCATTGAGGAAAGAGCGCGCTCACTTTTACCGTTGAAAAACAATTCATGGATTAATTGCCTTTCTTCCGGATCTAAAGCGGCAAGAGCCAATTTTAGCTTTTGCAGTTGCTCCTGCCTGATCAGTTCGTCCTCAACGTTTGGCTGATGAAAAGTAAATTGAAGCTCTATATGTACGCCATCCTCCTGAAAGCGTTCCAAAGAGAGTTCAAATTGACGGGCGACCTTGTCCTGATACCTCTCTGCCTCACGAGATTTATGGTAAGCATAATAGACCACCTTACTGACTTCCACGCGCTGGTGTTTCACTACAATCGTATATTTTTTATTTTCTGACATAAACTTGTCCTCCAAATTTTCAAAATTTGATTGAAAACGAAGGACAAGAAGGCGGTGACCGGCAGCGGAGAATAATTTCAAAAGGCGCAAAAAGAGCGTGCAAACAGATATGGCAGTCTGTTTGTACGCTCTTGAGTATTTGTTCGTATTGAACACGTTCTACGAATTCGTGTCGATGCCTTTGCTGCACCCATGAACAGCATAAGCTTTTTTTGACAGTCTACTAATTAAAATAAGGTGCAGAAGGTTGTGGTCTGCTTCATCACGCTCGCCCGCTGCTCGGCAGCGGTCGCCTGAAGATTAAGATTTGAACACACATTAGAAAAGCCCTCCAAATCTGCAAGTCTGGAAGGAGTACTACATCGATTTAGACATAAAAATCTCCTGCCAAACCCGCACTAATATTTAGGCTATACTTGATGAATTTATGTTTGCTGATTATCTAAGCTAGCTAATGTCCTTTTTGGTATATGCGTTTACTGCGAATTTATAGTAGCCCACAAATGAAGGCACTGAGATGCATAACAGTTTGTGACGTATGCCTGTCAGTCACTCACCTTCATAAAACTCAAACAATTTTTCCACTGGCATATTAAAGACTTTTGAAATATCCATTGCCAGCTTTAAGTAGGGGTTATACAGGCCCTTTTCCAAGCGGCTGATCGTCTCTCTTCGAACATTAACCAATGCCGCAAGTTCTTCCTGTTTCATGTTCCTTTCAGTGCGATAAACGGGTAAGTAAGTTCTCAGCTTATTTATTGAAATTGCTCTTCTCAAATTTCAGAAAATAGAGGTATTCTCCGAATTGCAGAATACCGAACATAATAAGAACCAATTCTCCGGTCAATTCCAAAGATTTACCATTCCAGTGTGCGAAGATCGCATTGAAAAGTACCAAAATTAAAAACAGGTCATATAGATGACTTTTCGCCTTTCGAATATTTTCTGCCGCACGCTCATCTTCTGGTTCAGCCTTTTTTACAATGCTCCAGAGCATCCCGAAGGCATACAAAGCTAAAAACAGATA
Source organism: Ruminococcaceae bacterium UBA2656 (assembly GCA_002359465.1). Taxonomy (GTDB): domain Bacteria; phylum Bacillota; class Clostridia; order Oscillospirales; family Acutalibacteraceae; genus Caproiciproducens. The sequence goes on from DENA01000006.1 coordinate 23,887, forward strand.
AAACAACCAGTCCCGCGATGTCGAGAAGAAGATGTTTGCGCAGCCAAGCATGATAAGCGTAGCACCTGTGAGACATTTTTGAATCAAGTATTTTTTGTTGAATGATAGCATAAATTGTAGATTCCTTCTGTATGTGATATATTTATATCTTAAAAATGGTAGCTCAGTTAATCTGCGTTCCCTGGAACAGTCCTGATTCCATTTCTTTATTGCAATAAGGACATTTCATGGATCACAATTTCAGTATTGAGGGCTATTTTCTCCCTGATTCAACCCATTTACCGTATTTCAAAACAAGCCGATTTGGCAGTTGAAACAGATTAACAGACATAATAAAGATTATAATGGAAACAAATAGTGTATTTCCAAAAACTTCAATATGAACAGAATCAGATACAGAATAAGCTAAGATAAAACTTAAAACATCTATAAACCCGTAAACAATGCGCCATGGCCAGTTTAATCGTATACGGCAGCCGCAATTGTCACATGGCAAGCTCCGAAAAAGCGGTTGGGGCATCCTAAATGAATAGCCTACAATATACTTGTGATTACATGTCTTTTCGTCTTTTTCCATTTTTGCTCCAATGTTGTTATGCTGATAATCTCGCAAGTACATAGTTTTCCCTTTTTCCAACAAGATCGAGATTCTGCTCCAAGGCGCAGGAAATAAACTCGGAGGCGTTTCCCCGTGTGGAGCGCAGAAGATAATCACTGTATTCCAGCATGTTTTTTGCGGAGGGGATATCTCTGAGAAGCTGGCAGATCAACTTCTGCTGATTTCCCGTCACCGGGAGCTGCGCCTTGCTCTCATCGATTTTTTCCACGCCATCGCGAGTGCCGATGTATTTGACGTAATTCTGAAGCTGTTCCGGTAGGGCATCCCGCATGTAGCGGGAAGTAAATATAATTTTAGGCATGACGACCTCCTTCTTTGCTTTTGGGCAAAAGAAAAGAGCGACCCTGTTTGATCGCTCTCCGTGAAATCTATTTATTAATTAGCTCAAAAGATTCTTCTAATTTGCTTTTTAGTTTTTCTAATGCAATTCGTTTTGTTATTTTGCCATTAGATAAACTCTTAACATCAAAAACATTCAATATTTGCTTTAAGTGTTCAGCATCATCTCTAAAAAAATCATTTAGATTTGAAAAACTATACACTTCTTTAATCCCATCTAGAAATGAGTAAATATCCATTACATTTGAAACTTGTAGTTTCTCAATAACTTTTTCAGGATTGATATAGTAAACAAATTTCTTGTTAGCCAAATAATCATTTTTATTTTGCGTACAACCAGCACAAAATATTTCTCCCCAGGATTTATCCAAATTTAGACTATCGTTTATTTTTTCTTTTTCTATTCTTTCTCTAGTCGTTAAAAGTTCAAAAAGGGGCATTACAATATTATTGTATTTCTGAATGAATATTTGATCGTCACTCAATAATTCCAGCTGTTCTTTATTAAGATCACTGCCTATTTCCAAACGTTTTTTCATGAATGTCACAAAAGTGTTATAATAATCAGAAAAATCAATAGTTGTAAACTCAAAATGTTGTAATTGCATAAGTGTTACAATCATATCTTTAAAATATCGTGGATCATATTTAAGCTCCTTCAGTTCTTGCCGGGTTTTATCCAACAGCCCTATTATTTCTTCATCTTCTAAGCGCCACCACATATATAGCTTATTATAACTTAGAGCACTTTCTGATTCTCTATGCTGTTCAATATTTTTTTCTTGATTCATAAGCGCTAAGACTGTTTTTTTTACTTCCTCTGAGTCAAAAAATCGAGTAGATAGATATGTGTCTACAAATCGATAACCGAAAACACTTTCTCCCCATATTCCGGCATTTTCCAAGTAAACTGTCCCTGTTTGTGCCGTGCTATTTGTCCATGAATACAATTTTTTGCCCGATTTCATTTGAATTGATTCTTCAACTACATATTGTAAAATCTTATCTTTTTGCCCTGTCATAAATTTAACGGGTTCAAAAGCAACATCTGCAAGTGTTGTAGAAATTTTTTCATAAGCCATTACTGCAAATATTAGTGTTCTAATGTTGCAATGTTGTCGCTGATCAAAAATTTTAAGAACCAATTTCTTACGGTCTATTAACTCAGATTTTGTTGATTCAACTTTAATATACTTACAAACTATTGTTTCATAAATGTTATCTAAATCCGCTCTATAATGAATAATTAGTCCAATAAGCTTTTCCTTAACTTTTTCATACAATATATCTTCAGAAAATATTTGCTCTGTATATTTTATTAGCTGTTCTACATCTATTTTTTCCGAAGATTTGTCATCCTGCGATTGCGAACTTTTTTTCTCTTGTATTTTGTTTAGATTTAGTTGAGGATTTAGAACCACGGAATATTTCTGCGGCAGATTACTAAGCAACTTTGGTTTACCGATTTCCGATTGATTGGCAACTATAATTACTTTTATATCATTATGTTCAACTAAGTTATTAATAAACCCCAATAATTGATTGGTATCAATATTACATCTCTCTAAATCATCAAAAATGACGATAGCGTTCTTCAATTTTTTAACATCGGAAATTTTCGGTAAATCGTTTGCATCAACATTAAAATACTTCAAACCTGTAGTGATTACTTTTGATGCAAAAGTAATTCCTTTACCAATCTTTTCTCCATTACCTTCGCCAAGTTTATTATCAAAATAAGTTTCTAACGAAGCAGTATAAATATCATCTATTATCTGTGAAAAATTTTCTTTTCCATAAAGCGAAATATAAAATACAGAGCGATCATTTTCTGTATTCGAAGCGATATATTCATTTACTCTTCCAATAAGCTTTTCTTGAATAAAGAATGTTTTGCCAGAGCCCCAAGCGCCATCAATTAAAACCGCTTGTTTATAACGCTCATCTGATACGTATTCAATGATTAAAGTTAAAATCTGCTCATCTGAAAGAAACATAATTAATGTCCCCCAAACATTTAATATTTTTATCAAATTATAACACTCTTTTTATCAAATTTCATCAGGGAGATATTTAACTATGTAAAAAGCCCCTGCCGCAGCAGAGGCTTCGCCATTCGTGACAGCTTCCCGCCTACAGAGCGCCGAGCTTTTTCAACAGCCCGATACAATCTTTCGCGCCCTGCACATAGAGGTACGCACACTCGTGATCCGCAATGAGATTGGTTTTCTCAAAGTAATCGGTGAGAATTTTCTGCTGCTCCTGCGGCAGTTCCTTGACAACATCGCGGGCCTGCGTACTCAATGCTCGAACCTCATCATAAAGCTGCTGTTCATCCTCGCAAAGATTTTCCTTTCTCTGCGCCAGCGCATTCTCCCTCAGCTCACGGATTGCCATTTCAAAAATTTCTTCCTTGTCCATACCAAAGCACTCCTTTTTGACTACAACATAAACAATATCCGGTACGAAGTCCATACCCAAAAGAAACAAATCAATCTTTCTTTTTTAGATTTCCCGCTTCTGGTATTTATACGCACTTTCAAAATCTACCGCACCGTTGATCCGTTTCACCTCGTCCAGACATTTCAGGTGGAGCTTGTGCAGAGCCGTTTCGTCAATGTCGTGCGAGTAGGCGATCACATGAGCCAGCTTGGAAAGTTCCACGGCCATTTTGAAATCCATCCGGGCGATCCGGTTCTCGCTGTCATGAACGGTGCCGGTCAGCACGGAAGACAAAGTCTGCAGCAGATAGTTTTCGGCTTTCTGAGAAGTCAGGTAGCCGCAGTAAAATTTGAGCGCCTCGGTGACGAACTCGTTTCTGGATTTCACGTTCGCCGTAGTCAACAGCTCGTCGCATCGATCCAGCATTTCCTTTTCGATGTAAAAGCCGGTGCGTACTTTTTCCGGTTCGTTTGCCATAATGCCTCCTTTTCTTCTGACGATTAAGGTTGGTAAGCAAAGAAAACGCCCTGAATGCCCGGAACAGCTTGTCATTTCCCAAATCCAGCATAACAATTTTGGTTACAGAGTAGAAAGTTATGTCACTTCGTAATTCCCGAACGGCTTTGCCGGTCGGTGTTTTCCGGCTTTAGGCTGCGAAAGCAGCATAAAGCCTTTAACCAGCACCACTTTCGACCCTGCCAATCACCATCCCGAAAGCGGCAATTCCAAGGCATTTAGGGCTTTTCTCACAGCTTCATCAAGCGGGCGCAATGTGGGGTAGCTGCTGCCAACAGGTATACGGATGCCACTCGGCCTCATAAAACGCCACACGGGGCAACACAGCCGCCAACACGTGCCGACAGCTTCGTCCCTTACGTCAAACTGCCCTCAGAACTGTTCGATGCTGCGGGGCGTACCGGATGTTTTGGTTTTTGTTTTTCGGCGGCTTCGCGTGAGAGCTTGTCGTCAATGTACTCGCGGGTAGCCTGCGGAACGTATTTTTCGTAGAGCTTCTGGACGGTATCCTGCAGTTCCGTCTGCAGATCCGCATCCTTTTTGCCCATGTGATAGGTCAGAGCGTCCAGTTTTTCCGTATCAAAAGAAACGTTTAAATTTGTGTTTTTCATATCATATCCTCAATTTCACAATTTCATTTCCGGGGCCTGCAACGGATGATTCTCCGGTTCGTTCACCCATTTTTCATAGTCCTGAACCGAGCAGTAACCGGCCAGCATGGAAGAGAACGCATCCAGTCGGCTGGCCTTTACACCGGCAAGCTCCATCTGCAAACCGTAATAGCCGGTATAAACACGTAGGACATCCGCATTTAAAACATCAGCCCACGCTTCCTTTCCGGCCTCGGTCAGCGTGGAGTCATCCAGCCCCACAATGGTGGACGGCTCATTTTCAATCTCATGATGGATGAGGTGGATATCTTCCCATTTGATGTGGAGCAGATCACGGAGTTTGGCAGCCGGGGCAATCTGCTCTGTTGGTTTTTCGAAGCCTTTTTCCTGCTGCCCGTCGCACTTGGGGCAGTAATCAAGATAATAGGTGATGTCAAAGCTGTCCTCCATCGGTTCGATTTCCGCGACCTCATCACTGGCGGACAACGCATTCAGCAGCATGGTACCGATGCCATTGTTCGGTGTAACGTGAACAGCATACCGTTCCTCAATCTCATCAAAGGAAATCTCCCAATCGCCGTTTTCGGTTTTTTGAGTGCCGTCTCGGATAATTTCATCAGCCAGCAGTGAAATCTGGCGGTTTACATAGGGCCTGAAGTTTGGAAGAAAAGCGGTATACCTGCCGTAGGAATAGCCGGAGCTGTCTACCATAACAGCATCATCCGAACCTTTACCGAGTACAAGAAGCCCGTGCTGTACTCCATTTCCGTCCACATACATATCATCAATACGGTCGGCAATAAAGTCCCTATCTGCCAACATGTTTTCAAAAAAGTCCTTGAATTTTGCTGCCGACAGCTCTTCGATTGCCTCGATCACACAGTCCTGCGGCTGGAAGCAATCCAGCTTTCTTTCAAAAATAGCTTTGGTCTTTAACATGATTCGTTCCTCCTTAAGGTAAATAACTTCTCGGATTGACCGCTTTTCCGTTGACGCGGATTTCAAAATGCAGATGGTTCCCGGTGCTGCGGCCCGTACTGCCCACTGCCGCGATAACGTCGCCCTTCTTCATAACTTGGCCTGAACGGACATATACCTTGGAGCAGTGACCGTACAGCGTAACCATCCCGTCGCCGTGATCGATGACCACATGATATCCGTAGCCGCTGCTTCCGGAGTCCACCACGCTGCTCACAACACCGTCGCGGGCAGCATGAATGGGTGTGCCTTTTGGTGCACCAAGGTCAAGACCGGAGTGGCCTTCGCCGCTGCTGCCGCCGAAAGGATTCGGCCTCCAGCCGAATTCCGAGGTGATCATACTGCGCCAGTTCGCACCGAGAGGACTGGTAAAATTATCGCCGCCCGTATAAACGTCATCTGCTCCGATGCCTTTTTTCCATTCATCTTCACCGATGTTTTCATTTTCCGGTAGGCTGTGGCCGTAAAGCACACGGCTGTAAATCTGGGCGGCATTGACCTTGTTTTCCTCCGTTATGGTTCTGCCGAGAGTGCTCTCAAGGTTGGTATAAATTTCATTTAGGTCGGAAATTGGAACCGCCACGGTGTAGGTTTCTTCCGTTTTCTTGCCATCCTTGTCAGTTACAGTACGGGTGCGTTTTTCGTATCGGACGAAGCAGGAGACAAACTTCTGTGCCGCAGGGCGCAATATGGGTGCAGCGTCACGCTGCCCGAAATACAGAGAATAAAAAATGGATTTCACGCGGGTGGAATCGATACTGCCGCTTTCAATCTGAGGAGTGATCTCCGACACAGCGCCGTCCAAGTCAGAAAAGCTGTTACACATATCTTCGATGTACTGCCGGTACTCAGCGGGTACCTGTGCTGAGATGGAGCCGCCGTTGAAAACCATATCCACAGCGGAGCCGTTGTGCTGCGCCGTTCCGGACAACAAACTCATGATCATTACGATGATTAAAATGAAGGGAGTCAGAACGGCGGCAATCAGTACACCGATGGCTTTCCATGTCCGTTTGTCCGACGCGGCAGCGATGGCCGTTTTTACTGCGAAAGCAATGGTTGCCGGATCAGCCATGAGGCATCACCACAATTTCGGGCCAAACAGACTGCCCTGCATCGGTTCCGCTTCCTGCTGTTCCGCTGCCAATCGGACAGATTTCTCTACAGCCTGATCGAGGAAATCCGTATCAAATCCGGCAGTTTTATATCCTTCCATGATGGTGTTGAGGTAAAAATCGGATGGAGCGCCAAGCTCATGACCTCCGTTCATCACATAAACCATGCCCGGAACAGCCTTTCCGTTTAGCTTTACCTCCATCATTTCTTTCCTATAAAAATGGGGATATCCTTCGTAATGGTCGAGGGCCTGCTCATCACCGTGCCTGATCTTCCACAAAAGCACAGGCACGGAGCTACCATCCAAAGGCTCTATAGTAGCCACGGCACCCTTGCGACCTCCACGGAACAACAGCTCATACCCTTTAATTTCACTTGCGCCGACCACCTTGGCGGTCGGGCAGCGAAACGCCATTTGCGGCAAATTCAGGTTGCTGCCGTAGGCAATATACAACGTGTTTTTCGTACTCATGATCGACCTCCTTTTCTCACATGCGCATGACAAAGGCCGGGGATTCGTTCTGATCCCCGGCCTGTTCCTGCTCGTTTTCGGTTATTTCTTCGGTTGTGGATACCTGACGCGCCTGCTCCAATTCCTTTTCTTTTTTCTGCCGCATCCGTTCTTTTTGCTTCTCGGCCTGCGCCGGATCGCGCCACGCGATGCAGCCGTCCAGATGCTCCAAAAGGTGAATACGGGCGGTTTTGAATTCATCGCCGATCAATCCCAAGCGTAAAAGCCAGGTGCGGAAGGTGTATTTCTCATTGGTGGTCTGCGTTTTCTGACGGCTCGCACACCTTTGGTTCAGCGCCTGCGCGGAAATGGCAAGACAGAACTGAATGTAGGCCTTGATTTTTCCGGCATGAGTGGTGGAATTGAACAGTCTGAATTCCACTGTGCCTTTCTGGAAAACGCTGTGCAGATTGAGGCAATGATATCGGCTGTCATCGTAGTGGACGCTGCTCCTGTCGCCGCCGTTGTACCAGATGCGGCTGACCTCGTTCAGTGTTTGCGGCTTGCGCCGGTTCAGTTCCTCCAAAAAACGGGCGTCCACCGGCTTGCACCAGCGGTGCTGTCTTGCCACGGTTACCTGCAGCGCCTTGTAGATGAGATCCTCCTTGCTAGCCATAATGTTGGTGATGTTCCGAAGGGTATTCGCATTGAAAGGGGAAGCGTCCACATGAACATGGATGCCGCAACTGTCATTGACAATGGCTCCAGCTTCTCGGAGCTTCCGGATCAGCTCCTGTACCTTTTCGATGTCCTCCCAGCGGCAGATGGGGCTTACCATCTCTGTTTTATAATCGTCGGTGGCTCCAACAATCTGCCTACCGGATTTTTTCTGTGCCGAGATGCTGGAGTCACTCATGAATTTCCACTTGCGGCCTTGGCTGTCCAGCGCACTGTAGGTGTTATAATAGGTACCGTCAAAATTGGCAGAGGTACCGAAATATGCGGCTGCAATATCGGCGGCAGCCTTGCGGGTAATGCCGGTCATTTCAATTTCAATGCCAAAGCGCTGCTCCTTCATATCCATTTATTTAATTCACCTCTTCTCTTAGAAAACGGCATAAAAATACCGCCTGCTTTTTCAAACAGGCGGTATCAGGGTTACGCTTTTATTTCTTTTTCACGGGATAGCAGACCTCGGTTACCCATTCTTCCGGATTCTGCGTTTCATGGGGGCTGACGTGATAAATGTTGAAGGCAGGGCCATTAAAATCGTAGCAATTATCCTGAACCCAATTTGCGACAGCCTCGTTAACCTTGTCCATTTCTTCATAGCTGCCCTTATAGGTAGCGGATGCAACCAGAACGGGCGGTTCGGTTTTAAACAGCACATTCTGCGTGTTTGGGTAACTGCCACGCACTGACTTCTGTACTTCCACATCCACATTGCTTTCTTTGTACTCTTTGTCGTGGAAGATTGCCGACGTATAGCAGGGTTCGCCGTCCTGAAGATTTAAGGGCGCTGTTTCCTTCATAAGAATCTGCCAGAGCATGCCCTTCACGGCAATGCGATGATCCATGAGGTATTTGCCGATGTACCGTTTGACCTGCGCTTTCCCATCTTCTGTTTCTCCATCGATGATGAGAGTGGAATATTTTCCGGAGATATACTCCTGCACTTCATGCAGAACAGCCCCAAAATCTTTGCTGCCGTCGCCGGGAGAGAAGAACAGGCTGTGGTTGTCCGTCATGTTAATAGACCCGATGCTTTGCGGCATTTCCGGCACGGCAGCCTGAATGCTTGCACTTGATTGATTATCAGAAAGTTTTTGCCTGCCTTTCATATTTTTCATACGTCAAACACCTCCTTGCTGATTTTTTGAATCTCTTTTCGGAAGCCACGGCTGTCTTTGAGAGCCAGATCGCAGAACAAATCCCCGGTGAGTGCCTGATTCTCCAACTCGCCGGAATGGGGAATTTTGAAGGCTACGCTGCCCAGTACCTGCTCGACGTTCTCGCTGGCCTCATTGGCTTTTATATTGGTGGCCACCTTGTACTGCTTTTCCGCGTCCCACTTTTTGTCTTTCAGCAGCGGAAGCTGTGAGGACAGATAGCTGACGGATTTCAGATGACAGTTCACAAGCCGCAAAACGGAATCGGCTTCCATGAGCGCCACAGCGGACAGGATATCGTTGGCGATATAGCTGCCGCAGTCGATGATGACATAAGGCGCGCNNATATTCCGCAGATGTTCGATCAGTTCTGTCGCCAGTTCCGCGTTATACGGTGGATAAGTGAACACATTCTCACCCTTGAGCATACCGATCATGGTCAGGCAACTGATTTTCTTGTGTATAACGCAGTTCTGCCGGATCAGGGAATCCGTCACATGGGTCGCCGCGAGGATGCTGCCGAGGGACTTCTCGCACTCAAGGTCGGAGGGCGGACAGATGCACGGCAGCATGGGCGCGGTCATGTCGCACAGGAGCAGCAATACGTTTTTATGCCTGTCGGCGAGGTACTTCGCCAATTTGACGCTGACTGTGGTTTTTCCGCTGCCGGGGCTGCCCCATACAGCCAGCACCTGAACGCCTTTTTCTGGCTCTGTGTCCTGCGGCACACAACCGGAGCTTCGGGAGAAAATACTCCCTGTTTTGAAATTGAACATATTACCTGCCTCCCTCGCTGGAAGCAGCTGCGGACGAAAAATCACTCTTTTCTTCTGTCGTTTTATCCATGGCGGATGGATATAACCCGGCCAGAACCTTGTCCTGCGCCGCTATAAATTTAGCTGCATTTTCCTTGCTGCCCCTGTACACAAGGGAAAGATGCAGCTTGCCGTCCGACTCCAGTTCGGCGAGAATTTTGCTCTGTTCCGGTGTTGCCAGCAGGGTAACGGTGCTTGGCAGGCTTTTTTCTTTGTCTGTTGATTGATCTGAAGACTTATCCTCACCGTTCTCCTTGTCGGTGTCGTAGCCGGTGCTGGCTGTTACTCCAATAACCTGCACATACTGCAGTTCAGGAGGAATGACGGTTATGCCCTGTTCCTTGTAATCCGGTGCGATGACCGAAATAATGTCGCCGGATATCAGCTTGCCGGACAGGCCGTTGGCCAAACTTTTTACCGTTATGGATATGGCCTGTTTTTCTCCGTTGAGGTTGTATAGATAGGCGTTGTCGGCAGCGGGTGTGTCGGTAATCTTGGAGTTCAGAATATAGTCGCCGACGGATAAGTCCGAGACGGCATATTTTTCGATGACGTTGTCTTTGATTTTCAATACATTTTCCGGCAGATTGTAGCCGCCGACCTCGACAGTCTGCACCATATCCTTTGTGATCTGATCTCCGGCTTTGATGTCCCTCGTGACACGAACAATGCTTATCTTTTGTGAAATTCCGGCATTAAAAAGCGGTGTGACAGCAAAGCAAATGAGTAACGACAATACAATGCAGAGCACACCGAGAACCGTTCGATTCTTGAAAAAACTCATAGAATAATCCCTCCGTTCATGAAATAGGCGGCGATACAGCCGACCGATAAAAAAGGCGCGAGGGGGAACGCTTTCTGACATTTCCTCCCGCGCAACTTTTGTACAGTGGAATAAAAGAAATAGAAAAGAAGCAGGGCGGTAAGGCCGATCACCATAGCCGCCATGCCTCTTTGAAAACCGAGAACAATCCCTGATGCCGCCGCCAGCTTGATATCTCCGCCGCCCATGCCGCCCCACAGGAGGGCAGCGAGCAGAAGCGGAAGGGCTGTAAGGACACCGAGCAGCTTCACCGGTTGAAAACCGATCAGGCCGGTCAGAGCAATCAGCAGGCAGACGGTATTGGAAATTATCCTTTTCCTGATGTCAAACACGGAAGCAAGGAACAAAAGGGTAAAAAATATGCCGCCCTGAAACAGGAACGGCAGATCACCGAGGCTAATGCAATTAGCCTGCATAATTGAACATATCCTTAATGCGCTGCGTGAGTGTAGGCAGAATGGTCTTTCCAAACAGGGCGTATAGACCTGCGAGGATCAGTGCGCCGATTACGACGGCCATTAGAATTTTGATGGCCGTATCCACAAAACCCTCGGCCTCTCTTGAACTCAGCACGGACTGAACCTTCAGCATTTTACCGATCATTTGATTTCTAACCTTGACAACAAATTCTTTCATTGCAATTACCTCCAAATTATTTTTTATGATTTGACAGGACGGTTTACATGCCGCCCATTTGCATACCTGCATTCTGTTTTGGCGCTTCTTCGTGATGAGGCGCTGCGTTCTGGCTTTGCGCGAGAGCCTGATTGTAAGCGCCAATGACGGCCTGATTGAGCTGCTCCCTGAATTCCTTGGTGACCGGGAAGCAGATGTCCTTGTACTCACCGTTTCCCGCTTTATAGCTGGGCATGGCCACGAACAATCCCTTACTGCTGTCCACTACCTTGACATATCGGATGGCGAAGCAACCGTTCAGATTGACGGACGCGATGGCCTTTATGCTGCCTTCCGGGCGGATGGAGCCGATCTTTACATCCACTTTCATCGGAAGCTGGTTTTGCGTGTTTTCCATAGCCATTCCTCCTGTAAATTGATTTTCGGGTATAAAAAACGACAGCCTGTGCTGTCGTTGAACCTTGGGTTATAGCTGCATGGCCTGTGTTTGAGCGGGAGGCTTGAAGTTTATCTGTTTGAAGCCAAAGCGGTCAACATAATGGAATTCGCTTTCGGCATCGTCGTAAAGCTCCACCACATCGGACATGGAGAGGGAATGTCCGGTAAAACCTTCGGGATGCTCTACGTTGAATTTGGCGTAGATGCTTTCCAGATCGTTGGTTTCCACCTTGCCGTCATAGACCGCCTCGTAATCCCGCATATTGGGTTCCCCGAATTTTTCGACCATCTCATCATAGCCGATGAAGCGCATCAGGATATCCGATTCAGGTTTGAGCTGCCAGATACGGCAATTTTTCAGCGGAGTGATTTCCCGGTTTTCCTTTTGTCCGTTCATGAGACAGTCAAACACGCCGTCCGTCCATTTCACCTCGGACACATCCTTCTGCCGGGAGAGAAAATCCTTCAGCTCCTGCGATTCAAACAACGGATCGACCACAGCCTTGCCGCCTGAAACATACCCGGCTGCATTGCCGTAATACAGGATCACGTCCTTTTCCATTCGAATACCGCGCATGGCGATCCCCCTTTTCTATTTCATTTGCATTCCTCCGTTCTGCGGGCTGCGAAAGGCTTCCAGTTCCTCTTGGGACGGATGCAGGAGTCTGTCGTTCTCCATTTCCAAAACGCAAAAATCGTCCCGGTCGCAGATCATGATGCGGTGCTGATAGGGCTTCTGAATTTCCACATAGTCCAGCACTTCCTGTTCACTGCACAGCCAGACGCCCGCCGCGTACCGGCCATCCGACAGAAAGCAGTAGCCGCTGTACTTCGGTTCATGATTTTTCAAATCCAACGCCCTGACCGGCCTGATTTGGGAAAGCTGCAGCTTTGCGCTGTCCGGCAGCAGTTCCGTTTTCAGAATGCCGATTACTTCATTGCGCTTTTTCAGAGAAAACTCTCCGGTACGCAGGGACACCAGAAACACGGCGCATCCGCTTGGATTGGCACCGGCTCCGTTTCCGCAAAGGCAGAAATACAGTTGATTTTGGTTGCACGGCAGCAGCGCCTCACGGTTCAAAACTACGACCCTGCCCTTGATGGAGTAGGAAGAGCCTGTTTCCGCACAATCGTTTTCCGTATAGATTCCCTTTGCATCCAATTCTCACACCTCCTTGTTCTGCTTCAACAGTTCCGTCAGCTCGGCAATCAGACTGAGGCGGGTATCATCCGGCATGGTCTTGAAGGCCGCGCCGGCATAGGCTTCCACAGCCTCCGGAGAC
>DENA01000037.1 GCA_002359465.1 Ruminococcaceae bacterium UBA2656
CGCCGGTTATGACGTGGGGCAGAGCTTGATTGTTATTTACCTGAGCTCGATTCCTTGTGGGCTGCCTCACTCATTTATATGTTACGGAGCCATCCGTATTCTTGGTAACTTGGATTCCCTCCGCTTTAGCCGTGAATTTTGAAAGGGCTTGACAACATCGTCACCGCGATCATGTCATTCAAATGTATTAAAACCGGATGAATAGGACAATCAGCAATTTACATAACCATTACAGAGGTGATTAATATGTCTAAACACGCAAAGTCAAAACCTCAGCCGGAATTTAAAGGGAAGATCACACACATCATGGCCGACGGGTCAGTAAGGGATTCTATTGAGGGTTATGTGATTCCATACAACCAGCAGACGGCAATCGTTTATGAACTGCTTGCCAAGTATTCCACCCCCCACAAAGAAGTTCCTACATGATGCATATTCGCCATCATCAGCATCTGATCCATGCTCATTGCCATATAAAAGCCTCCTGGTTATTTATAAAAGATAGGATAATATATTCTATGTCCACCCCGCCCACAAAGTGCAAAAAAGGAGATTGGCTGAAAGAGCCGCGAATGAAAAAGCCGCCCTTATTACAGGACGGCAGATAAACCAGAGTAAAAATTATTTATATAAAGAATCCGCTATTCCGCCGTCAACTATTGCATGGACTGACATTCCTGCGCACATTTTTTGCATTCCGCAGCACATTTAGCACAATGATCATCTTTAAATGCTCCACATTCCTGAGCGCACTCGTTGCAAATAGTTGCACATAGTTTACATAATTCCATAGCATGGCAAGAATCTGCTGCCATAAATGATGATGCTTCCTTACAAATACAAGCACATTCATGCAGTTTGGCAATACACTTTTTTCTATCTGCTACATCAGGTTCATCAAGGCACATTTTCATACATTCCAGACATGCCTGTGCGCATTTGTTACATTCATCAATACACGTTTGATTCTTATTATTCATATTTACAATCCCCATAGTTAATTCTCCTTAAAATTTATTTTAATATGATTGCCAAAATAATAAAAACTATGTAAAAAAACTGTGTGTATGCACCATTCCATTCAACAATTCTATTTGGACACTTTTCAGGAGCACCCTTCATATAATGGTACACAAGAATATGAAAGGAGTAAGAAACCATGTCNNAACAGCAATAATATGATTTTAAATGATTATGGCCCGGAACCTTTTGTGGTTAATATTGAAGCGGCGACCAGGCAAAACTGTAATTATCGCACAGCATTATGGACAGGAAACCATCTGCAGCTGACTTTAATGAGTATCAGGGTTGGTGAGGATATAGGCTTAGAAATACACCCTGATACAGACCAGTTCCTTCGTATTGAACAAGGTCAGGGGATTGTAAGAATGGGAGACAGAAAAGACAATTTAAGCTTTCAGAAAAGAATTTCACCGGGTTATTCGATATTAGTACCGGCGGGTACATGGCATAATGTGATTAATACCGGAAATATCCCGTTGAAATTATATTCTATTTATGCACCGCCTCATCATCCGTGGGGTACCGTTCATAGAACAAAAGCTGATGCACATGCAGCGGAATAGATAAAATAAACAGCGCTCACCTTTTTGGCAGGCGCTGTTTTTATTTTTCCGTATCATTCTCAGCAAGTTCCGGATATGCTTTTAATGAGTCGGAGAAGATCTTCCAGTGTGCAGATTTCTTCACCGCTGCCGGTAACCGCGTTCTGTACATTTGTAGGCAGCGACAGAAAATATTGACAAATATCTTTATTCGATGCCAAAAGATCCTGTAAACCTTGAGCCATAAAATCACCTCATGAATAGTTTGCGATAACTGGGTTAAATTATGCAGATCTTTTTTGCTCAATTCGGCGATTTTAGGAAGCACTTCCGAATAACCCGAGTCCCTATTTTTTATGTTGCCTGTCCTTTACCGGTTTTAAAAAAACTACAATGCAGCCCAGTAAAAGGCCGAGAAGCATTGACAGTATAAATTTCATATTGTTCAACTCCCTTTTATTTTATTGTGTGCATTTCTGCCGGGATTAGCCCTTGCGCAGACCATCTGTCACACTTCATTTTACTGATTCTCCCAAATTTAAAATTAGTCACTGTTCTGTTATATCACTGGAGGAGAGAAGTGTCAATTGACAAAATCAGTTATACCATACACATGGTAAGTGCCTGTTTCCCGCAGGCATGCGCTTTTTTGAAATATTTATCGAGATTGAAGGCAATCCGGGGCAAATAGCCCAGGTCCTCCAGCAGTGTGAAGAGGGGAAAGAAGATTGCCATCGGCGGCAGCATAACCGATATGACCCATGCAAGCACGCGGTAAATTCCCATCACAAGCATGCCGGTGACCCACCAGGGTGCGCCGATTTGGGTGAAAAAAGCGGCGAGAATATCCTGCAAGCGAAAAAGAACGTCAGAAATTAATTCGGACGGATAATTTGCGCCGGTAATGGTGATGTAAAAAATCAGCATCAGAAGCAGAATCATGATGGGGAAACCGCTCCATTTGCTGGTCAGTATCCGGTCGATTTTTCTGTCCCTTGCATTATAGCTGCCGGATTCAAACGATACAGCGTCGGCACAGATTCCTTCGGCGGTAATGATCAGGCAGGATACAATTTTATCGCGCAGCTCTTCACCGCTGATTCCATTTTCTTCCAGACGCCGCCTTGCTTCCTCGATCTTCGATGAGATGATTTCATCCTGTGCGATATCGAATCCCAGATAGTCGGCCATGCTTTTTAAAAGGCCTTCGTCATGGTCAATCAGCTTCAGCGCAGTCCAGCGGGAATTCAGTTTTTCACCAAGGCGCGCTTTCACGGCAGGCTCTACAATGGAGATTGCTTCCTCAACCGGTGCGATATATTTTAATTTGATCGGATTAATAAAATTTTCCGTTTTGAGGCTGTTGACTGTTTCCATCAGTTTGCCCAGCTTTTTGCCGCTTCTGGCCGTAACGCCGACAACCGGAACGCCCAGATCTTTTTGCAGGCTGATAAAATCAATGTGGATATGTTTCTTTTTTGCTTCATCCATTAAATTCACACAGACCACCACATGATCCGTTATCTCAATGGTTTGCAGGACAAGGTTCATATTCCTTTCCAGGCAGGTCGCGTCACAGACAACAATAACCGCGTCCGGGTTGCCAAAGCAGATAAAATCCCGCGCCACCTCTTCTTCGGCGGAATGTGCCATCAGAGAGTATGTACCGGGAATATCGACCATTACGTAATTTGTGCCGTCATACGAGCATTTCCCCTGCGCGTTTGACACAGTTTTGCCCGGCCAGTTGCCGGTATGCTGGTTCATGCCGGTCAGTGCGTTGAAAACGGTGCTCTTGCCTACATTGGGATTTCCGGCCAGTGCAATAATTCTGTCGTCCGGATTCTCCCTGCTTATGGTAAGGCCGGAATCGATCCATTTGATTCCGGTCGGTTTTGCAGCTAATCCCACCACAATCACTCCTTTATGGTATTGTCTTTATGGAAAAGCAATTCTGCAAGCGCAAAGCTTTGCATTTGCAGTCGCAGAATTGCATTCTGTCCGGATTAATTTGCGCTGATCATTACGTTACTGCTGTCTTCCTGCCTGAGCGCAATCACTGCGCCGCGGATTAAATAGGCGATGGGGTCGCCTGAAGGACTTTTTTGCAGGCATTCCACCTGTGTGCCTTCAATCAGTCCAATATCTTGAAGCCGTCGCCGCATGCTTCCGGTTGAGCGAAGCTTTTCAACAGTAGCGGTTTGACCTACCTTCAAACTGTTCAGCGTTCCTGTTTCATTCAATTCAGAAGCCTCCTTCCTTTTTGATATTGTTCTTCGTTGGCCCTCTTACACTATAATATTGGTGAAAATGATTTTTGTACCATTCAGAAGCCGAATATTCATCATGAAAAAGCAGCAAAGAGGGAAGCCGTATTGGCCGCTCTCTTTGCTGCTTGGGAATTCTGCAATCGTTAAATTTNNTCAATTTCGTAATCGACACATTCTCTGCCGCACACAACGGAATGAACAATTTTCTTGACGGCAAGATGCGCGGGGTGGTTCTGGTATTCTTCCTGCGCTTTCTTTGTTGCAAATTCACAGTATAAAACAATATCGAAATTTCCGCCGTTGTAATTGCGGCCGATTTCAATCGCCTGTAAGCCGTCCACCACGCCCAGCAGCGATTTGAATCTTGTTTGAAGATCGTCTGCAACCGCGTCGATATTCTTTTTAGCTTCTTCCGTCAGCGTCCATAGAACGATATGTTTTACCATCTTCAAATCTCCTTTAGTTGGGTCCGGTCATTTCGTCCGGACAGTGTTCCATAGAGCCCTTAGTTCTCCGTTTCATTTTCCTTTACGATAAGCTTACCGCCTTCATAGTCGATTGTCAACGTTGTTTTCGGCTTTAAATCATTGCTGATAATAGATTTTGCAATCAGCGTTTCCACCTTGCCCTGAATTAGCCTTTTCAGCGGCCGCGCTCCGTAAACCGGGTCGTAGCCCTGGTCGACGATGAATTCCTTGGCGGACGGCGTCAGCTTTACCGCCAGTTGTTTTTCTTCCAGACGCTTCTGCAGATCTGCGATCAGCAAATCAACGATGCAGTCAATTTCCGTGCGCGTCAGAGGCTTATAGAAAACAATTTCGTCCAGACGGTTTAGAAATTCGGGCCGGAACTGCTGCCTGAGCATGGCGTGAACCTGTTCTTTTGCGTCCTCGCTGATCTGGCCGTCCGGCTGAATCCCTTCCAGAATGCGGCTGGATCCCAGATTGGAGGTCAGAATAATGATGGTGTTCTTAAAGTCGACCGTCCTGCCCTGTGAGTCCGTGATTCTGCCGTCGTCCAGAACCTGCAGCAAAATGTTGAACACGTCGGGATGCGCTTTTTCAACTTCGTCGAACAGAACGACGGAGTACGGGTGCCGGCGCACCGCTTCCGTCAGCTGGCCGCCTTCCTCGTAGCCGACGTAGCCCGGAGGCGCCCCGATCAGGCGGGATACGGAGTATTTTTCCATGTACTCCGTCATATCAATGCGCACCATATTATGCTCATCGTCGAACAGCGCCTGTGCCAAAGCTTTTGCAAGCTCCGTTTTTCCCACGCCGGTGGGGCCGAGGAACAAAAACGAGCCGATCGGCCGGTTTGGATCCTGAATACCCGCGCGGGAACGGATAATTGCCTCCGTCACTTTTTCCACAGCCTCATCCTGCCCGACCACACGTTCATGAAGAATATCGTCGAGCCTTAAAAGCTTTTCGCGCTCCCCCTCCATCAGCCTGGCAACCGGAATACCGGTCCAGCGGCCGATGATTTTCGCGATTTCCTCGTCGGTTACCCTGTCGCGCAGCAGGGAATCGGAGGCCTGCGTTTTTTCGGCAATCTGCTCCTCCGATTCCAGTTGCTTGGTCAGTTCGGGCAGCTTGCCGTATTTATATTCCGCAGCTTTGTTCAAATCATAGCTGCGCTCCGCTTTTTCAATCTCCGCATTGACTTTCTCGATTTCTTCACGCAGCTTCTGCACCTTGGAAATGGCCTGTTTTTCGTTTTCCCACTTGGCTTTCATTTCTTTGAACTGGGCGCGCTGGTCGGCAAGCTCCTTCTGAATTTCTTTCAAATGCTCCTGAGAAAGCGTGTCGGTCTCTTTTTTCAGGGCGGCTTCCTCAATTTCGTGCTGCATGATTTTACGGGAAATTTCATCAAGCTCCGTTGGCATCGAGTCGATCTCCGTACGGACCATCGCGCAGGCTTCGTCGACCAGATCGATGGCTTTGTCCGGCAAAAACCGGTCGGAAATGTAACGGTTGGAAAGAACCGCGGCGGCGATCAGCGCCTGATCCTGAATTTTTACCCCGTGGAAAACTTCATACCGTTCCTTCAAACCGCGTAAAATGGAGATGGTATCTGCAACGCTGGGTTCCTCCACCATGACCGGCTGAAAACGCCTTTCAAGCGCGGCGTCCTTCTCAATGTACTGATGGTACTCGTTCAGGGTGGTGGCGCCGATGCAGTGCAGCTCGCCGCGCGCGAGCATCGGCTTTAAAATATTGCCCGCGTCCATGGAGCCTTCGGTTTTACCCGCGCCGACAATGGTGTGCAGCTCGTCGATGAACAGGATGATTCTGCCTTCGCTTTTTTTGACCTCGTTCAGTACGGCCTTGAGCCTTTCCTCAAATTCGCCGCGGAATTTGGCTCCCGCGATCAGCGCGCCCATATCGAGGGAAAACAGCTTGCGCTCCTTCAGGTTGTTCGGCACGTCTCCGCGCACAATGCGAAGGGCAAGGCCCTCTGCAATGGCGGTTTTACCTACGCCGGGTTCTCCGATCAGGACGGGGTTGTTTTTGGTTTTACGGGAAAGGATGCGGATGACATTGCGGATTTCGGAATCCCGGCCGATGACGGGGTCAAGCTTGTGGTTCTTTGCCAGCTCGACCAGATCCTGACCGTATTTCGCCAGGGAATCATAGGTTTCCTCCGGACTGTCGCTGGTCACCCGGGTATTGCCGCGCACGGTGGACAGCGCGGCAAGAAATTTGTCTTTGCTGATGCCGAAGGTGTTGAAAACAGCCTGTACGCCGGCATTCGGCCTGTTCAGAATGGACAGCAGAATATGTTCGACGGAGACGTATTCGTCCTTCATGCGTTCGGCTTCCTTCTCTGCGCCGACAAGCGCCGCGTCCACATCCGCCGACACATAGATTTTCCCCGGCTCGCGTCCCGGGCCGGTCACGCCCGGCAGCTTTGCCACCTGTTCCTGTACGCTGTGCAGTACGGCCTCCGGCTGGATGCCCATCTTTTTGAAAAGCTGGGGGATCAGTCCGTTTTCCTGTGCCAGAAGCGCCTGCAGCAGGTGCTCTTCCTCAATCTGCATATTGTTGTGATCAATCGCGATGTTCTGGGCGTCCTGAATTGCCTCCAGTGATTTTTGCGTAAATTTTTGAGCGTTCATAAAATCAAACCTCCTTGCTCATGCTTTGTTCTATACCATGACACTGTTTTTTCGATATTGAATATATTTATTTTCCATGCTCGCAATGGCTTTGTCCGGCTCCTCCAGCTGAGCAAAATAAAGCTTCATGCAGGTGTCGAAAACATGGATATAGTCCGAAATTGCGGCTGCGAGCGCTTCGTTTGTCTGCTGGGACCTGTCGCGCGGCAGCAGGAACTGACGCGCATACCTTCCGGGCGTAATTTCACAGGCAACCTTTCCGTGCGGAAACAGGGAGCCGATATACTTGTTTTCCAGTGAAAACCAAAAGCTGAAAAAATCATCCAGAATCTGAATCAGCTGCTGGCTCTGCGTCCTCATCGAAACGCGCAGTTCGCCCACAGTTGGCCCGCACGTCCGGTAAAGCTCCAACATATAACGGATAGTGGGCTTGTATCGGTACCTTAATGCGCTCCGGATGGATATCATCGCGTTGCTGGGCTGCAATTGAACCTGAAAGCTTTCCCAGTCGGCCATTGACCGCTCTACGCTTTCAAAAATATCCCGCATGCGCATTTCGGGGGTGGAGTAGGAACAATATTCAGCCAGTATCTGATTAATCAAATTGCTTCGGCTTGTCTTTTTCTCGTATGCTATTTTATCGATAGCGTCTACAACGTCATCGATCAGCACCAGACTGTATACGTTTCTCCCCATGCCAATCACCCCAATCTAAAATTATTGCTCTCGGTAATTTATATTATATATCGATTATATAATTTGTCAATAACATTATATAATTTAATAAACAAATTAATAACCGCATTGCGAATAATTTTTGTCTATAGTAATTTCGAATACGAACTGCAAAACTGATGTTATAACTTCTATAAGGCGGTGTACGATTGAAACAGCTATTCAAAAAAAGCGATTCAAAATTTGTCGCTGTGGCAGTTATCTTCATTGGACTGATATGCCTGAGCGCGTTTATCAATCATGGTGGGAACATCCAAGAGGCAGCTGCTTCCGCTTTAATGGCCTTCATTTTCTGCGCATTTGTTTTCTATATTTTTTACAGCCGCCGCAGACAGGAAAGCGAGCTGGAGAAGATAGCCTATTACGATAGTCTTACCGGTATTTCCAGCATCTATAAATTCGAAATGGATGTTGCTCAGAGACTGAAACAAGATTCTTGTAGGGAATATTCCATCCTCGTTTTTGATGTGAATAAAATCGCTATCATCAATGATGCTTACGGCCGTCAGACGATGGATGGGCTTCTCCGGGGCCTGTCGCGGGCATTGGCCGAGGGATTGAGGGAAGGGGAGCTGTGCGCCCGAAGCGCGGAAGGTTTGTTTTTGGTCTTTCTGCAAAGCAAAAATGATAAGGAAGTACTTGACTTTATTCATTGTTTTGTCGACAGGGCGCGTCAGCTGAGCAACGCAGGTTTCCTCCAGAAACAGGCCTTTTCATTTGGAATTTATCCTGTTTCGGACAAAAATACCGCAGTCAGGCAAATGATCGACAGGGCGAACCTTGCACGCGAAGCCGCCACGGACAGTATGTGCGGTAATTATGCCTTTTTTGACGAGTCCATGTGCAGGGAAATGCTGAGGAACAGGGAAATAGAAGATCAAATGGAAGAAGCGCTCGGCGAAAATCAGTTCATCGTATTCTATCAGCCTAAATATCATCTGCCTGACAATGGAATCTGCGGCGCGGAAGCGCTGGTTCGCTGGGACAGCCCAAAATTCGGATTGCTTCCACCTGATAAGTTTATTCCTGTCTTTGAAAAGAAGTGCTTGATTGTCGACCTTGACCTGAATGTTTTGGAACAGGTTTGCAGACAGCTGCGTAAATGGTTTGACATGGGGCTGGACCCCGCGCCTGTTTCCGTCAATATCTCAAAAATCGATTTGTACAGACCTGATTTTGTGGACACTATCTGTAAGCCGCTGCTCAAATATAAAATACCGCCGAATTTTATTGAGCTTGAACTGACGGAAAGTGCTGTCTTTCATAATAAGCAGCTTTTTGTCACTCTGGTGGGAGAACTTCGCCGGATTGGTTTCCGTCTTTCCATGGATGATTTTGGCACGGGATATTCCTCGCTGAATACCCTGAAATGTTTGAAACTCGATGTATTGAAGCTGGACCGCGGCTTTTTTATTGTATCTGATGAACGGGAACGGCTGCGGTCGGAAGTCATCATTAACAATATTATTAAAATGGCGAAACAACTGCATATTACAACGGTGGCAGAGGGAATTGAAACAAAGAAACAGGCGGAATTCCTGGAAAAAGCAGGGTGCGATGCGATTCAGGGCTTCTATTTCGCCAAACCGATGCCCGCCGGCGATTATGAAAAAGTGCTGCAGGAACAGAGGGATAACAGGGGAAAAGCCGGTGCTTAAGCACCGGCTTTTCCCGCATTCAATACAGATATTTATCGCTGAGTTTTTCCATCCACAGTTCATGCAAAGTGCGGATGTCTTGGTCAAATTCCTCCGCAGTCTGGCTTTCCTTTTTTGCCAGTTCTTCCAGGACTTCAAACCGGAAAGCGGCGCCCCCGTATTTCCGCCAGTCGTCTTGCAGCTTCAGGTTCATACAGCCGTTTGTTTTCTGAGAAAACTCGAACCGGTTCTTACTGCCCTGCAAATCGCGGGCCGACAGAATCAGCATTTTTCCGGTCCCTCTGTTTACAATCGCGTATACGCCGCCGGTGATTTTCCGTTCTTTATACGCCGCTGTCAGTTCCTTCTTATTCTGTTTATCCATTTTAATACCCCATGTCCTTTAAAATACGCGCCAGTGTTTTCAGGCGTTCGCTCAGAAGCTCGTCGTTGTCGCTGAGTGTCTGCGAAAAAAGCCGGATGTCTTCGTCAATCATCGGATTGTCTGTACATACGGAGACGGTCATTGCGTCTCCCTGCAGCCCAATACGGTCTATGGTGGTGTGCTGCGGGTCGTACAGTTTATCAAAACGGTAGGCTTCCGCAAAATACTGCTTTGCCCGGCACACCAGAATGGCAAGGTCAATGACGCGGTGCAGCGGCAGTTCTTCCGACTGGCGCGACCACTTTTCACCGGTGTAACGCCATACTTTTGCGGAAATATCCACCTTGCCGCGGTCGTTCCATTGCGCCAGCCCCAGAGAAAGGCCCTTTGTGTCGGAATGATACGCGTTTCTTCCGTCAATATTTTCATAATTTTCAGAAACGATGACAGGTTTATGTTTTAATGTTGCGGGAATTTTCATAACCTCACCTCAAAATATTTAGTAGACTAGTAAATCAGTAATTTACTAGTCTATAATAAACCAAAATCAGCAGAATGTCAAATAAAAAAGGGCGGAGCGGAATATTTCCGCTTCACCCCGTACAATATTGCTGTCAGTCATGGAACCCTTTGCCGATGATCTCGCTTGTGTTGGAAATCAGAATAAAAGCGTCCGGTTCCACACGTTTGATAAACCGTCTCAGCTGTACCGCCTGCGGACGGCGCATGGCGGTGAAAATAATATACTTGTGCTTATGGGAAAAGGCTCCCTCCGCGTCGCAGACCGTAGCGCTGCGGTGCAGGTCGTTCACAATATAATGGCAGATGATTTCCGGATTGGAGCAAACCACGTTGAAATATTTTGCGAGGTTAATGCTTTCAATCACGTTGTCAATGGCGAGCGATTTTGCCAGCAGGCCGAAGAAAGAGAACAGTGCTGTTTTAATATCAAAAACGAAAAAGGCCGATAAAGTGATCAGCAGATCGCTGAAAAACAGTGCGCGGCCAATATCAAAGCTGGTATACTTTTTCATAATCAAAGCGGCAATGTCCGTACCGCCGCTGGAAGCATCCATATTAAAAAGCAGGGCTGAACCGAAAGCCGGCATGGCGACGGCGAACACCAGTTCCAGCATTGGCTGGTCGGTAAGCGGCCGATGCATGGGGTAGAAACGCTCAAGGCCCGAAAGGCACAGCGAGAGCAGCATGCTGGAATATACTGTCTTCATAGCAAAGTTCTTTCCTAAAAACAGAAAGCCCAGTATCAGCAGCAGCACATTTAAAATCAAGTTGGCGGTGCCGGGTGAAATGGGGGTGACTCTGCCAAGTACAACCGACAGGCCGGTGACTCCGCCAAAAGTGAAATTATTAGGGAATTTAAAGAAATAGACTCCGATCACAATTAAAAGAGTGCTGACGGTAATTAAAAAATAATCTTTTATGATTGTTTTATATTTCATAGGATCCTCTTTACGTCGCGTTTTTTATGGCTTTTAGATTCAATTGAAGAGTGATTCGTATTCTTGGATGGAATCGCTGCAATCCCTGTTTATTGTATCAAAAAACAGGGATAAATCAACCGAAAACCAGCATTTTCTTATAAATATAAGTATTTTCCGGTTTTCAGAAAATATTTTTTAAAAGACCCTTTACAAACTGAATCAGGTGTGCTAATATATAAAACAAGAACAGTAATCATTATTAATTATGGAGATCGATATGGAAAGAAAGCAAAATTACAGCAGAAAACGCGAAGCGATTTTAAATGCTATTAAGAGCACAACAATCCATCCGACCGCGGAATGGGTGTATCAAACCTTAAAGCCGGATTATCCGGATCTGAGCCTTGGCACGGTTTACCGCAATCTGTCGCAGTTTAAAAACGACGGCCTGATTATAAGCGTAGGAACTGTGAATGGCCAGGAACGGTTCGATGGGAATACAAAGCCGCACACGCATTTTATCTGTTCGTCCTGCGGAAGTGTCATTGATATCCCCGATGAGTTTGTTTCTCTTAAAACCAATGATGACATTGCCCAAAAGTACCATATCCTTGTCGATTCCGTCGATGTTCAGTTTCACGGACTGTGTTCACAATGCTTACAAAGGCATACGCCTTTATAATATTTATCTAAATCAATGATATATGGAGGAAATTAAAATGAAGAAATTTGTATGTTCCGTATGCGGTTATGTTTATGAAGGAGAAGAAGCTCCTGATTTTTGTCCGCAGTGCAAGGCTCCCAAAGAGAAATTTGTAGAACAGGCTGAAAATGCTCCGTTTGCCTGCGAGCATGTAGTCGGCATTGCAAAGGGTATTGACAAAGAAGTCTATGACGGTCTTGTTGCGAATTTCAACGGTGAATGCTGCGAAGTCGGCATGTATCTGGCAATGTCCCGTCAGGCAGACCGTGAAGGATATCCCGAGGTAGCCGAGGCCTTTAAGAGATATGCTTTGGAAGAAGCCGACCATGCCTCAAGATTTGCCGAAATGCTCGGCGAGGTCGTAACCGACAGCACAAAGAAAAACCTTCAGATGCGCGCGGAGGCAGAGGCTGGCGCCTGCTCCGGCAAGCTTGACATAGCGAAGAGAGCCAAGGAACTGAATTACGACGCCATTCACGATACCGTCCATGAAATGGCAAAAGACGAGGCCCGTCACGGTGCAGGCTTCAGAGGCCTGCTCGCAAGATACTTTGGCTGAACCTGTCCATATCCTTTCCCCGATAGAATTTAATTTACCAAACCGGCGCGGCTTAATCAACCGCGCCGGTTTGGTTTTTATCATATGTTCAAGAAAGCTTCACCGTATCCATTAGAAGTTTTCAGAAACTTGTGTTATGATAAATAAAATAAAGTCGAAAAGGCGGTAATATAAAATCCCTGAACGGGGCGCTTTTAAAACAGCTTGCCATTTGCTTGTAAAATGCCTTATACTGTAGATAATAAGCCAAAGGAGAATCAGATGGATCAAATAGTTAAAAATATTGTTGAAGGGTTAAGCGCTACTTCATCAAACGAACTGATTATTTTTATTGTATCCGTACTTCCTGTTTTAGAATTAAGAGGCGGAATTCTTGCCGCCGGAATGCTGAATGTGGACATGGTCCGTGCTTTTTTTATCTGCTTGACGGGAACTCTGCTTCCAATTCCTTTTATCCTTTTGTTCGCGCGCCAGATACTCAACTGGCTGCGAAATACCCGTTTTGTAAAGCTGGTACACCGTCTGGAAAACAAGGCGGAGCAAAAAATCAAATCCATTGAGAAATACAAGACCTTTGGCCTGTTTGTTTTTGTCGCCGTACCTCTTCCCGGAACCGGTGCGTGGACCGGCGCGTTAATTGCCGCCCTGATTGGCATGCGTTTTCGGCATGCCATGCTTTCTATAGCAGCGGGAACATTGACGGCGGGTATCATCATGTGTTTTATTTCATACGGAGTGCTGGGAAAGGTCTGGCAGCTTTAGGAGGTATGTATGGATTTTTATGATATCGCGGTGATCGGCGGTGGCGCGTCCGGGCTGATGGCCGCCGCGGCTGCGGCGCAGGAATGCGGAAAAAAACATATCCATGCGAAAATAGCGGTGCTGGAAGCAAATCCGCGCGTGGGGAAGAAGCTGCTCGCAACCGGGAACGGACGCTGCAACCTGACAAACAGTAACGCCGATATCACTCATTATCACGGTGATACCGCCCTTGCTGCCCCGGTTCTGGACAAATACACGCCGCAGAAGATTATCAGCCGATTTGCATCGTTCGGTCTGCTCTGCAAAGAACTGGACGAAGGACGCGTTTATCCGTACAACCTGCAGGCTTCCGCCGTTCTCAATATCCTGCGTTTTCAGCTTGACGGTCTTGGTGTGGAAACCGTCTGCGATTTTGCTGTTGCCTCGGTTCAAAAATCCGCGTCCGGATTTACAATTTTTTCAGACTCCGACAAGGTTGGCGCAAAGCGGGTGATTCTTGCCTGCGGAGGCAAAGCGTATCCGCAGCTTGGCTCAAACGGGAGCGGATATCAAATCGCATCGTCTCTGGGACACAGCGTCACGGCGCTTTTTCCCGCTTTGGTGCAGGTGAAAACCGACCCCAGACGCGCGAAGCCGCTGAAGGGCGCGCGCAGCGCCGGTACCGCAACACTGCTTTTGAACGGAAAACCGATTAAAACCGTGAGCGGGGAAATCCAGTTCACGGAAAACGGGCTGTCGGGCATTTGCATTTTTGAGCTTTCCCGCCTTGTGGGAGAAGCCGGCGGAGCGCAGAAGGCGGAAATATCGCTTGACCTTCTGCCGGAATATTCTGCTGAAGAGATTCTGTCCATGCTGAGGAATACGAAGGAAGTGCTTGGCAATCTGCCGGCGGGCGACGTTCTGAGCGGCTGTGTCCACAAGTTGGTCGGACGGGAAGTCGTCCGTGCCGCGCTTATGCAAACGCCGGGACGCGCCGTAGAGTTAAAAACGGCGGAGCTTGTCTCCATTGCCGACAGGGTAAAGAATTTTCGTTTTGAGGTTTTCGGCACGCTGGCGTGGAAGGACGCCCAGATTACGGCGGGCGGCGTACCCCTGCGGGAAACGGACGAAAATCTGCAGTCCAGGCTGTGTCCGGGGCTGTACCTTGCGGGAGAGCTTTTGAATATTGACGGCGACTGCGGCGGCTTCAACCTCCACTGGGCGTGGGACTCCGGAATTACTGCGGGAAGTGCCGCCGCTTTCTCATTATAAAAAATAAGGGTGAAACCATGTATCGAATTTCTGAAATCAGTCTGAGGCTGGAAGGCACGGAGGCCGACCTGAAACAGGCGGCGGCTGCGCGTCTGAAAGTCGCCCCGGAGCAGATACGCTCATTGAAATTATTTAAAAAATCCGTTGATGCGCGTAAAAAGAATGACGTGCATTTTATTTGTACGGTTGATGTCGAATGTGATTTTAACCGCAATCCGCAGGATAAAAAAATTGCCGTGGCCGAACCGTACCGCTATGAGCTTCCGGCCGGGAAGCCGCGCGAAATCCGTCCCGTTGTCGTGGGCCTTGGCCCGGCGGGACTTTTTGCCGCGCTGATTCTGGCACAGGCGGGCTGGAGGCCGATTGTTTTTGAGCGTGGAAGCGACGTGGAACAGCGAAAAGCGCAGGTTGCCCGTTTCTGGAAAACAGGGGAGCTTGATACGGAAAGCAATGTCCAGTTCGGCGAAGGCGGCGCAGGTACTTTTTCAGACGGAAAGCTGAATACCGGGACAAAGGATTCCCGTGCCCGCAAAGTGCTGGAGGAATTTGTCGCCGCTGGCGCGCCGGATGAAATCCTGTATCTGGCAAAGCCGCATATCGGTACGGACAGGCTGCCCGCTGCGGTGAAAAATATACGGAAACAGATCATCGCGCTCGGCGGGGAAGTTTATTTTGAAACTGCTCTGCAAAATATCCTGATCAGGGACGGAAGAGTAACCGGCGTCGCGGTAAAGCCGCGGAACGGTTCACCGTATACCGTGGACACCGACCGCCTGATTCTTGCTGTTGGTCACAGCGCCCGCGATACTTTTGAGATGCTGTATTCGCTGAAACTGCCGATGGAGCAGAAGCCTTTTTCCGTCGGCGCCAGAATTGAACATCCGCAGGAGATGATCAACCGTTCCCAGTACGGCAGATTTGCCGGTCATCCCAATCTTGGCGCGGCTGATTACAAGCTTGCCGTCCACTTGAAAAACGGCCGGGGCGTATACACGTTCTGCATGTGCCCGGGCGGGCAGGTGGTTGCGGGCGCAAGCGAGGAAAACCGGCTGGTTACGAACGGAATGAGCAATTTTGCCCGCAGCGGCGGAAATGCAAACGCGGCGCTGCTTGTCAGCGTCGGGCCTGAGGACTTCGGCGGCAGTCATCCGCTCGCCGGAGTGGAATTTCAGCGCAGGCTGGAAGCGGAGGCATTTCGCCTTGGGGGCGGGGATTATCGCGCGCCGGTGCAGCGCGTTGAAGATTTCCTGAAACGCGTGCCCTCCAAGAGTGTCGGCAGCTGTCAGCCAACCTATCTTCCGGGGGTTACCCCCTGTAATCTGGACGACTGTCTTCCGGACTGCATTGCCGACTCCATGCGGCAGGGAATTCTCTTAATGAATCAGAAGCTGAACGGCTTTTCCTTTCCGGACGCGCTCTTAACTGCGGTGGAAAGCCGCAGCTCTTCGCCGGTGCGCGTTTTGCGCGGCGACAGCATGCAGTCCATCGCCGCCGCGGGCCTTTATCCGTGCGGGGAAGGCGCGGGGTACGCGGGCGGCATCGTTTCCGCCGCGGTGGACGGCATAAAATGCGCGGAGCATGTCATCCTGTCATAATGGGGAGGCTGTCCGGGCTGAGAGCGGGGAGAACAGTCGCTGTCCTGCAGGAGGGCGACGGATGAGATCACCGCCGTGAGAAAATACTTTTTCTGTTCGGGTCCAAATTTTCTGCTATAAACAGAATCAGAAATTCTTCAGCGGCTGACAGAAAAGCGAATAGACCGGTAATAAAGAGCAGAGTATTTCCAGATAAAACATAGGCTAACGGGCAGAAAAAGAAGAGCAGACCGGACAGTTTGTTGCCAATCGTATGGATGCTGGCCATTTTCCCAAATTTGAGCTTTGAAAACACAGCGTTCCCGGCTCGTATCATAAAAATGATCGTTATTCCGGCGAAGACCAGCGTATCAGCCCGGTTTTGCCGTATGATTGTGAGAATGATCATACAGCACATAAATAAATCGGCTATGCTGTCCAGCCTTGCCCCAAACGGGGTTTCACTGTCTGTTTTTCTTGCTATAAAGCCATCCAAAATATCAGTTAAACCGCAAAGCAGGTAAGCAGGAATAAAAAAGATGCTTTGAAAATCGATAAGCAATAAACCGAGCGATAAAATAACTCTGCATAAAGTGATTAAATTCGGCAGATACGCTTTTTTCATCCTTGATACCCTTTACACAGCACATCGTGGATTTTTTCAGCGGCCTGCCGTGCCGTGATCTCGCTTACATCAATTTTTACCGTATCCATATTCTCGTACAGCGGCAGCCTTTGCAGGCTCCTTTCCAAAACATCGGAAGTTCTCACATGGTTTTGAACATCTTTTTGGATTCTCTGCTTCAGGGCCTGCTCAGATATCGTCAGGGTGAATTTGTAAGGCTCAAATTCCAATCCGGAAAGGTGCGAAAGCAGGTTGTCCATGATGCTTTCGTATTGCATGACCCAGCAGAAAATAACGTTTTCGTATTCGGAGCAGGTGAGAAAATTGCGAAGCAGACAAGTGATGTTGTCCTGCACCATCCGCTTCGTTTCGTCGGTCACAACAAACGGATCCATCATCCAGCACCAGTCTCCGTCCAGAAAGACACTCCGATTCAGAATATGATAAAGTTCCGTGCAGACGGCCGTTTTTCCCGCGCCCATCGTACCGTTGACCATAATCAGCCGTTTCATAAAATATTCTCCTACAGTTATATCATGTTTGTTTTAGCCTTGCAGGCCATTTTCCTGACGCTCCATATTCTCTACGACGATATCAAAAATATTTCCTAAAGAAGCACAATATTCCAGCACTTTCCATGGAGTGTTGGTATGGAAATGAATCTTTATCAAATCTTCATCACCAACAGCGATCAGACAATCGCCTTCAATATTCTTTGTAATATATTCGTTGATTTTATCTTCCGAAAGGCTGTGGCCTTCGATTAATAACTGAGTATCAAATCTGTAATTAAGCATAATTTATTCTCCTTTGTATTTTGTTGTGGAAATTTCAATTTATCTGCATATTGCATAAATAATATGTATTTAACTATTATACCATGAAGGTCATAAAAGCAAAAGGACTTGAACCATGAGGGTTTAAGTCCTTTTGTTTTTGAATGTCTTATTTACTTCATTTCACTGCTCATATACCTACATTGAAGAATCATATACTGCCAAAAGAATCGATGTATTCATCTTGTATATGTTTTAGAGCTATAGCAATTACAAAAATAGAGTGGAATGAATTTCGTTATTCCAGTTTTTATTTGAAATTGCTATAGATTAACAGTATACTCCGATAAAATATTGGCTTTGTATTTAACCGTGTTGTCAGGAAAACGCATTTTTAAAAGTGCTTGATCATATGGCGTCAATCTGTGAAAAAAGCATTCAACAGCCATTGACAAGTCTACTATTACGTGTTACTATATAGTGGTAGTAAGTAACACTTCATACAAGTCATACAGAATAGCAAGGGGTGATTGTACTGGAAAATCTAACGGAAATGCTCAAAGGCGTGCTTGAGGGCTGCGTCCTTGAAATTATAAGCCGCGGAGAAACCTACGGCTACGAAATCACGCGGCGGCTGAACGCCCTCGGCTTCACAGATGTTGTGGAGGGAACGGTGTACACCATACTAATCCGGCTTGAAAAAAGCAAGCTGGTAGAGATCACCAAAAAGCCCTCCGATATGGGACCACCGCGCAAGTTTTTCGCGCTCAACGACGCGGGGCGCGGGGAACTGCGAAGGTTCTGGGAAAAATGGGAGTTCGTATCATCAAAAATCAACGAGTTAAAGGAGAAAAAATAATGAATTTTTATGAAAGAATTACAGGCAGCGACATGACGAGAGAATGGAAAACTTTTGAAGCGCGAGCCAAAAAGCTGCCGGCTGATTATCAGGCGGCATGGGAAAAAGTAAGTTTGAATCTTTGGCCGAACGCAGATTTCACCGGTCGCAACCTCATGCCGATTCTTGATGGTGTGCTTGGCCTGCTCGAAGAAGCGGCGGCGGACGGCCAGAGTGTCCAAGAGGTTTTGGGTGACGATATCAAAGGCTTCTGTTCAGCGCTGGCCGGCGAAGAAGGGGCAAAGTCTTATCGCGACAAGTGGCGCAAGCAACTCAACAATAATATAGCTAAAAAATTAGGTAAATAGGAGGATAAAATGAAAATACAAGATATCATCGAAGGAAAAAAAGAGTGGCGAGCGCACATGGCTCGTGTCAAAGCACTCCCGCAAGATTATCAGATTGTTTATAAAGAGATTCAAAAATATCTCTTTAAGGTCGGCCCTGTTGAGTTAACCGAAGGGACGGGTCTGCTCCCGGGGATTGTCGATCTTTTTGAGGAGGGCGCGGCCTCGGGGAAAGGCGTTCTTGAAGTGACGGGCAGTGACGTAGCGGCTTTCTGCGACGATCTGGTCAAAGATTCAAAAACTTACGCTGACATCTATCAGGAATCTGTCGACCAGGAAGTTTACAAGGCCATAAAAAAGGATACGGATAAAACAAAGTAAAAGGGGGGATATCGGAATGGAAAAAGCGATTCAAGTAAAAAGTTTGAAAAAATCCTTTAAGACTACGGCAGTCCTATTTTTCGCAGCATGGACACCATCATCACAGTCACCGTCATGCCAATTGCGTTCATGCTGCTGTTTGTCTATGTGTTCGGCGGTGCAATTCAAACCGGAACGGACAATTATGTGGATTATCTGCTGCCCGGCATCCTGCTGATTGCAATTGCAAGCGGCATCGCCTATACGGCTTACCGTCTGTTTATGGATGTGCAAAGCGGCCTTATAAACGAAAAGCAGCATGAGGCATTGATAGATTAAGCCAGATGCACCCCCCCATGGGGAGTGTGCAGTGTATCCGTTGTGACGGTCTACTTCTCCATAAATATAGGCTTTGCAAGGCTTTTTCAATAATAAACAAAGCTTTCACGGGGTCAAGTCACTTCGCGAAAGCCTTGTTTTGCTTTATGGCTACTGTGGTTTCCCCTGCCTTCCGTCAGCGAATAGGCAATCGTTGACGAATAGGGGTATCGTTACCGAATAAGTTTTGAACTTAAAGATGCAGATGGATAAACGCCAGTGTTGTGTGGCTGGTAAACCCAGAGAACTTGGTGAATTCACGGTAAAACACGCCGCACGCAATTGCTGCAATTGTATACAAAGAAGAACCGTTAATCAGATTTCCCATTTTCCAGACGTCTTTTCATATCAAAATATCCTATCAGTATTGTCCATACATAGGCACAGGTTTTTGGAATCATCAGCACACCGATTGCCGGAACAGTATCGGCAAACAGCACCACGGGAATATAAAATGCAAAGCTGAGAACAATCGTCAGCCACATAAACCGAAACGATTCATCCGATGCTTTCTTTGCACTGGTAAAGAACAGAATGATTATGAGGATTCCAATTACAGCGAACGGCAGATTGCGATAAATACCCCATGAAAGAGGGGCATCGGCACTTGTCCATGCATTTTGCGGAAACAGGCACAAAACAATTCTCAGTGCTGCCAAAGCATACATAGCGACCGTCAGCGCTTTTTTTCCCTGCACCTTATAGCGTAACCGCCATGCATAATACAACAAGATGTAAAATACGGTCATCGTGATAGAGGTGATGAATTTTCCGGTGCCGAGTTGAACCGTAAAGTTTTCAAGTCCTGTGGTACACAGTGCATAAGCGCGCGGCACCAGATGAAAGGCATCGCCGGCTCCCAGCGTTACCGCCATAATTCCAAATAAAAGATACTCCCTGTTTCCGGCGCTTTTACGTATCATGGTTATTCCGATCAGAATAACGGCTGTCAAATAAAAAGCGTCAAACAGTGTTTCCATAATTGCTTGCATAATGTTCTCCCTCTCATGCTTGAGTATTATTTTGTTTTTGATGTTCTGTACAGGTTTTAATAAAATTTATTTCAAACAGCACTCCTGCTGTAAAAAGCGAGGCTCCCAAACCGGAATAAAAGACAGCTATGAAAACATCGGGGCATATTCCGGACATTCTTAATCCAACACCGAAGGTAATCATAAATGCCATAATGCAAAAAGCCTTGATGTCAAAGAACCTGAGAAAAAACTGCTTTTCATCCGGGTATCCCTTGATTCTGATTGTATGCTTCCTGACCATTTTTGAAAATATCAGTGCCCGGAACAGGGCAAACACTACAATTGAAATAATGACATTCAGCGCAGATAAATAGCCGCTGTACGCCATTACTCCAATGCGAAGAATATTGAATCCGGCAATTCCCCAGACGATTCCCGCTATGAGTAACAAATACTTCTTCTGAACTTTCAAATAACCACCTCATTATATAATGAACACTGTTCAGTTTGATGCCTGATAAATCCCACCCGTTACGGTGGGAGAATATCACTTGTCTAATATATAGAACGCCTTATCATTTCGATAATAATACAACAGGAATCTTCGCCTTTCAGGAGCAGTGCAATCAAGCTTGAAAAAACAAAATCGACAAATGCCTCTTGCGTGAAGCGGTCATCAAACGTTCTTTCTTTGATATTTGCATCATTTTGCAAAGCCACGAGAAGCCCGTCCTTCATGTGTTCAAAATACTTGTTCATTACAATGCGGCCTTTAGTCTTTTCCGCATTAGTCAAGCCCAATGAATGAACCGTGAAAAACCGGGGGTATTCACTTGTCCCGTCGTATACGCTGTTAAAAAGCCATTGCACACAATCAACGAAACTGCCATGACTTTCACAATGGTCGTTCATACCAAAAATGCTTTTCCAAATGTCCTCGGTAGTCGCCGTAACAAGGTCAGCTTTTGAGGGAAAATAATTATATACCGAGCCCAAAGCCACACCGCAAACCTTTGCAACCTCACGCATATTGATAGAGTACAGTCCC
Source organism: Ruminococcaceae bacterium UBA2656 (assembly GCA_002359465.1). Lineage (GTDB taxonomy): Bacteria > Bacillota > Clostridia > Oscillospirales > Acutalibacteraceae > Caproiciproducens. Next base: position 21,351 of record DENA01000037.1, read on the forward strand.
TTTTCTATTGCAATCTTCCGGCTGGCGGTTAAAATCGCTTCTTTTGAAGTTATAACAGTATTCATATATCCCCCCCCCTTTTTTACAAACTGAACAGTGTTCATTATAATGCAAATGACTTCGCTTGTCAATAGCGCCGCAATAAATTTAGAAGAGCTCTTGTTAAATCATATATTACTTTCTATGCACACCCTTACCATGAAAATGCACACCCCTCCGAAAAAGTGAACACCCCACCGACAAATAGTAAATCGAGGGTATGGGGCAGGGAAAAAGAGCTCGGAAGCGGTGCGTGTTTTCATGTGCTTGAGGTAGGCTGCGCAAAATACAAAGTGCCGAAAAGCCTTATTTCAAGCTGTTCTGGGACACAAAATAAAACGCTAACCTCGATACTTACCGTATCAAAATTAGCGTTCTTATTTGGCGGAGAAAGTGAGAAAAATATTAATACCATTACTGCAAAAAGGCGACTTATCGGCTTGCCTCAAAAATGGAAAAGGGCGTGCATTTACGTGGTGATGTGTTTCGCAAAATGATTGTATCAGGACGCGTCGATATATCCACACAGCCATCCGATGAGGCTGTCCGGCAATTGCATCTGCGCTATCGTCTGGCCGCAGATGCGGCAAAGGCATATTATGACAACGGATTTTCCGTCGTTTTACAGGACAACTACTATGGAGAAGAAATATCCTGTATCTCTCTTGATGATGAACATCGAAAAGATGTAATAACCGATCCCGGGGAATGGGGCCCATGGATTAACGGCGGAGGATGGCTGAATATTGATGGTATTGCTGTAGATATTCTTTTCAGGGATACCCGGAAAGTCATTACCGTGATTGATGACTGCATCAATGGAAAAATTTCGATTGACTATCAATGTGGTCATCCGTTTGGGTTTGTGAACTCTATTTACATGGGAGAGGTCGCATACTGCAAAATTTTGAGCAGCAATAACAGCCTTATCTCGGAACAGAAAAAAAGGCTTATAGAATTCCCCGAAAACTACCGGGAAACTTCCATAGAAAAATTCCTATGGGAGTGTGAATTTTCTGAGCAGTGTGGAAGGAAGGCAATCAGAAAGGGAGATATTCTGTATGCTACCGGTTCACTGTTTCGGTGTGCGGTTAACTTACTGCAAGATCAACTTCAAGATCAGATGACACTCGAAGAATACAACGACCCGTTTACGGGTAGCAAGCAACAAATTTTCGCAACTGACAGACCGTACCAGCGCCATCAGGCGCCGCTAGTATCATAGGGCTTTGCCCGCATATGAAGAACCCCCGGCTTTGAACCGGGGGGGTAACTATTGTTTTGTCCGAATCTATATAATTATATTATGCCGAGAGGTAAATATAATAAAGAAGGTATCAGAAATGGACAAAGAATTGAAGCAGCAAATCGAATTTATGAACAACAACCTGAATGCCATTGTAGCAAACCAAGCCATGATCTTTTGCAAACTTAAAGATATTGAGGATAGGATTCTCGAAGAGGAAGAGAAAGAATAATATATAATTTAGCCCTCTCAGTCATTATACGGTTGGAAGGGCCTGCTTTTGCATTCTTATCATAAGTCATGGTACCGGAATTGCGGTTTTGGTGATGTACCAGTTTAAGTGCGGGATAATCAAGGAAATATAGATATTCAATCTGTTATCTTTTATAAATAATGTACTCCGGTAAAAGGAAATATTTTTCCAAAGTGTTTTGTTATTTGTTGGATGGATTTGTTTAATGTTGGTGAAATGAATTCCGTCATTTGAAGTCAAAAGAAACAACTGAAATGTATAGTTTGATGTTTTTTCGGACGTTTGCAAAAGATAGTATTTCGACCCGCTCTTAATAATATCCTGATGATAGGGTTGGAATCCCTTTGGGAGAGGGACAAGGCAGCGCACCGGCGCGGACCATTTGATTGTATCCCGACTTTGCGTATAATACAAAATTCCCTTATAGGTAGTATACCAAGTTTTATAGAGCCCTCCTTCATAATTTATACAAAGGCTCAAATGACCGTCTGCGCTCTCCAGCAGCTTTTGAGGTTGAGACCAGTGTATGCCGTCTGTACTGGTTTTCCGATAATAAATATTAATGGCGTTATTCGGCAGTCTTCTCTTCTGCTTATTTACAAGAGCCGGGTTATAACGGTACCAAAGTTCCATAGTGGAACCGCGCATCACAATATGGGAATCTGAATAATGTCCTCCGGCTCTTGAATCATTTGGAAGGCCGGAAACCGGATTTTTTAATCCTTTCGGGACAATCCAGGTGCTTCCATCGTTTGACACGACAATACTGGGATTCTCATAAATATCAGCCTCATGTGGATAGGGGGTCATGGACATCCAGTATTTATAACCGTTCCAACTATTTTCAAAATATAATATTTTTGGGTGCGTTAATTGATAAGAACCGTCGTAGGTAGGAATGGTGACCAGCTTGTATTTATTTTGCATAATTCGAAATAGGGTAGGTACTTTCGGTTGACTGGTTGTCTTAGTTTTTATTGCAGAAGATGCTGTATGTTTAGCCGTTGTCTTAATATCATTGTTTTCTATATCTTTTGAAATCTGATTATTCTTTGGGGATATTAAGCTTATACTTAAGGTACATAAGATGATTAGAGAGAAAAATAGAAATTTTTTTAAAATAGGTTGCTTCAAAAAAACACCACCTGTTTATTAGCACTCCAACTATTATCGACAGGCGGTTTCATATTATATTTAGAAACTAATCCCAATGTAATTTATCAATCTTGAAAGACAAGCAAAATAAGTTTAATCGTTGGTCCTAAGTAATAGCAGCCATTATAATTGGATTAATTATTTACATGCCTCGAAGGGAAAAAAGCAAAATCTCCAATGTGGATTTTTCTTGAAAGTCATTAATTTTTTCGCTATAATATAATTAAGATTGGGCTTTTATAACAGGGGGAATAGGTTTGTGCACGAGCCTATGATACAATAATTAGCCCAATTCACATTTGGCAAGCCCTTTTGACTGCTATTCAGCAGCCGGGAGGGCTTTTTTATTGTATCCATACATTGCCATTGATAAATCAGAACATATGTTCCATAACAAGTATCTGGAGATGGAAGGATGGCGCGCTATGCCAAAGCTGACAATAACAATTAATGTACCGGACGGTATCTATTGCGGATTCTCTCAGTTGAAAGGCCCTAAGTGTCATATGTGCTTGCGCAGGGGAGTGGATTATTATTGCCTTGTATATGAGGTAAGGCTGCAAAGTGATGTATCGGGGCCACTGAAATTTGAGGATTGCGAGAAAAGGACATCCAGCCTACCAATGAGGAATAGAGGCCTAAGCTGAACAATAGGCTTTATTGCGAAAAATCCCCCAGCCTTTACAACTGAGAGATTCATAATTTATAGGTAGCAATAAAAGTGGCAATAACTTTATTTTAATAGCATTTTACTGCCATTTTTTGATACTATTAAAACAAATAGAAAAGCCGCAAGAACTCAGCGTTCATGCGGCTTTTGGCGGAGAAGAAGGGATTTGAACCCTTGCGCCGGTTACCCGACCTACTCCCTTAGCAGGGGAGCCCCTTCACCACTTGGGTACTTCTCCATGTTGGTGAAAATAAATAAGATATGAATGATTTTGTTTGGAAAGAGAAATGGCGGAGAGGAAGAGATTCGAACTCTTGGTCCCTTGCGGGATCACTAGTTTTCAAGACTAGCTCCTTAAACCACTCGGACACCTCTCCATTACAAGTGCGAGAATAATAATATCATATTTTAGGGGTGCATGTCAATGCATTCTATAAAAAATCTTAAACAAATGTCCGCCTCCCTGTTCGAATTAAGGAGACGGACATTTTGCTATTTGGCAAGGAAAGGAGCCCTTTCGCATAATCCGCAGAGCCCCAGTGCGGGAAGGGTAGCCAAACACCACAGCATAGAAAACGGTACGCAGATTTGCCCCATGATATTTAGCGGAATGGCAGAATAATCCCATACATTAAGTTTCAAAGCAACGTTCACAAGAAGCCCGGTTGCGAATTCAACTGCGGTGATGATTCCTGAACCGGCGAAACATTTGATTGAAATCGGACTGCTTTTCATATCGTGATTGCATATCCTGTCAATCAGGCACAGGCAAAGCCCGCCCGCTGCCGCCATGGAAATATCTGTTTTCCCGCGACAGATTATTTCCAGTGCCGGATACACCGTCCCTCCCGTTAAAAATAAAAACGCATATTTTTTCATCCTATTATCACCCCACTTTGCGTCCATTGAAATTGTTTGCAGGGTGAATAAATTTATTCGTCCACGCTTAAATTTAAACAGTAATGTCCGATATATTAATAACATAAAAAATATTTTGAAGGAACGCTTTCCATTTAGAAGAGCCGGTGATCTGCAATGACGTAATAGCAGAAGACCATTGAATAATGCAAATTTTGTCGAAAATGGGTGGCTGAATGCGATATCAAAGAAATAAAATAATCTTGATTATTGCCGGCGTTGTCACAATCCTGGTTATGCTTGGATTTGCCTTTGTTTTAGGCGTGCGCGGCATTTTAACGATTAATACACAGACTTCACTTCAAAAGATATCGGAACAGGGTGCGAATGCCGCGCGCGCGGCGATTGTAGGAAATTTGGATACACTCAGCGCCCTGTCTGAGCAGAATGGGATTACCGGAAGCAGGACTGAGAAAATAGAAATCCTTTCAGACGAAGCAAGACGAAAGAATTTTGTAAGAGTGGCTTATGCCGATAAATTTGGTTACGCTGTTACTAATAACGGGCAGAGCGTCATGGTCAATGAAAGGGAGTACTTTCAGAAAGCGCTGTCCGGTCATGCCAATATTTCAGGCGGGCTGATTGATTTATTTGACTCCGACAGAAAAATTATCGCGTATGCGGTACCGGTTATCCGTACCCGCAAAATCGTGGGGGTATTGATTGCAACGGCCCGTGACGACGAAAAACTGAACATTATGGATAATATTGCAGTCGATTCCGATTACTCCATTTATATTCTTTCACATGACGGCAAGGTGGTTTCCAGTCGGAGCGGTCAGGATTACTTTAGCAGCTTCTTTCAATATATCGGCTCACAGTCTTCCCGAAAGGAAATTAATGCAATAAAAAACAATTTTATTTTCCAACAGTCAGGAAAAGGAGCCTGCACTGTAAACGGAATTGATAAGCTGGTTGGATACAGCGGCATCAGGGGAACCGAAGGCTGGATGTTTGCGGTTATGGTGGATAAGAATAAAATAATGGCTCCGGCCAATCAGATTCTTATTATGAGCGCCGTTTTGTTTGGACTGCTCATCCTTGAATTCATTGTCGCTTCAGTCGGCTTTGTTAAATTTAAAAAAACAAGTTATGAAGCAAATGTGCGGCGGAATGAGGAAATCAGCTATTTTACTTATACTGACACCTTAACAAATTTGCCCAACCGCAGGGGAATTAAAAAAAACATTTCCGGATGGATTAAGACCTGCCGTGAGGAAAGCAGGAATGGGGCCGCCTTTTTCCTTGACATCGATAATTTCCAGTCTGTGAACAACACCTTCGGCAATGAAATCGGGGATGCATTCCTTGCTTCAGCGGCTGCCCGTCTGGCGGCAGTGGAGGGGGAGAATATACTGCTCGGCAGAATCGGCGGCGACGAGTTTGCCCTGCTGATATCAAATGTGGATACCTCGGAAGAGCTTGAAAGCTGCGCGAAAAATATTTTGCGCCTGTTTAAGGAGCCGTTTCTGATTCATGATAATGTGATTCAACTGACATGTAGCATTGGCGCCATCCTATTTAACTATCATGAAATCATAACAGACAACCGGTTTGATGAAATTATTAATCGCGGTGAATTTGTTCTGCGTGAGGCAAAAAGCACGTCCAAGGGGAGTTATGCTCTGTTTAATGAAGAGTTCGGCATTACGATTGACCGCCAGCATCAGATGCAGCGCGAGCTTAAAATGTCCATTCACAATAAAGAACTTTCCTGCTATTTTCAGCCGCAGTATGATTATAGGAAAAAATCGATTGTCGGCTTTGAATCCCTGGCGCGCTGGAACAGCGCCAAATTCGGCATGGTTCCGCCCATTGAGTTTATCGCAATGGCTGAAAGTAACGGATTTATCAAGGAATTAGGTCGGTTCGTCGTTGACCAGACCTTTGCTTTTGCACAAAGCATCAAGGGCCGGGGTCTTCGCGTTTCCTTTAACACTTCTCCGGTGGAGCTATTACAGGCCGACTATGTTGATTATGTGATAGAACGCTTCTATTATTATGGCCTGGATTCCGACAGCGTGGCAATTGAAGTAACGGAATCCTCTTTAATTGAATCTTTCGACGGCGTAATCGAAAAGCTTGAAATTTTGGGCAGGCATGGAATTTATGTGTATCTTGACGATTTCGGCACAGGGTTTTCTTCGCTTACTTATTTGAAAAACCTTCCCATCCATTCAGTGAAAATTGATAAGAGCTTTATTGATGAGGTGGTGACCGACCGGGTTGGAAAAGATATTGTCGATATGATTGTCCGTCTGGCGAAAAGGCTGGACCTGGAAGTAATTGCGGAAGGCGTGGAAACGCAGGACCAGCTTGAATGTATCTATGGATGCGGATGCAATATGATTCAGGGATATCTTATCAGCCCCCCGGTTCCTTGGGAAAAAGCAGTATCACTGTTGGATGTACTGCATAAATAATGGACAGACTACGGGGCAAGATTGATTGATTTTGCCCCGTAGTTTTTTCTGCCTTTTGTGCTATAATTTTATTAGAAAAGAAATTTTTAGTGTTTTAAAATGTAAATAAAAATTATTTTTATTTATAGCCTTAATGGGCATATGAAAGGAAGATTAATATGAAAATCATCAGTGCGCCGGATTATCAGAGCATGAGCCGAAAAGCGGCCAACATTATCTCTGCTCAGGTTATTTTATTTCCGAGTTCGGTTTTAGGCCTTGCCACCGGCTCCACGCCGCTTGGCGTTTACAGCCAGCTGATAGAATGGTATAAGAAGGATGATATCGACTTTTCAAAAGTACACAGTGTCAATCTTGATGAGTATTGCGGCTTGTCCACCGAGCACGAGCAAAGTTACCGCAATTATATGAATACTAATTTCTTCAGTCAGGTAAATATACCGATAGAAAACACAAATGTTCCGAACGGGCTTGCAAAGGACATTGATGCGGAGTGCAGGCGGTACGACAATGTAATCAACAGTCTGGGCGGCATTGACTTACAGCTTCTGGGAATCGGCCATACGGGCCACATTGGATTTAACGAGCCGGACGATGATTTTGACAAGACCACGCACTGCGTGAAGCTGAAACAAAAAACGATCGACGCCAACGCGCGCTTTTTTGACAACGCGGCAGATGTACCGCAGTATGCCATTACCATGGGCATCAAGGCAATTATGCAGGCGAAAAAGATCCTGCTGGTTGCAAACGGAGCCAGCAAAGCGGAGATCCTCTGCCGTTCGCTTTTCGGTCCGATTACGCCTGAGGTTCCCGCCTCCATTCTCCAGCTTCACAACGACCTGACGGTTGTCGCCGATGAAGAGGCGCTGAAAGTGATTCGTGAGCAATACCCGGCTTCCATTGGATAATTACCATATATTTTACAGGGTGGGTTTTGGCCCACCCTTATTTTTTGGTATTTTTTGTGCTATAATAAGCTCAATATAACAGGAAAGGAAGAGTATCCGTGAGTTTTGGAAGTAAGATTTTAAACTATCAGGAAGATATTATACATGATCTGGCAGAGTTGGTCGCAATCCCCTCCGTACGCAGCGAGGCCGTTGAAGGCATGCCGTTTGGGAAAGCGCCCGCCGAGGCGCTGAACCGGATTTTGAGTATGGCGGAAAATATGGGCTTTGCCACAAAGAATGTGGGCAACTATGTCGGTCATGCCGAATACGGCGAGGGCAGCGAGGTTGCCGCGGTGGTTGCCCATATGGATATTGTGCCGGCGGGGGAGGGCTGGGATACCGACCCGTTTACCCTGACGAAGAAAGGAAACCTGTATTACGGCCGCGGTACGGCGGACGACAAAGGGGCCGCCATCGTCGCTCTTTATTGTTTAAAGGTGCTGAAGGATGAAAATATCAAGCCGAAACGCCGCCTGCGCGTGATTTTCGGCGCCGGTGAGGAAACCGCCAGCGACGATCTTGAAATGTACCTGAAATCGGAGCAAATGCCTGTCATGGCGTTCACCCCGGATTCAGAATACGGTATCTGCAACCGTGAAAAAGGAATTCTGCGTCTGACCGTATCGTCAAAACAGCATAGTTCGGCAGTGGTTCGTGAATTCACCGCCGGTACCGTTGTCAACGCTGTTCCCGCCAAAGCGAAGGCCGTTGTAATGTGTACGGATGATGTCTACGGCAGAATTCAGAAAGCCGCCTCGCGTATGGAGGGCGATTTCAGCTTTGTAAAAACAGAGGACGGCACCGAAATCACGTCGGTGGGCAAGGCGTCCCATGCCATGCAGCCGCAGGAAGGATTTAACGCCGCGACCCATCTGATGAAGCTGTTGGGTGAAGTGTTTTCAGAAGAGGAGCTCGGCGGGCTGATCAGTTTTGTCAACAGGAGCATCGGCACGGAGCTTCACGGAGAATCTCTCGGCGTTTATCTGAACGACAAGGAATCCGGCCCTCTTACGCTGAACCTCGGCCTTGCGGGCATTTATGACAGTTCCGCGTCGATCGGCATTGACATCCGCTATCCGGTTACCGCCAAAGGAAAGGATATTTTCGCTGCCATTGCGGAAAGCGCCCTGCAATACGGCCTTAAAGCGACGCTAAACCAGGACAACAAGCCGCTTTTCCTGCCGGAAAGCAGTCCGCTCATTACCCTCCTGCAAGAAGCCTTTGCGGCGGTTACCGGTAAGCCGGCCGACGTGTACGCTACCGGCGGCGGAACCTATGCGCGCGCTTTTGAGGGCCGCGCCGTTGCGTTCGGCCCCTTCTTTGCCGACGAGCCTGACCGCCGTCTGCACAATACGAATGAGAATATTGACATTGACCGGTTTATGGTTCACGCGCAGGTATGTCTTGAAGCAATGTACCGCATGCTTACGCAATGATCAGGGGATAAAATGGATAAATATCATCACATCACACTGGAAGACATTCTGAAAAACGAAGAAATCAATGCCTATATTACCAATGGCAATGATAATCTGGGGGTAATCGGTTTTACCGAGCATGGCTTTGCCCACGCAAAGCGTTCCTCCAATTATGCAAGCTACATTTTACGCACCCTTCATTATGACGACCGGACTTGCGAACTCGCGGCCATTGCGGGCTACATGCATGACATCGGCAATGTGGTCAACCGTACCGACCACGCCCAGAGCGGCGCGCTGATGGCTTTTCAGATTTTGAACCGTCTGGGAATGCCGCCGCGCGAAATTGCGCTGATTGTCGCCGCAATCGGCAACCATGACGAAGGGACCGCCGCTGCGGTCAATCCGATTGCGGCCGCATTGATTCTTTCCGATAAAGGGGATGTGCGCCGCACCCGCGTACGCGACAAAGAAACCGTCGGAGCGGATATCCACGACCGTGTGAATTACGCGGTGGAACGCGCCTCTACCGAGGTAGACGCTGAAAAAAGGACGGCTACGCTCAACATTACGATTGATACGCGGATATGTCCGGTAATGGAATATTTTGAGATTTTCATGACCCGCATGGTGCTTTGCCGCCAGGCTGCGATGTATCTCGGTCTGCAGTTTGAGCTGATCATCAACGATACAAGGCTTCTTTAAGTGCATAGGAAAAGGCGCGCCGTTTTTTACGCGGCGAGCCTTTTCCTGTTTCCCGCTTTTATCTGGAAATCAGTGCGGGATAGATTCTTAAAGTTTCAATAATCGAGCAGAATTTATCTGAAAGGCTTACGATCAGCGCTTCCTTGTACCTTGGCGGAGTCAGCGTCAGCGGCCACATGTGTTTTNNTCACGGTCGTTGAGCGCGAAATGCTCCTCTGCGTTTTCCAGCGCGGTCAGAGGATGCTTAAAGCCGTGCAGTCCCCTCGGATTCTTGGTCACATGCCAGTCATACAGAAAAAAATCATGCAGCAGGGCGCCCCTGATAATGCTGCGGCAGTCAACGTTCAGATTCAGCTTTCTGCACAGGCAGTAGCTGTAATAGGCCACGGAAATGCTGTGTTCCAGACAGGAAATATTCGCGTGCTGGATAAAAGTTCCCATCAGCTGTACGTCTTCGGACTTCAGCAGCTCAAGGGAACAGTCCCTGAAATATTGTTTTTCACCATTGGATAATTTCATTCTTCCATCTCCGGTTTATTTGTCGCGTTGCTATTATCATAGTGCTTTTTTCCATTCATATCAAGCATAAATTAAAAAAATCAGCCGCCCTGAATTTCAGGGCGGCCTTGGATACTGCTATTCATCCAGTCTGTTTGCGATTTTTTGCATGCATTCACGGCATACATTATGGCCTTTAAACGAAACGACATCATTCATGCTGTTGCAGAAAATACAAGCTGGCTCGTATTTCTTAAGAATGATTCTGCCATCCTCGTCGACAAAAATCTCCAGAGGATCCTTTTCGTTTATGTTAAGGGTTATTCTGAGCTCTTTAGGCAACACGATTCGCCCTAATTCGTCAACCTTACGTACAATACCGGTAGACTTCATTTTATTCATCACCTTTCATTCTAAAATTACAGTCATACTATTCAATTACCGACAAAATTATAGTATATTTTTCCAAAAATGTCAATAAATTGCACACATAAAAAGCATATAAATTTGTGATAAGCACAAATATTTTTGAATACATATAATACGGGACAATTCAGAAGGGGGTGAGCGCACTGCTGAACTATATTTGGGCGGGCCTCATTTTGCTGAGCGTGATCTGCGCCGCCGTTACGGGGCGGATGCCGCAGCTTTCAGCCGGGGTAATGAACGGCGCCGCCGGCGCGGTGGAACTGGTCGTTGCCATGATGGGCATGATGTGCGCCTGGACAGGACTGATGAAAATTGCGGACGCGGGCGGGATTACGCTGATGCTGTCCAAGCTCTTCGACCCGCTGATGCGCAGGCTTTTTCCTTCCTGTAAAAAAGGCGGGCCCGCCGCAAAAGCAATCTGCATGAATGTCACCGCGAACCTGCTCGGCCTTGGCAATGCCGCCACGCCCATGGGGATAGCGGCCATGAAAGAGATGGCAAAGCTGAATCCGTCGCAGACCGCCGATAATTCCATGGTAATGTTTGTAGTCATCAATTCCGCGTCAATCCAGCTGATCCCCACCTTTATGGGTACTCTGCGGGCAAAGTACGGTTCCCCCGCTCCGTTTGACATTCTGCCGGCGGTATGGCTGACCTCCGTCTGCGCGCTTGCCGCAGGGATTGCGGCCGCAAAGCTGCTGGAGGGCAGAAAAAGTGGATAAGCTGGGCGTATATGCCATTCCCGCCGTTGTGTTCCTCATTGTTGTGTTCGGGCTGATGCGCGGAGTGCCCGTGTTTGACACTTTTGTTGCCGGCGCGAAGGAGGGCTTTTCCTCTTCCGTTTCCATCCTTCCGTCCCTTGTCGGGCTGATGATGGCGGTCGCCATGCTGAATGCTTCCGGCGCACTGGACATTCTCGCATCGTTCCTGTCGCCGGTTGCCCGCGCGCTGGGTCTTCCGGCGCAGGTTATGCCGCTTGCGCTGATCAAACCGGTGTCGGGCAGCGGCGCTACGGCCGTTCTGGTACAGATTTTCCAGAATAACGGCACAGAAAGCTTTGCCGGGCGCGTGGCGGCGGTTATGTCCGGCTCCACAGAAACGACCTTCTACGCAATAGCCGTGTATTTTGGCTCGGTCGGCATTAAAAAGACGCGCCACACGATACCCGCCGCGATTACAGCCGATTTGACCGCGTTTATTGTATCGGCGCTGACCGTCAGATTATTTTTTCATTAAGGATATCATATGAATGATCATGAGACAGCAAACCATTATCGTATGGCGCTTGCGGGAAACCCCAACTGTGGAAAAACAACCCTGTTCAACGCCCTGACCGGCTCGACCGCCTACGTGGGGAACTGGCCCGGCGTGACAGTGGAGAAAAAAAGCGGGAAGGTGCGTTACCGCAACGATACGATGGAAATCACAGACCTGCCGGGAATTTATTCGCTTGTGCCGTACTCTCCGGAAGAAGCGATTGCCGGAAGATTCCTGAAACACGAAAAACCCGATCTCATTATTAATATTGTCGATGCGTCCAATATTGAGCGGAACCTGTATCTTACCACCCAGCTGATGGAACTGCAAATTCCGCTTGTCATCGCTCTGAATATGATGGATGTGGTAGAAAAACGCGGGGATTCCATCGACTGCGCGCTGTTTTCCAGATTGACAGGCATCGCGGTCGTACCCATTTCGGCGTCAAAAGGGGAGGGGCTGTCCGAACTGTTAAAGGCTGCGGACAGCGCGGCAAAGGGGCCGGCTGCCTACCATCATATTCCGAAGCCCGGTGCCGGCTGTGCGGACCCGGATACGGCGCTTGCCGACGCGCGGTACCGATACATAGGGAAAATTTCGGAAAAAACGGTCAAAAAGCACAGCGCGTCGGTCAAAAGCGCCTCCGAAAAAATTGATTCTGTTGCGACAAACCGCTTCCTTGCCATCCCGGTATTTTTTCTGCTTATTATTTTGGTCTTCTATATTACCTTTGGGTCTGTCGGATCTTTTTTCGTACACGGCGTTGATTTTTTTATTACCGACTTCTTCTCACCGCGCGCCGGCGCCGCGCTCGCGGCCCTCGGCGCTTCACCGTGGGTGCGAAGCCTGATTGTTGACGGGATTATCGCGGGAGTCGGGGCAGTGCTGAAATTTCTACCGCAGATCCTGCTCCTGTTTCTGCTGCTCTCGCTGCTGGAGGACAGCGGCTATATGG
>DENA01000017.1 GCA_002359465.1 Ruminococcaceae bacterium UBA2656
ACCCCTTTTTTGAAGTTTTTTAACTTTTTTTTAACAATTCGCTTTTTATTGCTTTATTCAGACAATAATACCCTGTTTTTTCGCGGTTTGCAGCGCATTTTTATAAATCTTTTCATATTTCAATGCATTGGGGATAAAATGCCGCCGCAGGGGAAAAATTCTGAACAGAGGTGTTCAAAATGGAAAAGAAGTTTAAATATGTTTGGGCGATGATCGTTGTCGTATTGGTCAACATTCTTGTTATATCCATTGTTACCAATCTGGGCGGCTCAGTCCTTACCCTTTCCAAAGTGGGGTCGCAGGGAACCGAAGTCAAAAGCATTCAGACGAAACTGAAGGACCAAGGGTATTATAAAGGAAAGATCGACGGAATTTTCGGCAGTGGGACAAAAAGCGCTGTCATCAGCTTTCAAAGAGCCAAAGGCCTGACACCCGACGGAATCGCCGGCACGAAAACGCTGAAGGCGCTGGGAATCGGCGGTTCTTCGGGCGGACAGGGCGGTTTCAGCAGCAACGACGTCACGCTGCTTGCCCGCGTTACCTCGGCGGAATCGCGCGGAGAACCCTACACCGGGCAGGTGGCGGTCGCCGCGGTGATACTGAACCGGATTTCGCATCCATCGTTTCCCAACACGCTGGCCGGCGTTATTTACCAGCCGGGTGCATTCAGCTGCCTGAACGACGGCGGAATCAACGCGCCGATTTCCGATTCGGCGTATAAAGCCGCCCGCGACGCAATCAACGGCTGGGACCCCTCTGGCGGTGCTATCTATTATTATAATCCGGCAAAGGCCACCAGCAGCTGGATTTTCTCCCGTCCCGTCATCACAGTGATCGGCGACCACCGTTTCTGCAGTTAAGCTGCTGTTTTCCTATTATAGCATTGGCGCAGGACGGATAAATCGTTCTGCGCCAATTTATGTTTATCATATTATATAGAATAGTTGGCCGAATTGTTTTTTACGCCACGGTGACGACACACCGGCGTACCGGAGTCTGTTTCGTCCTTACGGAATAAATCGATGTGGTACCGCTCTTAATCCCCGTAATCTTAACATAATAACTGCCGTTTTGCAGTTTCTGATACACAATTTTTGCCACGCCGGAATTACCGGAGGTAAATACAGGCTTGTCGGAAATTCCGTTCGGGGTAAATTTGAACTGGTAGCTCTGGCCCGGCTTGACCGTCAGTGAAGCGCCGGTATCGGAAAGGATGGTCGTGTCCGTCGGAGCTTTTGCCGCTGAAAGATAGTCCACATAGCAGTAGTCCAGATCGGAGGCGGTGCTGATGCCGGTCACACTGCCCGTTTGGCTGTACTGCCACATGGTGTAGGTACCGCTGTAATTCGGAGCGGGCACGTCATAATGCGCCACCCATTTGTCATAGGCGCTTAACGCGGTGCTGTTCAAATTGCCGTTAAACATATTAATATTGCTGTAAAGACCCGTCTTGTAGCCCGCTTTTGCAATTGTTGTGCAGAACGCGTTGACAATCGCCGCGAGTTGATCGCTTGCCATGGTTTTTTGCATATCCTGTTCTACATCGTAGAAAACCGGATAATCCAGCTGACGTCCGTTTAGAATGCCGAGGCACATCTGCGCTTCCTGTACGGCGATTTCAGGGGTTGTCGCGTAGCAGACATGATAAGCGCCGACCTTGATTCCGTTCGCGACCGCGCTGTCGTAGTTTGCGCTGAAGGTAGAATCGGTTCCTGTAACATCCTGTAACTCATTTCCCAGACCTGTGCGCAAAATGGCAAAGTCCACACCGCTGGCTTTCACGGACAACCAGTCCACCAGGCCCTGATGCTGAGATACGTCGATGCCTTTTAAAACAACGTGCACGTCGCAGGCTGTGCTCCGGCCATCCGCCGTGGAAACGGTGACCGTCGCTCTGCCGAGGGCGGAAGCGGTAACGGTGCCGTTGACGACCGAGGCGACGGCGGAATTATTTGACGCCCATTTTATTTCGGAAACAACCGTACTGCTGTCGCTGACAGTCAGCGCGGCGCTTTCCCCCACCTTCAGATAAAGGCTGCTGCTGCTAAGCGTAAGCGTGCCAGCGGAAGCGTCGGTATCGGCGGCAAAAGCGGTTGTGCTGAGCGACACGGCCATTGCCAACACCACCAAAAAGGCAATCCATCTTTTTCTCATTTCAGTTCCTCCATAGTTTTATAAAAATTTTTCCGTATTCAGATAAAACATCATGGATGACAGATTAAATTGTTATCTGCCAAAATATGGTATTCCTGAAATTTTATTATATTCCTGCCGCCCTGTCTCTGTCAAGAGACATAAGTGCCCGTACCGGCTTACTTTAAGTATTGTATTTGGCTGTTTATACATATAGTGTAGCTTTTTAAAGAGCGAGCGGTTCTTTTTCCTGCCGAAGACTGCCGCCAAAGGCGCAAAAAGCCCCTTCCGGCATTACCGAAAGGGACTTTCATTAAAAATTATTTTTTAAACTCTTTAAACAGTTTGGCAACGTCTTCCTGATGCTTCTTATTCTGATCCGAACCGGAGGTATCTTTATAAATCATAATATATTTTCCGTTGTCAGAAATTACAGCCGGAACAGTTTGGTTCATAATGGTAAACCGGTTTTTGGCTTTTACTTCATCCAGAACAGCCGTGGCCTGACTGGACGGGCTGCCGGTATCGAACTCATACAGTTCCACCGTGACGTTGTTTTTTCCGTTATAGGCGAAAAGATATTTCGCACCGCTTTTGGCGCCGATAAAATCCGCTTTCATTTCTGTGGGAGTGCCGGAAATCGCTGAATTTGCGGCGAGATACTTTTCCAGACCGGCAAGGCTGTCCTCCATATTGTCCGAGCCGACTGCGGACGAAACCGTCTGGGAGGAAGCGTTTGACGCAGCTGGCTGCGTGCCGCCCACATCGCCCATACCGCAGGCCGCAAGGGAACCGGCCATAACAACCGCCAGCGCAAGGATTAAAATTTTCTTCATCTTCATGATATGTCCTCTCTTAAACAAAACTTGAATTCTTTGCTGTGACTATAAATCTCTTCCTATAGCAATTTCAAATAAGAACTGGAAAAACGGATAACCAAATTCATTCCGCCGTTTTTGTAATTGCTATATTATAAATAGTATCCATACGACTTTTCCAAAAAAAAACGCTGATTTGGAAAAATTCTTTTCCATAAACACGGCTTTCCCGTAAAGGCAATCGCTTTGGGTTTTTCCGTCGAATGATTGCCGCTTACGTAATTATCGGATTTTTCCGCTGATTTGTCAACCACCATTTTCATGGCGCGTATCCGCACATGTACTTCCGCCGGACATCAGAGCCCTAGGAGAACCTAAATTCAACAAATACAGAGCAAAACGCAGGTCGGGTGCATTTCTTATTTGTATTTAGAGTGCAAGATTGATCCAATTTAATGTTTTCCCTTTGTGTGGGTCAGGAGGGCAAAATCGACGGGGGGTGCAGCCCTCAAATACTCATTTCCATACAGCGTTTTCTCCAAAGTTGCTCATAATCTTTATACGGAACAATCCTCTTTGAAAGGTCAATCGGGCTTATGATCCCTTCATCTTTGCACCAGTTTACATCAATCTCGTAAGCATGCATATCAAGATCATCCTCATCCCAATAGACGGGAACGCTATCCCATCCGGCGAGGTAGGCGGCGACGGCTCGGGTATGCCCATCTGTCATTAAAACTCTGCCGTCAAGCCGTTTTACCGGAATTGGGTCGAAGTTCTCCGTATCATCGGGAGTAAACCACTCCCTGACAAGCCTCAGCTTGCCCTCACTTATGTATAGTTGGCTCGGCTGAAGCTCCGCAAGCGGGAATGTAAATCGTTGATCTGCCGGAACCTTGACCCTGCGGCGTTCTATGAACTCCTGTCGTGTGAGGCGATAGTGGTATTGCCACTTGCCTTTTTGCGGTTGTGGCTCCAACGGGTCTTCCAAAACCCGTGTAAACCCGTGCTTCTCCCACATGCGCCGTAAGCGAATGTTATCATCCTCGCAGAAGCAATGCAAAACGTCTACATATTCGCCGCAGAACGCAAAGTCTATCATCATGCCGATGGACTGCGTGCCGATTCCCTTGTTGCAGTAAGCTTTTTTTCCGATGATCATATCAATCCTGCGGACGTCAAGGGTTTCAGGGTACATGGCTTTTACATCCGGCAGATTCATCTTTTGCAGCCAACACTCGCCGATGGGTATACTGTTTACCTCAATCAGGAAACAAAATGCATTTTGCGAAACTCCGCCGTATATCCGATGTACCGTGTCCGCACCGTATGAAAGGTTGGTGTCCGTTGTACCACCCTCCGTCCAGCAAAGCACCTCCGGGTCGGCACACCATTTGTACAACAGCGGCAGATGCTCGTCGCATAGCGGGCTTAGGACAATATCAATATTGTTGCCGCCATATAGGGTGATGTCGTGGGATTTGATGACACTCATTTATATTGCCCCTCCATGTGGAAACCTCTACAACAAAAACCCATCCTGACGGATTGGCTCTCATTGTTTCTCCCGACTTGTGCCGGGGTTCGTGTCCCCTAAGCTGAAAATAAAAAAAGCACCCGTGTGGGTGCATTTTCTATTGGTGGACACAAGGGGACTCGAACCCATGACCTCTCGCGTGTGAGGCGAGCGCTCTAACCAGCTGAGCTATGCGTCCATAGTCCGTGTGTACAGAATAAAATATGGTGACCCGGACGAGATTCGAACTCGTGAAACCGCCGTGAAAGGGCGGTGTNNGCCGGACTTGGGTAATCCTCCGTAACAAAACTATGACCCGTACGGGACTCGAACCCGTGTTACCGCCGTGAAAGGGCGGTGTCTTAACCGCTTGACCAACGGGCCATAAAGATTGCCTGCCGCCTGACGTGCCCCAGAGGGGTCCCCTCGAAAGCTTATGCCTTCGAGGGGTGGTAGCGGCGATTGGATTCGAACCGATGACACTCCGGGTATGAACCGAATGCTCTAGCCAACTGAGCTATGCCGCCATATTCTGCTCTGTATTGAAGCGGAGCGTTTTATATTATAACCTGATTTTCTTGTGTTTGTCAACACATTCTCTTAATAAATTTAAAAAAATCGGTTTATTACTTCATTTACTCTCTGTTTCCCTTGTAAACCGGGCGGGTATCTCCTGTGGGCGGGTAATTGCATCCCCAACCGCGGCGCCGCCGGCTTTTGCCGCCAGCGCCATTCTGCCTACTTCAGCGTCGGTATTCCCCGCTTCCGCTGAAAAATTATACGGAGAAAGAGTAGTTCGGCGCTTCCTTGGTAATCTGGATGTCATGCGGATGGCTCTCTTTCAGGCCCGCCCCTGTAATACGGATGAACTTCGCCTTTTCATGCAGGTCGCTGATGCTCGCACAGCCGGTGTAGCCCATACCGGAGCGCATGCCGCCGGTCATCTGGTAGATGGTGTCGGACAGAGGCCCCTTGTACGGCAGACGGCCCTCCACGCCTTCCGGAACAAGCTTTTTCTGATCCTGCTGGAAATACCGGTCCTTGCTGCCCTGCCCCATAGCCGCCAGACTGCCCATGCCGCGGTACACCTTGAACTGACGTCCCTGATAGAGCTCGGTCTCTCCCGGGGATTCCTCGCAGCCTGCAACCAGCGAGCCAACCATTACCACGTTTGCGCCGGCGGCAAGCGCCTTGACAATATCGCCGGAGAACTTGATTCCGCCGTCCGCGATGATCGGGATGCCGTATTTTTCCGCCGCGCAGGCGGAGTCGTAAATGGCGGTGATCTGCGGAACGCCGATGCCCGCCACGATTCTGGTCGTACAGATGGAACCGGGGCCGATGCCGACCTTAACGCAGTCCGCGCCGGCCTCAATCAGCGCGCGGGTTGCCTCGCCTGTGGCGACGTTGCCCGCGATCAGCTGCACGTTCGGGAACGCCTTCTTGATCTTCCGCACCGTTTGAATAACACCGTCATTGTGGCCGTGCGCGGAATCGAGCGCAACCACGTCCACCTGCGCCTTTACCAGCTCGGAAACGCGCTCCAGCACGTCGGCCGTTGCGCCGATGGCCGCGCCGCACAGAAGCCTGCCGCCCGCGTCTCTTGCGGAACTGGGGTAACGCACCGCCTTTTCAATGTCCTTGATGGTAATCAGGCCCTTCAGGTTGCCCTTATCGTCGACAATCGGAAGCTTTTCGATTCTGTGCCTGCGCAGAATTTCCTGCGCCTGGGCAAGGGTTGTCCCAACCGGGGCAGTGACCAGATTTTCCTTAGTCATAACGGCGGAAATCGGCTGGTCGTAATCCTCGTCAGTCATAAAGCGCATGTCACGGTTCGTGATGATTCCCACAAGCTTGCCGTTTTCGCAGATCGGCACGCCGGAAATCCGGTATTTCGCCATAATTTCATTTGCGTCGTGTACATAATGCTGAGGAGAAAGAAAGAACGGGTTCACAATCACGCCATTTTCAGAACGCTTGACGCGGTCAACCATGTCGGCCTGCTTTTCAATCGGCATATTCTTGTGGATGATGCCCACCCCGCCTTCACGGGCAATCGCAATGGCCATGTTGCTTTCGGTGACCGTATCCATGGCCGCCGTCATCAGCGGTGTGTTCAGCCTGATGGACTTGGTAAGCTGGGTGGAAAGATCCACCTCTTTGGGCAGCACATGGGATTCCGCCGGAATCAGCAAAACATCGTCAAACGTCAGGCCTTCTTTTACAAACTTTTCCGAGTAGTTCGTGTTTAACATCTTATCCTCCTGTCACATTTCGCGCCGCTGCAAAACCGTAATTTCGAGCCGCTTTCTCTCTTCATTCGTTTTTTATATATTTTGTTATTATATCATTTGATTCATAAATATTCAATCATATTTTGCTGTTTTTCATACTTTGCCTTCAATTGGCAAAAGAGTGGCTGAAGCGGTAAAGCCGCATCCCCTTTCGTGAACGCCCTGCATCAGGACCCGCCCGTTTTCCTTTGCGGCATAAATTTTAAGGACGTCCCCCTGCGCGCTTTCGTTAACATAATTAATCTGCACCTCCGCGTACCGGTTCCCCTGTGCGCCGCCCGGCAGAAAATCCGTCAGGATGTCGCCGTAAATGGTGTTGTTCAGGTGACAGTTGTAATCGAGGTCGGAATAACGGATGGGCCTTTCCCCGACAAGCGGAAGGCCGTCCGGTACGGTCAGTTTGGCAACGCGGTCCTCCGGCTCCACCTTCCGACCGGAAAAAACGCCGTAGTCCAGAAATTTTTTCGGCCGCATAACCTTATGCGTATGCGGGTCTGCAATAACGGAGGTCTGCATCACCTCTATGATCTGTTCTTCTCCGCTGTAAAATACGAAATCGCGGTAGAACTGCGCGCCGTTCACACCGCGCGGGTGCGTCTTAATCGTGATTTTTTCGTTATGTACCGGCATGCGTTTGATTCTGGCGCGGTTTGTAATCAAAAGGAATACAAGCCCGTCCTCATACATCTTTTCGTAGCTCAGCCCCACAAGGTCAACATGCTGCTCACTGGTTTCCTGGCACATGCGCATCAGTACGCTGAGCTTTAAAAGGCGCTGCGCGCCGACCTCATAGCTGGCGACACGCACTTCGCGGGTATATTCGTTAATTCGGTCCTGTTGATTCATTTTACATCCTCTGTATCTGTATTGATAGGGAACACCCCCTGCGGCGCTTCCTTTTCGGGAACCCGCAGGGGGTAATGCCTTAAACTATTTTATGATGTCGCAGCCCATAAACGGACGCAATACCTCCGGCACGGTCACGCTGCCGTCGGCGTTCTGGTACTGCTCCACAATTGCGGGAATCACGCGGCTGGTCGCAAGGCCGGAAGCATTCAGCGTATGGACAAACTGCAGCTTCTTGTCCTCGCCCCTGAACTTCACGTTGCCCCTTCTGGCCTGATAGTCCCTCGCGTTGGAAGCGGAGCTTACCTCTTTATAGATTTCCATGCTCGGAATCCAGACCTCAATATCGTAGGTGCGCGCCATGGAGAACGAGCAGTCGCCCGCGGCGAGCTTGCTCAGGCGGTAGTGCAGACCAAGCTTCTGCACCAGCTTTTCCGCTTTGCCCACCAGCTCGGCAAACGCGTCGTCCGACTGTTCAGGCGTGGTGTACTGCACCATTTCCACCTTGTTGAACTGGTGCCCGCGGATCATGCCGCGCTCCTCCGAGCGGTAGCTGCCGGCTTCCCTGCGGTAGCACGGCGTATAGGCGATATATTTACGCGGAAGCTCTTCCTGTGTGAGAACCTCGTCGCGGTGCAGGTTCACCAGCGCGGTTTCCGCCGTGGGAAGCATAAATTTTTTGTCGGTGCTGGTCGGATTCTGAATCCAGTATACCTCGTCGGTGAACTTCGGAAACTGCCCGGCCACATAGCCGCACTCATAGTTGAGCATGTGCGGGGGCAGAATCAGCTCGTAGCCGTCGTTCAGATGCTCGCTGATAAAGAAATTGAGCAGCGCCCATTCCAGCCTTGCGCCCATGCCGCGGTACACCCAT
Source organism: Ruminococcaceae bacterium UBA2656 (assembly GCA_002359465.1). Classification (GTDB taxonomy): domain Bacteria; phylum Bacillota; class Clostridia; order Oscillospirales; family Acutalibacteraceae; genus Caproiciproducens. The sequence continues at coordinate 8,482 of DENA01000017.1, forward strand.
GAACCCGCGCCCGACAGCTTTGCGCCGCGCTGATAATCAATCATACCGAGGCTTTCGCACAGCTCCACATGGTTTTTCGTCTCAAAATCAAATTTAGGCTGTTCCTTATAGAAACGGATTGGCTTGTTGTTTTCCTTGCCGCCCGCCAGCAGGTCTTCGTCCGGCATATTCGGCAGGGAAAGCAGCAGCGTTTTCTGTTTTTCTTCCAGCTCGCCCAGTTTCCCGTCGCTCTCTTTGATTTTTTCGGAGAGGGTCTTTAATTCCGCCATAAGAGAAGCGGTATCTGCCCCCGCTTTTTTCATTAATGGAATTTTCTTTGTAGCGGCATTCTGCTCTGCCTTCATGGTTTCCACTTTTCCGGTAACTTCGCGGCGCTCTTCGTCGATTTTCAGGATGTCATCTACCAGCGCGTCCACGTCGATGCAGCGCTTTTTGGCGCCCGCCTTTACCCTTTCCGGATTGCTGCGAATCAATTTAATATCCAGCATGTTCTGTTCTCCTTTGTATCGTCTAGTTTCTTTTTTACAGCATTTTCAGCTAAATCGTAGAGTCCGTTCGTGTTCATCCCCCGCCAAAGGCGGGGGATGAACACATCTTATCTCGCAATTCTGAGTGAAATTGCTGTGATTTTGTTTTCCACTGTTCTGTTATTCTTTGTTGAAAAGTTTTACCAGATCGCTCAAATCCTGTTCACCGTAAAATTCAATCTGCAGCACTCCGCGCTTTTTTGTTCCGCTGACCTGTACCTTGCGGCCCAGATGTTCGTTCAGCGCCAGTTCCACCTCGCTGAAATAGCGGATGCGCTTTTTTTCCTTCGTCGGCTGCTTTGCGCCCGGCCGTTCGTTTGCCTTTTTAGACATCTTTTCCAGTTCTCTTACGGAAATACCCTGTTCCACCGCCAGTTTTGCGGCTTTCAGCATTTCTTCCGGATTCTGGAAGCTCAGCAGGGTGCGGGCATGTCCCGCGGACAGGGTGCCGGCATGAACCATGTCGAGAATCTGCTGCGGCAGGTTCAGAAGCCGGAGCGCGTTTGCCACGGTGGGGCGCGATTTTCCGACTGTCTTTGAAACTTCTTCCTGCGTCAGGCCGTAGGTGTCCATCAGCGACTGGTACCCCTGCGCTTCTTCCAGCGGATTCAGGTCTTCACGCTGAAGGTTTTCAATCAGCGCAAGCTCCATAACCTCGCTGTCGCTCATTTCCCGGATGACCGCGGGCACCTCGGAAATTCCCGCCATCCTTGCCGCGCGCCAGCGCCTTTCGCCGGCAACAATCTGGTATCCCCCGCCGAAAATCGGCCGCACCAGAAGCGGCTGCAGCACCCCGTGCTGTGAAATGGAGTCGGCGAGCTCGGCCAGCGCCTCATCGTTGAAGTCTTTTCTTGGCTGTGCGCGGTTCGGTTCGATTTCGCTGATTTTCAGTGCGACCGCCGCGTTGCGGTCCTCGGTGTCGTTTTCGGCAAAGATTGCGTCAAGCCCTTTTCCGAGTCCGCCTTTTTTTGTTGCCATCGCTCTCTCCCCCCTTATCGTTTATTGGTGTGAATGATTTCATCCGCCAGCGCGTCGTAGGCGACGGCCCCTCGGGAGCTTTTGTCAAAATACTGGATGGGCCTGCCGAAGCTCGGCGCTTCAGAAAGGCGCACCGCGCGCGGAATCGCGGTCGCGAATACCTTACGCGGAAAGTATTTTTTCACTTCCTCCACTACCTGTTGTGTCAGATTCAACCGACCGTCATACATGGTGAGCAATACGCCTTCAATATCCAGCTGGCCGTTGTACTGACGCTTGACGCGGCGAACCGTGTTCATCAGTTGGGACAGCCCTTCCAGCGCGTAATACTCACACTGGATCGGCACCAGCAGCGTGTCCGACACACAGAGCGCGTTGGTCGTAATAATGCCGAGCGAAGGGGGGCAGTCAATAAAAATATAATCGTAACGCTCCCTGAGCGGCACCAGCGCATTCTTCAGGATGGACTCGCGGTGGTCAAGCGTAACCAGCTCTATTTCAGCCGCGGCCAGATCCATGCTGGACGGAATGATGTCCAGATTGGTGAATTCCGTATGAATGATTACATCCTGCGCCTTTGCTTCGCCAATCAGCACCTCATAGATCGTGTTTTTCACCGCCCGGCGGTCAACACCAACGCCGCTTGAGGAATTGCCCTGCGGGTCAATATCCACCAGAAGCGTTTTCTTCCCCTTCATGCCCATGGCGGCGGAAAGGTTGACGGAAGTCGTCGTTTTGCCGACGCCGCCCTTTTGGTTTGCAATTGCTATAATCTTTCCCATTCTTTCCCTCCGATTGCGGGTATCCGCCCTTGAAAACACTGTTTTGCCTTAAAGCCAGCCCGATTTCGGGTGTAAGCGGAATAATGTACTTATTATAGCACTCTTTCAGAGGAAGATAAAGTTTTTTTGCCCCTTTTTTAAGAATGTTTCATGTGAAACAAAACAGGCCGAACATAATGTCCGGCCTGCCTTGTGGGAAATGATATAGGGAAATAGGAGTAAACTCTTATACTCATTATTAAGCGGGTTTTTTCCCGCCCGCAATGGCCTGCGTTTTGGGAATGCGGACTAAACATTCGATATAGTCGTCCGTTTCACTTTTCAGCGTCTGGGCATTGATGCCGCTTTGCTTCATTGTCTCTATGGCATGATTAATGGTGTTGAGAAACACCCGGACATCCTTGATTACAAAGGTGCGCTTGCTTTTCGGCTTCTGATTTTCTTCCAGAAGCTTATCTACCAGATCATCCGTCTGCTGTACGTTCAAGTGCTTTGCGATAATCTGCCCAAGCACTTTATCGCGAAGCTTGTCTTCTTTAATGCGCAGCAGCGCGCGGGCGTGCCGCTCGGTCAGCCCGCAGGCGGTTATTTTCTCACGTTCCTCATCGGAAAGGCGAAGCAAACGCAGCTTATTGGCAAGCGTGGACTGGCTTTTTCCCAGCCGGAGCGCTGCTTCCTCCTGCGTAACGTCCCACTGTTCAATCAGGCGGCGGATTCCTTCCGCTTCTTCAAAAATCTGTAAATCCTGACGCTGCAAATTTTCGGTCATGGCAAGGACAGCGCTTGTTTCGGGGGAACAGTCGCTGATGATGCAGGCAACCGTGGAAAGTCCGGCCATTTTACAGGCCCGGAGTCTTCGCTCCCCGGCAATCAATTCGTATCCGTCTTTCACGCGACGGACAGAAATCGGTTGAATAAGTCCGTTTGTCCGGATGCTCCTGGACAGCTCAAGCAGCTCCTGTTCGCTGAACGCGCGCCGCGGCTGCGCCGGATTTGGATGGATTGAGTTGATATTAATCTGTACTACTTTGCGTTTTTCACCCATAATATGCAAATTCGCCGCCTCCCTGCTTGTCCCTTTTTGTTTAGGATAGCACGGCGGGCGGCAATATTTTGTAAAATTATGGTAACCGTAAATTTTTTTATTTGTAGTTTTTTGACATTTCCTGATATTTCCCGGGAAATTTTAAAGATTATTGTTCTTATTGAGCGATAACAATGGTTCTAAAATTGGTCTTCGCCGCATAGAAATGATATTTTAAAGCGGACTCTTCGTGATTTTTGAGCCGTGTCGCGGATAAAGCCCCGGAAGCGCTTTTGTGCGCCGGATCAGCACCAGGCTGCGGCTGTCGCCATTCGGCAAATCGAATTCTTTTACCCCGTCCAACGTACAGCCCAAAAGACTAATCGCATTCTGCGCGCCCGACACTTCTTCCCGCGGCTGCGGTCCCTTCATGGCGACAAAAACGCCGCCCATTTTTAAAAACGGCAGACAGTATTCACAGAGCAGATTCAGCGGCGCGACCGCTCTTGCCGTGGCAAAATCGAATTTTCCGCGGAAAGCAGTCTGTCTTCCAGCCTCTTCAGCGCGCGCATGCACAAATTCCGCGCTGAAACTCAGATGTTCTGCCAGATCCTTAAGAAAGACCAGCCGTTTATTCAGCCCGTCCAGCAGGGTGAGCTGCACCTCAGGCCGCATGATTTTCAGCGGAACGCCGGGAAAACCCGCGCCGGTGCCGACATCAATCAGCTTCGCGTCCGCCGGTATGTCCAGATATTTTAAAATCAAAATACTGTCCAGAAAATGCTTGCAGGCAATCTCATTTGGTTCCTTAATGGCGGTAAGGTTGATTTTCTCGTTCCAATTCAACAGGATCGTCATATATTGTTGAAAACTTTCCGCCTGTTCCCCGCTTACCACCATTCCCGCGTTTCGTGCGGAAGAAATCAGCCATTCACGAATATCTTCCATCTTATTCCTCCCTGCCGCGCGCAAGCCAGATCAGAAGCACGGAAATATCGGCGGGGCTGACGCCCGATATCCGGGAAGCCTGTCCGACGCTTGTCGGCATCACCTTTTGCAGTTTTTCCTGCGCTTCGGTGCGGAGACCGATAATTTCCTTATAATTAATCCTTACCGGCAGACGGCGTTCCTCCAGGCGGCGCATTTCCGCAATGTCCGCTTTCTGGCGTTTGATATACCCTTCATATTTAATTTCGATTTCCACGCTTTCAAAAACAGCGTCGGGAAGGTTCGGCCGGTCAGTATCGATTTCCTTTAGGATTTCATAGCTGAGCTGCGGACGGCGAATCAGTTCGGAAAGGCGCACCCCCGTTGTTACCGGCGATGTTTCATGTGAAACAAGCAGTGCATTTAAGGCCTCGGACGGCGGCAGAACGGTCTTTTCCGCCCGTAAAAGCTCCTGTTCCTTCTGCTTCTGTTTCAGTTGAAAGCGTTCCCAGCGTTCGTCGGAAATCAGCCCGATTTTTCTCCCGGTCGGCGTCAGCCGTTCGTCTGCGTTGTCCTGCCGCAGAACAAGTCGGTATTCACTGCGCGAGGTCATCATGCGGTACGGGTCGGTGACCCCCTTCGTAATCAGATCGTCCACCAGCGTGCCGATATAAGAACCCGCGCGGTCAAGAAGCATCGGCTCCCTGCCCCGCACCTTCAACGCGGCATTAATTCCGGCAACCAGTCCCTGTGCGGCGGCTTCCTCGTAACCGGAGCTGCCATTGAACTGCCCCGCGCCGTATAAGCCGGGAAATTCCGGAAATTCCAGCGTTGCCTCCATTTGGAGCGGATCAACGCAGTCGTATTCAATCGCGTAAGCGCAGCGCATTATCTGTACGTGCTCAAACCCTTTGATCGTACGGTAAAAAGCAATCTGCACATCCTCCGGCAAAGAGGAGCTCATTCCCTGCAGATACATTTCCTCGGTATCCATCCCGCAAGGCTCAATAAAAAGCTGATGTCTTTTTTTATCGCGGAAGCGCATAATCTTGTCCTCAAAGCTCGGGCAGTAACGGGGGCCAACCCCCTCGATTTTTCCGCTGTACATGGGGGAACGCCCGATATTATCCAGAATCACCTGCTTTGTATCGTCGTTCGTCCATGCAATATGACAGACCGCCCGGTTTTTTGGAGGAGTCAGGGTGTCGTAGGAAAACGGGACAACCGGCTCGTCTCCCTCCTGCACTTCAAGACCGGTAAAGTCAATACTGGATTTCAGCACGCGCGCGGGCGTGCCGGTCTTGAAGCGGCGGAGACGCAGACCGATCTTTTTCAGGGCCGCGCCGAGAAACGCGGCTGGGAACATGCCGTCCGGCCCGCCCTCATAGGAAACCTCACCGACATAGATTTTTCCGCCGAGATAAGTACCGGTAGCAATGACCACCGCCTTCGCATGGTACACCGCCTCCATCCGGGTAGTGACCAGCCATGCGCCGTCCTCCCTCTGTTCCAGGTCAATAATCTCCGCTTGTTTCAGCTGAAGGTTCGGCTGAAGCTCCAGCTTATGCTTCATGATTTTTCCGTATTCCCGGCGGTCAATCTGCGCGCGCAGGGAATGGACGGCGGGACCTTTCCCAAGGTTGAGCATCCTGCTCTGCAGCATGGCCGCGTCCGCGGTTTTTCCCATCTCCCCGCCCAGCGCGTCGATTTCGCGGACGAGGTGCCCCTTTGCCGTTCCGCCGATGGACGGATTGCAGGGGCAGTTCCCGACGGCGTCCATATTGATTGTAAAAACGCAGGTGCTGCAGCCAAGGCGCGCGGAAGCAAGCGCGGCTTCAATTCCGGCATGTCCGGCGCCGATCACCACAACATCATAATTACCGGCATCATATTTCAAGGATATTCCTCCATTATCTTTCATTACTTTCCTACACAAAAATGCGAAAAAACGGAATCCACAACCGCCTCGGTCGCGCGTTCCCCGGTCAGTTCCAAAAGCGCGGAGATCGCGCCTTCAATAGAAACCGTCACGGCATCCAGCGTAATCCCGCTTTCCACTGCCAGCAGCGCTTCCCTTACGCAATCGCCGGCCTGACGCGCGGCGTCGCGCTGGCGTTCGGTAAATAAAATGCCGTCCGCCGGGTTCAGCTCCGCCGTACGCAGAACTTCCGCCACCGCGTCTTTCAGCTCCTGCAGACCCTCTCCCGAAAGCGCGGAAATATATACAATATGTTGAAAATATTTATGAATATACTGCATGTCGATTTCTGCCGGCAAATCACTTTTGTTGACCACCGCAATCGCGGGGGAACCCTGCACGGCGGAGATCAGCTCCCTGTCCTCCCCGTTCAGCTGCCGGGAGGAATCAAAGACTGCCAGAACGAGCTGCGCCTCCCGTACTTTCCCGCGCGCACGGTCCACGCCGATTTTTTCCACGGGGTCGTCCGTCGTATGGATGCCCGCGGTGTCGGACAAACGGAGCGGAACATCGCCAAGAATCACCGTATCTTCCACGATGTCACGGGTCGTCCCGGCATATTCAGTGACAATACTGCGTTCACAGCCGGAAAGCAGGTTCATCAGCGTGGATTTTCCGACATTCGGCCGGCCCGCGATCACCGTGCTGACCCCCTCACGGATAGCCTTCCCCGCATCGAACTGGCGGAGAAGGCGCTCAATTTCCGTCTTTGCAGTGAGGAGGGTGGTTTCCAGCGTCTCCGGATTCACCTGCGGGATATCGTCCTCCGGATAATCCGCCCACGCGGACAGATGAGCGGCGGTCTCGATCAGCAGATCGCGTATTTTGATAATTTTCTTTTCCAGCGCGCCGTCATGTCCGGCCAGCGCGGCTTTTGCGGCCTGCTCCCCCTGCGCGGAAATAATCTGCATCACGGATTCCGCTTCGGTCAGGCCGATTTTCCCGTTCAGAAAAGCCCGGCGCGTAAATTCGCCCGGCCCGGCGGGAACCGCACCCGCGGAAAACACCGCCTTGAGCACACGGCGCATAATATACAGTCCCCCGTGGCAGGAAAGCTCTACCACATCCTCTCCGGTAAAACTGGCCGGTGAGGTAAAATTCAGGGCGATTGCCTCGTCTATATCCGTTTCCCCGTCGTGGATCCTGCCGTAAAGGGCGGTGTAGCCTTTGATTTCATCCAGCGTTTTTCCGTGCCGGGCGGTAAACACCTTTCCCGCAATTTCGCGCGCCTGTGGACCGGAAATCCGCACAATGCCGATTCCCCCCGGCGCCTGCGGCGTTGAGATCGCCGCAACGGTCTTTGAAGACGGAGAATACCCGTTCAGATTTTTCATACTGTTCCCTCATAAAATAAAATGTTTTTCGGATTGACCGAATCGTATAAAAACAGGGCGATTCAAATGAACCGCCCTCAGTGCTTTCGTTATAAGACTATTTCTTTAAATCAATGCGGCCATAAAGCGGCGCTTTGTTTTCGCTCTTTGGTGCGGATTTTGGCGCCGGCTGCTGAGCGGGCACGGGCCCGACGTTCGGTGCGGACCTTGGCAGCTTGTTATTGTTGTATCCGCCGCGCGGCTTGTCGTTGAACGGGCGGCGCGGTCCCTTGCCGTTATTGTTGAAGTTTCTGCGGGAAGCCGGACGTTCGCCGGCCTCCGGCCCGATGACAACATGGCGGCCAAGATCTTCTCCCTCGGACCAGGATTTCGCGCCCTCCACTGTCTGTACGGCGGTATGGATGATTCTGCGCTCATATGGATTCATTGGTTCCAATGAAGAATTACGGCCGGTCTTAATCGCTTTCGCGGCAATTTTCTTGCCCAGAATTTCAAGTGTCTCCTTGCGTTTTTCGCGGTAATTTCCAATATCAAGGGTAATTCTGTAATAGGAATTGTCAATATGATTGGCCACCAGACCCGTCAGGTACTGGAGCGCGTCAAGAGTTTCCCCGCGGTGCCCGATGATAAAGCCGATATCCTCACCGGAAAGGGAAAGCTGCGCGCCGTTTTCTTCCTCTTGAATCGCAATGTCCACCGCCGGAAGACCCATATGATTCAGAACGTCTTTCAGATACGCCGCGGCGGCTTCGGCCGGATTGCTTTTAATAAAGACTCTTACCTTCGCAGGGCTTCCGCCGAAAAGACCGAACGTCTTTTTCGTCGGCATTTCCAAAATTTCGAATTCCGCTTCATAGGATTCAACGCCGAGCTCCCTGCACGCGGCCTCTTTTGCCAGCTCAACGGTTTCACCGGTTGCAATCGCTTCTTTTATCACGGTATTCCCTCCCCGGTTTGTCTTATTTTTTCGTTCCTAAATAATCATCCGAATTTGTTTTTCCGCCTTTTGTTTTTTGCTTTGATGAAGCTGTTTTCGCCGTCGATTTCTGCTGCGGCAGCGGCTGTGCCGCCGTCGGTCTGTAGCCGGCGCCGAAAACGGCTTTTATTTTCGATTCATTTTCTTCAAGCAGGGCAACCCTCTGCGCTTCCGCCTTTGCGTTCAAATCAGCCGGGCTGTACCATATATTCAAAATGATCGTCTGCAAAAAACCGGTAAGCGTGGAAATAATCCAGTAAAAACCAACTGCGGCGGGCATTGTGCAGGCAAGCCACGCACTGAACAGCGGCATCAGATAAAGCATACCCTTCATGCATCCCTGCTGCTGCTGCATACCCGGCTGCATTTTCATCATAAAATACTGGGTGACCAAAGAGGATATCAGGCACAGCGCGGGAATAATCCATAAATTGGAACGGAACAGCGTGCCGAAAATATTCGCGCCGTCGCTCGGCGTATCAAGCAGGTTCAGACCCATAAACTGGAACCCGTGGCTGAAGGATTCTATTTTTGCAAGCTCTGCCGCGCTGAACATGGTCAGCTGCGGTTTCAGCTCCGCAAAATGCTTGACGATTTCAATCTGAGCGTACTGGGAAGAAAAGCTGGCGCCAAGGCCCGGAATCTGTTTGAGCATTTCAAGCGCCTTTGCAATTCCATCGGCGGAAAGGTGAAGGGCGTTTGCCAGCGGATTCTGTACGGTATAAAACAGGCCGATCATGATCGGAAAAGGAATAAAGGTGGTCAGACAGCCGCTGGCCGGATTAATTCCTTCTTTTTCATACAGCTTCTGTGTTTCTTCCTGAAGCTTTACTTTGTCGTTGCCGTATTTTTTTTGCAGTTCTTTCTGCTTGACGGCCATTTTGCTGTTTGCAGCCATCGATTTCTGCTGATTGATGGAAAACGGGAACATGATGATTTTCAATACAATTGTAAACAAAATAATCGCGACGCCGTAATTTTGAATCAGGGTATAAAAAAACCAAAGCAGATAGCCGAGAATGTTTCCGAAAAAATTAAAAATCTCCGTCATATGGGTAATACTCCTCTATATTGGTTATCGCTTGTCCCGCTTTTCCGGCACGGGGTCAAACCCTCCGCGGCTGAACGGGTTACAGCGCAGTATCCGAAAGAACGCAAGCCAGAATCCTTTAAACGCACCGAAACGCTCAATCGCTTCGATTGCGTAATTCGAGCAGGTGGGATAATATTTGCAGCACGGTTTTTTGTAGGGGGAAATTGCCTTCTGGTAAAACCTGATAAGTAAAATAAGCGGGCGCTTCATTTCAAAACCCCCGCATTTTTAAGCTGCAGCATCATTGCACGGCGAACATCCGTACTTTTTACAAAAGGTGTCTTGCCCCTGGCTACAAAAATAAAATCATATCCCGGCGCAATTCCGGGTGCCAGGGTACGGAAGGCTTCACGAATGACCCGGCGGGAGCGGTTCCGCCTGACGGCGTTGCCGATTTTTTTACTTGTCGTTATGCCAAGCCGCACATTCCTGCTGCGATTTTTCAAAACATAGGTAACCACCACAGGGCTGACATATGACTTTCCCCTTGTATAAATCCTGCGGAAATCCTTGTTTTCCTTGATGGGAATCAATAAATCCATACTTAAAATCGCACCACAATTCTCATTTGTTCCGTGAAACCGCAAAGCTAAAAAGAAAGGCCACTCACCGTGGCCCTTTTGCTTAATAGCTTAAACGCGCTCTGCCCTTCGCTCTGCGGCGGGCCAAAACCTTACGGCCGTTGCTTGTGGACATTCTTTTTCTGAAACCGTGCTCCTTTTTTCTGTGGAGCTTCTTTGGTTGATAAGTTCTCAGCATGAAAAAACCTCCTTTCGGGGTACAAACCTTGCAATATAGCATTATATATTAAATATGAGCAGCCTGTCAACCTAAATTTTGTCCCCCGTACCGAAAAAATAATGGAAACGAACACCGGACAGGCTGATTTTTTTGTTGGTCAAGCTATATAAATCAATATACCACAATTCTATGTAAAATAAAAGCAAAAGCTTATAATTTAAAAAAAATTTATTATCTATGTATTTTATACGCGCGCGATACAATATAGTGTATTTTTAACGGCCGCGGAAATTTGAAAAAAATTATGATTTGTGGTAATATAATTTATGTTATGCCTATGAGTATAAATAATTGTTAAAATGAGGTTTAAAGAATGGAATCCTTTACCGAGGTCTGGAATCTGGTCTGCGATTATTGTAAAAGCAAGATTACCGACATTGCCTATTCCACGTGGATCAAACGGATTGAACCGGTCAATCTTGATTTTGCCCAGGGGGTTGCGGTAATAAAAGTTCCGAACGAACTCCACCGGCAGACGATCAAACATTATTATATGGATATGCTTGATGAGGCGTTTACCCAGATTTTCGGTCAAAAAATTCAGATCCGCGTCTGCACACCGGACGAAGCGGGAAATGAAAAGCAAAACGATGAAACACCGGCAATCAACGATGATTACGAGTTTACCTTCGACACCTACATTGTCGGTTCCTCCAATAAATTCGCGCACGCCGCCTCTATGGCGGTGGCGAACAAACCCGCGACCCTGTACAATCCTTTGTTCATATACGGAAATTCCGGGCTTGGAAAAACCCATCTTCTTTACGCAATCTGCAATGAAATCAGCCGCACCCATCCGGAAATGAACATCATTTATATTAAAGGCGACGAATTTACCAACGAGCTGATCGAAGCCATCCGCCGCGGCACAACCGCGGAATTCCATAACCGTTACCGCAAGGCGGATGTGTTTCTGGTTGACGATATTCAGTTTATTGCCGGAAAAGATTCCACACAGGAGGAATTTTTCCATACCTTTAACACGTTATATGAGGCGAAAAAGCAGATTGTGCTGACCTCCGACCGGCCGCCGAAGGATATCGCCACCCTTGAGGAACGGCTTCTGACCCGATTTGAATGGGGTTTGACCGCCGATATTCAGCCGCCGGATTTTGAAACGCGCATCGCGATTATCAAACGGAAAGCGGAGCTTCTGGAAATTGAGCTTCCGGACAATGTCGCCGAATACATAGCCAACCGGCTGAAAAACAATATCCGCCAGCTGGAAGGCGCGGTCAAAAAAATGAAGGCCTATTACCTGCTCGCCGGGGAGAGCCCCAGCATCACAACGGCGCAGGCCGCCATCAGCGATATTATCAACAACGACCAGCCCACCCCCTTCACCGTGGAAAAAATTATCGACGAGGTCGCGCGAACCTTCGGCACGACTGGTGAGGATATCCGCTCCGCGAAGCGCTCCGCCAACATTTCCAGCGCGCGGCAGATGGCAATCTACGTCGTCAGGGAAATCACCCAGCTTCCGATGACCTCCATCGGGGAGGAATTCGGCGGGCGCGACCACTCCACCATTGTATACGCCATCCAGCAGGTCGAAAAGGGAATCAAGCGCGACCCGAAAACAAAGGCGACCGCAGAAGATATCATTAAGAATATCCGCGACCGCTAAAATGTTGAAAACAAGTTGACATTTCAACATTTTCTGTTAATCCGCGTTTTTACCGGTTTTCCGTATTCCCCGGATTATTTAACTTGTTTTCAACATTCCCCACAGAGTTTTCAACATCCTGTTAAATACTGACAGATTATACGAACAGTTAACAGATTCTTAACAATAGAAAAATAAGAGTATTTCAAAGAAACATCCCATTGAGCCTGACTTTTTAAAACCTTTCAACTTTTTCGCGCCGCCTACTACTCTTACTAAATTAAATCTATACTATCTATTATAAAAGGAAGCAGAGGGTGAATTTATGAAAATATCCTGCCAGCGGCAGCAACTGAACGAAGCAGTGTTGAATGTTCAGCGCGCTGTATCCACAAAATCATCTGTTCCCGCCCTGGAAGGAATTCTGCTGAAAACGGGTGAGAATGAAATTACACTGTGCGGTTATGACCTTGAGCTGGGAATGACCACAAAAATAGAAGCACAGGTGGAAGAACCCGGAAACATTGTGCTGAGCGCCCGCCTTTTCGGCGACATTGTCCGCCGCCTCCCGGCGGATACCGTCTACCTTGCGACCGATGAGAAAAAGATCACCTCCATCAAGAGCGGACCGGCCGATTTTTCCATCGTGGGCATCCCGGCGGAGGAATACCCCGAGCTGCCGGCCATTACGGGGGAAACCTCCATTAAAATTGCAAACTGCATTCTGAAAAGCATGATCCGTCAGACGATTTTCGCCGTCGCAGAAAGTGATGCGAAGCCGATTCATACAGGCACTCTGTTTGAGCTGAGCAAGAACAGAATTAAACTGATCTCCGTGGACGGGTACCGTCTTGCCATGCGGGAAGAAACCGCCGCGTGCGGAGAAGAAACCAGCTTTGTGGTTCCCGGAAAAACGCTGGGCGAAGTGCTGAAGCTTCTGGGCGACGACGACACCGAGCTGGAAATTCTGATCGGCAGACGCCACATTTTATTCCAGATCGGCAGCTACTGTGTGATTTCCCGTCTTCTGGAGGGAGAATTTCTCGATTACCGAGCCGCCATTCCGAGCGCAAGCGCAACGGAGGTCACCGTTTCCACCCGCGCGTTCATCGACAGCGTGGAGCGCGTCTCCCTTCTGATTACCGACCGGCTGAAAAGCCCCGTCCGCTGCGTTTTTGAGGACGGCGAAATCAAGGTTTCCTGTTCCACCTCCATCGGGCACGCGAACGACCAGCTTTCCGCGAATATCAACGGCGCGGGTGTGGAAATGGGCTTTAATAACCGCTATCTTCTGGACGCCCTGCGCAATACCGAGGGCGACGAGGTAAAAATACAGCTGAACGGCGCTTTAAGCCCGATGAAAATTCTTCCGCGCGAAGGGGATTCCTTCCTCTTCTTAGTGCTGCCTGTGCGTTTAAAGAGCGAGGCGCAGTAATGAAGACGGAAAAAATCGTGATCGACACCGAGTTTATCCGGCTGGACGCCCTTTTAAAGCTTGGCGGTGCGGTGGACACCGGCGGCCGGGCAAAATTTGTAGTGCAGAACGGCGAAGTGAAGGTAAACGGGGAAACCTGCACCATGCGCGGCAAAAAAATGAGGAACGGCGACAAGGCCGAGTACAATGATGTGACATATGAGGTGTGTAACGGGTGATTATCCAGCACCTGGAGGTTAAAAATTACAGAAATTTACAGTACGGCGTGATAATTCCGCAGAATGGGATCAATATAATCTATGGGAAGAACGCGCAGGGCAAGACAAACCTGCTGGAAGCCGTCTGGCTTTTTACGGGCGGGCGTTCCTTCCGGGGAGCAAAGGATTCTGACCTGATTCTGCACGGGGAAAACAGGGCCGAAATTAATCTTGATTTTTTCAGCGGAGAACGCGGACAAACGGCTCAAATTTTCATAGAGAGCGGACGCAGGAACGCCGTTTTAAACGGCGTGGCGCAGAAAAGCGCCTCCGGCCTGATCGGAAAATTCTTTTCCGTTGTTTTTTCCCCGGAGCATATCGCGCTTGTGCGCGAGGGCCCATCTCTGCGGCGCGATTTTATGGACGCGGCGCTCTGCCAGATCCGGCCCGGGTATGCCGCGCTTTTATCGCGTTACAACCATACGCTTGTCCAGCGGAATACCCTGCTGAAGGATATCCCCCGCCACGCCGAGCTGATGGATACGCTGGAAATCTGGGATGAAAAGCTTGCCGCGTACGGCGAAACGGTGGTGCGCGGCAGAATGGAATATATCGAAAGCATCAGGGAGCCGGTCAAAGAGATTTACGCCGGCATTTCCAATCATGAAGAAGCTATTGATCTGAACTACCAGAAAAGTGCGGACGACCTGAAACAGGCGCTCAAAGCGGCCCGCCGCGAGGATGTGGCCGCGGGGCATACCAGTGTCGGCCCGCACCGCGACGATATTGATATCACCATAGACCGCCGGTCCGCGCGGGCGTTCGGCTCCCAGGGGCAGAAACGTTCCGCCGTTCTCGCTTTAAAGCTGGCGGAGGCTGAACTGCTGTTCCGCCGGACGGGCGAAAGGCCCGTGATTCTGCTCGACGATGTGATGAGCGAGTTGGACTCCGGCAGACAGGATTATCTGCTCAATCATTTGAACAGCTGTCAGGTTTTTATCACCTGCTGTGAACCCGGCGCGGTAAAACAGCTCCGGGAGGGCGCCCTGTTTGAAATGGACGGGGGAACCCTTATAAAAAAATGAGAAAGGTTTTATTTTATGTATCTTCATCTGGGGCAGGACACGGTGATTAAAGTCAGTGATATTGTGGGCATATTCGATATGGAAACCTCTACCATAGCAAAATCGACAAGGGATTACCTTTCCGCGGCTCAAAAAGCGGGCCGGGTGGTCAATGTCTCCATGGAAATGCCGAAATCCTTTGTACTTTGCTGTGATAAAAAAAACCGGCATACCGTTTATATCACGCAAATTTCATCTTCAACCCTTCTGAAAAGAACGGGATTCATCGATGAAATATCAAATGTTTAATTGACAGGTGTAAAAAATGAAAAAATTCAGAAAGGCCCGATGTCCGCACTGCGGGGAAAAATTAAGCCTGCTGCGCACATGGACGATTAAAACGCAGGGCGAATACAAGTGCCCGAAATGCGGCGGTTACTCAAACGTTGAGCTGGACCCCGCCGTATACTTTTTTTCCATCGGCGCGATTGTTTTAAGCGGGCTGATTTACCTTATTTGGATGGTTGCCGTAAGGACGCTCAGCCTTCCCGCAATTTTACTCATTCTGCTGCCGTATTTTTTATTTTATTTGCTTTGTTTTTTTCTTGTCCGGCTAAGGAAACCGGCCGTCCGCAGAAAACCGACCGCCGGCCGTCCCCAGCCGTCCCCTCACCAGCAAACGCAGAAATTTACAACGGAAAGAGACAGACGCAGTACTTTATGAAATAATTAGATTATACGATATGTATTATAATTGGAGGGTTAAACTTGGAGTTTAGCGAGATAACGCAAACAAAACAAAAATACGACGAAAATCAGATACAGGTATTGGAAGGACTGGCCGCGGTCAGAAAACGCCCCGGCATGTATATCGGCTCCACCGGGCCGCGAGGGCTGCATCACCTTGTTTACGAAATCGTGGACAACGCGATCGACGAAGCGCTTGCGGGCTTCTGTGATAAAATCGAGGTAAAAATACTGCCCGGAGACATCATCAGCGTGCTGGACAACGGGCGCGGAATTCCGATCGGCATTCAACACCAGATGGGAATTCCGGCGGTTACCGTTGTTTTCACCGAGCTGCACGCGGGCGGAAAATTCGGCGGCGGCGGATACAAGGTCGCCGGCGGACTGCACGGCGTGGGCGCCTCCGTGGTGAACGCGCTTTCCGAATGGCTGGAGGTCGAGGTTTACAACGAGGGCAAAGTTTATTTCCAACGTTTTGAGCGCGGGAAAATCATTACCCAGCTGGAAGTGCGCGGCGAAACGGATAAAACCGGTACATTGGTTACCTTTAAGCCGGACGCGGAAATTTTTCAGGAAACGACGGTTTACGACTATGAAACCCTGCAGACAAGGCTGCGCGAGCAGGCATTTTTAAATGCAGGAATCCACATTGCGCTGTCCGACCTGCGCGACGCCCCCAATCCGGTGCAGGACAATTACTGCTATCACGGCGGTATCAGCAGTTTTGTCGAATATATCAATAAGAAAAAAGCTGTCGAGATCATCCATCCCGATATTATTCATTTTACTTCCGTCGCCCCCGATAATTCGGCAACGGCTGAAGTTGCCATGCAGTATAATGATTCGTATAACGAACTGATGCTGTCTTTCGCCAACAACATCCACACCACGGACGGCGGCACGCACGAGGACGGCTTTAAGCGCGCGCTGACCCGTGTGATGAACGACTATGCAAGAAAATACAATATTCTGAAAGAGAACGACAAAAACCTTTCAGGCGACGACGTGCGCGAGGGCCTGACCGTGATTATCAGCGTGAAGATGAAGGACGCCCAGTTTGAAGGCCAGACCAAGGCCCGCCTGGGCAACACGGAAATCGGAACGCTGGTCAGCAATCTGATTACCGATAAAATGGCCGCCTATCTGGAAGAGAACCCGGCGACTGCAAGGGCGATTTTTGACAAGGCGATGGCCGCTTCCCGCGCGCGCGACGCGGCGCGGAAGGCACGCGATCTGGTCCGCCGCAAATCCGCGCTGGAAAGCGCCGCTCTGCCGGGCAAACTGGCCGACTGTCAGAGCCGCAATCCCGAGGAAACGGAAATCTATATCGTAGAGGGCGATTCCGCCGGCGGTTCCGCAAAAGGCGGACGCGACCGCAAATATCAGGCCATCCTTCCTCTTTGGGGCAAAATGCTCAACGTGGAAAAGGCAAGACTGGACAAGGTGTACGGCAACGAAAAGCTTATGCCCGTCGTCACCGCGCTCGGCTGCGGAATCGGCGAGGAATTTGACCTAAACAAGTTGCGCTACGGAAAAATTATCATTATGGCCGATGCCGATGTCGACGGTTCGCATATCCGCACCCTGCTGCTGACCTTTTTCTTCCGGTTTATGAAGCCGCTTGTGGAAGAAGGACATGTTTACCTTGCGCAGCCGCCGCTTTTCCGTCTGAGCAAGGGCAAAAACCATTACTATGCGTTCAGCGACGAGGAACGCGACCAAAAGATGGCGGAGCTTGCCAGCAATTACGAGATTCAGCGCTACAAAGGCCTTGGTGAAATGGACGCCGAACAGCTCTGGGAAACAACCATGAACCCCGCGAGCCGCACCATGCTGCGTGTGGAAGTGGAAGACGCCGCCGCCGCGGACGAAGCGTTCACCATTTTGATGGGCGACAAGGTCGAGCCGCGCCGCGCCTTTATTGAAAGCAACGCGAAATACGCGAAGAATCTGGACATCTGACGGGAGAGCCGTCCGGCGCCGCCGCGCAAAAAAGCCCTTTAATATATCAACATCAGGTAAATATTGGCATATAAAATACAATTCGTATTACATAAGCAAAAGAAGGAGAATTTTTCATGAAACAATTTTTGAAGGAACAGGATACTGCCTCAAAACCTCCTGAACCCCGGGGGGAACAGACCCCCGACGAGGAGCGACCCGAGAAGAACAGGGTGGAATGGGACGGTTCCGAAGCGGAGCTGGTTGCCGACGAAACGGCGCTGGCGTTTGAAGAGCAGCACACGGGAATCAAGCTGAAATACACGCTGACTTCCGGCGAAATTTTCAAAGTCCTCAGGAAAAGCCAATACACAAATACAAGAACGGCGCTTTCCGTTGTCGCGGTTGCGCTCAGCGCCGTCATGGCGGTCTTTTTTCTGACGCGTTTCAGCGGGACGGGCGACAGCCGGTACGTATCGCTGGCTGTGGTTTGCCTGATGCTGATCCTTGTTGTCGCGGTACTCCCTCCGGTCATCATTAAAATGCATTCGTCAAAAATTGCAGACGGAAAAGAAATCCGCATGAAAATTTATCCCGACCATATAGAAATGGGACTGACCGATAAAAAATGGGAGATTCCGCTTGACGGAACCTGTGAAAGGATTCAGTTTGAAAACCTGATGGTACTGTACATAGACGACAGAAATATGGTGATTCTTCCGCTTCGCTGTGTGGAACCGGCAGTCCTGCCGGAGGTACAGGCGATGATTTTTGCGGGGACGCAGCCAAAAACCTGAAGTCCGGAAGGAGATTGATCGATATGCCGACGTTTTACGAGGGTGGGCCTGTGCAGACGGTGGAACAGATGGTCGGCCCGGAAGATTACGCCGCGGCGTATGCCGCCGCGCAGAGCGCGGTTTCGCCCATGCACAAAAAATGGGTAAAGGCCGGTATCTGTGCTTCCGCGGCGATTGTCGTCGCTTCCTTTATCCCGTTTTACCGCGCAAGGTTTTCCTCCTGCTGGGCGCCCGCCTGCGGGATTGTTCTGGCCCTTGCGCTTGGTTTTCTGTTTCTTTTTGTGCAGCCGAACGATATCAGAAGATGGGCTGTCGAGCTGTACCGCTCCAACGCGCTGCTGGCGCTTCCGCACAAAATCGAAATTTTCCGGGACAGCGTAGTGATTGAAAGCAGCTGCGAAAAAATGCTGGAATACTGGACCGATTTTGCAAAATGCATGGAAACCCCCGCGGCCTTTGTGCTGACCGGCGGCCGGGAGCGGGAGCTGCTGATCATTAAAAAACAGGGGCTCACAAACGAACAGAAGGAGAAAATTTCCGCTCATCTTGCCGGCGCGTTTGCTTCGCGCTATGTGAAAAGCGGGCGTTAAGGAGGGATTTATTTGCCTGAAAGCCCAGTTTCAGTAAGCTGCCTTACCACAAAATTTGATTATGCCGATTTTAAGATCGCCGCGGCGAAGGCCGCCACGAAAAAAAGTGAAAAAATCATTCTGAAAATCACGGGAACCGTTTTGATTCTGACCGCGTTTCTTTTACGGGCTTTTGTTTACGGTAATTTCTACCAGAATTTTATTTATGCGGCCATGGCCGCGGTCGGCGTGATTATCGGATGCTTTTACGACATGATCGTTTCCTACGCCGTGCGGCGGCACGCGCTGAACTACTATACGGCGAACAGCGAAAAATTTATCGCGCAGACCACTGAATTTTCCGAGGAAACAATCACCTTTCAGACCGAACGGTATACGGCTGTCATTCCCTACGGCATGCTGTATAAGGCGTATGAGGACGCGAAGGTTTTTATTATATATACCGGAATCAATGAAATGAAGTTTATACCGAAAAGAGCGATGAACGAAAGCGAATGTACCCGGATTCACAACATTCTTGATACAAAGCTTCAGGAAAAATATCAGCAGGAAGGTGCCCGCTAATGGACGAAATTCAGGATAATCAGAAAATTATAAACGTTGACCTTGAAAAGGAAATGAAACAGTCGTTTCTTGCCTATTCCATGTCGGTTATTGTTTCGCGCGCGCTCCCGGATGTGCGCGACGGCTTAAAGCCGGTACACAGAAGAATTTTATACACCATGTTTGAGAACAACCTTTCCCCGGACAAGCCGTACCGCAAATGCGCGGACACCGTCGGCTCCGTTCTGGGCCGCTACCATCCGCACGGCGACGCTTCGGTCTACGACGCGCTGGTCCGTCTGGCGCAGGACTTTTCCATGCGGTACATGCTGGTGGACGGCCACGGCAACTTCGGCTCCGTGGACGGAGACCCCCCGGCCGCCTACCGTTATACGGAATCCCGCATGAGCAAAATCGCCGTGGAAATGCTGGAGGATATCGACAAGGATACCGTCGATTTCCAGCCGAACTATGACGACCGTCTAAAGGAACCGACCGTTCTGCCCAGCCATTTTCCGAATCTTCTGGTCAACGGCTCCACCGGTATTGCGGTGGGCATGGCCACCAATATTCCTCCGCACAATATGGGAGAGGTCATCGACGGCATGTGCACGCTGATCGACAATCCCGACGCTGCTCTGGACGATCTGATGCAGAGCATCAAGGGGCCGGACTTCCCCACCGGCGGCATCATCATGGGCCGCGCGGGCATCCGCGCCGCTTACGCCACCGGCCGCGGCCGCATTACGGTTCGCGCCCGCGCGGAAATTGAGGAGGAAAAAAACGGCCGCTTCAATATCGTCGTGACCGAGCTGCCCTATCAGGTAAATAAGGCCAGGCTGGTGGAAAATATCGCCGAGCTGGTCAAGGACAAGCGCATAGAGGGAATTTCCAACGTGGAAGACCACTCCGACCGCGAGGGCATGCATATGCTTATCAGCGTGAAGCGCGACGCTTCGCCGCAGATTGTTCTGAATCAGCTTTTTTCCTACACCCAGATGCAGACGACGTTCGGCGTGATTATGATCGCCATTGTCAACGGCGAACCCAAAACGCTGACGCTGAAGGAAATGCTTCAGGAATACATTCAGTTTCAGGAAAGCGTTGTTCGGCGCCGCACCCTGTTCGACCTGAAAAAGGCCGAGGAGCGCGCCCATCTTTTAGAGGGCCTGAAAATTGCCGTCGACAACATAGATGAGATCATTTCCATCATCCGCGGTTCCAAGGACAGGCCGGCCGCAAAGGCGCGCATGACGGAACGCTTCGGGCTGGACGATCTGCAGACTCAGGCGATTGTGCAGATGCCGCTCGGCGCGCTCACCGGACTGGAGCGCCAGAAGCTGCTGGACGAAATAGCCGCTTTGGAGCTGAAAATAGCGGATTACAAGGATATTTTAAGCAATGAAACGCGCCTGCTCGGCATTGTCAAGGACGAAGCGCTCGCGGTCAAAAATAAATTCAACGACGAGCGCCGCACGGAAATCGCGACCGTAAGCGGCGAGGTGGATATTGAAGACCTGATTCCCAAGGAGGAATGCGTGCTGACCCTGACCAGCTTCGGTTATGTCAAGCGCCAGAAAACAGACACCTACCATATCCAGCGCAGAGGCGGGCGCGGCGTCAGCGGCATGACAAGACGTGAAGAGGATGTTGCGAGCGACATGTTCGTCATCAACAGTCACGACTACGTCATGTTCTTCACCAATCTGGGCCGCGTGTACCGGCTGAAATGCTATGAAATTCCGGAGGGCTCGCGCACAAGCAAGGGGATGAATATCGCCAACCTGCTGCCGATCGCGCAGGATGAAAAGGTCACCTCCATGATCCGCGTGCCCGAATTTGACGACGAAAGCTACCTGTGCATGGTGACGCGCAACGGCATCATCAAGCGCACCAGCCTTTCGGCTTACGACACCGCACGCAAAGGCGGCGTCATTGCCATTGACCTTGACGAGGGCGACGAGCTTTCCTGGGTGCGCATGACCACCGGCGACACGCAGCTTCTGGTTGCGACGCGCCTTGGCATGGCCATCCGCTTTGACGAAAGGGACGTCCGTCCCATGGGCAGAACCGCCCGCGGGGTCAAGGCGATTACGCTGAAAGAAAGCGATTATGTCATCGGAATGAGCTCCCTGCGCGCGGACGGCCTTGTGCTGACTGTTTCCGCGACCGGTTACGGGCGGCTCTCCGGCATCAACGATTACCGCATCCAGTCAAGGGGCGGCAAGGGCCTTACCAACTATCATGTACAGAAATACGGCGAGGTTGCAGCCATTAAGGTGGTCGATCCCGACGACGACGTGATTCTGATTTCTTCCGACGGGATTATCATCCGTATTTCGGCGAATTCCATCCGCGAATGCGCAAGGCCGTCGAAGGGCGTACGCGTGATGCGCCTGAATGAAAACAGCGAGGTTGTCACGCTGGCCCGCACGGCGCATGAGGAAGACGCGGTGGACGCCCTGCCCGCAGACGAGGGCGATGCGGACGCCGACGCCGATCTTGATCTGGACGAAGAGACGGAGGAGATCAGCGAAACTGTTCCGTCGGATACAGAGCCTGAAAATACCGAGGAATAAGAAAGGGTGCTGTAAATGAAAAATAAAAGGAAGCTTTGCCTTGCCGCCGCGTTTGCCGTGGCGGTCACGGCGTTTGCGGGGTGCGGCATGCTGAAGGGCGGCGAAAGCTCCGTTCCGGCGAGCGGTTTTGGCGAATCCTCACAGGCCGCGAGTTCCCAGCCGGCAAGCAGCGCGCAGAGCGAGCCTGCCAGCTCCGGCGTTCATGTGGTAACGCCGAACGAACCGGCCGAATCCCAGCCCGGCCCCGTGATTGATATTGAAACCGACAGCAAGGAATTCAACGCGCTGTTTAAGGAAAATCCGATTGATAAAAAATACATTGCGGAATCCAACAAGGCGTTCTCCAATGTGGAAATGGTGCAGCTTTCCAATAAGTATGCCGGTATTTGGGAAAAAGAAGTCACCTCCGCCTATAACAAGGTAGTAAAACTGGCGTCGGGGGACGCGCTTTCCAAAATCAAGGCGGAGCAAACCGCCTGGACAAACGGCAAGACGGAAGCGCTGAAAAAAATCAGCGACGAGGCGCAGGCCGGCGGCGGAACCATGGCACAGGTCAACACCGCGAGCGGTATCATGGATTATTACCGCAGCCGCGCCGCGCAGGTTTACCGGCAGCTTTATTCCTATGACAAAAACTACAGCTATGCGTACAAATAATATTTGTTATATTTATCTTTCATTATACTGTAAGTTATAACAGCAATTTGAGACAAAGAGAACAGCTAAGAGTCCTTTTATTTAGAAAATCGCTGAAGGAATTTCATTATCTCCCCCGCCGCAGGCGGGGGAGATAACATCCAGCTTTTTCAGTTATTATGTAAAATCGCTATAGGGAGAAAATATGAAATTAAATGAAAAAACCCTGAGCAGAAATGATATTTTTGAGGGAAGAGTCCTCAAATTTCATGTGGACAAGGTGGAGCTGATCAACGGGAAAACCTCCACCCGCGAATGTGTCGACCACCCGGGCGGGGTCAGCGTCGCCGTACTCACGGAAAAAAATGAAATTCTGTTTGTGCGCCAGTTCCGCTACCCGTATCAGGAAGCCGTGCTGGAAACGCCCGCCGGCAAGCTGGAGCCCGGCGAGGACCCGTTCGAGGCGATGAAGCGCGAGCAGCGCGAAGAAACCGGTACGACCGGTTCCCACTATGTGGATTTGGGAAAGCTGTACCCCTCCCCCGGCTACACGAATGAAAAAATTTATCTCTATGCCTGCCGTCTGGATACTTTGGGTCAAACGCAGTTTGATGAGGACGAATTTCTGGAAGTAGAGAAAATCCCGCTTGAAAAAGCGGTGGAGATGGTGATGAACGGCGGGATTCCGGACGCAAAAACGCAGGTGCTGGTTTTAAAAACCGCCCAGCTTTTGAAGGACGGCAAAATTTGAGGAGGGCGCAATGAAAAAAAGACAGCCCGTTGAAATGAGCGAAGAAAAAAAGCGCCTTCTTATATACCTCAGCCTTTTGGCGGCCGCCGTCTTTTTCGCCATTCAGAATCCGGCGCAAAGCTGGCTTGCCATCGGCCTTGGAATCGGGCTTGCCGCGGCTTATGGGCCGGAGGGAGTTCGGTGGCTGAAAAACAGAAAAGAAAATGAAAAAACCATCCCCGAGCAGCCGGACCAAGAGGATGACCAAGAGAAAAGAAAATAGGGTGCTGCCCGGGAACGGCGTTCCGCGGGCGGCATTTTTCTATCATATTCCGACACTCTTCACACAGCCATCACATAAAATTTATAAAATAGCATGGAATCATTCAAAAAATGTTTACATTCCGCGGGCGGCTTATTGCTAAAATAAAATGGCATACTGCGGGCTTATACAAAATCAGGAAAACAACAGGAGGGATCTGCATGATTGAGGTGAAAAACCTCTCAAAGCGCTACGGTCAGAACGTCGCTTTGGACAACATCAGCTTCTCGGTTGAAGAAGGAACGGTCGTCGGTTTCTTAGGGCCGAACGGCGCGGGAAAGTCAACCACCATGAACATTATTACCGGTTATCTGTCCGCCGGCTCCGGCTCTGTCACGGTCGGCGGCTACAGCACGCTGGACAATCCCAACGAAGTGAAAAAGCTGATTGGCTACATGCCGGAAATGCCGCCGCTTTACCCGGATATGACGGTGAAAGAGTATCTGAACTTTATGTACGACCTGAAAAAGGTGACGCTTCCGCGCGAAAAGCACATCCGTGAGATCTGTACGCTGACGAAAATCAGCGAGGTGTATGGCAGGTTGATCAATAACCTCAGCAAAGGCTATAAACAGCGCGTCGGTTTTGCGCAGGCGCTTTTGGGCAACCCTCCCGTCCTGATTCTTGACGAGCCCACCGTGGGACTTGACCCCAAGCAGATTATTGAAATCCGCAGCCTGATTCAGAATCTGGGCAAAAAGCACACCATTATTTTAAGCTCCCACATTTTGCCCGAAATACAGGCGATCTGTGAGCGCATCATCATCATCAACAAGGGTCGGCTTGTCGCGGACGGCACGCCGGAAAACCTTTCGCAAAGCCTGAGCGCCGACCATAAGCTGATTGTGCGCATGGAAGGAAACGAGAACGACATCAGGAACGCCCTGAAAAGCGTTAAGTTTGTAGAGACTGTGCAGAGCTGCGGCGAAAAGGAACCGGGCGTTTTTGAGTACGAGGTGGAGGCCCGCGGCGGCCGCGACTTGCGGCGCGAGATTTTCAGGGCTGCCGCGGCAAAAAATTATCCGATTCTGTCCATGTCCAACACCGGACTCTCTTTGGAGGACGTCTTCCTGCGTCTGACCAGCGCATCCTACATTAAGGATAATACCGTCATTGAAAACAGTACGGAAGGAGAGGAAGAAGAATGAAAGCAATTACAAAAAGGGAATTAAGGGCATATTTTACCTCCCCTATCGGCTACGTCTGCATCGCCATGATTCTGGCGCTGTACGGATATTACTTTTTTCAGGTGCTGATGCTGCGCTCCTCCTCCTATATTTCCAATGTGTACAGCACCATGTTTATCTGGAGCATGATGATCATCCCGATTATCACGATGCGCAGCTTCAGTGAGGAAATGCGCAACCGCACCGATCAGGCCCTGCTGACCGCGCCGGTCGGCGTCACCGCCATTGTCGCGGGCAAATTTTTAGCCGCGCTGGCCGTGTTTGCCATTGCAATGGTCGGCACGCTGATTCCCGTGGCCGTGATCGCGCTTTTTTCCGCGCCGGAGTGGGCGCTGATTTTCGGGAACTTCTTCGGTTCCCTGCTGTTCGGCGCGGGTATGATCGCTATCGGCGTGTTTATTTCCTCGCTTACGCAGAGCCAGATCGTCGCCGCCATCGGCACGTTCGGCATTTCCATCCTCCTGCTGGTGGTTGACCAGCTTACCGGCCTTGTGAGCAATCCGGTCGCCGTCAAGCTGATCGGGTGGCTTTCGTTCAACACACGGTACCAGCCTTTTACCAAAGGAATTTTCGATATTTCAAGCATTGTTTTCTTTCTGAGTGTGATTGCGGTCTTTATTTTCCTGACCGCCCGCAAGCTTGAAAGCAGAAGATGGAGCTAGGGGGTATGAAAATGAATAAGGATAACGATAAAGAGATACGGAAGCTGACACCGGACGCCGAAACCGGCGCGGAAAAAGAGGAAGAAACCGGCACGCCGGAAACAGAAGAGAAACCGGAAAATGCCGGCGCGGAAGCCGCGGAGAGCAGAAAATCCGGGGGCGAATTCGGGACAAAGGTAAAGGAATACACTCAAAGCGTCAGGTTCCGCCGCGGCGGAATATCCACCGCGTTTACGGCGGGTTTTCTGGTTGTGGTCGTGCTGGTCAATATCATCGTCAGCGTGCTGGCACAGCGGTATCCGTCCATGAATGTGGATTTGACGAAAAACAAGGTCAATACCCTCTCCACACAGGCTTCTGAAATTGTCGCCAAGGTGAAAATACCGACAACCATTTATATCATGGCGACTGAAGCGCAAACCAAAGGCGACCAGCTTTTATCGGAATACGGCATCAAGTACAGCCAGGTAGGCGAGCTCGCTGCAAAAATTGCCGAGAAAAATTCCAATATCAAGGTGCAGTACATGGACCTTGATAAAAATCCGACCTTTGCAAACACCTATAAAACGGATAACCTTGTCGCGGGAGACGTGCTGATCAAAACAGATAAACGTTACCGCGTTCTCACTTACACCGACCTGTTTAACGTGCAGTACGGTTCAGACGGAAGCACAACCGAAACCTATTCCATGGTGGACAGCGCGCTTGCTTCCGGCCTGAATTCCGTGATTTCAGATACGGTTTCGCTCGCCGCGTTCGATACGGGCCACAGCGAACAGATGGACGTGACGACCTACAAAAAACTGCTGGGCAACAACAGCTTTGAAACCAAGGATTTCAACCTGCTGACGGACGCGATTCCCCAAAACAGCCGCCTGATTGTTCTGGGATGCCCGGCAACCGATTACACCGACGCGGAACTGACAAAGCTGGATGATTTTCTGAGCAGCGCAGCCATTCCGGGCGACCGCTCCCTGCTCGTCACTTTCCATCCCAGCCAGCAGTCCATGCCGAAGCTTTCCGCTTTTCTGAAGGAATGGGGCATCGAAGTGCCGCAGGCGGTGGTTGTGGAAGGCGACCAGAGCAAATATTACACCAACGACGCAAGCTATATCCTTTCCAATCTCCAGACCACACTGAGTCTGGGTGGAAAGTCGGACTACGGCTATTTTACGACCCCGCAGTCCAACCCGGTAAACCTCCTGTTTGAGACAAAGGGTACCAGAACCACCTATTCCCTTGCAAAATCCAACGATACCTGCTACCTTGTCGACAACAACACGAAAGAGGGCGATAATCCGCAGAAGGCCGCCTACAATACGGCGGTGCTTTCGCAGGATACGGTAAAATCGGGAGCGAAGGAATACAAGGCGAATGTCATCGTTCTGGGAAGCACAACCATGTTCAACGCGGAAATTCTGGGCGCGAGCACCTTTGGGAACGCCGCGTATCTGGTGGACCTCTCCCGTTACGCAACAGGAACCACCAACGCCGCCACCGCCATTACGGAAACTTCCGTACAGACGAATGTTTCCGATATCACCCTGAGCGCCGCCATGAGCACCCTGCTGGGCCTTGGCGTGTTCACTCTTCTGATTCCCCTGCTGATTGTCATTGCCGGCATTTGTGTGTACCGCAAGAGGAGGCACCTGTAAGATGAAAACCAGCACAAGAAATTTAGTGGTTGTCGCCGGATGCATTGTGGTGCTGGGCGGAGTGGCCGCCGCGCTGCTGACGACGGGTAATAAGGGCCAAACCGCTTCCTCCGAAGCCTCCGCATCTACGATTGAGCTTGTTTCCAAAACAAGCCAGGACATTGTTTCCATGTCCGTAAAAAACAGGAAGGGAAGCTATACGCTCATCCCTGTTGAAAAGAAAGCGGTCGGTTCCTCTTCCGCGTCTTCAACTGCGGCGGCGGACATTACCTATATGGTGAAGGAGCTGGGCGGCGTGCCCATCAACAGCTCCGCCGCCGCGCAGGTGGTGCAGAACGGGTTCAGCCTTGTCGCCACAAAAAATCTGGGGACGGTCAGCAATCTGGACGAATTCGGCCTGAAAGACCCCCAGGCGACGGTGGAAGTCTCCTTCAAGGACGGCAGCACCTACAATTATAAAATCGGAAACGCCTCCGCGACGGACAGCAGCGCGTATTATATGTGCGGCGAAGATTCCGACAATGTTTACATCGTCAGCATCGACGGCGGGATTCTGGAAAGCAGGAATTATTTCGTCAGCAGGGAAATTCTTGCCATTACCAGCAGCAGCGGCGTAAACGATTTTGCCAAAATCACCCTGAGCGGAACCAATTTCCCGCAGCCGATTACCGTGGTGAAAAGCGGTTCAGCGGGCGTGATTACCTCGCCGGTCAGCGCGCAGACGGATACCGAAAAGCTCGGCGCAGTGGAAACCGCGCTGACCACCCTGACCGCGGACTCCGTGGAAGCGGTCAATCCAGACGCCGCGGCGCTCAAGACCTATGGGTTTGACAAACCAGCGGCGGTCGCCGAATTTACGGTCAACAAGGGGAACTATAAGCTGCTGGTCGGCGCGCGGAAGGATACCGGCTATTATGTAAAGCTTGACAAGGTGGACGCGGTGTATCTGGTAAAAGCGGAAAGCGTTGACGCGTGGGTAAAGACGAACGCGTTCGCGCTTCGCAGCAAAACGCTTCTCGTTCCGGATATCGCGGCTGTGAAGTCGCTTTCCGTGGACGCGGGCGGCACGGTTCAGACTTTTGCCGTCGCCAGAACCAAAGATGAGAAGAAGTCCACGGAGGACAAAATTCAGTACGCTTATCAGGTGACGGGGGCCGGGAACAAAAAACTGGATTACGAGAAAGATTATACAGCCTATTTTGATCGGGTCACCGGGGTGCAGCTTCTGGAGGCCGCAAGCACAAACCCAAGCGGGACGCCGACCCTGAAGCTGGAATACACCTATTTTGACCAGAGCGGAACCGACACGGTTGCTTTCTACAAAAACGGTGACCGGCTTTACCTTGCGGCGGTAAACGGTTCGGTTTACGGCGTTGTAACGGAAGACGATGTACAGAAAATCATCAGCGGCGCCAAGGCTTTGCAGGCCGGGGAAACGGTCTCCTGAGGCCGCACTGATAATAAATATGGGGCCTCCTGTGCAGTGTGACTGCGACAGGAGGCCTTTTCCGCACCTTTTCAAATTTACCGTAAAGTGGTATCATAAGTAGTATTGAATACGGATTGAATGAAAGAACAGGGAACTATGGAACTGATGATTGAAAAAATGAAACAGCAGGGCGAAAGCCTGATGAAAAACCTTACGGTTTTTTGCAAATGGATGCTGCTTTCCTGCCTGACCGGGCTGGCGGTGGGGCTGGTGGGCACCGCGTTTTATTTCGGGATGAAATACGTCACCGAATTCCGCACGGCGCACAGGTGGATTGTCTGGTTCCTCCCGCTCGCCGGTATTCTGATCGTATTTCTTTACCGTGCCTGTAAAATTGAAAAGCCGCAGGGCACCGACCTGATTCTGCTCGCGGTGCGCTCGACGGAGCCGGTTCCGTTCCGGATGACGCCGCTGATTATCGTCTCCACCCTGCTCACCCACCTGTTCGGCGGCTCCGCCGGTAGGGAGGGCGCGGCGCTGCAGCTTGGCGGCAGCATGGGATTTCAGCTTGGCCGCGTTTTCCGGCTGGATGAAAAGGATCTTCATATTATGACCATGTGCGGCATGAGCGCCGCTTTTTCCGCGCTGTTCGGCACGCCGATTGCCTCCGCGGTTTTCGCCATGGAGGTCGTCAGCGTCGGCATTATGTATTACGCCGCGCTGGTGCCCTGCGCCGCGGCTTCCATTGTGGGCGTTTCCGTCGCGCGGCATTTCGGCGCGGCGCCCACCGCTTTCCGCGTCAGCGGCGTGCCGGCCTTTGAACCGGCGGGATTTTTGCGGGTCGCCCTACTGGCCGTATTCTGTGCGGGAATCAGCGTGCTTTTCTGCTATCTGCTGCACAATACCGGGGCGCTTTATCAAAAATATCTTCCGAACCAATATTTGAGGGCCGCCGTGGGCGGCGCGCTGGTCGTCCTGCTGATGCTCGCTTACGGCACGGACTATCTCGGCGCGGGGATGAACGTGATTCAGTCTTCCATGGGCGGCACGGCAAAACCGGAGGCCTTTCTGCTGAAGATGCTTTTCACCGCGCTTACGCTTGGCGCGGGCTTCAAGGGCGGAGAGATTGTGCCCTCCTTTTTCGTGGGCGCTACCTTCGGCTGTTTTGCGGGCGGGCTGATCGGGCTGAATCCGTCGTTCGGCGCGGCAATCGGCCTGATGTCCGTTTTCTGCGGCGTGACCAACTGCCCCATGACCGCGCTGATTATCAGCGTGGAGCTGTTCGGCGCGCAGGGCGCGGTGTTTTATCTGTTCGCCGCCGCCGTCAGCTATATGCTTTCCGGCTACACCGGTCTTTACAGCAGGCAGAAAATTATGTATTCCAAGTACAGGCCCGAATTTCGCGGTAATCAAGGGTGATTTTCTTCGCCGTTCGTTTTGTCCCCATCCTTCCCGCATGTATTCAGCGCTGAGAGACTCGCTGTCTGTGCCATATATATTTCTTCTGTTTCCTGCTGAGCAATTTGCAGCTCATGGATTACAGACGTCACCTGATTAAACAGATGGTAATACATTTTTCTGTAGTCATTCAATGCTAAATCACCTCCTTATGGTAATGGTACCATATAGTACCATTACGAACAAATTATAGTACCATTTGATACCATTGTCAAGAGGTGAAAAAAATGTTTTTTAAACGGATTGAGGATTTACGGATTGATAAGGATAAAACGCAGCAACAAATTGCGGACATGCTTAACTGCAACCGGCAGGTGTATGCAAGGTACGAGAGAGGAATTCGGGAGATACCCGTTTCCATGCTGATTGCACTCGCAAAATATTACCGTGTGAGCATTGATTACCTTACGGAATTGACAGACATAAGCAAGCCTTACCCTAGGAAGTAAAAACAGATTTCTCGTATATTTCGTCCATGAAGACCATCCAGGCGCCTCATCGCATGAGGATGCTTTGGGGATGCTTGGGGGTGCAGGGGAATTTTATGGAACCCTCCCGCCGGGAATTTAAAATTCCCCTGCGCGTACTTTGCCTACTTTCGGACAAGACCGAAAGTAGGGGCCTGCCCAACTTGAGGGCGTAATCGTTTATATTAGAATCTGGTTATAAAATTAAGAAGCCGCCAAAAGGCGGCTTCTTAATTTTCCAGTTTCTTTTTCAGCGTCTCCGGGCTTGCGGCGTAGATCAGCGCGTTTTCCCTTGAAATTTTCCCCTCACGGTAAAGCCGGAAAAGGTCCGTGTCCATGGCGACCATGCCTTCGCCCGCGCCGGAATAAATCGCGTTGTCGATCTGGTGTACCTTGGACTCGCGGATCAGGTTGCGGAT
>DENA01000014.1 GCA_002359465.1 Ruminococcaceae bacterium UBA2656
ATATTATAATCATATGCTTATTGTATAAGCATATGATTATAATATCAATAAAGCGGTTTTAACTTATTCTTCTTAGGCTGCTATCAGAAAGGAGGAGACTCTTTTGACCAACAGGGAACAGGAAATCATTGAACTGATCCGGAAAAATCCGATGATTACCCAAAATGAGCTGTCGGAGATGCTTTCCATTACGCGTTCCTCGGTCGCGGTGCATATCACCAACCTGATGAAAAAGGGCGTCATTAAAGGGAAATGCTATATTCTCAACGATGAGCCGTATGTCTGCGTGGTCGGCGGGGCGAATGTCGACATTCAGGGCTTCCCCGGCGAGCGGCTGGTCATGAACGATTCCAATCCGGGCGCGGTAAAGATTTCGTTCGGCGGCGTAGGCAGAAACATTGCCGAAAATATCAGCAGACTGGGAATACAGACAAAGCTGATCACCGCGGTCGGCAACGACGATTACGGCAGGGGGCTTTTGGAAGCCGCCGGAAAGTGCGGCATGGATATGAAGCACTCGCTCGTATCGGACGAATACCCCACCCCCATTTACCTTTCCATTCTGGACGAGGAGGGCGACATGAAGGTCGCTATCTCCCAGATGAACGTGCTTGAAAAGGTCACTCCGGAATTTATTGAAAACCGCAGGCAGCTGATTAAACGAGCGCAGCTCTGTGTAATCGACACAAACCTGCCGGAGAAAACCCTTGCATTTTTGACGCAGGAATTCCCGGAAATGGATTTTTACCTTGATACGGTTTCCACCGCCAAGGCAGTGAAGGTGAAAAACATACTCGGCCGCCTGCACACCATCAAGCCCAACCGTCTAGAAGCGGAAAAGCTTTCAGACATTAAAATAACCGATGAGGACAGTCTTCGCAGGTCTGGTGAATTTTTTTTGAAGCAGGGTGTCAGGCGCGTGGTGATTTCCCTTGGCAGCAGGGGAACCTATTACCGCGACCGTGAAACCGAGTTCATTCTGGAAACAGAAAAGGCCAGAGTGGTGAACGCCACCGGCGCGGGCGACGCGTTTATGGCCGGTTTGGTTTACACAAGCCTAAACGGGATGGCGCCGGTGGAAACCATTCGGTTTTCAGCCGCGGCCTCAAAGCTTGCGCTCAGCCATGAAAATACGATCAATCCGGATATGTCCGTAGAAAATATCAATAAAATTATGGAGGAAAACGATCATGTTAAAAGATTATCTTGAAATTAACGCCGGCGTGCAAAAGGCGCTGGATGCCGGCAAGCCCGTTGTGGCGCTGGAATCCACCATCATTTCCCACGGGATGCCCTACCCCCAGAACGTGGAAACGGCCCGCAACGTGGAAAAAATTATCCGCGAGCACGGCGCGGAGCCTGCCACCATCGCGATTATCGGCGGCAAAATCAAAATCGGCCTGACCGACGACGAGCTGGAGCACCTGGGTAAATGCAAAGGCGTCATCAAGACAAGCAGAAGGGACATTCCCTTTGTCATCGCCAAGAAAGCGGACGGCGCCGCCACGGTGGCGACAACCATGATTCTTGCGGCGCTGGCAGGCATCAAGGTCTTTGCCACCGGCGGCATCGGTGGCGTGCACAGGGGCGCGCAGGAAACCTTTGATATTTCCGCCGACCTTGAGGAGCTTGCGAGAACGAATGTGGCCGTTGTGTGCGCGGGCGCAAAATCCATCCTCGATCTGAAACTGACGCTCGAATATCTGGAAACACGCGGCGTGCCCGTTATCGGCTTCGGCACGGAGGAGCTTCCCGCCTTCTACACCAGAGAGAGCGGCTTTAAGGTAGACTACCGCGTCGATTCGGAAAAAGAGCTTGCAGAGGCAATCAAAATCAAATGGGAAATGGGCATCAACGGCGGCCTGGTCATTGCGAACCCGATTCCCGAGCAGTACCAGATGGACAAAGCGGTCATTGACAAGGCGATTGACGAGGCTTTGGCGGACGCCGCCCGCGAGGGGATTAAGGGCAAGGACACCACTCCCTACCTGCTCGCGAAAATCAAGGAGATCACCGGCGGGGACAGCCTTGATTCCAACATCCGTCTGGTTTACAACAACGCGGCAGTCGGCGCAAATCTTGCGGTAGAGCTGGCAAAATTACAGTAACCGCATTGACCGGCATTGAAAAACGCCGGTCAAAAGCGGCATCACACCAAACGTGTGATGCCGCTTTCTTTTTTATTCCATAAGGACATAGCTGTATTGCGTGTTGTTTTACGGAAGCTGGTAGCGCGTTTTGAAGCCCTCGTATACTTCATCCCAGATTTCAGGCTGGCGCGGTGTGTACTGCCTGATGTCGGAGGAAAGGCGAATCAGTTTTCTTCCCTCTTCAATCCCGGAAAGCTCCCCGTGCGCGATCAGCTGAACCATCAGGTTGCCTAACGCGGTCGCGTCCGCAGGACCGGCGACGACCGGCTTGTTCGAGGCATCCGCCGCCAGCTGACAGAGAAACGCATCCTGTGACCCGCCGCCCACGATATGGATCACCGGCAGTTGTTTATCGGTCACCCGCTCCAGGCATTCTATCGCCCACCGGTATTTCAGCGCCAGGCTTTCCAGCACACAGCGGACAATTTCTCCGATGCTTTCCGGTATTGCGCCGTATTTCTCCCTGCATTTTTCCTGAATTTTCTGCGGCATGTTGCCGGGCCGGAAAAAGGCGATGTCGTCGGGGTCGATTAAAAACGCAAACGGCTTGGCTCCCCTGGCCAGTTCCCCCAGCTCGTCAAAAGTAAGGTTGTGATTCTGTGAAGCCAGGCAAGACTGCACTTCCTGCAAAATCCACAGGCCCATAATGCTTTTGACCATCCGGTGATGGCTGCCCTGATAACCGCCTTCGTTGGCTATATTATACCGATAGGTGTACTCACTGATAATGGGGGACGATACTTCTGTTCCGACCAGCGACCATGTACCGCTGCTGATTATCGCGCAGTCACCGGCGCACGGCGCGGACAGGTAGGCGGAGGCCGTGTCGTGTTCGCACACGGACACAACCGGAAAAGAAGAGATATGGAGGCTGTCACAAAGTTCTTTTTTCACCCCGCCGACAAAGGTCCCGGGGAACACAATGGGAGCCAGAAGGCTTTCCGGTATCTGATAAGCGGACAGAATCTTTCTGTTCCAGCTTTTCTTTTCAAAGTCATACATTTCGCTTACGGAGGAAATCGTATATTCCGACACTGCCTGTCCGGTTAAAAACTGAATCAGCAGGTCCGGAACCAAAAGCATTTTATAAGCGTTCTGCAGCATAAAAGTCTGCCCCGCCTGTACCATGGAGGCAAGGTGCATCAGCGTGTTGCTGGGGGCCACCTGATTGCCGGACAGCCGGTGCCTTTGCTGCGGCGGCATAACCCTGTCAATTTGCCGTCTGTAGCGGGTGGTTCTGCCGTCCCTGTAGCAGTGAACGGGGGAAAGCAGGTCACCGCAGGGGTCAATCAATCCAAAATCATTGGAGAAGGAATCCAGTCCGGCGGAAGAAATGCGGCCGCACGCCTGGGCGGACGCCTTCTGAATTCCTTCCAGCAAATTGGAGTATATGGAAATGATATTCCAGAATAAAGAGTCGTTGATGGCCGTGCTGCTGTTTTTAAAGCTGTGCACTTTTTGGACGGAAAGGCGGCTGCCAGAGTAACTGCCCAAAAAAACTTTTCCGCTGCTGCCGCCCAGATCAAACGCGATTGTGTTCATACTCATTTGATTTCGACCTCATCAGGCTATTTTTTTGCGATATCCAGCGTTACATCGTATCTGTCAAGATATTTCAGCTTGCTCACGTCGGCTTTTTCATCGGTGATAATGGTTTTGACCGAAGCAAAATCCGACAGGCCGACCGTACCAACCTCGGAAAATTTCGTATAATCGGCAAGAATATACACTTCCTTGGAAAGGCTCAGCATCTGCCGTTTGGTATCCACTTCATAGACGCTGCTGTCGGTGAGCATTGTATTGGGATCAATCCCTTTGCAGGAAACAAAGGCTTTATCGGGGTAAAAGGATTTTGCGTTGGCCTGTGAAATACTTCCGTACATTGAAAAATTGGTGCTGCGGAAAATTCCGCCCAGACAGATCATTAGCAAATTGTTGTTTTTCAGGGAAGCGGACTCAATCAAAAGCTGAATGGAATTGGTTACAATAGTAACCCTGAGGGACTTGTCAATGTACTTCAATAGATTGGATGTTGTGGAACTGTTGTCTATAAAGATGGTATCTCCGTCGCAGATATACTGCGCGGCGCGCTTGCAGATAATATTTTTTTCCTCGAACCGCTGTACGCCGCGTACCAGCAGCGGATATTCCTGAACACCCTTGCTGCTTTCCGTAAAAACGGCGCCGCCGTGCGTTCTTTTTACAAAACCGTCCGCTTCCAGTTCCCTCAGGTCCCGCCTGATTGTCTCTTTTGAAGCTCCGAACATTTCGGCTAAAACATTTACATCTACTTTGTTGTTCTTTTCCAGCAAACTGATGATTTCGGCTTTCCGCTCTATCGTATACATTGAACTCACTCCAAACAAGTATTCTAAAATACAATTATTATATCATATTTCAGATATACTCTCCATGTATTTTGTAAAGTTGCCGAACTAGATTGAATTCTTAAAGATGTTGCACATTGCATCGGTCTCAATTCTCTCAAGCATGCTGTAGGCCATATGGATATCCGGGCCGGAAACCACCACGCCGTGCAGGGGAAGAATACAGCCGATCGGCTGCCGGCTGGCAAGCTCACGCCGGTCCTCCCAGTATTTATAGACCGCCTCGGAGAGCTCCGGGGTATACGCCTTGGTGTAAGGGATGCAGTCCACCGGACCGCGCTTCATGGTCGCCTCGGTTATATTGGGAATGCTCTTGCTCTGGGACGCGTAAACCATGCAGTACTGCGGATGCGCATGGATGGTGCAGCCGATATAATCGAAGTTTTTCAGGATCAGCATATGCATATGGCCTTCCCTTGAAAGCTTTCCGGTTCCCTCCAGAATATTCATATCGTAATCGATCAGAAGGAAATCCTCTTCTTTCAGTTCACAGAAATGCCGCTCCGACATCAGGGACGGAGTAATCAGAATCCGGTTGTCCGCAACTTTCACGGCAAAATTGCCGCCGGCGGAATTCGTCAGCCTTCTGTCCCACATATAATGCGCGACCTTCACCATTTCTCTTCTTTCTTCGATATAGGATAAATTGCTCATAGTAGACCTCTTCCTTTATTTTAATTTGATAATCTGCACTTTTTCCAGAAGGTTTTTCGCCCGTTCCGGGTCAAAGCCGACCGAAACCTCGGATTCAGCAGTCGCCGCGGAAACAGCGGTCGCAATCCGGATCGTTTCCTCAATGGGCTTGTTCTCCTGAAAGCCATAAACCAGACCGGATAAATAACAGTCCCCGCAGCCGATGGTGTTTTTTACATTTACGACCGGCGGCGTAATTTTATAAATCTGCGTCCCGTATTTTACAATGGAGCCCCTGCCTCCGAGCGACACGGCAATCACAGTGATGTTGTACTTATCCAGACTGAACAGCGCTTCAATAATCTCTTCGTCGCTTTTTAATTCCCGCCCGCACAGGGATGAAAGCTCATCCAGATTCGGCTTAATCAGAAAAGGGGATGTTTTTACGCATTTTGCAAGGCTGTCCCCGCTCGTGTCCAGAAATATCTTCAGCTGTTTGTCGGACAGCGCATTCAGAATGTCGTTGTAAATCATCGGGTTGCTGCAGTTGGACGCGTCCCCGGAAAGCACCAGATACTCCCCGTGCTGAATCTTCTGCTGCATTTGCGCAGTCAGACTGCTTAGATGTCCGGACGAAAGGGTAACCCCCTTGTCCGCTATAATGGTACAGTCATTCGTGTCTTCTATTAAAAGGTAATTCGTACGGCTTTCATGGCCATCCTCCCAAATGAAGGATTCCTCCACCCTGCTTTTGCCCAGCACATTAATAATTTCTTTTCCTGTATTGCCAAAGCAAATTCCAAACGCCCTGTTCTCTGCGCCGAGGATGCCAAGGTTGATGGATACGTGAGTTCCTTTGCCGCCGATGACGGATTGTGTGTTTTTAATTCGGTTGGTACAGTTCTTTTTCAAATCTGTAAGAAAGATTACTCTGTCAATTGCTGGATTCAACGTCAGCGTATTAATCACAAATGGTATACTCCTTTCGTTAAAACGTTTATATTCAAACATCCGTTTATGTGTCTATGGTCAAATTATAGCACCTGAGTTTCCGATTTGCAACACGATATTGAAATTTATGGTCTTTTGGTCTTATCTCACAATTTATATGCGATTAAATTATTAATAATGACATATATTCATTAATTTTTATAATTTGCATTCATTTTTTATTATAAATAATCTACATAATTATAAGGATTTGTTTGTTTTATTTGCATAATTCATTATTTTTTTAAAAGCTTTCTATTGCAAATTCTAATTGCAGATGTTATAATCCAAATGTAATCAAACGTTTGTATGTGTGTGTTTTGGGAAATTGAGTTCCCATATTATATCACATGTAAAGGGGGAAGCCAAAATGGAAGAATACAGGCTGGAAATCAGACACCTGCATAAAAGGTTTACAGGCGTCTATGCAATAAAAGATGTGAGCTTTAAGGTCGGTCCGGGTGAAGTTCATGCCATTGTTGGAGAAAACGGAGCGGGAAAATCCACTCTGATGAAAATGATTAACGGGGAATTAATCCCGAACGAGGGTGAGATTCTTCACAATGGACAGCCAATTGCCCCGCGCAGTGTAGCGGAGGCGAAAAAGCTCGGCATTGCCATGATTCATCAGGAGCTGTCCTCCCTTGCCAATATGACAATCGCCCAGAACCTGTTTCTGGGCCATGAAGAATGCTTCGGCAGGTCTTCGTTTGTAAAGAAAAAACAGATGAACGAGGAAGCCCGCCGGATTCTGAAAGAATACGACATGCCGCTGGACCCCAATACATTGGTTGGAAACCTGAGTGTGGCACAGACACAGATGATTGAAATCATCAAGGCAGTCCGCGCGAACGCCGACATTGTGATTATGGACGAGCCGACTTCTTCCCTTTCCAGCAAAGAAGCGGAAAAGCTTTTTCAGATTATCAGGGAACTAAGCAGTAAAAACGTCTCTATCATTTATATATCACACCGTCTGGAAGAAATTCTTGACATTTCCGATTCCATCACCGTCCTGCGGGACGGTCAGTATATTGAAACGCTGGACGCCGGCACGGTTTCGCAGGAAAGGCTTGTGGAGCTGATGGTCGGCAGAACGCTGGACAACATTTATCCGAAGGAAGAGGCCTCCATTACGGACGTCGCGCTTGAAGTAAAGAACCTGAACCGAAAAGGCGTATTCGATGATGTGTCCTTCCAGGTTCACAAAGGAGAAATTCTCGGGATATCCGGCCTGATGGGTGCGGGCCGCAGTGAAATAGCCCGCGCGATTTTCGGCATTGACAAACTGGACGGCGGTTCCGTTCTGATCGACGGACAGGAAGTCAAAATCAAGTCGCCGAAAGACGCGATCAAAAACAAACTGGCCATGGTCAGCGAGGACAGAAAGCTGTACGGCCTTGTCCTCTGCCGTTCCATAAAGGAAAACATCTCGCTCCCGAATCTGTGGAACCTGTTTAAGGGGCTGTTCATCCGTTCCGGCAAGGAAATACAGGAAGTCAGCGAGCTGAAAAAAATTCTGGGCATTAAATGCTTCAGCATCAACGTAAACACCGAGACGCTCAGCGGTGGAAACCAGCAGAAGGTCGTCCTTGCGAAGTGGCTGCTTTCCAAACCCAAAATTTTAATTCTGGACGAACCGACCAGAGGAATAGACGTGGGCTCTAAATTTGAGATCTACAAACTGATCTCCCAGCTTGCAAAAGAAGGAATAGCAATTGTCATGATCTCGTCGGAGCTTCCTGAAATCATAGGAATGAGCGACAGGGTGCTGGTGGTCTCCCACGGTAAAATCTCCGGGGAATTCCTTCGTAACGACATTACAAGCGGCAATGTAACACAAAAAGAATTACTTCAAAGCGCTTTAAAAATATAAATTTGGAGGTAATAAAATGGAGTCCCGAAAAATTGACACGATGGCTTTAGTAAAAAAATACGGCATCTTTATCGTATTAGTAACATTGTGGGTTGTTTTCAGTCTTTCCTCTTCCACTTTCAGAACTGCGGACAACTTCTCCAATATTCTCAGACAGGTTTCCACCAACGGCATTATCGCGGTTGGTATGACGTTTATCATTATGGTCGGTGGAATTGATCTTTCCGTTGGTTCACAGGTGGCCGTGGCGGGCGTCATCGGCGGCAGCATTCTGGTTGCCAATCCGGGCAATACCGTATTTGCGGTAATCGCCTCCGTTGTCGTCTGCTGCCTGTTCGGTGTAATGAACGGGTTCTTTGTCGCCAAAGGAAAAGTTCCCGCGTTCATTGTCACCCTTGCCACGATGACTATGGCCAGAGGATTCGCTTATGTCTACTCCGACGGCAAGCCCTATACCCTGAAATCCCCCAATTTCAACCTGATCGGCAAGGGAAACACACCGATCATCATCTTTATCGTGATCGTCATTCTCGCCCACATCCTGCTTTCCCAGACAAAGTTCGGCAGATATGTTTACGCAACAGGCGGCAATGAAGACGCGGCTTCCGCTTCCGGCGTCAATGTAAAATCCATTTTAATGCGAGTCTACATCCTGTGCGGCGTACTCACGGGCATTGCCGGCGTCATTCTCGCCGCCAGAACCAATTCCGGGCAGCCTGCGGTAGGTCAGGGCTATGAACTGGACGCAATCGCGGCTGTCGTGATCGGCGGAACCAGCATGACGGGCGGAAGCGGGACCATACTGGGCACACTGGTAGGCGTCCTGATTATCGGGACCCTGAACAACGGTCTGAACCTGATGGATGTTTCCTCCTATTATCAGATGATTGTAAAGGGCATTATCATTCTCGGCGCCGTCTTCTTTGATTTGAAATCAAAGAAAGCGGCAAAATAATCGCGGGTTATCGTTTGTCAAATACAGCAAACCATTTGCTGTAGTAAATAAAAAGGAGTTATTGAAATGAAAAGAATCAGAAAAATTTTCTCAGCATTACTGGCACTTTCCATCTGCATCGGTGTAACCGCATGCTCGGCAAAAACAGATACGGCCACCTCCAGCGCGGCTGCTTCCGCAGCTGCAGAAAGCGCAACCAGCAAATCCGGCACATATAAAATCGGCGTATTAATGAAAACAATGTCCGACACCTACTCCAATAAACTGGGAGAGGCAATCAAGGCGTACGCAGCAAAGACCTATCCCGATGTTGAACTGTATCTGGTGGATGCACAGGCAGATATCAACAAGCAAATTGCACAGGCGGAAGACTTAATTGCCAAGAAAGTCAATGTCATTGTCCTGAACGCGCAGGATGCCGACGGCTCCGCTCAGGTGCTCACACTTGCTAAAGACGCAAACATTCCTGTGGTCGAAGTCAACACCCGCACAAATTCAGAAGATTTCAAAGCTTATGTCGGCTCCAACGATGAAGAAGCCGGTCAGATCATGGGCAAATATGTTCTTGAGAAGCTCGGCAACAAAGGCGACGTCGCCCTTCTCGAAGGCAACATGGGCCAGAGCGCTCAGATTCTGAGACGCAAAGGACTAGACGGCACCATTCTGGCAAACAAAGACATCAAACTGGTAGCAGAGCTTTCTGCCGACTGGGCCAGAGACAAGGCAATGTCCACCACGGAAGACTGGCTCGGCAAATACAAGAGCCTGAAAGCAATCCTCTGTGAGAATGACGATATGGCAATGGGCGCTTTGGAAGCCGCAGAGGCTGCCGGCCGCAAAGATCTTGTTATTGTCGGTGTCGACGCGATTCCCGATGCTCTTCAGGCCGTTTCCGACGGCAGACTCTCCGGTACTGTCCTGCAGGATGCAGCCGGACAGGCCAGCAAATCAATGGATGTAGCTTATAAAGTGGCAAAGGGCGAAACTGTTGAAAAAGAGAACATCGTACCCTTCCAGCTGATTACAAAGGACAATGTTGCAAAATATCTTGGCAAATAATTGAATCCATTCGGAAAGAAGGGCATGGTTTTACACCATGCCCTTCGATCTGTTTCAATGTGAAAGGGAGTACCTCAATGGTCGGAGATTTACATACTCACAGCAGAAAATCGGACGGCTCCATGTATGTGGAAGACATTGTCGCCTACGCCAAACGGGTGAAGCTGGATTATCTGGCACTGACGGACCACGACACCATGGCCGGTGTGCCGATTGCAATGGAAGCGGGAGAAAAGCTCGGCGTTCAAATCATTCCGGGCGTGGAGATTTCCACCAAGGATTATCAGCGCGGCCGGCCGGTTCACATGCTCTGCTACTTTCCAAAGGATACGGACACTTTGCAGGAGGAGCTGAATAAGACCCTGCGAAGCCGGGCTGAAACCAAAAAGCAAATGATTGAAAAGATCATGAAGATCTATCCAATTACCTGGGAATACATCGCGCGCTTCAGCCGGGAAAGCGAATCGATTTACGAGTCCCACATCATGCAGGCGCTGGCCGACCACGGCTACACCAACACGGTTATCGGCAGCCTGAAGGACGACCTGATCTCCAAAGGCGGCTCCTGCTATGTTCCGAACGCTTACCCGGACACGCGGGAAGTAATCCGGCTGATCCGTGACGTGGGCGGGCTTGCGGTGATTGCGCATCCCGGTCAGTTCGATTCCCTTGAATTGTGCGCGGAGGTGGCGGAAAAAAAGGAAATCGCTGGGATTGAATACGCGCACCCGCGCAACGCGGAAGATGTAAAAGCGTCCATTAAAGACATCTGCACAAAATACGATTTAATCATGACCGGCGGGTCGGATTTCCACGGACAGTTTGCAAAATTTCCTCACCCGCTTGGCTCCTTTGTCACGCAGGGACTTGCCATTCAAAGACTGATTGACCTTTCAAAAACTTGACCTGAACTATCTTCGCAGGAGGATTTATTATGAAGAAATTAATCTGTCCGTCCATGATGTGCGCCGAATATGACTCCCTGGGAGAAGAAACCAGAAAGCTTGACGCAGCAGGGGCGGATATTTTTCATATTGATATCATGGACGGCAGCTTCGTTCCGAATTTCGGCATGGGCGTTCAGGATATGGCCTGTATCAGAAAAAACACGGAGAAGCCCCTCGATGTCCACCTTATGATAGACAATCCCGGCAATTATATCGAGCTGTTCGCCGGGCTGGGCGCCGACCTGATTCACATCCATCCCGAGTCGGACAGGCACCCCGCCAGAACGCTGGAAAAAATCAAATCCCTTCAAAAGAAATCCGGCATCGCGGTCAACCCGGGCACCTCCCCTGAAACCATTCAGGAGCTGCTTCCATTGGTGGATTATGTGACGGTGATGACCGTAAATCCTGGATTTTCCGGACAGCAATATCTGGATTATGTAGACGATAAGATCAAACGTCTGGCACAGTTAAAAACGAAATATTCTTTCAGAATTCTGGTAGACGGGGCCGTTTCCCCGCAAAAAGTCGCGGAGCTGTCCAGAGCGGGCGTGGAAGGATTTGTTCTTGGTACCTCCGCGCTGTTCCGCAAAAAGGAAACCTATCAAAAACTCATCAGCCAACTGAAAAATTGCTGAA
This sequence comes from Ruminococcaceae bacterium UBA2656, assembly GCA_002359465.1. Classification (GTDB taxonomy): domain Bacteria; phylum Bacillota; class Clostridia; order Oscillospirales; family Acutalibacteraceae; genus Caproiciproducens. The sequence goes on from DENA01000014.1 coordinate 11,637, forward strand.
CTTCGTTGAATTTTACTTGAAAGCCGCGCCGTACAATGGTAAACTATTATAATATCAGTAAATGGCGGTGTTAATACTTTGGATAAGCTGAAAAAGTTGTGGCGCTTTCTGACAACGCCCGAAATGATCTCCTATATTTTTTTCGGCGTGCTTACCACAGCCGTTAACGTCGTAAGCTACGGGCTTCTTCGTCCGGTAATTCACTGGAACGCGCGCTGGGATGTGCTGACGGCAAACACCATCGCATGGGTTCTTTCGGTGGCTTTTGCGTTTATCACCAACAAGCTTTTCGTATTTCAGAGCAAAAGCTTTGCCGCAAAGCTTTTCTGGAGGGAACTTTCCACGTTTGTTGGCGCCCGCCTTTTGTCGCTCGGCGTGGACTCGCTGGGCATGCTGCTCATGGTGAATGTGCTGGCGTGGAACGACTGGCTGGCTAAAATTATTATGAACATCATCGTTATTATCATGAATTATGTGCTTAGCAAGATGATTATCTTTAAAAAATAATGGAGCGCAGCCAGCGCCCCTGATTATGGAGGAAGTAAAACATGTTGGCAACTGAAAAAACGATGGACAAAATTGTCGCTCTGTGTAAAAACCGCGGGTTTGTTTACTCTGGAAGCGAAATCTACGGCGGCCTGTCAAACACATGGGACTACGGCCCGCTCGGCGTTGAATTTAAAAATAACGTAAAACGCGCGTGGCAGAAAAAATTTGTGCAGGAAAGCCCGTACAATGTGGGGCTGGACACCGCGATTCTGATGAACCCGCAGGTCTGGGTGGCTTCGGGCCATGTGGGCGGCTTTTCCGACCCGCTGATGGACTGCCGCGACTGCAAAACCCGCCACCGCGCGGACAAGCTGATTGAAGACGCCGGCGGCGACGCGAACGGCATGACCTTCGACCAAATGGCCGCGTACATCAAAGAGCACGACATCAAATGCCCGGAATGCGGTTCTTCCAATTTCACCGACATCCGCAAATTCAACCTGATGTTCAAGACCTTTCAGGGCGTAACGGAAGACGCCAAAAACGAGATTTTTCTCCGTCCGGAAACAGCGCAGGGCATTTTTGTTAACTTTGCCAATATTCAGCGCACCACCCGCCGCAAAGTGCCGTTTGGCGTTGCGCAGATCGGCAAAAGCTTCCGCAATGAAATTACGCCGGGCAACTTTACGTTCCGCACACGCGAATTTGAACAGATGGAGCTTGAATTCTTCTGCAAGCCGGACACGGACCTTGACTGGTTTTATTACTGGAAGGACTACTGTAAGAAGTGGCTGCTGGATTTGGGCATGACACAGGAGAACATGCGCCTGCGCGACCATGAGCAGGAGGAACTGTCCTTCTATTCCAAGGCTACCACCGATATTGAATACCTGTTCCCGTTCGGCTGGGGTGAGCTTTGGGGCATCGCCGACCGGACCAATTATGACCTGACACAGCATCAGAACCACTCCGGCAAGAGCCTTGAATATTTTGACCCCGAGACAAACGAGCGGTACATTCCCTATGTTGTCGAGCCGTCGCTCGGCGCCGACCGCGTTGCCCTGGCATTCCTCTGCGACGCTTACGACGAAGAAAAGATCGACGAAAAGGATACGCGGGTCGTCATGAGGCTGCACCCCGCGCTGGCTCCCTACAAGGCCGCCGTGCTTCCCCTTTCCAAGAAGCTGAACGACAAGGCTCAGGAAATCAGCGCGCAGCTTGCGAAGCAGTTCATGGTGGATTACGACGACGCCGGCTCCATCGGCAAACGGTACCGCCGCCAGGATGAAATCGGCACGCCGTTCTGCATCACCTATGATTTTGACAGCGAAAACGACGGCTGTGTGACCGTGCGCGACCGAGACACCATGCTGCAGGAACGCATCGCGATATCCGATCTGACAAATTATATCCGTAACAAAATTGAATTTTAAAATGATATCACAGCAAAAGCGGGCCGTTTCCCCAAACCGGGAAGCGGCCCGCTTTTGACTTATACGAACTATTTCTCTCCGGAACTCTCTTCTTCCTTCTCTTTTACAGGCAATGCTGAAGACTGATACGCAGCTTTTTCTGAATGCCTTCTCTTCCTGCGTAAAATATAGATAATCAAAACGGCTATCACCGCTAAAAGCAGAATGACGGGCGCCCCGCCCAGAAGGAACACCAGCAGACCTTCTCCGAACCCGCCGAGCGCGCGCAGAGAATCTTTAAACTGCTTTGCAATTTTTTCGCCGAGCGTGACCGGCGTTTTCTCAAGCTCCGTCGGCTTGACAACCTCGTTCAGCTGAATAGAAACCGTGCTGAAATTAATCAGCGAATCGTACTGGCGGATGGTGCCGGTGTACTGCTCGATCTGATAATTGACATCCGCAAGCGCTTTTTCCAGCGCGATGATATCGGTGAGCGAGCCTGACTTTTTCAGAAGGGCAAGCAGCCTTTCCTGCTGGGTGCGCAGGCTTTTCAGCCGCGCCTGGGTATCATAATAGCCTTCGCTGATATTTTCGCTGGAACTGGTCAGATTCAGGATGCTGCCGATGGAACCCGCGCTGTTTTTAAACTGGCTGAGTTTTTCCTGCGGAATACGCAGGACATAATTGGCGCTGCGCAAATTCTGCTTCTCTATGCCGCTGCCCGTAACATTGGAATCCTGCACATAGCCGCCCAGCTGGGTGCAAAGGTTCTGAACCTTCTGTACGGAATCATCAAATTGCAGCGTTTCAATCTGATACGACAGCCGCTCAATAATTTTCTGGCTGGAAGCCGCCGCCAGCTGCCCGGCGGTCGGATTTGCGCCCGCCGCGCTGGCGGTGCTTTCCCCGTTCATCGGAGTATCGGCCATACCCGCCGCGGTGGAAGCGGTCCCCGCGTCCATTGCAACGGATTTCTGTTCGGTCGCCGCCTTATTCGCGGCGGAACCGCTTCCCCGTGAGGCACAGCCGCCAACAATCATTGCCGCAATCAGCAATCCGGCGACCAGAGCAAAATATTTCCTGTTTCTCATTTCCTTCCTCCCTATGTTTAAATTTTATAGCAATTATAAAATCCATTTTTCCAGTTTCTTATTTGAAGCTGCTATAGATTTACGGCACATATTGCTCGCGAAGCGCGATGATTTTGCCGTCGCTGATCGTGTATTCATAGGGATAGCCCAACGCGTCGCTTTCCTTGAGGCGCTTGCCCAGCCCCGCGGCATCTGTCTGTATGTAGGATTCCGCCACGTTTTCCGCGTTCCATTGAATGAGGCTGATTTTCGCATTTTCAGACAGCTTGATGCTTTCCGTTTTTGCGGAGGGATTGTAAATATGGTAGCCGTCCGGAAAATCGCCGTCAAGCTTCAGTTCCCTAATCCGGGCCTTGTCGTCGCTGGTAATCCACTCGACCGGGTCAAAAGTCACGGTTCCTGTCTTTTTGTCAAAGCTTTTTATGTAGCACATCCTTTTTTGCCATGAGTGGTCGGCAGAGGAACCGCTGTCTGCGCTGTTTAGATAAATCTCACTTCCAACGCTGTTCACATCGCTGCTCATCAGCTTTTTTTCTTCCTCGCTCTGCGCGGTCTGAGTAAAAATCCACAGCGTCTTGCCATCATAGACAACAAACCCCTTGATTCCGGAGTTTTTTCCCAGTTCATTAAAATAATCGATCGGCATATACGCCGCGTCATTGATCATAGTCGGTTTTACGCTCTTACCGTCCACCGCGTAATCTCCATTTTTCTTTTCCACGGTGTGATTCAGCACATTGGCAGTCTCTTCCAGCGGCAAAAGCACGCCGCCATCGTTCACAATAACCGGATTCTTGAATTCCGTATCTATTCCGTTGTCCCGCACATTCCGCCGGTCCGGGTAATTGCCCAGCCGAAGCTTTGTGTCCAGTCCGGTCAGCGGGAACCGGAATTCTGGCATTCCGCCCGCGTAGGGCATCAACTCGTAAAGATCGAAATATACCACCAGATCCTGTCCGTCCAGATAGTAGGAATACGCACCCCGTTTATCCTGTACTGTCTGAGCCGCTTCCGGGAAGTAAAAGTCCGGCCGCTTTTTGATATCCGCCAGGATGGTATCCGTAATTTTCTTTGTTCCCGCCTGTGCGTCCTTAAATAGCGTGCCCGGTGTTTCATAAAATTCGCCCGTCTGAATATTGACATTGAAGGACTTCAGCCAGCGGTCCCCGTGCGCGCCGCCCAGGTAATTCTCGCTCATGACCCAAACAGAAAGGATGTCGTTGTCCCAAAAAAGAGCGTAATAGCTTTGAAAAAAGAGATGTCCTTTTGCCGCTGAATTTTCAAGCTCTTTGTTTGTCTTTTTCGCTTCGGCAATTCCGTCGTCGGAAATCTTCCTGATTTTTTCGTTCAGCTCTTTCGCCGCCGAAAAGCCGGTGAATGTCGGAATCGCGGTCTGAATCTGCACGCCGTCCTCCGCTGTATTCACCACGTCGTTCCCCTGTGAAAATCCGTTTACCCTGTCCGCCGTTTCACTTTCCTGTACGGTGCTGCTGCCGGAATCTTTCTGTTCTTTGCCGGCGCAGCCCGCCTGTGAAAGAACGCAGCAAAGCGCCAGCAGCAAAATCGCCGTGCGCTTGACCCGGTTCATCATATCCCATCATCCTTCCAGTTCTTATACCAAGCCTGTTGCTATTTTAAGATGGCAATTTCTCAAATATGCCTCTTTTGTCCGCCGTCTCTCCCGCCGTAAGCAGGGAAGACCGAAACCATAATCTATTGTATAATGGTTAATGATGGAATGTCTATATTTCTGACAGCTTTGTAATGAATATGAAAAAATTGTATTCTGGAATTTTATGTCCCTATCGTAATTTCAAATGAGAACCGGAAAAACGAATGTTATCTCCCCCCCCCCCCGGCGGGGGGAGATAACATCGCGGCTTCCTATAGAAAGAATTTTTTATCAGACCGATTAAGCGCGAAAAAAGCGGCATGATCCGGAAGGGAAACCTCCTCAGATAATCATGCCGCCGTTTACGCCCAGAACCTGCCCGGTGATAAAGCCGGATTTCTCTCCCGCCAAAAAGCTGACGGCGGCGGCGATATCCTCTGCCGCGCCGATCACTCCGAGCGGCGTTTCCTCTTTCAGCTCACTGATGGTATCCTCATCCAGCCGTGCGTTCATTTCGGTCTGAATCACACCGGGCGCCACGCAGTTCACCTGAATGCCGGATGGGCCGACCTCTTTCGCCAGCGCTTTGGTAAGGCCGATCACAGCCGCTTTGGCCGCGGAATAATGCACCTCGCAGGAAGCGCCGACCTGTCCCCACATAGAAGAAATGTTAATGATTTTTCCCCGCTTTTGATGAATCATATAAGGGAGCGCGCACTGGCAGCAGTGGAAGATTCCCTTGACGTCGACGTCAAACATCCTGTCCCAGTCCTGTTCCGTAATATCCGTAAAAAGCTTTTGCTGAGCAATGCCCGCGTTGTTGACCAGCACGTCGATTTCACCGGCTGCGGAAAACATTTTCTCCACCTGCCCTCTGTCCGACACGTCGGCGCGCAGCGCGGCGCAGCCGACCGGATACCGGGCATTTAACTCCGACACGAGGGCCTCGGCCTCCTTTTGGGAAGCATAATAATTCACAATTACACGAAAACCGTCCGCGGCAAGCTGGCACGCAATGGCATTCCCAATTCCGCGTGAAGCGCCGGTGACCAAAGCTGTCCGCATTTTTACACCTCATTTACAAAATTTTGCAAACTGTTTTTGTCATTTTATATTACTTACTGTATAAATAAATAATATTATACACTTTCAGTATTTCTACATATTCCCTGTTGCAAGCATAATGGCAGAAAGCGCCGCGATGGGTGCTGTTTCGGTGCGGAGAATCCGCGCGCCGAGCGTACCGATGCTCGCACCGTTTTGCACCGCGAAATCAACCTCCGCCTGCTCAAAACCGCCTTCCGGCCCGATAAAGACAGCCAGCTCCCCGGTTTTCCTGTTCACCAGCTCCGCGATGCTCCGTCCGCCGCCTTCAAAGAACAGGATGATCTCGCCGCTTTGGGCGGCCTGCTTTACTGCCGCGCGAAAATCAGTCAGCGTGCCGACCTTCGGGATAATGCCCCTTCCGCTCTGCTTTGCCGCCTCTTCCGCAATTTTCTGCCAGCGTGTATTTTTTTTTGCCGCCGCTTTCTCGTCCGGTCTGGAAACGCAGCGCGCCGTCAGGACGGGAACAATTTTCACCGCACCGGTCTCGACCGATTTCTGCACGATGCTGTCCATCTTATCCGCTTTGGGCAGGCCCTGATACACCGTAACATTGACGCCCGGCTCCGCGACGCTTCTGCAAAAATTCAGGACGCGCACAACAATTTCGTTGTCTGCAATGCTCTCTATCCTGCCGTTGTAATCCGTCCCGATGCTGTCGCAGAGGATCAGGCTCTCCCCCGGCTGCATGCGCAGGGAACGCGCAATGTGGCGGGCGTCCTCCCCCGTGATAACCGCCTGCTCTTCCGGAACGTAGTTAATAAAAAATCTGGGCATAATCCACCTCAAATTATCATGGTAAAATCGCTATGCGGTTATTATACCATAGTAAAACGCAATAATAAAGGAAAAAGCCCCGCGCTAATGAAGCGCGGAGCCTTTATGAAAAATAGGATGAACAAATCAGGAAATGACTGCCAGCACGACAAAGTTCAGAATGAACAGGCCGGTGGCAACCCAGAGAATCGGATGAATTTCTTTTGCCTTGCCGCGGAAGGTTTTAATCAGGCAGTAGAAGATGAAGCCGGCGGCGATGCCGTAGGAAATGCTGTAGCAGAACGCCATGAAGATGCCGGCGAAGAAAGCGGGAATCGCCTCTTCCAGGCTGGTCCATTCAATCTCCTTAAATGCGCTGAGCATCATAATACCGACAACGATCAGGGCCGGCGCCGTCGCGGCGGAAGGAACCGCGCTGATCAGCGGAGCGAAAAACGCGCTGATAATAAACATTGCGGCGGTAACCACGCTGGTCAGGCCGGTGCGGCCGCCCGCGCCGATACCCGCTGCGCTTTCCACATAAGTTGTGGTGTTGGAGGTACCGAAAATCGCGCCGATGGAAGTTGCCGTTGCGTCTGCAAACAACGCCTTGTCCATTTTTGACTTAAAGCCGGTGCTGGTCTCCAGGGCCATTTGGTCTTCCGCACTGAAAATGCCTGTTTTGCGGCCGGTGCCGATAAAGGTTCCGATGGTGTCAAAGGTATCGGAAAGGCTGAACGCGAAAATGGTCATTAACACGAGCGGAATTTTGGCGGGGTCCGCAAAAAGCGAGACTATGCCGGGGTTGCCGAAGGCTGCGCCGAAGGTTTCCGGCAACTGGGCGCAGGCTTCGCCGAATCCCATCGTCTGGCCGACAGTGGTGATTCCCATCGGGATGCCAATAATGGTAGTTGCCGCGATGCTGATTAAAATCGCGCCCTTTACGTTTTTAACCAAAAGAACAACGGTCAGCGCAAGCCCAAACAAAGCGAGCAGCACAACGGGCGCGTTCAGCTTTACAATGGCCGGCACCGCAGCGCTGGAGGCGATGACCGTTTTGCTGTCCAGAAGGGTATAAGTTCCCGGATCGGATGTGAACTGAATCAGCCCGGCGTTTTTAATACCGATATAGGCGATAAAAATACCGATACCGCCGCCGATGGCGTTCTGAAGGCTTTCCGGAATGGATTTGATAATGAGTTTGCGGACTTTGGTTACGGTGATCAGAATATTGACAAGACCGCAGATGAAAACCATGGCAAGCGCTTCCTGCCATTTAAAATGCAAGCCGAAGCATACGGTAAAAACGAAGAAGGCGTTAAGGCCCATGCCCGGCGCCTGCGCGTAGGGGACATTTGCAAAGAGTCCCATGACAAGAGTACCGATTACGGAAGCAATGATGGTCGCAAGGAATACCGCGCCCCACTTCATGCCTGTTTGTGACAGCATGGTCGGGTTAACAATAAT
>DENA01000036.1:0-54390 GCA_002359465.1 Ruminococcaceae bacterium UBA2656
GTGAAAATTCGACGGTATTCGCCTGTGTGTAGCTGCCTTTTTTCAGCGCCCAGCTGATGTATCCGTTTCCAAAATTGTAGCCCTGCAGGGCAAGGCTGATGCCCTGAACGTCGTCCGGAGACTTGCATTTCGCGGCTCTCAGACAGCTTTCAAAGTATTTGATTCCGATGTTGATGGAATATTCCGGATCGGTGATTCCGTTATGCCTTTGCGGGTACTCCGTATTCAGGGGACTCTCACTGCACTGCATTGGGTCATTGCCGGTCCCGCCGCTTTCGTTCTGCATAACGGCCATTACGAGGGAAGTCCTGTAAGTCTTTCAGAGATTTTGCGATCATCTCAATGAATACAGCACAGTGCATCAGGCTTTCCTTCGTCTTATGCATCCTGCGGACAATCACTTGAACATCGTTAAGATCCTCTTCCGCTTCGATAGCCTGCTGGATGCCGTTTCTGCCGTCTCCTTTACTGAGAACCGCAGGGCGGCAAGAAATTCACGGCTGGTAGCCATTGATATCCTTACCTGGTCAAAAAATTCAATGTCCTTCTGATCAAGATCCCTCAGGGTGTCATTTGTTTCCCGCTCTTTCAGCTTTGCCAGATAGTGCTTGTTGCTGTCATAGCTCTGAGAGGAATTCAGGCACAGGAAATCCACAGTACCGACATTTTCCAGCGTATCGGTCATTTTCGTGATCCTGCTACTTATGTTGATCGAAGACAGGACATTCAGGTTGACAGGCGTAATCATAATGAAGCACAGCCGTTCTCCGGAGGAAACAGCGAGGCAGCTGTCCTCAATGGCAGCCGCCCCGATTAAATCCTGTACGCTTTTTCTTTTCTTTTGATTTTTGTCGGTTGCTTTTCTCAAGGCCGGTCCTCCTTCTCCCAATAAAAAACAAGCTGCTGCGTAATGAAATACCTACAGAGCTTGTTCAAATATTTGAATATGGAAATGTCGTCGAAGGTGACGGTCATGAATGCATAGAAAGCGGTTATGGCCAACGGAACAAGGCTGCGCGTCAGCGGGTACAGGATTAAAGAAAAAACGCCGGCCAACCCGAAGATGCAGATATCGCGGAGTTCCCAAAGGCCCAGCAAAGGCGGCGCCTCCATGTTCGATGGATAGTAATACTTCATAGGTATAGGTTTTACCCCATCCTACTTTATGAGGAATCAGCGCATTTCCGCTTTGCGAATACGGGCAACCGCATTCTTTTGATGTGCCTGCAATGTAATTTCCGGATTCATCCCGGGGAACGTGAGATAAGAGCCGTCATATTTCCGAATACGTGTGTTGTTATAGATCTGATTGTATTTCCATACAAGCCGCTTCCGGCGCTGTCCCATCCGGGATATCCGGTACTGACTGACCCATGCCATACCAAACACAAAGCCTTTCTTTATCAGAAAGGCCTTCCCATTGGGCCGGTTCATCCTTGTAAGGTTCCGGATAGCTTTTTGGAATCTCAATTTCTGCGGTTTGCTCTAAAATTGTCTTTCGCTTTGCTCCAAACATAGTTGGTCACTCCTAAAAAAGATTGGCATCGGCTCAAGTGAACTTGAGCCGATGCCTTGCAGATATAACGAATTCTATTCAAATGAGTATAATATAAAAATCCTTACCCCACTGTGGCAACAAAAATTCTTGTACCATTTACATAAATTCCGGCTGATGAACCTGCTGTACCGGTGGATGTAATTTTATAGAAATAATTATCGCTGGATTTGCCGGTATAAGCGAGATGGAAAGTCGGAGACCCGACAGTAACAGCCGGAGTCGCTGCTGAGGTAATCTTGAAGGTGTAGGAACCACGCACGGTCAAATCCGCCGTCGTATCGCTTGTGAAAGAATTCCCTTTGACTGTGGCAACAAAAATTCTTGTACCATTTACATAGATTCCGGCCGCTGAGTCCGCCGCGCCTGCGGACGTAATTTTATAAAAATAATCATTGCCGGATCTGCCGGTATAAGCGAGATGGAAAGTCGGAGATCCGACAGTAACAGCCGGAGCCGCTGCCGAGGTAATCTTAAAGGTGTAGGAACCATTCACGGCTAAATCCATCGTGGTATCGCTCGTGAAAGCGACTCCTTTTACCGTAGCGACAAAGATTTTGTTCCCGTTCAGGTATATGCCTGTCGCGGAACCGACAGAGCCGACTGCGGAAAGCCTGTAGAAGTACTCATTGCCGTTCTGAGAAACCGGCGCCACCGTAAACACACCGCTTGTCCCTGCTACAACGGAAGGTGTGGCCGATGCAGTCACTTTCATAATGTAGCTTTCACCCTTACCGACAGAGAGGGCGGCGTTTGTGTCGGAAACTGCGGTCTGAGTAGCAACGGCGGTAATGTCGCATGTGGCTATGCCATAGTCATCCATTTCATAACCGTCCTCGTCATACAGGACCGCGGTTAGAGTTGCTTTGTTTTCCGACGCGAAAACCGGGTCAATGCTTTTTACTGTTACAGTTGCAGAAGCGCCGGAAGAAGTGAGCTCAAAGATGTCGCTGGTGCCTCCGTCAAGCTCCCAGACAACACTGGCACCAGCAGGAATGGAGGTGCCAATTGGATAGGCGGCCGCGGTGAATGTCTCCGAACAGCCCTTGGCAATGCTGGAAGAGTCTTTATTGATTGCAAGCCCGGCAAAAGAAAGGGATCCAATTTTAAAAGTATCGATCGAGGTGCCTGTGCTTTTTGCAAGTGTAAATCCAAAGGTATTGAAATCATCTGTGTCGACTGCATCTGAAGCGGCCTTAAAGACTGTGGTCCCGACCGCAAAGGTTTTGTCGGTCAGCTTCAGTGTGACACCGGAAGCACTGCCGGATACATAAAGATTTCCGGCTGCGATCCCTATTGTACCGTCCCCGTCAATCGTATCTGCCGTAACCATACCATCAAATGTCACGATGGTGTCGGAATCCAGGGAAACGGTTTTAACCGTAACGGGGCCGCTGACGGTTGCGTTTGTGTCTTCACACTGGGTATAAATCATTCCGTTTTTCGCATTGGCGGGAGCGGGAATTTTCCCAATGAAGGCTTCGTTGTCATCACCGGCATATAAAGTTGTTTCACGGAAATCGAGGTCTATGGAATTTACGCTGATGCTATCGCCGGATAATGTGATGGAGCCGTCCGCGCCCGATTTTATGCCTGCGCAGGTAATTGGGGATTGCTTAGAGGCCATAAAGATATCCTGAGCAGTAATCTTACCCGTAACAACCGGGGTATCAGGATCATTCGCGTTAATTGTGACTGTACCGTTGGCAAGGATTGTACCGGTTTTGCCTGCATTTACGGTCACGTTGCTGTCCGAATCAAGTGTTACATCTGTAACATCAATATTTCCGGCCTCCCCGCCCCTTATAAGGACTGCGTCTCCGTCCGGCAAGGTCGGTGCCCCGCTTGTTTTAATATTGCCGACTGTACCGTCCGTTATCTCCACGGTACCGCTTTCTATATCGACGGAACCGACTTTCCCGCCGTCAATTTGAAGATCTCCGACATTGCCGGAAATTTTCTGTACATTGGTGCTCTCCCCGACACTCACACGTGTTGTGCCCTGCGGGAATACTATTTCGCTGTCTGTAACATTGCCTGTTCCGGGATTTGCGTCGCCGGTCAGCATGGTTTTTCCGTCTGTTCTCTTAATGGTAAAAACCTTGCTGTCAGGCAATAAGGTCGCCGCGTCGGCTTTCTTTTCAATCTTTGTTTTCAGGGTGTACGAGTCATCGGAATTGGTCGATGCCTTGTAGGTGGAACCGTCCGCAACCAGCTTCTTCACCGTGATACTCACGTTCATGGTACCGGCATCCTGCGTGTACCGGCTCGTTTCAGCAGATAAAGTCCTGCCCACGGTTGCGGTCGGGAACCGGCTAAATTCAGAAGTCGTGTTTGCGACCGGAATATGTATGTCGTTACCCGTTTTGCTGAAGCTGTAGGCGTTTTTATCCGTAATACCGGTGGTTGCCGCGGTTAAGTCGGCGGCTTCATAAATAGCCAGTGCCGAATTGGCGCTTGGTTTTGCTTTATAAATTCCTAAAGCTTTTGAATAGTTGGCGGTCTGAGCAAAGGTTTCAAAATCAGAGAAACCCGTACCGGGTTCTTTGGCTGAAAAGCCTGAATCGTATTCACCAAAAACGATCTGATCCTTGTCATAGACATATACGGTAAGGTTGTTTCTCGCTTTTACCGTGTAATCATTTCCGTCTTCGTCAGTGTAGCTGCCCTCATAAAGAACGGAAATCACTTCTTTACCGGAAACCGAACTGGTCTTCAGCCTTAGTGTCGCCACATCGGTGGAACTGTCTACCTTCAACGAAACAAGACTGTCGCCGGAAACATGGGCGATAGCGCTGATCTTCTCATCGCTCACTCCCTTGTGGTCCGCGGTCTCAAAAAGGAAATCGCTTCCCCTGTCGAGCAGAAAATCTGTAAGGTTAGCGGCATTTCCCGTGCCGCCGTTGACAAGATAAATTGTGTCCTGATTCGTTGCGCCGATTACGCCGGTCAATGACTTTGTAGCCGCCGCGGCAGCGACGGATGAAAAGCTGCCTATAATCAGCACGGAAGAAAGTATTAAAGAAAGAACTTTTGATTTAAATTTATTCATTCTGCAAATCCTCCTGATTAAGTTGTGTTTTACAAATTCAGCAATGAAAGCGGGTCGTTTTTTCAGCAGTCTGGATGCCTCAGTTGTATTCTGTCAATTTATTCGGCACAGAAATACGGCTTCATTATCGTTTTGTCTGACTGGAAGAGCCGGAAGATGAACTGCTGGCGGCTTTGCTGGAAGCAGTGCGCGATTCTTCTTTTTGCGGGTCAGCGGAGGAATTAGAAACATTTTCTTTTCCAGATTCAGCAGAAAGAGAGGAATTCTTACCGTTTGTTTCACCGGTCGAGCCCTGTGAATTTTGGTTATTTGCTGTGCCGGATGAATTTGGCGTATCTTTACTAACCGTTTCCTTGGAATCATTGCTGTTATCCACAGGAGTCGTGTCGTCTTCGTTTGGATTCGCTGACTTTTTTAATTCGTCGATCTTTTTCATAATATCCTTTGCTTCGACATCTTTATATTCGGACACGGTAACGGAAGGATCAAGTGCCTGCAGCTTTTGTATCAAGCTCAGTTTACCCGGAGTTATGTCCAGCTTTTGGGCTTCCTCACGTTTTTCCAGGGAAATATGATCTTTGGTGATTATAGCAGTCTTACCCTCTGATTTTATTGCCATTTCTGCACCCTGTGCCGCGGTGTTTTCCATTTCGATTGCTTTTGAGGTATTGTCGGTTTCAGAGATCAACAAAATGATCGTTGAACCGTCTTGTGCGACATAGCCTTTCTGCGCTGCCGATTTGACTAAAGTATGGACGGCACTTTTGACATCGGCATCCATGATGTTGTGTCCGTTAAGAATTGTTGTACCTCCGCTGCCAAAGGCGGTTGCGGAAATAACTCTTCCAAAGCCGTTTACACCCAGCTCAACACTGGGGTTAATATCAAGATTTAAATAAGAAACCGGAGTTTTATAGTAAGCAACCGTAGTAACAGACATTGCACACACAAAAACAACGGTACAGGCCGCTATAAGCGCTTTTTGCCTCACAGAACATTTAAACCTGCTCTGCGTCACAGTTGGCGTTATGCTTAAACTTGCAACAAGGTAATCCTTTGTTTTTCTTTTAAGATCCTCTTTGGCATGGATATGACTTATAGCGGCCCTAAAAATAGTTCCCATCATCAAAACCTCTCAATTTGTTCTTTAAAATTGCTTTTGCCCTCCGAAGATGTGTGTGAATTGTATTTTGATTTCTTCCAAGAATAGTTGCAATTTCAGGAACTGAATAGTCCTCAAAGTAGAAGAGATAAATTACATTTCTATATTTTTGCGGAAGTGCCAGCACTTCGCGCAACACACCCTCTTCAGATTTATCTTCTATTGGGATTTCTAAGTCGTCGATGGAACAAGTATTTTTACGGAAAAAGCTTTTGTGGAAATCTTTGCATTCATTTATGGTAACTCTGCAGAGCCATGCCTTTTTGTGCGTATCATTTTTAAACGGTTTTTTATACTGCAATAATTTTAAAAAGACATTCTGAAATATGTCTTCCACATCTGCTTCACTCTTAAGATACATAAAGCATATCCTTCGAACCATATCGGAATATTTGTCGAGAGCTTCTGTCACAACATCGTTGGTACCGGACGATGTTTTTCCCATTTCATTTCCCCCCCTCAATAATACAAACGATTGAAATTGACAAAAACTTTCAAAATTCGGGAAATAAATATGAATGGAATTCCAGTTTATAAAGAAATCCAGTAAATTCATTCCAGTGCATTTATACTTATTTTACTGTTCGTTCCACTCCAGCCACAACCGCCAATATTTACCATGCGACAAAACATCTTCAGAATTCCCCCTATGTTCTACACCATTGTTTGATTCGTTAGCTCTTTTTGTCAGGACATTCGTAAATTCAGCGGGGCTTGAATATACCATCAGGCGGAAAAGGCCGTGTTTCTTTCACAGAGGATGGATGCGGACGGTCTGATACACCGCTATGAGATTACGCGTTTTTTGATATACTGGACCATCTTCCCGAAACCTGATACAAAAAATCATAAATCACGCTGTGTAAAAGCACCAGTTGAAATAATGGAAGAGTTTAAAATTGCTAGGTCAAATGCAAATAGCAAATATGTTTTCTGCCAAATCAATGGTGAAATGCATACCATCATCATTTAGAAGTGCATGGAATAGCTATTTATGCAAGTTAAACTATCAATATGGGATTCATGACGATAATATAGCCAACATATATAATTCTAATGGAATTCCATTTACTATTGATAAAATAACACCGCACATGCTCAGACATACTTATGCAACGTTGTTATATTCAAGTGACGTTGATGTACTTACTGCATCCCAGCTTTTAGGGCATTCAGATATTAATACAACACTTAAAATATATACACATCTAACATCTAGAAGAAATGAAATTTGATAAATCTATTGACAAATTTGATGATTATGTTAGTAGAATGTACTCTAAAATCAAAGAACCTATGGTATCTGCATTCGGGACGTAGAGGCCGCTGGTGCGAATCCAGTCACCTCGACCATAGAAAAGACCGTCGATTTTTGTCGACGGTCTTTCTTTGTGCCTGTATTCATGCGGATTTACAATTTGAATCCGCTATTAATAGTCTGGCTAAAAAAGACAATGCATTATTTACCAGAAAATGTTCTGAGCGGACAATCCGTGGAGCGCTGATGCTACAATTAGATAAAAAAATTAAGTTTACCCCTTTTAGCGGTTACTATTCTAATGTTGAGTACAATTGAAATGTGAATGACAAAGTAAAAACAATAATGAGAACGCCGATCATCTTACCAAGCTTCATAGTTTGCTCATAATTTCATGGTGAACTAATGGCTTTTCCTTAATCTGAACCTTGTACCCAATGGGACCAAGGTTCAGATTAATTCATGTTGACAACTTTTAATAACAGATATACGGTTATATCAGAATACTTTTTTATCATAAGATTTATAATTTTTTGAACCATTTTATCTTTCACAGGCTCTTATAGTCAGGTGCACCGAATCGTTCCCAGAAAGGAGAATGCAAAATCGAAGATTCAGATTTGATTTTAATGATACAGCAAGGAAATTTTGATGCGTTCGATCAAATATTTGAGAAATACAAAAATGAAGCGGTCAGAACGGCTTATCTGATTACCGGCAGGAAGTCCATTTGCGAGGATATTGCACAAGAGGCATTTATAAAATGTTTTAAACATATCAGCGATCTGAAAAATCCGAATGGTTTCCGCGCCTGGTTTTTCAGAATATTGACCAGAACAGCTTGGAAATATGGCCGGTCGGCCAGCCGTGAAATACCAACGGAAAACATGGCTGAAAGAGTCGATGAGTCAAGTTTGAATCTTGTAAATGAACAATACTCGACATTTGAGGAAAACAGACTTTTATACTCGGAAATCAACCATTTGGAGCCAAAGCAAAAAACAGTTATCATTTTGTACTACTTTAACGGCCTTTCTACAAAAGAGATTGCAAAAGTTTCCAGATGCTTGGAAGGCACCGTAAAATCCAGACTTTTTTCAGCAAGAAAAAAGTTGAAATCAAGGCTGGACTCTGTTTACCATTCACGAAAGGAGTGCAAGACCTATGCAGAGCACAAAGTCATTTGAAGAAAATATAAAAGAGGCGCTCTTAAATATCTCAAACCAGGTGGAGGCTTCCGATCAATTAAGACTCAGAGTAAATAAGGCAGTGAGACAACAAAACCAAAAGGAGGATTTTTTGATGAAAAAACGATTTTCACTAAAAAGTGTAGCGATTCTGGCGGCCGTCCTATGTTTGACCACGGTTACAGTTTTCGCGGCAACACGAGTCAGCCAGTATATATCAACATCGTCATCCAAGCCGACATACACTTCTTTCCCGACGAAAGAAGTGCTCCAAAAGGATCTTGGATTTGTTCCAAACAGCGTGGAAACGTTTTCAAACAGCTATACTTTTCATGAAGCAGTAATCGGCAATACCACCCCTGTTGACGAAAATGGTAAAAAAATGGGCATTTATAAATTTATTTCCTACACATATGTATCCGATAAGGGAGAGAAAGTGAACGTGTATGTCAATAAACAGCTTCCCGGAGCAACATCAGATTCCAAAGCGGCAAAAACAGATTATAAAAGCATCACCCTTTTGTACTCTTCACAGAAATATAAATTTGTCCCGGCAGACTATAAACTGACGGAAGAAGACAAAAAGGCCCAGAAAAGCGGAGACATTGAGGTTACTTACGGTAGTGATACAGTGCGAAACAGCATCGTTCAGAACGTGACCTGGACCAATAGCGACAAGATCAGTTATGGTTTAATGGCATCAGACAGCAATCTTAAGCAGGATGATCTGACAGCTATGGCAAAAGAAATCGTGGATAAGAATAAATAAGGGACAGCAAACGGCCCGTCCCATGCACCGCTTGAGCCACGAAACTAAAATGTTCCGTGGCTCTTTTATCGGGTTGGTATAAAAACCGCTTCGGTGTTTTCCGGCTTCTAATCGCTGCTTTTGCAGCGGATAAGGGATAACCCGGTATGCCAGAGGGTGAATATGTGCCTATTATCCTAATACGTGCGATTCATAATATAATTAATGTGAAGGAGCTATTTTTATTTTGCAGCATATCAGAAGAAAAAAATCAAAACTTTGGGTTTTACTACTAATTTTGGCTGTTGTTGTTGTTTACAAATTAATGGATTCATCTGATGGTCAATCATTATTGAAAAGGGTTGACGGCAATCAATCCAATTCGGTTCTCTCATTAAGAGCATCAACGGATTCCGCCGTTTCTATCTCTTCCGACAACTTACATAGTCCTAATGCAATTTTAGTCCGTTTAAATGACCATACCATTCTAATGCAGAAAAAGAGTGAGCAGAAAATTTATCCGGCATCTTTGACTAAAATAATGACAGCAACCGTCGCAATTGAGAATTTACATGATCTGCAAAAAAAGATTGAACTTTCCCCTTCAATGTTTCAGAGGTTGAATAAAGAGAATGCATCGATGGCAGGATTTCAGCCAAATGAAAAAGTGAAGGCAATTGATTTGCTTTATGGAATGATGTTGCCAAGCGGCGCGGAATGCTGCATAGGGCTTGCGGATAATATAGCTGGATCGGAACAGGCATTCGTTGATAAGATGAATCAAAAAGCAGAATCACTCGGGATGTCAAATACACATTTTACAAATGCTACCGGACTTCAAGACCAAAATCATTATACTACCGTTAAAGACCTTTCCATACTTTTGAGCTATGCACTGAAGAACAGTACATTTCAGGAAATCTTTACAACTTCAAGGCATTCAACGGCATCTACCAACAAGCATCCTGATGGCATTACTTTTAAGAGTACACTGTTTAAGAATATAGGAAATTCAACGCTTAAGAGCGGAAACATATTAGGCGGCAAAACAGGATTTACCGATGAAGCCGGATTATGTCTCGCAAGTTTCGCTCAAGTTAACGGGAAGGAGTACATACTAGTAACGGCAGGTGCCAAAGGGAATCATCAGACAGAGCAATATGATATTGATGACGCTTATGAGGTGTTCAATGAACTAGGTAGTAAATAAACAGCAGATAATCATTATTTCCTTGTATGGAAGTGTCTTGGTTATTTCCTACACTTCGTCCAATTCTTATTTATATGCGTATTCCACAAATAGTCCAGCCAAAGCTCTAACTTTGTATTTGCATCATAAACAAACTCGAAATTAAGTATAGAAATCATTACGCCCGTTCATCAAGCCATTGTTCTTTGGTGATACAGGTAATATGCTCTATCCTGACATCTTGCGTAAGTGGCCATTCCTTATTTGATTCCGTATGGTGATATCTAAATCCGCACTTTTCCTGTACGCGTTTTGATTTTTCATTACCGTCAAAATATCCGCACCAAATTTTCGAAATACCGGCTTTTTCAAAAGCATATTTCATAAGTTCTTTGACTGCTTCGGGTACCATACTATTTCCCCAGTATGGCACACCGATCCAGTATCCAATTTCTGCTTCATCATGCCTGATGTCAAGATTACTTTTTTCCCCGATCATAAGGCCTATGCTTCCTATTGCTTTTCCTTCTCCTTTTTGAACAATTGCATATGTTTCATCAGCAGAGAGAATTTCTTTGATAATCTGCCGACTGTTTTCTACGCTAGTATGAACAGGCCACCCTGCAATGGGACCCACGCGAGGGTCTTTTGCAAATTCATATAAACTTTCGGCATCGCTTTCGCTCCATGGACGAAGTATAAGCCTTTCTGTTTCCAATATCATTGGATTAATTCCTTTCGAGTCTAATTTTACTGCCAACTAGTAATTCAAATAATAATCTGATTATATAGATGGTTTATAGCTGACTAATATTTGGTATTTAGTAAACATAACGAGCAGCTCGAAGCGAAGGATAAGTGACACATTTTACTCATAATCTTACCGACAAACTGGGACTCAATTTCTTTTGCTAATTTCATCTGTTATCAATGATTTCGAAATATACATTGCTCTTATCATGTTCTTAAAGCGAGAGTGATGAGAGGTACCCTCCACAAATTTCAGTTGTGCTTTCTCGCACTTGCTGATAATTGAAGATACCGGAGGCAATGCTTCTATCAATTCTTCCTTGGTGCATTTATCCGCAACATTTTCACCTATTATCAATGATTTTGAAATATACAGTGCTTTTATTCTGTTTTTAAGAAGTGTGTGCTGAGAGGTACCCTCCGCAAACTTAGGCTGTGTTTTTTCGCATCTGCTGATAACTGAGGAAACGACTTGCAGTGCTTCTTCTAATTCTTCCCTCGTATATTTGCCCATAGTATTTCTCCTCAAGTTCTGATTTATTGCTCTGATAGATGATATAAATAATTAGATCGAGTTACCAATGAATGTCATAACGATTAAGCGAAGTTAATGCAAAATCATTTTAGCTGTTTGGATTCCGATATATTCTGCAAAATTCTCCAACCTGCTTATCAAGCAAAATCAGGGCGGTATTTTCTTTCTCCGGCTCACCCATATATTTGGTAAGCAAAAAGAAAATGGGCGAATAAAAGCTTACTGCCATTATTTCAGGATCAATCGAAATAAAATACCCCTGTCGTATCATTTCACGGAATAGATTTGCCTGATAAGTAATGCTTTCTTCCATAAATATTCTGTGATAAATCGCATAAATCTCCGGAGAGTGGTATTGCTCCATCATTGCCATTCTCCAAAAGCGAGAAACAAAATCATCTTTCAGATAAAATAGGAAAATTTGTCTGCTAAGAGCACGAAGACCGTCAACAGTCAATTTTCCATATGCATTTGCTTCTGCCTTACAGTCCCCTGATGGCAACCCGGCAAGCAGAGAGAGTCTGGACATGCGGTTATGCATTTCTTTCACTATTGTGTCAAAGATATCTTTTTTGCTTTTAAAATGCTTATACAACGAACTGTCCTTGATTCCTACCGCATCCGCAATGTTCTTAACGCTGGTACCCTTGTAGCCTTTTGTGGAAAACAGCGTCAGGGCCTCCTCGGCAATTTTCTCCTTTGTTGTCATGTTGACTCCTTCAATAGCATCTTCACCTGCGTCTCTTGTTCAAAGAGAACGCATCCGCCGGTATGCTCCCGCATTAGACAGCCCTGCTGCAGCTTTTGAAACAGGGAAGATTGCAAAGACTCCCGCAAAGACGTATCAGAAACATTGATATCTGAATACGGAGAAAACGGACAGGGCTCCGCACCTCCGAAGGCATTGATATGAAAAAATCCCCGGCCTGCTGCCAGGCACCCTCCCGAACTTTTTTCATCTCCCGGAAAAGAGACCATTAACATATCCGAACGGCCGGTTCTGGCATCATCCAGCCTCTGTACCATCCGTTTTCTAGCTTCGTCATCCAACGCCAAATCAGCGGTCTGATGGTCTACGGGAACATATTCTACATAAATAATTGCTTTGCAGCCGTTGACGCTCAATTCATCGATAAAAGAATCCGATAAAACCTCCACCAAGTTCTCCTTTGTCACTGTGACAGAAGCGCCAAATAACAGTCCTCTGTTATGTAATTCCTGCAATGCGGAACGCAATTGTTGATAAATCCCGGCCCCCCGTCGGGCATCCGTTGTCTCACGATTCCCCTCAATACTTACAATCGGGATTAAATTCCGTTTCTGATCCAGCAGTTCCAGATAGTCCATATCAAACATCGTTCCGTTCGTAAAGACTGGAAACAAAATGCTTGAATACTCTCCGGCTGTTGTCAGCACGTCACGTCGAACAAAAGGCTCCCCGCCAGCCAAAAGGATAAACCCTATCCCTAAGTCGGCTGCCTGCTGAAAAATGCTTCCCCACCGCTCTGCGCGCAGAAGCTGTCGAGCATTCCCGGTTGGCTCTCGGTCATAGCAGCTATGGTTGGCTCTTGCATAGCAACCTTTGCAATGCAAATTACATTGTGTAGTGATACTTGCAATCAGAAACGGCGGAACATGTTGTCCGTTTTTTTGTGCTTCCCGTCGTAGTTTGCTGGATCGTTTGCTCTGCGCAGCATACTTCGCCATAAAACAGCTCTCTTTTGGGTTGTGCATAGTTGCTTTCAGAAGACCGGATATGATATTTTCAACTCCGTCTGTCAAATACGATTCAAGATGAAATGTTGTTTTCATTATGTTCTGCCCCCTTGCGGCTTAAAGCTATGGCAATTCCATTTCAGTTTGCAAGACAAAACACGTTTCTCCCCCGCCTTCGGCGGGGGAGAAACGCAGCCTTGTTGCAGAATCGACTGGAAATGCTGTAGTAAATGTTGGCTTTAAGTATAGCTAGCGAATGCTAGCTTGTCAAGGCATACAACAAGGATAAGCCACTTTGTTGTAAACAGAGCCGGTAGAGCCACCAGCATTAGTCAGTTTTAACCTAATGGGCAACTCAAAAGGAATCTGCTTGTCTGTCAAATTTAATCCCTGAATTATTTTGAATTCGTGCTGATCTTTCCTTGAAATAACCTTTCGGTATTAAATCAAAGCAACAAGATATAATATGAATACAATAAAACAATATTTATGGAGGTATTTAACCTTATATGAAAAATGAAATAAAATGTATAAAAATTTTATCCATATTACTTGTATTAATATTTGTCCTACTTACTGCATGTAGTAGTCAAAGCTCACAGCAGTCTTCTGAATCGGAGTCTTCTAAATCCAGCTCGGAGTCGGAAGAAGTTCCGTCAGATTTAACCGGGCTTGAAAATAATATTGAAATGGTCGAGCAAACTCTTGATGGGCCGTCAATTCAGACAAAACCAATGCAGCAGACCGGTCAAAGTACGCAGTCCAGCGAGGGCGCGCAGTCTGGCGAGGGCGCGCAGTCTGGCGGAGGTGCGCAGTCTGGCGGAGGTGCGCAGTCTGGCGGAGGCGCGCAGTCTGGCGGAGGTGCGCAGTCTGGCGGAGGTGCGCAATCTGGCGGAGGTGCGCAATCTGGACAGAACAATCAAAGCCAGCAAGGAAGTCAAAGCTCGCAGCAGGGGCAAGGACAGCAACAGAGCCAGTCGTCAAGTTCTAACCAACAAGATCCGATGGAAAAAATCTCTGCAATTGTAGATAAGATGCACTATCAATGGAATAATTTAATGCCTGTAGCCATTAAAAAAGGGGCTAATAAAGATTTGGTAAATAATTTCGGCAATAAACTAAACGATTTGTCCAGCACCGCTGTCGGCAAGAATAAGATGAAAACGTTGATAGCTGCAAACCAACTTTATGTCTATATACCAGATTTATATTTGCTTTTCAAGCCCAAACTCTCACCAGAGATAAAAAGAGTCCGGTATTATTCGAGAAGTGCCATTCTGAACTCGTTAAGTGCCAACTGGACTCAGGCCGATTCAGATATTAACAGCCTAAAATCAGTCTGGGCTGTGTATAAAAACAGCTTAAGCAAAGATCAGCAGGATAATGCAAACAAGCTTGACTTATCTATAAATGAGCTTGAAAAGGTCATTAAAGAAAGAAATCGGCCATTAATTGATATAAAAGGGAAAGTTGAGTTTTCAAACATTGAAGCTTTGGAAAAGGAGACTGAAAAAGAATCCGGAGGACAATCCGGCGGTCAGCAGTCCAGCGAAGGGCAATCCGGCAGCTAGCAATTCGCGGAGAGCAGGGTTTGAAGCAGATAAAACTGTATTATTTTAATTGGAAAAGCAAGTCATATAAATGATGACCCACTGAAGCATTCATCAGTGGGTCATTTTTCTATACACTCTTTGTGAGATTTATCGCTACAATCCTATGAAACATTTGCTCTGCTGTACCAAACTGTAATTTATGGGAAGCCGGCTGTTGCAAAACAGTCCCTTTTAGCACTCTTCCCTGCCGGCTGTTTTACCGTCTGATCTACAGCACAGGAAAGGTCCCGTCTATTTTTCACAAGGATAAGCCTTATGGATGATCTCAGCAATCCTCCGGGTAAATTCGGCAAACATGCGGTCGCCCTTTTCCTTTGTTGCGAGCGTCGGATCGCCGTACACACCGCTTTTGCTGATTTCCCCGATCGATGAGTCGTCCATGCCGTAGAAATCCGGGCGCGTAGGATATTCCTTACAGGCCAGCTGCATGTTGACCTTGGATTCATCCGCGGAAAGCATCAGGGAGGTTTCAAATTCACAGGCATGGAACATTCCTCCCCAGGTCGGGGATTCCATATATTTGTCATAAATTTCCTTCAGCCCGGGGTAAAACATACCGAGAACCTTCATGGAGGTATCATCGGATACCTCCCGGATTGCGTATTTCATTGAGGAGCCGTTTGCCTCATGGCCGTTCAGGAAGATCAGAAGCTGAATTCCATAGCGTTCCATGCTTTTCACGATATCTGTCAGAAAGATCTGAAAATGCTCCCGCTGCAGAGATACCGTGCCGGGAATATCGCGCCAGCCCCACGAATAGCCGAAATTCAGAGAAGGAAACACCAGCGCCCCCGTTTCATCCGAAACAAGCCCGGCCAGCTTTTCCGCCAAAAAGACGTCGGTTCCCAAAGGGAGGTGCGGCCCGTGCTGCTCGGTGGAACCGATTGGCACGATGGCGACCGGATACTGCCGGATACGCTCCGCGACCTGCAGGCGTGTCATGTCCTGTACGCGATACATCATTCCTTCGCCTGCTTTCCCAATGCGCCGACAAACGCCCTGGCATTCTCTGCGATAGCGGGCAGGTTCGCGTCGGTGGCTCTGCGCGGCACCAGTCCGCCTCCGATGGCGGCTCCGTGGAAGCCGTGCTTCAGAAAGTCGGTGAAATTGTCCTTGTTAACGCCGCCGACCGCGACAAATTCAGCCTGCGGAAACGGGCCTTTCAGGTTTGAAATGTAGCTCATCGGAAGGGAATCCGCGGGAAACAGCTTCAAGAGAGTTACTCCCCTGTTCAGCGCTTTCTGGACTTCTCCCGGCGTAAAGACGCCGGGCAGAATCTCCATTCCCTTTTCAAGGGCATACCCCACCAGCTCGTCGTCATAGCCGGGAGTAAGGATAAAATCGGCACCCAGCTCCGACACCCGGTCCACCTCGCTCCTGCGGACAACGGTTCCGACCCCCAGATGGAGCTGATCCTTTGAAAAGGCTCGCTGCAAAGTTTCAATGCACGCATATCCCCTTTGGGGATTGCTGAGGGAGACCTCCACCGTATCAATGCCTTCCTTCAGCAGTACCTGCACAATGCCGGTTACGTACCGTGCGTCCACATCCCGGATAATCGCGACAATTTTACTCTCCGTCAGCATTCCGGGCCCTCGAACACCGCAAGCCAGCGCTGCGGATTCTTGATAAAGATTTTTTCAATCTCGGCCTGCGTTACCCCTTCATCCAGAAGGCGCGGAATAAACTTTGTCTTGATATAGCGGAAGCCCGGTCCGCCGCCGTAAGCTTCCAGATAGGATGCCCTTCCCATGTCGCCGGAAATCAGAAGCTGGTCAATATGCCCATGGGCGATCAGGGATTTGATCAGGGTGACGCGGNNGGATGTAGATGCCGCGGTCGGCAAGCTTCAAAAGATAATATTCGTCCGGATTTCTGTCAAGGTGCCCCAGCGCCGTGGTGGTCAGATCAACCCCGTTGCTTTCCAGAAGATCGAGCACTTCCATGCCCATTGTTCCGGCTTCGGTGTGTCCCCAGATAGGCGCTCCGCATTTTTTCTGAGCAATTGCCGTGGCGGTAATGGTCTTTTTCTCCAATGGATGGATCAGGTTGTAGTAGGTACCGATTTTCATGAAACCTGCCCTTGAGCTGCCCCCGTCCCCACCGACCAGAACATCATTGCTGAGGAGCTCCGCGATTTCTTCCACGGATTTTTCTTCGACCCATTCCGGATAATAGATGTGTTTNNTTGAATCCGGATGTGGCAATGACATGCACCCCGGTTTCCTCGGACATTTTCCGAAGCACGTTTAGGTCCCTGCCGTAATCCAGAGTGGAAGCCTCCACCAGCGTGCAGCCTCCCACTTCCTTAAAATTCAGCAGTTCGGCAGTACTCTTTTCATAGCTGCTGAGTTCCAGATCCCTGTCCTTCTGGCACGGGGGCGGAACCGCATGAAGATGCTCATGCGCATATGTAAAGCCCATCTCCTCCGCCTTGATATCGCCAAGAACCGTTCTTGCATATTTCATTTTGAATACCGACCTTTCCCGCTCACAAACATAGGAATGCACAACTTAATGTGAGCCCGATTTAAGATATGCATAAAACTGAAAAAGAAATTAATGCACGATGCCGAACAGCATGCCCAGCAGCTTCATGACCACGGAAACAATGATCGCGTCGGAGGATGCGAACCACAGTCCCTTTACGCCATAGCGTGCCACATCGATCAGCGGATAAGCCACCGCGACCATCATGGTGAACACAAAGCCAAGGAACAGACCCGACACGACGGCACCGCGTTTGCCGCCCAGCTTGTCGCCGAACACACCGGCCGCCGCACCCATAAAGTACAGCCCGATGACGCCGGGCAAAACCACGATGGACATCTGCGAGGTAATGGTCGTTGCAATGAATCCACCCACCATGGCGGCGATAAATCCAACGGTCGTTGCAACCGGGCCGCTGGCATAGAAAATCGGGATATCCAGCGCGGGCCGCGCGCCGGGAACAAGCTTCTCACTGATGCCCTTGAACGCGGGAATGATCTCGCCAAGGAACATACGCACACCCTGCAAAAGAACGATTACGCCGGCAACGAAGGTCAGTCCCTGCAGAAGCGCGTAGATAATGTAATTTGACCCGCCGCTCAGTTCATTGACCACTTTGGGTCCGGCAGCAATCGCCGTGACAACATAGACAACGGCCATGACAATCGCCATCAGGACGGACATATCCTTTAAAAAGCTCAGCTTCTCCGGAACATTGACCGATTCCCAGGTGTCCTTTTCAGGGTCTCTGTCTTTCTTCGCCGTCAGACCGCCGATCCAGCCGCTCAGGCAGACAAGGGAGCTGCCCCAGAAGCCGAAAGCCACATCGTCCGTCTTCAGAATTTTACGGACAAAGGGCTGGGCAATGGCCGGGAACAGCACCATAGAAACGCCCTCCACCACGGAGCCGATCGCGACGGCGGTCCAACCGCGTACGCCGAGCTGGTCGAGCACAATGGCCATGGTTCCCGCAAAGGAAAACATCATATGTCCTGTCAGGAAGATGTATTTAAACGGTGTAATTCTCGCGAGAATCAGGTTAATAACAAAAGAGAACAGCATAATCAGCGGCGTTTCAAAGCCGAGAACCGTCTGCACCGCCGCCACAAGGGAATTATCCTCCGGGACAATTCCGGCCAGGCCGAACGCCTGGGTGAACATCGTGCTGAACGGGACTAAGGCGCCGCAGATGATGGTGGAGCCGGCGCTCAAAACCATAAAGCCCAGGATGGTTTTTACGGTTCCGGTAACAACGGTCGAGGGTTTGTTTTTCATCGCAATCAGGCCGACACATGCCACAAGACCCAGTACGATAGCCGGTTCGCTAAGAAGTTTGACTAAAAAAGATACCATGGTGGTCCCTCCCTTTCGCTCGTTATTTCGTTAATAACGGCATTATTTTTTCCTCAATTTCACTTTTGCTCAAAAGATTGTCAATCGAGACAACCGGGACATTTTCCCCTTGAATCTGCTTTGCGATTTCCGAGGACGCCGCAATAAAATCGCATCTTTTTCCCTTGTATGAGCCCAGGTCAACCGCTTCGCCGCTGATTTCCATGCCGTGCTTTTTTCCGATATCCTTGATCGACATCAGCAGCATCAGGCTGGTTCCGAAACCCATACCGCATACTGTAACAACGTGTATCGTGCTCACCTCCTTTGAGGGATTTCCCCTCTCCTGATCATCATCCGCCGTTCCTCACCCTTTACCGGATGCTCTGAATGAGCTTTTCCAGTTCTTCGTAATTTTTTAAGGAAAGCAGCTGTTCTATGTTCTTCTCGTCGCCCAGCAGCCCGCTCAAGGCCTCCAGAACTTCAAGATGTCCATTATGTTGAACCCCGCCCAGCGCAAACACCAGTTTGACGGGGTCGTTTCCCGGATGATGGAATGCAACCGGATTTTTCAGTCTGACGAAAGAGATACAGGGTTCCAGAACATCCCCCGAGGGTCTGGCGTGCGGAAGCGCGATCCCGGGCGTCATAACCATGTACGGCCCGATCGTTTCATACGCTTCCACCATTTTTTCAACGTATTCCTCTTTCACTTTTCCCGCTTTTACCAAAAGGAACCCGCTATAACGAATCACTTCCTGCGGAGAATTCAGGCCGTCCACATCCAGTGCGACCAGTTCTTTCGTAAGAATTTCCGACAACATTCCATTAGCCTCCGTTAAATTTTTAAATTTTCCAGGAATTCACTGTAATTGGTACTTGATATTAAATTCGCGGCCCTGCGCGGGTCCGAAACAATGGCAAACAACTGGGACAACAGCTTTTTGATCTGCACGTCCCCCTCATGAAAACAGCCGAAAATCAAAAGACTGATTTTTGCCTTGCCCCACATGACCGGTGTGCGAAGGATATAAAAGGAAATAAAGCTCGGCCCCTGAATGATGCAGTGCGGCATGGCGATATTTTCCGCGATCTCCGTTGACACCAGCGCTTCGCGGTCAAAAACCGCCTGTTTCTCCTCAGGAGTAAGCAGCCCCCGCCGAATAAAATCATCGGTCAGCATTTCGAGCAGCTCCATTTTTTTACAGGGCTTTTCAATAATTGAAAACCGTTCGGGGGAACAGATGTCCTGAATGGTTTCCGTCTGGGAAATCTTTGCAAGCATATCGGCCAGCGCCTTTTTGTCGTCCTCTTTCAGGAACGGGGACAGCAGCAGGACGGATTTGCCGTTCAGGGACATTTGCTTCATGGGGACCGTGGTGATATAAAAATCGATATCGGAACGGATTCGCTTCGCGTCGTTGATCGCGCACACATCCACGACATTGATTTCCTCATACTGGGTAGAAATCCGGCTGTTCAAAAGCGCGGCCGTACCAAACGCCGTATTGCAGAGGATGATCACACGGTATTTGTCGTGCTTTTCATTTTGTTCAATGGACGACGCGAAATACAGCGAGATATAACCCAGCTCGTTGTTGGAAATCCGTATTCCCGTCTGCTCCCAGATGCACTCGGACAGCTCGATGGAATAGTAATACGCGCTGGGATAGTTCTTTCTCGCTTCCGCAAGAAACGAATTGTCCGTTTCCAGATCCAGAAGATATTTGCCGAAACAGGACGAAATATGGTCCGCAAGCCCGCTGAAAAGGTTTGCGTCCTTCGTAAGATCCACTCCATACTTTTCCTGAATGTTTTCCAGCGACTTTTGTACGAGCGTACGGAAAAACGGTGCAGAGGACTGATTGTTTTCCTTTCCGGGGCTGCGGGTGAAAAAGGACTGCTCCCAGATCAAAGTAAGATAGGTAATTTCCTCTTTTGCCAGATGGGCCGATTCAAAATTGGGGATAAAAAGGGACAATAAGCTGGAAAGAAATCCGCGGTTCTCTGAAGACTGTGCAGACAGAGCGACCTTTACCAGAGAAGCTGCCTGTCTGTCAAAGCGGATTCCATGGCCGCCCCTGATCCGGTAAACCGTTACAAACAGATATTTTAGAAACAGTTCGTAGCTCTGTGCGGTACAGCGAAGGCTGTTTTGCTCCACAAAGCCGTCAATGCTTTTTCTCGCCCCGGAAACCTGCTCTCCGGAAAGCTGCATATTCGATGCCGCTTCCTCAAGCCCTGCGCCTGAAAAAAACACATGGCACATGCAGTTACGCACGGCGATTTCCTTTCCCTGCACGGTCAGGCCCGCGTGCGCCCTACTCCCCAGCCGGACACCGTAGCTTTTGAACAGCTTTGCGACGGAAGCGGTCATTCGGGACATGCTCGAGCGGCTGTAATGGAACTCTTCCGCCAGATCATCCAGTCTGATATTGTCATAAGTAAGAATGAGAGCGGCAACCTTCATCAGAATCTTCTCCGAAGATTGCAGCGGAACACTGTCGCCGCCCTCGCCGATAAACCGCCCGAACTTTTCCTGATCCGTAACCTCCAGCGTATATCCGCGCCCTTTGTGGGCCCGGATTTCAAAGCCGTTTTCGGCACTGATCCGCTGCACTTCCTGAACGTACCGGAGCGCCGAACGGCTGCTCACGTTCAGAAGGGCGCCCATCTGCAAGGACGTTGTATATTCTGTTTTCGCATTGGCCAAACATTTGACAACCGACATTCCTTTTGCATACATTTGGCTGCCCCCGCTTCTCATTTTGCTTACTCCTTTTCAATCATTATATTTTTTTTGATTTGGAAAGTCGACATCAACAAATGACGGCTTGTAAGTGACATTTTCCATTTGTTTTTACTTGGGAAAATGGCATCTGGCAACCGAAGAATCATTGTGTTGACAGTCTTTTCAGGATGGGACTATAATTTTTTTAATAATCAGGCGTGATTATACCTGATAAACGCCGGTATTTGGAAATGAGGAAGAAATATGAAGAAATTAAAATGGACGGTACGGGACGAATATGGGCTGCACGCAAGGCCGGTCGGCCTTTTGGTGAAAATCGCGGGCAAATTTCCCTGTGAAATCACCATCGCAAAAGACGGGAAAAGTGCGGACGGAAAGAAGCTGTTCTCCGTAATGGGGCTGGCCGTCACAAAGGGGCAAACCATAGAATTCTCTTTCGACGGGGAAAACGAGGAAAAGGCCTATCAGGAAATAGAAGCCTTCTGTAAAGGAAACCTGTAATCGGCATTTGGCTGCGGGCAAGTCCCGGAACAGCTTTATATTTCCCTAAACGGAAAAGAATAAGCCCTCTCAGCGTTTATGTCTGAGAGGGCTCTTATTTTATAATCTCTGTGGCTGACGGAGCGCAGCTTCCTTATGTCAAAAGTGCTTTATAAAGTTGTTATTGCCGGTCTTTTATGAGGATGGAAAGGCTGTCCTGGCTTCGCATTTTATTGATTTTAGCTTCGGACGTAACTGGATTTATTAAATTGCCGATGATATCATTTCGGCGGTCTGTTCAGGTGGTTACGACGGGGTGCTTTTTTATTGACAAATATATCATTATGATATATTATAATGATATATTTTTAATCAGAAGGTGAACACATGAAAGAAAATACCGGAAAATCGAAATTTGTAGTGTTGGGAATGCTGGCGCGCATGCCGCAGACCGGCTACACGATAAAAAAATGGATAGAGAACGAATACAGCCATTTCTGGCAGGAAAGTTTCGGACAGATATATCCCACCCTTAAGGAATTGGTTGCCGAGGGGCTTGCCGTCAGTTCCGACAATACGGAGACCGGAAACAGGCGCAGACAGATAGTATACAGTATCACCGATGCGGGCAGGAAAGCGCTTTCGGATTGGCTGCGCGAGGAGCCTGAGATTGAGAAGCTCAGGTACGAAATACTTCTCAAGATTTCCTTCGGAGAGAATACTGAACCGGAGGTGCTGCTCAGGCATCTGGATGATTTTATCAGAAGAAATGAGAAGTTGGTCAAAGACATGAACGGCTATATCGAGCTTTTCGACCGGCTTAAAGAGCAGGATACCAACTGCACCTACAGCCAGCTGACCGCGCGCTGCGGTGTTTATATCTATTCTGCGATGAGAGATTGGGCTATCGAGGCAAAGAAAATCATTTCGGAGAAGGGAGCTGATTTGTAATGAGACAGAAGATTCGCAAAGGCAAATTGCCTTGAATGCGTCGACGGCTGCCCCAAGGAAGCCATCAGCTTCGGAATATATCAGAAGCAGCGCTGAGCAGCTGAGTATATATAATATTTTAAAAAAGGAGAATGATTATGAGCACTCTTGTTGTATATTTTTCGTTTGACGGCAATACGAAATTCATTGCCGAAAAGATTGCCGAAACGATAAGCGCCGATGTTATTGAGTTAAACACGAGCAAGAAATATCCGACGCAAGGATTTCGCAAATACTTTTGGGGAGGAAAAAGCGTCATTTTTGGGGAAAAGCCAAAGCTGACAAACGAAGACATTGATTTGAGCCGGTATGAGACGATTATGATCGGAACACCCGTCTGGGCCGGATCATATGCGCCACCGGTAAAAAGCTTTATCAGTCAATATAAGATCCATGGCAAACGAATCGCACTGTTTGCCAGCCACGGAGGAAACGGAGCCGAAAAATGCTTTGCCAGACTGAAGGAAGCGCTTCCTGATAATCAATTTATCGGTGAAACAGCCTATGTTGAACCTAAGAAAAGTCCGGAGGAGAGTTCTGCCAAAGCCCTCAGGTGGGCCAAGGGTCTCACTCTCTAATCTCCGCATACTTGGGGACAGACTCTGTAATTAATTTTTACTGACTTAATTTGTACTATTTGCTGATTAATAGGTAAGAATAGCCTTGTAAAAAGGAGGCTATTTTAATGGAGACAATTTTAGAAAAAACGGAAGGCCGCGTCAGCTATCATGATTCAGTCGAAGAGATGCTGAAAAAAATTCGTGAAGATGGACTTTCCAACGCGTTTGATCGGTATGCCCTGCAGGAAAAAATCAGATGTAAATTTTGTCTGGAGGGGCTGAGCTGTCAGCTTTGTTCGGACGGGCCTTGCCGCATTAGTGAAAAAGGCGGACAGGATAAAGGTGTCTGCGGTATCGGGCCGGATGCCATGGCTATGAGAACTCTTCTTCTTCATAATATTATGGGAGCCGGGACCTACAGCCATCATGCTTATGAAGCGTTCCGAACCCTGCGGGAAACGGCCCAGGGAAAAACATGCTTCAAGATTACAGACGTTAAAAAGCTCAGATGGATGTGTCAGATGGTCGATATCGACACAAATCAGAACGAGAATCGTATGGCGGAAGAATTAGCGGATCTGCTAAACGCCGAAATGTCCAGAGGAGCAGACGAGCCCAGTATCATGGTGGAGGCTTTTGCACCGAAAAAGCGCAAAGAGGTTTGGAAAAAGCTGAATATTTATCCTTCCGGCGTCATCCATGAAGAACAGAACTGTGTAGCAAGCTGTCTGACCAATGTGGATGGGGATTATGTCTCCCTTGCAAAAAAAGCGCTGCGGCTTGGCCTCGCAACCATTTACACCGCACAAATCGGGTTGGAAATGGTACAGGACATTCTGTATGGAACGCCGTCGCCCCACGAAGTCAATACGGATTTGGGTATTATGGACGGCGATTATATCAATATTGTATTCAACGGCCACCAGCCATGGGTAGGTGTGGCCACGCTTCAAAAGGCAAAAAGCGAGCAGATTCAGCAGAAGGCAAAGGCTACCGGTGCGAAAGGGCTGCGGATCGTTGGTTCTATTGAAACTGGGCAGGAGCTTTTACAGCGTTTCCCGGTCGATGACGTCTTTGTTGGATTAATGGGGGACTGGCTGACCATAGAACCCTTGCTTGCGACCGGTACGGTTGATGTTCTGGCGATGGATGAAAACTGCTCGCCGCCGGATATAGATCAATACGCCGAAAAATATCAATTTGCCCTTGTCAGCATCAGTACGATCATCGGCGTACCCGGGTTAAGTGAACTTTTGCCGTATCATCCTCAGGATGCCGACAAAATGGCGGATCGGTTAATTGAACTGGCAGTTGAGAATTTTAAGAAGAGACACAAAAAGGTTATCCCCTGCGTCCCGAAGAAAGTCCAGAAGGCCGTCGCGGGATTTTCAACCGAAGCGGTACTCGGCGCATTGGGAAATCGGCTTGATCCTTTAGTGGAAGTCATCAAGGCCGGCAAAATTAAAGGCATTGTCGCTCTTGCCAGCTGCTCTACGTTAAGAAACGGCCCGCAGGATTGGAACACCATTCATCTTACCAAAGAGCTAATCAGGAAGGATATTCTTGTCGTCAGCTGCGGCTGCGGCAATCATGCGCTTGAAGTAGCGGGGCTTTGTGATGCCGGAGCAAAGGAAATGGCTGGCGAAGGACTGAAAGAAGTCTGTGGGANNTGAAAATTCCGCCGGTGCTTAGTTTTGGCACATGCACCGATACCGGCAGAGTTTCGATGCTTGTAAC
The DNA here is from genome assembly GCA_002359465.1 of Ruminococcaceae bacterium UBA2656. GTDB lineage: Bacteria > Bacillota > Clostridia > Oscillospirales > Acutalibacteraceae > Caproiciproducens. The sequence goes on from DENA01000036.1 coordinate 25,107, forward strand.
CGCCCTTGCTGATTTTTTAGATGTGGATATTCCTCAGCTGCCCATCGCCGTTACTGCTCCGGAATGGATGGAACAAAAGGCAACAATTGATGGAGTTTTTGCTGTAGCTTACGGGGCATACACCCATTTATCCCCCACACCGTTTATTACAGGGGCTCCAAAATTGGTCAAACTGCTGACCGAAGATATTGAGACGCTTACCGGCGGAAAAGTCGCGCTCGGCGAAGACCCCGTACTGGCAGCGAACGATATTGAGGCGCATATTCTAAGTAAAAGAAAAGAACTGGGATTAAATAATTAAACAATTTACAGGCTTTTCTTCATAGTATGTTACTTGCGGCGGATCGATTTACTGTCCGCTGCAAGTAACATTTTGATTTTGAGGTTAGGCAAATATAAACGCCGGGATTGGATTTTTTTAAAAAGCAGTGGAGTCATTATGAATTTCTATTATCCGTAAAAAACAGCTTTGAGACCGCAATTTTTTCAATGTGGCCTCAAAGCTGTATGTAAGCGTACGACCAAACAACGGGAAGCAAAAACAATATCCTGTTTTATTAAATTCAAGCTGTTAAGAAGAATGACGAATGATCATTTCTGTCGGATAATACTGTGTTTTATAAGGCTCATCATTTCCATCAATGCGGCTGCAGAGCAAAGAAACCGCTTCATGGCAAATTTCGTACAAAGGTTGTTTTACTGTTGTTATAGGCGTATATAAAAGTGATGAATATGACAGTTCATCAAAACAAATTACTGAGATATTTTCCGGAACGCTTAACTCTTTATCTTTTATACACTTCATAACACCTAGAGATAAAAGCGCATTTACAGTGATAATTGCGTCGGGTGTATCATGTTCCAATATCTCTTGGGTTATCTTGATACCACTTTCTACAGTAGGATTTGTTTCGATAATATATTCATCATTATACTTTAAGTCATATTCCTTATATGCACGGATATATCCGCGTATTCTGTCTTCTGATAAACGCAGAATGCGTTTTTCTGTTATAAAATATATTTTTCTCTTATTTTTTCTCAGAAGATACATTGTAGCGTCATACATACCTTTTTCCAAGTCAGACATTATGCAGTCGGATTGAATTCCATTGTAGGCACTAGTAATAAAAACAAACGGAATTTGGAGTTCTTTTAAAGCATAAAGATGATGCAGATTATCTTCTCCATCCCGGGATGGAACAATAATAAGTCCCCCAACATCTCTTGTAACCATATCCTCGATTGCTTTTATCTCTTTTTTTACGCTGTCGTTCGATATTCCCAGCAACAGGGAAAATTCCGTATTATCGACTTCCTCCTGCACATAATGGATCAATTCACTGTAAAATGGATTTTCAATGTTTGTTACAACCAGTCCGATCGCAGAAGGCCTTTGCATGATAAGATTTCTTGCTGCCTGATTGGGTTTGTAATTTAACTTTTTTATTGCAAAAAGCACCTTATTTTTTGTTTCCGTACTAACTCCGGATCTGTTATTTATGACAAGGGATACGGTGGCAGGAGAAACATTGGCATACATTGCCACATCCTTTATCGTTATATTACTTTTCATATCCCAACCTACTTCATTTTTAAATTAGTTTACTATTATTATATTGGATAATTATTACATTATCAATGCCAGGTTATATATTATTTTTAAGAATTGTAAAACAGATGAAATACCCTGTAAATTGCTGCGTAAAAAACAAGAATTAGCTGCAAGTAGGGCTGGCCCGTTTAGCCAACCCTACTATCCAAATTATATCACAAGAAGAAATCAGCCTAATTTTTCCGCCGCTGTTTTGTCAAGAATTGAAACACCGGTATCAATATAGTCAGGGGTAACCTTTTCGCCATTCATGGCTTTCATAGCTGCCTGAATACCTTGGTAACCCATTTTATCCGGATTTTGTGCCATGGTGCAAATCAATGACCCATCTTTAATAAGGCTGATAACGGCATTTGACTTGTCCATACCGGCTGCCACTACAGAATCTCCGCTTTCCTTGTTTGCATTACCAACACCAACTGTGGAACCTTCATTGGCGCCGAACAACGCAACCACTCCCTGCGTGATAAAGTTTGCCGCAATATCTTTGGATTTCACAGCATCACCCTCGCCGTATTGGGTAGCAAGAATTTTAAAATCCGTTCCTTTGAATGCAGAGCGAAAACCTTCCTCACGGTTAACAGTAGATGTGGTTGCCGCGTTAACACTAACAACGCCGATATTCCCTTTTGAAATTCCCTTTGCCTTTAGTGCTTTTAAAACCTGCTCGCCGGCAATTTTCCCTGCTTCCACATTATTGGTGCCCAGTTTCTGAACACAAGGATAGTTTGCAAAAGAATCCACCTGCACGATCTTAACTCCAGCCGTGTCGGCTTCTTTCAGAGCAGACGTTACTGCATCCGGGCCATTAGCGGCTATGAGTATTGCATTTGCCCCGCTAGCAACCGCATTGTTAACGCATTCAATCTGTTTCTGATCATCCTTTACATCCGGAGCAAGCCAGCTGTAGTCTATGTTTCCTAGTTCCTGCGCAGCCTTTTTGCAGCCTTTATCCATGTTTACCCAGTGCTGATCCATAGAATCAATTGTAATAAGAACAATTTTTTTCTTGCCGCTGGAAGCATTGTTCGTTGCAGAGCCTGACGGCTGTCCTCCCGATTCACCCGATGCCGGGGAAACCGCCGCTGCGGATGCGGCTGAAGATGAGGCCGAAGGGCTGCATGCTGCTAACGAACTGCCGATTATCCCGATTGATAACAAGACTGCCAATACTTTCCTTTTCATTTTAAAACCTCCTTGATTTTTATAATTAGGTTAAAGCTTTCGCTTTAACTAATTAGCTGATTTTTTACCCATTTTTCCAGATCTTACGATCACATCAAGCAATACGGAAACGATGACGATCAGTCCAATCACGATATTTCGGATCGCAACCGGAGCGCCTGCGAACTGTAACCCATTTTGCAAAACGCTCCAGATTGACGAACCTACGATTGTACCAGCCAAAAGGCCCTGTCCGCCCAAGGTACTGATCCCACCGATAACAGCAGCGGCAACCGCATACATTTCATACGAAGTACCTGCATCCATGGAGCCCATACCGCTGGTAGCACATGTCATTAATCCAACAATTCCTGCGCAAAGCGCGCTAACGATGTATGCAAAAGTCGTCGTTTTCAGTACGCTTATACCGGACAGCTTCGCCGCTTCAATATTGCTGCCTACTGCGTAAATATGTCTGCCGGTAGCTGTTTTCCCGAGAATAAAATTAAAAATTATCCAAATAAACAGTGCAATCCATATCGCATTGTAAATATTAAAGACCTTGCCGTAGTAAAAGAAATCCCGGAATGGCTGGGCATTACTTCCAATAGAATCCGTGTTATAATTGCCGTTTACAATTTGCGCCAAGCCTCTGGCTATGGACATTGTTCCTAAGGTTGCTATAAACGGCGGTAACTTGCACTGCGAAACCAAAAGTCCATTCAGCAGTCCGATTAGCAGACAGGCCAGCAGAGTAAGACCTACACTGGCCCACGGATTGATCCCATGAGTCATCATTGTTGCGGCAAACATACAACTCATTCCGACAACGGAGCCCAGCGACAAATCAATATTGCCGGTTATAAGAACATAAGCCTGACCAATGCCAATTAAAAGAATAGGTGCAATTTGCCGTAACAGATTGCCTACATTTTTCCCGGAGAAAAATTGAGGGTTAATCACTCCAAATACTCCGCATAATACAATCAGGCCAAATGTTACGGTTACTACCTGTCCAACTCCTCTGGCGGTAAATTTCTTCTTCAATCCCATGAATTCTAACTTTTTTTTCATTTTGTAATCTCCTTAAACTTCAAGATCAATGACCGATCTTCTTGTCAAACATCGTGGCATAAGTCAATATTTGATCTTGCGTTGCTTCATCTGAACGGAGTTCGCCAGTTATCTTTCCGTCACACATAACAAGGATTCTGTCGCTGATGCCCATGACTTCCGGCATTTCAGAGGAAACAAAAAGGACACCGATTCCCTTTCGTTTCAGCTGGTTCATTAAGTTATAAATTTCCACTTTTGCGGCAACGTCAATTCCTCTCGTAGGTTCGTCAAAAATTACAACACGTGAATTCCTCGCAAGCCATTTCGCAATAACAACCTTTTGCTGGTTGCCCCCGGATAAGCTTCCTGCATCCACTTCGGAATTTGCCAGTTTTATTGCCAGGTCTCCCGTCATTTTTTCAGTCATTCGCTGCTCTTTACTCTGGTTTACCATGCCAAACTTGTTGCATAGCATATCAAGGTTTGGCATTGCAATATTTTCCCGCACACTTAATCGTGTACAAAGTCCATCCTTTTTACGGTCTTCAGGTGCCAAAACAATCCCTAACTTTATTGCGTCTTTCGGATTTCGGATTTTTACGTTCTTCCCATCAAGTAAAAATTCTCCTGATTCTCTCGGGTCAATTCCAAAGACAGCCCTGGTTGTTTCAGTACGTCCGGCGCCCATTAACCCAGCCATTCCAACAATTTCACCCGCATAAACATCAAAGCTAACGTCACGAACCATTTTCCCTGCATTCAGGTGCTTTACTTCGAAAATTTTGTTTTTCCTTTCACAGGCCACCCTTGGGAATTTCTCTTTAATTTCATGGCCAACCATATTGGAAATAATTTCATTCATGGAAAAATCGCTGAAATTTCCGCTTGTTATGTATTTGCCGTCGCGCATTATAGTAACCCTATCAACAATATATTGCAGTTCTTCCAAGCGATGAGAAATATAGACGATGCTATGACCTTCGCTTTTTAATTTCTTGATAATGACAAAAAGGTCTCCAATTTCTTTTGAGGTCAGCGCAGAAGTAGGCTCATCCATTATGAGAACTTTTGCGTTGGTGGAAAGGGCTTTGGCAATCTCTACCATTTGCTGTTTGGAAACAGGTAAATCTCCTACGATAATTTCCGGATCAAGATCGATGTTTAACCGATCCAGAATTCTCTTGGATTCCAGATTCATCTGCTGGAAAGATACAATACCGTTCTTTTTCTTTTCTCTCCCGAGAAAGATATTTTCCGCAATACTAAGATGCTGGCACATGTTCAGTTCCTGATGAATAATTGCGATGCCGAGTGACTGCGCAATTTTAGGATTCAATTCTCCAACATTCTGTCCAAAAATACTTACATCACCGTTATTACGGGAGTAAACTCCGCTCAGTATTTTCATTAATGTTGATTTACCGGCACCATTTTCGCCCAGAAGAGCCATAACCTCTCCAGCTTTAAGATTGAAGGATACATCATCCAAAGCCTTTACTCCCGGAAAGATCTTTGTAATATGCTCCATCTCAACTATATATTCCTGCATTCGGTTATCTTCCTCCTTAATTACCTAAAATTCTTTCCAATCTTTTCTTGCACTCAAGCATGGCCCGGCCTGTGTGATAGATTGCCTTCCACGGGTTGCCAATATTTGAAATCAACGGCTTGCCGTCATGCGTTAAAAGTTGCCTCCATTCTCCGATTTCCTCATTTATCATATAAGTTTTATCAAATTTCCATGTTTTAATAAATGCTTCGCCATATTTTTCATCGCCCAGCCGTTCATAAACATCAAGAAAACCAATCAGCACTTCACAGTTCTGCCACCATTCTTTATCCCTGACAAGCGGTGCGCCTTCATGGGGTCCATCGCGGAACACGCCTCCCAGTTCATGGTCAAAGCCGTATTTCAATGTATGATTTGCAATTTTTCTACTAAGTTCATCGTATCGGTGATATGGTTGCTTTAAAATCTCGCAAGCACGGTTTATCAGCCAGACAAACTCAATGTTATGTCCATAAGAAGTCGTATCAGTCGGCTTTTCTATTACTTCCCCCGTCTCTCTTTCTGCATTCCAGGTCCTGCGAATGTTGATTGCCGGCTTTCGGTTAAAATAAATGTCAAATTGATTATAGCCGTAACCAACTTCACTATTAATCATCCGCTTAAGAAGAAGATTTATAATTTCTTCCAGTTTTCTCTTATGTATTTCCTGCTGTGAGCATTCATAAAGGGTCGTATAAGCCTCCATTGCGTGCATATGTATATCGAGCGATTTTAAATCACCGGCAGCAAATCCCGCAGGTGACAGCGTCCAATCCCTTTCAAGATTTTCATAATAGCCGCCGTTTTCCGTATCTGTACAATATTTCTGGAGCAGGTCAAAAGTTTTGCTCGCATACTGTAAGCCCAGTTGATCGCCCGTCGCCAGTGTATACTCACTCAGTGCATATATAGCAAAGGTTTGTCCGTAAACGACCTTTCCATTGTCAAGCACACTGCCCCTGCGATTTGTTTTCCAATACCAACCGCCAAACTCTTCATCCCAAAAATGGCTAATGAAAAAGAGTACACCCTGTTTTGCAGCCTGCAAATATTCCTCTTTTTTATATTCACGGTACATCGCCGAGAAGCCCCATATCATTCTCGTCTGAGTAACAATATATTTATCAATATCATTTGTAGGATTCCCATTTTCATCAAAATTTGTAAGGTAGCCTCCAAATTGTTTATCAATGCCATTTTTTAGCCAAAACGGTATAATTCCATTTTCCAGGTTATCGGTAATTTCGATTAGACATTCATCCAGTTTCCGTTTCATGTTTGCGGCTCCTTTAAAACGTTTTAATTTATTTTTAACAGTTATAGTTTATCATTCAGATTATTTATTTTCAATTGACAATATACCCTTATTTTATTAACAATTTTTATATATTATTACCATTTCTTAACCAAATACCAATCTTTTTAAATCAATTAAAATGTTTTAAATTCCAAGAATATAATTTATTAATATAAATCGTTTTAAATATCAATTTGCTTTGGCTGGACATCCGGGCGCACCTAAAGCAGAGAAAAAAATAACCTCTAAGCAGCCAGCGTCGTTCTGTCTGCTTAGAGGTTGTCGCTTTATCATTACGATTTTGCAAATTATACTGTTTTCTTTTCAGCCTGCGTTTCACTTCTCATGGCCAGCTTTTTACACGGCCCCATAAGGAGGACACAGACACCGTTGAAAATGAGGCTGCCGACAATAAATGTGCCAAAAAAGAGTGGAATATTCGATGAAAACGCGGTCACATCGATACATGCACAGGTTAGGTACGCAAACCCGACGTTGTTGAGGACCTTCGGCGCATACGGATGCAGGACGATCAGAATAAAAAGGACGACGGCCAGAGGGACCAAGAACCCGAAAAGGCTGCCCAGAACCGGCGTCAGTGCCGAAATAGCAAAGAGAGCCGCCACAGTAAGCACAAGCCCGACAAAGCCGCCCACCTCAACGGAAATCAGTCTGTCCTTGATGTCCCCTTCCATTGTAAACAGCATAATATTGCTGATAAAGATCAGCCAGCCGTATTGAAAATTCATGACGTTGAGAATCGCGTTTGCAATCAGGATCCAAAGGAGCAGAGACAGGCGGAAGTAGAGCAGGAAGCGCTTCTGTACTGTTTCATTCATGATTCTTTTCTCCTTATTGTTTTGTTAAGAGGGAAGGATCGACAGGTTCTGTTCTGTTTGCCTGATAAATGCCCTGCTGCTTTAGGAGCTCATCATAATTTTCGTGTGTCAGAATATAGAACTGTTTTTTTGCGAGGGATGCGAATACTTTTTCAACCGTAGGCTCCAGCGGAGCGCCGTTGTCAAGAATTTGTTTATTGAATTCGATGAATTTCTGATATTTTTCCGACATGTAATAAGGATCGCCGTCCGGAACAGCAAACCGCTGCGGGCGATGCCGGTCTGTCAGATGCATCTCCGTCTGTACAAAACCGGGGCAGAATACGGAAACATCGATGTCGGCACCGGAGGCCTTAAGGGACTTGTATACACACTCCGACAAAGCGACAGCCGCATGCTTTGTGCTGAAGTAAACCGGAGCGGAGCCTAAAGTGATCAGTCCCGCGATGGAGCAGACGTTTAATATCTGACAGTGCGTACCCTGATTGAGCATCTGCGGAATAAACCGCTGCATCATAAACCAGTGGGCGTAAACGTTGACTTCCGTGACCCACTTGATATCTTGTTCCTTGATGTCAAGAATATCGGCGCCGTTAGATACGCCAGCGTCATTGATCAGGATATCACAGCGACCGAATTCTTCCATGGTCCGGTCGAATATTTTCTGGCACTCCTCCGAAAGGGAAACATCGGCCTGTACGGCAACCGCTCTGCGGCCCATCGCCCTGATTTCATCGGCGACCACTTCTGCTTCATCCCCGTGGATATCGGCGATCAGCACATCGGATCCCCGTTTCGCACAGCCCAGTGCCAGCGCACGTCCGATGCCGTTGGCGCCCCCTGTAATTACCAGTACTTTTCCCTTATAATTTTCAATCATATCGGTACCTCCCTATTGTGGATTTTTTCCGTTGACCAGATTCTGAATCCGCATACCGGCAACAGCCTGGGATTCCGGGTGGGTAAAGATGTAAAATTTTTCATCCTCTACAGCGGTAAAAACACAGGTTCCCACGTAATCGATGGGGATGCCCGCCGTTACCTGATTTTCGCTGCGGATATAGCCCGATTTGAATTCCTGCCCCTGATAGTAGGGATCGTCGTTAATGGCGTAGCGTTCGGGCCGGTGGGTATCCGCCAGATGAATGCCCGTCTGCACAAAAGCGGGTACCAGACAATGAACCTGAATACGCCCGAGGCCACGGTTCTTCAGCGCGAGGTAGGTACCCTCCGAAGCACCGAGTCCCGCGAATTTTGTAGCGTGGTACATAACAGCGTTTCCGGAGGTCATAAGCCCGGCCGTAGACTCGGTGTTGATAATGACAGCTTCGGTTTCCTGCCGAATCATCTGCGGAATAAAGACATGCATCCCATAAAGATGGCTCAGCATGTTAACCTCGGTAATCCAGTGGATATCCTGTATGGGAATCTCCCAGACCGGGCCAGATACCGATACCCCGGCGTTGTTGACAAGCATATCCACCTGACCGAAGGTGTCCAGAGTCAGCTTCAAAAGGCCCTCAACATTTTCAAGAAGCGATACATCCGCCTTCTGCCCTACGGCCTCGGCTCCCATATCGTGAAGCTCGTTTACAACGCGATCCACTGCCGGTGCGTCAATGTCGTTGATCACTATTTTCATACCGCGCAGCGCGCCTTCTTTTGCAATTGCCTCTCCAATACCGCTTCCGCCGCCTGTAACAACCAAAACCTTACCTTTAAACTCTTTCATCTCTGTCCCCTCCTTTAAAACACAAATGCCTTGTCGTTTGCGGAATGCATTGCACCGACAATCGTACCCGGTTTTTCCGTGTCACCGACCAGCACCACTTTGTCAAACGAAGCTTCCATTTCTTCATGCAAAGCGCGGTTCGACCGCACGCCAAGCGCCAGGACGACAACGTCGGCTTTACGGGTAACTTCAACGGCGCTGGCCGTGACAGCGAGTGTAATCTCTCCGTCCCCGACCGCCTTGATGGCATGACCTGTCAAAATTTCAACCTTATTTTTATTCAGGCGCTCCATAAGGTACTGCAGGACGCTCGGATAAAGGGTGGTGCCAACGGCGTTCATCATCTCTACCACGGCAACCTGATTGTCCGGGCTCAGATATTCGGCTGTTTCCAGACCTGTGACGCCGCCTCCGATAACAGCGATGTTTTTCCCGCTGAGTTTTACTTCTCCGGACAAAACCTGCTCCGCCAGAACAGCTTTTTCGACGCCGGGGATTTTGGGAACAATCGGGTTTCCGCCCTGTGCAAGGAATACTCCGCACGCGCCGATTTTCCTGCACTCTTCCACGGTGCCCTGTGTATTCAGACGCACATCCACGCCCCATTTTTTGAGTTCCGCTTCCTGTGTGTCGATCAGTTCAGCCAATAATTCCTTGTGAGGAGGTACGGAACCGAATTTAATGGTTCCTCCAAGCCTGTCGCTTTTTTCAAACAGCACCGTTTTGAACCCTCTCTTAGCCAGCACCAGTGCGGCCTGCATGCCGCCCGGACCGCCGCCGACCACGGCCACTGTGCGCCCGTTTCCATCTTTCACAAGCTTGTCGTCCCCGTGGGTCAACTCCCGCCCGAGAATCGGGTTGACCGTGCATTCGATCGGTCTGCCCTGATTTGCCACAAGGAAGCAATTCATGCAGCCAATGCATTTACGGATCAGGACGTCTTCTCCGCGTTTTGCCTTATTGGCCCACTCGGCGTCGGCGAGCTGGCCGCGCGCGACACCCACAAAGTCGGAGACCCCCTCTTCCAGAAGTGCTTCGGCAAAGTCCGGATGTTTGATCGTGTTGACGGCGATTACCGGAATTTTTACATTCGCTTTGATGTTTTTTGCCAGGTGCTTTTTCCAGCCCTCCGCAAAGCAGGACGGTTCAATAATGGTTGCGCCGGACTCATATGTTCCGCAGCTCACATTCAGGCAGGCAATTCCCAGACTTTCAAGGTATCTTGCAATATGAATGCACTCCTTTTCATCGAGGCCGTCTTCAATGAATTCGCTGCCGTCGATACGGACGCAGACCGAAAAATCGGGGCCGCAGGCAAAACGGATGCCGACGATAATCTCGGTAATAAAACGCATACGATTGAAGAAATCTCCGCCGTATTTATCTGTGCGCTTGTTGGTGTGCGGGCTTAAAAACTGGTTGACCAGATATCCGTGGGCGGCGTGGACCTCCACTCCGTCAAATCCCGCGGTCTTGGCGATCACAGCGCCCTTCACAAATTTCTGCGCCATTGCCGTGACTTCCTCCGTGGTGAGTTCCCGCGGCATTTCGCCGATAATCCTGCACATTACCGGAGAGGGGGCAACAATTTGCTTTCCGTGCAAAAGCCTGCCCATCGTCTCATTTCCCGGATGGTGAAGCTGAAGGAAAATCTTCGTGTCGTACGCATGCACCGCCTCCGCCAGCCGGACAAGGCGGGGAATGTGCTTGGAATCCGTCGCACACAGCTGGTTGCTCGTGCCGATGCCCGTCTCCTCGTCTATCCGGCAGATTTCGGTAATAATCAGTCCGCATCCGCCCTTTGCCCGGTCGGCATAATACCGGATAATTTCGTCGGATGCTTCTCCCGTGGAGGATGCAAACCCGGTCCCCATCGCAGGCATGACGATTCTGTTTTTCAGTTCAAGTTTTCCGATTTTCCCTTTTTCAAAAAGCTTGGTGTACTTCATGAAATCAGTCCTTTCTTGCTCAAAATTTGACTTTTTTATCAAAATACTTTTGCACCAGTAACATCCCTGTTAATAATATAACATACCTCACGGGCAAAAGATATGGACCCCTCTTACAAAACACTTGCCTTTTTTGTGCCTGATGACTAAAATATAGTTGAGGTGATAGAATTGCTGTTCAGTAAAATGATCGCGATATTATCTGGAAAATTAAAAGCAGAGCAAATAACAATTGGTAACAATTCACAAATTTATGAGCTAAAAGAGATAACTCCCGAATCTTATCTGAGCAAATGCAAAAACGATGTTCTGTACTTTGTGCGTGATGCAACCTGCTTAAAAGGCACTGTTCCGCAGAATCTTATTTACGTCGAATGTGCTTCCGATGAAGTGCGCAGGCGTTTTGTCAACTCCGCGCAGATCGAATCCGACTGTTATCAGACCGCCGTGACCCTTGCAAACGATGTCCTGAACAGGGCTTACCGGATGCAGGCCCTGTATTCATCCATGCTGCACATGATTCTGGACGGAAAAGGGGTTTCCGGCATCCTGAGCGATATTGCCGACCGCGCCGGGAGCTCTATCGTGATTATTGACATGAGCGGCAAAATTCTGGCAAACTCGGCCCCTTTCCGGCTTCAGGACCCTCTTTGGGTACAGAGCGTGAAACAAGGCTACTGCCCAACGGAATTCATGGAACACATCCGAAAACTTCGGCGGGAAAAGGGAAATCAGCCGGGTTCCGACCCATATGTCCGTGTCTGTGAAGAGATGCAGCTTTTTTACCTTTGCAGCAAAATCACAAGAAACGACACGCTTTTCGGTTATATCTTCATGATTCAGCCTGACAGCGAATTTGGCGCGGACAGCTATGAGATGCTGTCCATCGTCAGCAGAACGCTGACGGAAACGACGCTGAAGCATCAGAACAAAATCACCCTGCACTCACACCTTTACGGCGAAATGCTGACAGACATGTTAAATGGGATTTCGGAAAAGCAGGCGGCTACCCGCATTCATGTCAGTGAACTCACATTTCCTCCCTATATGCGTGTTCTGACGGTCAAGCCGCTTTATTACCACGGTGAAGTCAGTCTGGCCGCGTCCATTCAGCCCCAGCTTGAAAATATCTTTCAGGTCGAGCAGAGTATCGTATACCAGAAATCAATTGTATTGATCATCGGAGTGAAAAAAGACCGAACGATTCCCCCGGAACAGTTGGAGCTTCTCAAAACGCTGTGTACGCAGGACTACCTTTTAGCCGGCATCAGCAATTCCTTTTCCGATCCGACAAAATTTCCGGAATATTACCGTCAGGCGGAAAAGGCCGTGATTCTTTCACAGAGGATGGATGCGGACGGCCTGATACACAGCTATGAGGATTACGCGTTTTTTGATATACTGGATCATCTGCCCGAAGAACTGCGGCTCATGCACTACTGTCATCCGTCACTCCCCCTTCTCAGGGAATATGACCGCCAGAAGGACACAAAGCTGTATGAAACCCTGCGCACTTATACGCTTACCGGCTTCAATCAGAACAAGACGGCAGAGCTTCTCTTTCTGCACCGTAATACGCTGAATTACAGACGACAGAAGATTATGCAGATTTCCGGAATCGACCTTGATGACCCTCAGATAAAATTTCTTCTGAGTTATTCTTTCGCCATTGACCTTTTTCTCGAAAAAAACACCTTGTATTCATGATCTATATCGGCGGAAGTGTCTGAGGCCAGGTCTAAATTTTTACTGTGTTCAAATATTTACTGTCTGTCCATCTCTTCACCTGTTTAAGTACAGTAAAATGCAGATTGACAGACATAGAGAAAAGGCACTTTACGTCTGCGTAAAGTACCTTTTCTCGACAAATATTTTAAATGAAATCTTTACAAAATTCTTCTAATCGCTTACAATCGGATAATTCTTTATCTCCTTGAACCTGAACGGTAATTTTATCTCCCTGCTTCACACCCAGACCTAAGATTGCAAAAAGGCGTTTTGTATTTGCGGTTTTTCCATTCAAGGAAATAATTATTTCAGAACTGCATTCCTGTGCAAATTTGGCGAGCTTTCCCGCAGGCCTCGCATGCAGTCCCTCCGGATCCTGAACAATATATTGAAATTGTGTCAAAGTATTTGGCTCCTTATTATTTTATTGATGATAAACTGATACCTGACCTTCTTACCAGCGCCATTGGCCGCTAAGAACAACTCTCCGGGAAGTTTCTCAGGATAATATTTTATGTAGAAAGCTTTTCCCGTTTTCCGGCAAATTTACGCCAAAATATTCAGCGGCTGTTGCGCCGACATCTGAAAGCGTATTGCGCTCGCCGATTTCACAAGGGCGCACTTTTTCACCATAAATCATGAGAGGCACATATTCCCGTGTGTGATGCGGATGCCCAATGGTTGGGTCATTTCCATGATCGGCCATCACTATCAGGACATCTTCCCGGTTCATCGTTTTTATTAATTCTCCGATCAAGGAATCCGCTGTGCGGAGAACGTCCGCATATTTTTCCACATTCTCCTGATGTCCCGCAAGATCGGTTTCCTGCACGTTGCAACAAATAAATCCCGTTTGCATCTGCTCCGCAATTTCAATCATTTTGTGCAGCACCCGGGAAGTTTCTACCATTGAAATACTCTTGCCAAACGGATTTTGTATCACGTCCGCCGCTTTTCCCAGCAACAAGACGGGAAAACCCTCACGGCCCAGAATCGTAGGAACCTGTACCTCTGGATCCACACCAAAACCAAGATGTATGCAATGGTAGTCTTTGTTATATACACCGGATTTTGGTGCGTTCACCCCAATATATCCACCGTCATGTTCCTCTACGGCGGAAAGAATATCGTCAATTGTGATCCCCCTTCCGCCAAAAGTAATCACACGCGGAACACGGGAGACTGAGCGCACCAATTTTCCGATTTTCAGTTCTTCCTCAAAGGGAATACCATCTATAGCGGCGGTTACATTGAATGCCTGACCGGGGTCGCACTCCACATTATCGGCAACTGTAAGTGCATTTTCAACGATTAACATGCGCTCCTTATCGCCCTGATAAAATTCGGTGTGATAGCCATGTTGAATTAAGGTCTGATTAATGAGATCGATCCGATTTTTAATAGGTTCACCGAACGGCCTTTGAGGTTTTGTCCCAACGATCTCCTGATGCCCGAAAAAAGTATCCGCTCCGTCGTGCATCAGCTTTGCTTTTCCGAACGTTGCGTTGGCCTGAAAATTCATCGTAGACGTTTCAAAATTCACAATATTCATGAGGCCAAGCTTTTCGAGTGTTGGGAGCCGTAAATCGGGTTTTGCTTTCAGAATATGGAGCCAGGTATTTGCACCCATATCCTGTGGGCGCACTTGAGGCACATCTTCCATTTGCCCTACTCCGAACCCATCGAGCACAATAATCATAAACTTTTTCAAAGCAGTATCCTTTCTATATGGAAATGCTTCTTTACAGAAGTCTCTTTCCAAGCGCGGTATAGACTCCGACAATTTCCGGAGAGCCCTTTGAAACACCCTTCACCAATGCGACCTGACTGCGGGTGACGAAAATTTGGGTGCGAAACGCCATCACAACACTTTCGGAAACTTGCGCCGATTCACCCAATTCAAAATAATAGTCGATGCTTTCCTCAGTCGGCGGGGTTACATGCAGGACTCTGCCTTGCTCCAAGGAGCCTACCAGCGCGTTTTCCACATGTGAACGGCGGTAATGACCGCCTCCGTAACAATAAGCCCGGCCCTTGAAATTATGAGACACCTCAGTCAGATACACCATGGCAGGAATTTCCGGACAATTTACCGCTTCATGCAGCGGCGTGGTCCCAATTAAGCCATGTCCCGGCTCCCCATGAGTGCCTCCCAACTGCCGGATCAGCGGGATACTCGCGCAGCAGGTCGCGCTTGGCATGTTCATCTGTTCAATTTCTACACCTATCCCTTTTAGAAGCTTCTCTGCCTTCTGCAGAGTTCCAACGTTGGACGTGGGTTCAATCCTTTCCGTTGATTTTTGATATGTAAAACACGGAAAAGATGTCAACCCGACAATTTGAACGTTTGCGAGTTTTCCAATTTCCGTTGCAGCAGATGGAAGTTCCTCAAGGGAGACCCCCCCGCATTGTCCAGAATAACAGAAGTCAGCGTCATCCAGAATCCGGAGCAATAATTTTTGCTCTAAATTCATTTCTCGGCATACTTCACTTATTTCCCTTGCTTTTTCCAGTGAGAACACCGTTACTACCTCTGGCTTTGCGGCCAAAACTGCTTTCAGGGACGCTTTGGGAAGTTGCACCAGATGTCCAACATTCCCGAGTTTGACCCCTGCGTCGATCATCGTCATTGCCTCTCTGAAATCAACGGCGACTACGCCGTCAAATCCCATATTCATAAGCTCCCGTGCAATGACGGGATTTCTTCCAAGCTGCTTCAGCATGAAATACAGATGAATGTCATTTTTTCCCGCAATATTTTTCATAAGCGCAGCGTTTGACAGCAATGCGTCCAGATCCACTATATAAGTATCCGGTAAAAGGGTGCCCCTTTGGTGAAAACGGATTGCCGTTTCCACCAAAGCACTATTTCTTTCGATTGTCTTATTTAAAAACATGCCTGGATAATTCACCTTTCAATTGTTTTTGCATCCAAAATGGATTTCCTCAGGATGCGAATATCAGTTCACTTTCTCCAAAGATATCTAATTTAACTTTCATTATTTTTGTATCTTAAATTAAAAGATGATTCCAAAAACAGCTAATATGTTCGCCAGGATTCCAACTAAAATAGCTGCTAATGGTGCGGCAGCCATCCGCATGACGGGACGTCCTAGCACTTCGTTTAGGATATACAGACCAACTACTGCAAACAGTCCCGTCCCTTCCCAAATTTTATTACCAGCATTTACGCCACCAATAAGCAGCGCTATTTCTAATATCTGAACCATTGCTGTCCGGATATTATCACCCGCTAATTTTAAAGATGAAAACCGATTTAAGAATTTTCCAATTTTTCCTAAGCTTGTGACTTCAACTGCCATTCCTGCAGCACCTAAAGCACCGCCTATAAACGGGTTTCCGGAAATATATCCTAAGCCTATCAGCCAATCACACCATCCATTTGTCCCATATACACCGCTGACAAGTGAAGTAGTAATAATCAGGGGCAGAAAAGCAAGTGCTTGAACAAAAGCGACCAGCGCAGCAGACATATATTCCTTTTTACCGATTAAAGAAGCAGCAATAGGCTCTCCCGCAATCCAATAGTAAGATGCTGCTACTGCAATAATCATTCCCATAGGAATCAAATACTTCATGTTGCCACGTATTCTTTTGGCATTTTCTTCGAACATGCTTGAGGTTGTGTCGTCTCCCGCAGCTGTACGGTCTCTGGAAGCAAAAAACAGTAAGCATATCATTCCGGCAAGCATTGCAATTCCTTCTGGGCTCAATGAAACCTCAATGCCATTCAGCTTTACAGGATTCACAAATTGTATAAATACTCTTGCTAACAGAGAAAAAACAAATGTTATTATTCCCTGCTTTTTTCCAAATTGAATTGCAACAGCAATTGCAGGAAATGCGACAAACGCATATACAATTGGGTCGCCAACATCGGCTAATACATCTAGGAAATTCACTGGCAACTTCGCAAAAAGCGAAACGATTGCATCTAAAGTAATGGGAACAATCGCTCCCCATAAAGCTCCTATCAGTACGGCCAAAACCGTATTTTTTATAGAAACACCAATAATATCATCGGTTAACAGAATGATATGAACGACAATTACCCCAGTAGCAATTGTTATGGGTAAAGCAAACCCCGTTATAAAACCAATACTAATCGAAAAGGAAATTGCAGCTAATTCCCCTCTGCTCATATGCCCATTCATAAACTCCGGTAAAATCGGTCTTAATCCATCATGATAAACCGCAATCATTTTATTGGCCAGAAAAGTAGCGTATCCACTCATAATTGAAAAAATAATAATCTTTAAAATCGTCATGCTCCCCATCTTTTTTTCTCCTTTTACCCTCTAATTTATATTTTTTTGTATATTATACAACTACTCAATCCTTATTTGATAAATTTAACGCTTTCATCAACATTGGAATCGCATTATCCACTTGGTCATTGGTAAAACCAAATGCTTTCGCTCCCTTTTCAACAGCGGCTTTTACCTTATCAAATTTAGGACTAATTCCAGCCATTGCAATTGTGGCACATTTATCTCTTCCAATCAATGCATATGCCATACCTAATGCGCCGCCAGCTCCACTTTGGCATGCACCGACATAGTAATCATACTCACCTTTTTTAACCTTTGTAGCGGCATCAATATCCGTAAAAATTTCCGCCTCAACGCCAACACTGTTTTTTAATATCTCTTCTTTGATTTGATTTTTGTTTAGCTGCCCACCGATAGCTATTTTTACCATTTCTATTATCTCCTTAATATACATTTTTTTGTATTTTCAGCCGATACACATTACTATTTTGATATAAATTTCCTCCTCTTCTTATTTAACCGGAATTACTGTTGATTAGCCAATAATTTCTCTAAAATGCAAATTTCCTCCTTTATCCTTATCCATTACCATTGCTCTAAATTTTTGCCAGCATCACGCCGACATGGGCACAGATATATTCCACCTCGACATCTGGAAGCTGAGGTAAAATCTCACGGATATCCCGGCAGCAGGCTGAAGCTTTTTCAAAAGTAGGCTCCTGAGATGCCGCTTCGTAAACTTCCTGATCTAACGGTTCGACTTGTTCTCCTTTATCGATTCTCTCAAGAGCCATGCACAAATGCGTAATAAAAGCAGATGCATTTGCTTCTGTAAGCACGATTGAATACTTATTATTGAAATATTCAATCACTTTAAGCACATTGTCATAATTCTTTTGCGACAGAGTTCCGGAATCGCGTAAAATATTCAGGCGGTCGTTTAAAGTCATTTCTATATCCTTTCTTTATCAATATCTTGGCATTAGCTTTCCGTCAAGGACCTCTTTTTGGTATTGCAAAACTTCCTGACGATTTAACATTCGTTTTAAAATCTGATAAGCAATCTCATTTTCTTTTAAGCAGACAATCACTGCTTCCGTATCAACAATATTCAGCCTCCTGTTGTCCAAGGAGCGGTAGCTGAGATGATTTCCAACCAAATCAATATCATCCAGATTCCACACAGCCGCGTCGATTTTACCAAGCCGCAGGAATGGAACGATCTGGCTGTAGATCAATGGAATATAATCAACCTTCTTCCCTTCAAAAAAATCAGCGGTCAATGTCTTCTGATCAATAGAGGAACTATCAATTCCTACTTTATAACCATCAAACTCATCAGATTCCCGGCAAGGGTCATCTTCCCGCAGTAAAAGGACGTGCCTTCCAACATAAGAAAACTTGCCGAAATTCTCCACAACCTGAATATTTTCTCCGCGGTCTATATAGTACTGTGCGGTCAATTGGGAAATCACCGCAAAATCATAACGGTTTTCCTGCAAACCCTTTAGTCGGTTATTGGAGCCTCTCATAAAAGCAAGCGCAGCGTTTAATCCGCTTTTCTCAAATGTTGCGCAGATACCCGTAGCAAGTCCTTCATATTTCTTGGAATAAGGCAGAGGCATCACACCGACCATGGTTTTAAAGCCTGCAATCTCAAGCAATTTTAAACGGTCAATTTCAACAATGTAGGTTCCCAACTGACCGCGTGATAAAAGCTGGACTGCTTTTTCCTCCTGCAAAATCGACAACGCTGTTTGCACTGTACCGCGCGAAGTAGCAAATTCCTTGGAAAGATCATCAATTATTTCAATTCGATCATCCACTTCCATGGAGAAAAATTTGCTTGCCAGTTTAGTAGTAACAATACCTACTCTCTGCATCAGTTTATTTTCCAGCATAATTTACCCCACAAAAAACAGAATTTTATGATTACTATTCATGGAATATACAATATTTTATATATTTCCGATATTTTACCATACTTTACAGTAAATATCTATCGTAAAAACCTTTAAATTTTCTGTGTCTATTTTGTATAATTTACTGTAAAAAGCACTTTATTTTGTTATTTTTAATTGTAAAATGCTAAACTAGACCTATAAAAAATTTATAGACTTATATTTTAAATATATTTTTTATTGTATATTACTATAATATAACAATGGCCATTTCATTATGAGCAGGACATTATTGCTCCTGTTTTGCCGATAATTTCTCCCAAACGCCTGTACATGTACCGGGAATTTCAATCCACTCCCGAAGTTTGGATGTAAAAAAGGCATGAGTCGAAAATCGATCTCATGCCTTTTTCGGTCTCCCCGTACACAGAAACGCCAGATGCACTTTTCTGCGCAAAACATCCGGTACTTCCGCCTCTCACCTTACACAGCTATTAAAAATGAGACTTAAAAAATGCTTCCAGCTCAGGCGCCGCCTTATCCTCGTCAGTACCGGACACTGAGACAGAAATGTCATCTCCGCACTTGACGTTCAGACCCATCAGCATCAGAATCTTTTTCAGATTGGCAGTCTGCCCCTTCTTTTCAATCATGATTTCCGAATTATATTTTTGAGCCTCCTGCACAAGCTGCCCTGCCGGGCGTGCATGGATTCCCAGCGCATCCTTAATCTTATACCTGAATTGCTTCACAATCGTGCTCCTTCTGCTGTTATTTGCCGTTTTTCGATTTTTCGATGGCCTCCATGGCCACTTTCCAGACGTGATCCGCACGCATAAGGCCAAAATCCTGAATATCTATCGCAATAACCGGTATGCTGTTATTGACCATTTTCACGATGTCGTTCAGCGCAAAACGCACCTGGGGTCCCAGCAAAATCGCGTCGGTTCCGTCCAGATTTTCTTCGAGGTCAGCCATTGCGATTGCTTCAATGTCCGAATCAACGCGATGGAGCTTGCTTTGCTCCTGCAGCTTGAGCTGCATAATCCCCGTACTCATTCCGGCGTTGCAAACCAATATAATTCTCATAAACAGATACCTTATCCTTTCATTTTTCAGACGCTTTCGCCGGCGCGGAAGCCCCCTGTGTCATGGAATCCGCTTCATTTTCTTCTGCAAGTTTCTGGTTCTCAAAGACTTTTACGAACGGATAATAAATGACGCCGTCGAGAACGACCAGAAGGATCGCCCATACTGCCGCTCTCCAGTCCATTGTGGCAAGGAACTGCTGAATCGGAGTGGGAATATTCCAGCCGGGATAAATATAGGGTTTATTGACCAGGTTTGCCGCCATGACCAAATAGGTCGCGACGCTGTTAAACACTTCGGCCAACACAAACGGCACTAAAAAGAGAGGATTTAAGATGACGGGAAGCCCAAACAGCACCGGTTCATTAATGTTAAAGAAAGCTGGAATCAATCCAAGCCTGCCGACGGTCTTGAGGTGTTTGGAACGGCTTCGGACGAGCAGAAGGACAAGAGCCAGCGTTGCACCGGATCCGCCGATGGTGACAAAGTTCCAGAAAAACGGCTCCGTGAAAATATGCGGAAGCTGTGCAGCCGGTGTTCCCGCTGCAAACATTTTTGCGTTGATGGCGTAGTTGCTCATCAAAAACGGCTCCATGATGGAAGTTACTGCGGTGTCGTGAATGCCGAACCACCAGCAGAATTGCGCCAGCAAAGCGCAGAGGCCGGCGCCGAACACGTTATCCGTCGCAACGACCAGCGGATGGAAACAATTTAAAATAGCCTGTGGAAAAGGTATTTGTACCACATAATGAAACACGTATGTCAATGCCGTGGCGGAAAGCGCTACAATCCCAATCGGGAACAGCGAAGAAAAAGACTGTCTCAGCACCGGAGGCGCGCTTTCCGGCAAACTGATATCGCCGATCTTTTTCGTAATGAGAAATCTGTAAAATTCCGTTACAAAAATCGCAATCAAAATTGCGGCGAAAAGGCCTTCCCCACCGAAAAACGCCGTCGAAAACCCTCCGTCCACCGAAGAGGAATCCAAAAGCAAAAACGTGACGATGGTTAGAATAGGGGATATAATTGTATTAATTTTATAATGTCTTGCTAAAAAATACGAGCAGCCCATTGCCGTGTACAGGCTGATGCTTCCCAGCGTTGCCGCATTCAGCAGCGCAAACGGACCCCCGTAATTTTCGACAAAAACGCCCCATGCCTTAAAAAATGCATAGCTGGAGGCCGTTTGGGACATGGTTGTATAATCGTAAAACGGCGAAATGATAATGGTGGCAAGGCTGCCTATAATCGTCAGGGGCATGAACGTTAAAAACGCATTTTGCAGCGCCTGCAAATATTTTTGCCGCTGTATCTTATTTGCTAATGGCAAAAGGTGCTTTTCGATCGCCTGAGTAAATTTTCCTTCTGAAGAACTCATTTTTTACTCCTCCTCATTATGATTGCTGTATTTCTCTATCAAATCCCTGTACCAATAATAGCTCTTTTTGGGTACTCGCCCGTTGCCATTGTCATAGTCAACATAGACAAGCCCGTACCGCTTTTCGTATCCGTTGATCCAACTGTACAGATCCAAAGAGGACCAAACATAATATCCCCGGACATTCACTCCCTCTTCTTTCGCTTTCAGCATATAATCTATGCATCCGGAAAGATAGGCGATTCGCGCGTCGTCCTGAACCGTCCCCGTCCGATCGGGACTTTCATACAGCCCTACTCCGTTCTCCGTGATATAGAGCGGGATATCGCCGTACTGCCGTTTGATCTCCGTCAGCTCATTGTAAATGCACTTGGGATAGATCTCCATTCCCCACTCGTTTTTTTGCACATTTTCGTCATAAGCCGTTTCAAACCAGTTCCTGATACGCATACCCGCCCGTACCTTGTTGTCTTTTCCGCGGTTATTCATTCTGATTTCCGTTTTTCCGCCCTGATACGGTTTCACATACTGCCGGTCATAAATATTCAAGCCCAAAAAATCAACCGTGCCCTTGTGGAAGATTAAGTCGTCACCTTTTTCACGGAAAGACAGATCAATATCGCATTCTATCAGCTTTTCGATTAAATCATCCGAGAAAAAGCCCTTCAGACAGCAGTCGGTGACCCATTTGTTGAAGAACAGTTCTGCATTGTACCCGGCTTTTCTATTTGCTTCATCATTTTCTTCCGTCTCAATCGGATAAGCGTCGTGCACCAGCCCAATCTGGCCAGCGTACTTTTTTTCGTGGTACGCCGCCACCGCCCGCGCACTGGCCAGCAGCAAGTAATATGCCGCACGAGAACGGCGGCTGAAATTCTGAATATTGGGGGGATAATTGCCCGCCGCGTAGGCGCAGTGAGTGTAATAGCTCGGCTCGTTAACGGTCGTCCACAGCGGCACCCGGTCCCCAAAGGCTTCAAAACAGGCCTTCGCATAAGCCGCATAAGCGTCCACTGTCCCGCGGTTTTCCCAACCGCCTTTTTTTGCGAGAGCATCCGGCAGATCATAGTGAAACAATGTTGCATTGGGAACAATATTATAATTGAGGCAGGTATCAATGACCTTATTGTAATGGTCAATTCCCTTTTGATTTACTGCCCCGGTTCCATCGGGAATAATGCGCGACCATGCAATGGAAAACCGGTATGTATTTTGATTTCCCTCCGCCATCATACGAATATCTTCTTCATAGCGGTGGTAATGGTCGCAGGAAACATCGCCGGTAACCGGATTTACATTGTTTTTTTCACTGTGACAGAAAGTATCCCACTCGCCCATACCCTTGCCGTCTTCACTCCATGCACCTTCGCATTGATAGGCGGCAGTGGCGCTGCCCCACAAAAAACGGTCCTTATCCATTTTTTCTATCCTCTCCTCTCTCTTTGTACAGACATACAAACTCCTGTGCCATCCGTTCCGTCAAAATCGCCATCGTCAGATGATCCTGCGCATGGGTTATAATCATACTGAACGGAATGTCTTCATTTTTCGTCTCGGCACTAAGCATATCTGTCTGTGATTCGTGAGCCTTTTTCAGATCCTCCCTTCCCAATGCCATTTCATCCTCTGCATTGTCAAACTTGCCTTTACGCGCGCATTCAATTGATTTGTAAAAGTGATCAAACGCGCTTCCCGCATAGGAAATTATCATAAACGCCATGGCCTGTATATCTTCTTTTTTCACCAATAACCTTCCTTCCTTGCTTTGTGTTCTGTCTATTTAGTACAACGTTATTATATCGAGAGAGCGGCCACTTCTCAAATTATTAATTTCGCAATGCCCCGCAAAAAGTAAATTGAACTCGCCGACCAAAAATATTATTATAATAAATAGGTATGTTAAAGGTTATTTCCAGGTTAAAACACAAGTGGTAGCCGGAGTTCTGTCACGGGTTGCCCGAAAATCCATGGAAATCATATGGGGAGGGAAGACGCAATGTATTCGTTAACACCAAGACAAAAAAATATACTGCTGATCTTATCCAACCAGGCTGAGGTTTTAACCGGAAAAAGTCTCTGCGACCAGCTGAATATTTCACTGCGCACTTTGCAGACGGAAATCAGGGAAATCAACGAAACGGCAGACAAAAAGATTGTTTTGTCCACTAACCGCGGATATCAGCTGGACCGCGACAGTTTTTCCGTCTTGGACATTTTCCAGGACTTTCGGCAGGAAGGGAATGACCAGGAGGCATTATTAAAAAAGCTGATTTTGGAGGATTCCTCTTATCGAATTGATGAGCTGGCCGATTCTCTTTATATGAGCGTGTCCACGTTGAACCGCAGGCTAAACCTTGTCCAAAAGAGGCTGAAACGCAGTAATCTGAGCCTTGAAAAAAAGAACGGCCAAATCAGCATAGCCGGTTCGGAAATGGACAAGCGCACACTGATTCGCGACTTAATTTATGAAGAAATCAACCCCATTTTTCTGAACATAGAAAGCTGTTCTTCCTACTTTGAAGGGCTGAATATCGTATCCATCCGCGACATTATTTTGAAAACAATTGAGCGGTATAATTGCTATGTTGAAGAATGCTACGCCACTAACCTGATTATTAATATCCTGATTACCCTTTCGCGCATGCAGAAGGCCTATTCGCTGGACGCTTTCAGCGCCAAATTGCCCGAAAGCAGCACAGAATACCATATTGCAAAGGATATCTGCAGCCAATTTGCTTCTCACTGTTCCATCGACTTTCAGGAAGCGGACATTCAGTATATCGGGGTACTGATTATGGGGCAGATCAAGCCGGACCAGCTGGTAAAGCATATCGGCCAATTTGACAGAGCCATAAGCGAAGACTTTGAGAAGGAAATTAATATAATCCTTCAGAAAACCTTTCGTTACTATATGTTGAACATCAATTATGATCATTTTCTATATAACTTTATTCTGCATGTGGACGCCCTGATCAGAAGAGCAAAAAATCATCAGTACGTCAGCAGCTATATCACAGAAAATGTGAAGTCCAACTGTCCTTTTATTTACGATGTGGCCGTCTATATTGCAAAAGAAATTGAGGACAGATTCCAGATCCGTGTCATTGATGAGGAAATTGGATTTATCAGTATCCATATTGGATTTGCGATTGAAAATTCCACGGCTTCCACCGATAAGGTGCGCGTTCTCCTGCTCTGCAATCAGTACCATCGCATTGCCGCAAACTTAATCGAAAAATTAAAGGAGAATTATTCCGAAACCATCGAAATTACCAACGTGGTTACTTCTCTTTCCCAACGCAGCCTGGAAAGCGACGCAGACCTGATTTTATCCACGGTTCCACTGCCGGGAATCGGGAAAAAGGTTGTTACAATCTCTCCTTTTTACACCATGCAGGATCGGTATAAAATCGATGAAGCCATTCAGGAATGTCTGCGTGCGATTTCCTCAAAAAAAGGCCAAAGTCTGCTGCTCAGCTATTTTCACAAGGATCTGTTTTTTCGTAATCTGGAGTTTTCCAATAAAGAGGAAGTCATACGGTTTTTGGGAAAGAAAGTGGAAAAGTTTGGGTTGGCTCAACCCGGTTTTACCGAATCCGTATTAAAACGCGAGGCCATGTCCTCCACCTGCTTCTTCGACACCTTTGCCATTCCGCACGCAATTGAGCTGGAAGCGAAAAGAACCATGTTCTGCGTACTCGTAAATGAAAACGGCATTCATTGGGACAATCATGTCATCCAATGTGTATTTATGATTGCCATAAATAAAGCCGACCGAAAATCCTTCATGAAAATTTATAATGGCATTATTCAGATTCTTTGCGACAAAGATAAGGTAAACCAACTGGTAAAATGTAAAAATCCCATAGAATTTATTGAATGGTTTCAATGAACTTTATGTCTAACTTAAAAAGGACAGGCCCGACATCTGATTGACATAAAGGCTGATGGAAGATTTACTCAAATAGAAAACACGCGACAGTGTCTTCAGAGTGAGCTTTTCATCAGATATATGGGGAGGAAGGACAGTTTGCTCCGGGCAGCATGCTCCCCAAGGTGGAGGCCTGTGTGGATTTTGTTCAGTCGCTTCCCGGCCACACCGCGATCATCACATCTCTTGCCATCATCGCAATAATAATGAATACAGGAATTGCAATCATCATATTCGATAGAATTAATTTTTTGCGTATTGATAATCACGTAGTTTCATCAGCTATTCCCCGTGAGAATTTGCTGTGCTGTAAATACGAAAGGCTGTCTGCATACGGTTTTAAAATCGTATACAGACAGCCTATACTATGCAATTGAAATTTTATCATATCAGGCTTAAGAGATATCCGCCGATTCGCTTCCCAATCCGACCATGTTCAGAACATTTTCAGATATTTCACGTCGTTTTTGCTGTACCATCCCCATATTTTTCAGACCAAACTCAATGTTTTCCCTGACGTTCATATGCGGATAAATCGCATAATTTTGAAATACCATGGCAACGCCCCGCTTTGCAGGGTCTTTTCCGGTTACTTCTTCATCGCCGATGTACACTCTGCCCTGTGTAACATTTTCAAGCCCTGCAATAATCTGGAGCATGGTCGTTTTCCCACACCCTGAGGGACCCAGCAAAACGGTAAAGGACCCATCCTTTACTGCAAGATTCAAATTTTCCAAAACATGTTTTTTTTGGGTCATATATTTTCGTGACATTCTGCAAATAAATTTCCGACATACATTTCCTCTTTTCCGTATTTTTCCCTGCGTAAAAATCTGTAGCAGCCTTTGCTTTGTCTTGCACTGTCATTAATATAAGTCTTCAATGTAAAAATCAGGTTGCAAATATTTAAAAATTTTCCTTTCCCTTTTGGCATTTCCCCCGAACCCTAAACAGTTTTCCTGCTGTATTCCAATCCGGTCATAAAGTCATTTCGTGTTCCCTCGCCTTCAAGGGAAAATACAAAGGAAGTAAAAAAGCACCCCCGAAGGGGTGCCCAACTAAGCGGAATCATTATCTCTGTTTTCTCCAGCTTTGATACAGGGCCGCTATGATCTCCTCAATCGGAGCCTTTTTGATTTCCACGTTTTGTACGCCCGGCATGCCGGAAAGCTCAGCTAGAATGGTGCGAATGGGCGTTGCCTCACTGTCGAATGCGTATTCGTGCACATTTGCTTCCGAAGAAACATACTTCATGCAATTGAAATGACAGGGAATCACGGATTCCGTTGCGACTTTGATACGACCAATGGCGCCCTGCGCCTCGCGCAGCTCATCAAAATTTCCGTCAAAAGCGATTTTTCCGGCGGAAAGCAGCACAATCCGGTGCGCCATTTCCTCCAGGTCGTCCATATCATGGCTTGTGACGACAATGGTGGTCCCCCTTTCCCTATTTAATCGCTTCAGAAAATCAATCATCTGCCGCTTTGCCAGAACATCCAGCCCAAGTGTCGGTTCGTCGAGGAAGATAACCTCCGGGTCATGCAGAAGCATCATGCCCAGGTCTGCGCGCATCCGCTGCCCAAGGCTTAACTCACGGGAAAACGTGTGCAGAATATCCTGAAGATCCAGCAGGTCGGTAACCATACGCAGATTCTTCTCAAAAACGCTGTCCGGTATATTCCAGACCGTCTTTTTCCACTCATAGCTGGTAATTACCGGATGATCCCACCACAGCTCGGTACGCTGGCCGAATACAATACCAATCCGGCTCATCAGCTTTACCCTGTCTTTCGCCGGGTCAAGCCCCAATACGGAAACATAGCCGGACGTCGGCTGTAAAATTCCGCACAAAATTTTGATTGTGGTGCTCTTGCCCGCCCCATTCGCACCGGCATAGGCCACAAAGTCGCCTTTTTCCACACGAAGGGCAATGCCGTCCAGCGCCCTTACTTCGCGCTTTTCCGGCCTCACCAGATTTTTAAGAATATCTTTCATCTTACCGGTTCTCTGCCACTGAGAATATAATTTGGTAACATCATCGATGGCCAAAGCCGGTGTAGCGAATGCATCCTGATTTTTCATAATGATGAATCCCCCTTTTAAACAGATAAGCAGCAATCGTTGTCAGAATTGCCGCGATAATAAATGTCAGTGTATACGGCAGTCCTGCCGGTGTTTTATCCAGCAGAACGCTGGACGGAAACCATGCGGCCAGACCAACCGGAACAATCGTGCAGAATGCGGCCATGGCACGGCCCGAAAGACCGCCAAGCGGATAAAGCTTGATGTCGCCGAACAGTTCCATGACCACCATGGAGATTTCCTCCGCCGCAACAGGCGCAAAAAAAGCGGTGCACGAAACAATATAAACCGAGGAAACTACAATTGCCAGCGAACAAAGCTGACTGAACGCCAGCATGGTCAGCCAAAGCGGCGTTACCGCAAGACCGAGCTGCGAAATTGCAATCGCCAGCAGCACAACACCGCAGATCAGCTTGCTGCTTCCGGAAAAAGGAACAAAGCCCTCCGTTAAAAGCTGCATCCATAGCGGAACCGGCTGAATCAACATGTGGTCAAGCTGACCGCGGCCGATAATCCGGCTGATATGCACTGCGTTGCTGCCGCCGAACAGCGCCAGCAGCACTCCGTCAATCAACACAGCGTAACCGCACATGAACAGAATTTCCCGGGAAGTCATGCCGCCGATACCGCCGAAGCGCGCGCTGAGCAGCAGAACGGCGCTGACAGAAGCCAGAGCGGCAACAGAATCGGCAAAGATCTGAAGCAGGCAGTAACGCATGTCGCGAAGGAGCCATAGCAAATCCATTTTTGCGGACCTGCCCAACAGTTTAAAAATCATTTTGATAGATTGAAATATCATGGAGACACCTCCTCGTTGAATTTTGAAATTCAGCCGCCGTACGAAATCATCTTGTCTCTGGACTTCCAAAAGAAAGCAACGGAAGTCGGCCAGAGCACCACGTTCCAGAACAGCGAAAATCCGATAAGCCGAAAGGGGTCGCCCGTACCGACGAAGATGGAAAGCGGAGCGCTGGCCAGCGAACCGAACGGGAGCAGTGACAAAACATCCGCCACGCCCTTGGGCAGTAAGGCAAACGGCACCAGCAGACCGGAAAAAAGAGCCGTAACCGCCTCCCGCACGGCGAGCGCCGCCCAGCATCCGTTTTTGAGCCGCATGGCAATAGAAGAAAAGATAAAATCCACCGCAAAACCGAGCGAGATGCTCAGCTGTAAACTTACGATAAACAGCAGCCCCCGCACCGTATTCAGCGGTAATAGCCGCACTCCAAAAAATGAGGCAGCCACGCAGACCGGAACAGTGTAAAAAATCAGAGAAGGGAACCATCTTCCGATTGTTTCAGCGACCAGATTGCTCAAAACCGGAACCGGACGGGTAAAACGCCCGACGATGGAGCCTTCCCACAGGGCGGTGGTGGCCGGCGTGTCAAAATAAAGCTGCTCGCTCAGCGCGGAAGCCAGAACCGTATAGGTCAGCATTTGCGTAAAGCTCATCCCCTCGTTGGGGGNNGAACGGAAAACGGCGATCAATATGGCCATCCGTACCAGCCGGACAGCGTAACCGGCAAACACAAACAGGAAATTGCCGTCAAACGATTGTGTCGCGCACATCCGCACCGTCGCCAGATTCCGTTGGAGCATATTCAATTCTATTTTCATGGTTAAAACCATTCCTTTCTGTTTATAGCAATTACAAAAACGCGGTGGAATAAATTTCGTTATCT
>DENA01000036.1:54498-56417 GCA_002359465.1 Ruminococcaceae bacterium UBA2656
AGGTAACAACCCTCAAAAGGGCAGACTGATACACGGAGAGGGTTTTGCTACCTAAAACGACGGCAACTTCACCGATATTATTCCAGATCAAACTGTTTTTGAATGCGGTAAGGTTCATTGCTTTCACCTCCATTGCTTTTATATGATTTAATATTATCATGGGATAAAATTTCTGTCAAGCCAGACTACTTCAAATAAGCCTTTCCTTTTTCCGTTTCGGCTTAGAACTTCACGACCTGCTTTGATGCGCTGCCGGATGGGTTTATGCCCCTTTTCACCGTTATTTTAACATATGTGTGCGCAAGTTTTTTATTATTCTTGTCATAGATGTCAAACATAATATTGGCCGTTCCGACTTTTAAGCCGGTCACTTTATATTCCTTGCTGCTCACCCTTGACACCTTGGCAACTGTGCTTTTTGAAGAATAGGCCTTAATCGTCAGGCCGCTGCCTCCGACCAATTTAGCGCCGATTGTATAACTGCTCCTGGGCGCCATGGTATACGTCTTTGTATCCAGCGTGAAGGTACCCAAACCAATCGATTTAAAATTAATCTTGTTTTTGTTTGCATAGGTTTGTATCGCCGTATTTTTATAACCGCTGATGGTTAATTCATCGCAGTCCTCAAACGCCTCAAGCCCAATGGTTTTCACGCTGCTTGAAATGACGGCGCTTTTCAGGGAGGTACATCCATTGAACGCCTGTTTTCCAATGGTGGTTACACTGTCCGGAATGGTAATTTTTGTTAAGCTGTCACATTCATTAAAAGTGCCGATTCCAATGGATTTTACATTGTTTGAAATCGTAACGCTTTTCAGGCTGGTGCACTGATCAAACGCGTAGTTCCCAATACTGGTTACACTGTCCGGAATCGTGATTTTGGTCAAGCCGGAGCACTGTTCAAACGCATATCTTCCAATAGAAGTAACACTTTTAGGAATGATAATTTCAATAATATCCGTGCACTCTTCAAACGCCCGCTCCCCGATCGATTTGACGGTGCTTGGAATCGTTACACAGTTTTTTGACCCATTGTATTTTGTCAATACGCCGTTCATAATCGTAAAATCCGTACTTGCTGCAGCAGCAGGGGCTGCATTGCCCAGGCTTACCATGCTGAATATGATGGTAAACAGCAAGAAAAGTGACAGTGTCCTGTTTGCGCGGGTTTTCATTTGTTTTTCCTCCTGATTCTAATAATGAATTGAAGCTTGTTATTCCATTATGGCTGCTCCATATACCACAAGATCTTTTTATATTATACTTTTGTTTATTCTTCTTATCAACTAAAAACTGCCAAATTCTGGAGATGTTTCAACAATGTAATCTTTATCTTATCTTCAAGCCTTACGGAACCCGGTTCATTCGGTAGCCAATGCCGATATGGNNATATAAACCGGTTTGGAGGGATCTGCTTCAATTTTTTTTCTGAGCGTTGCCATAAACACTCTGACCAGCGAAGAATCCGCTTCCGCCGGATTCGGCCAGACGTGGGTCAGGATATAATGATGCGTCAGAACTTTTCCGACATTTTTCGCCAAAAGGCACAGCAGTTTATATTCAATGGGAGTCAGGTGGATCTCCTGCCCGCCCACAAAAACCGATGCGGCAGAATAATCTATTTTTAAAGCGCCATTCTCAAAGAACGCCTCGTCTTCTACTGCGCGGCTGTCATACTGCATTTTCCGGACAGCGACGCGGATTCTCGCCAAAAGTTCCTCCACGCTGAAGGGTTTTGTAAGGTAATCGTCGGCTCCGGCGTCAAGGGCGTCGATTTTATCCTCATCTTCGCTTCTGGCGCTGACCACAATGATCGGACGGTTTGACCATGTCCGGATTTTCCGGATGACCTCCATCCCATCCTCATCCGGAAGCCCCAAATCCAGAATAATAATGTCCGGATTTTTGGAGACGGCTAG
>DENA01000036.1:56433-116750 GCA_002359465.1 Ruminococcaceae bacterium UBA2656
CGTAAATTTCCCCGCCGTGGGCATTGATGATCGATTTGCACAGGGAAAGCCCGATGCCCAGCCCTCTTCTGCTGTCGCCGATTTCATTGTTTGCGGTATAAAACATATCGAATATCTGTTTTTTGTCTTTCTCCGGAATCCCTTTTCCGTTATCTGAGATTTCAATGATCACCCATTGTTTCTGCCGAAACGCGCGGATGACAATCTGAGAACCGACCGGCGTATACACGATTGCGTTGTTCACTATGTTGATAATTGTCTGGATGATCAAATGGGCGTCCACCCGAACCATCAGCAAATCATTTTCCAGCGCTGTGCTGATCTGATGCTCCTTGCTGTGCCTGTCTGTATGAAGCAGCGCTTCCGTAATCAAATCCTGCACCAGCTCCGGCTGCGTCTCAATGTTCAGCCGGCCGTCGTCAATTCTGGTAACGGCAAGTATGTTTTCCACCAGATTGATCAGCCATAGGGAATCCTCGTAAATATTTTCCAGAAGCTTATGTGTCTGCGCCTCATCAATTTGCGCCCCGTCGGATAAAAGGACGCTCGCATTGCCGGATATGCTGGTAAGCGGAGTGCGCAGATCATGCGAAATAGCCCGCAGAAGGTTTGCGCGCAGCCTTTCCTTTTCCGCCTTCATCAACGCCTGATTTTGTTTTTCATTTAAATTGTATTTTTCAACCGCAAATGCAATTTCATAAATCATACCTTCCAGAAGGGAACGTTCAAAAACTTCCATTCTCTCCCCATTCCACATCGGGATGCCGATGACCGCCAGCACCGTATCTTTTCCCTTGACGGGCAGATACAGGGATTTTGCACCCGGCAGAGTGTCCGTTGAAATGCCGGCCGGCTTTCTGTTGCGGTAAACCCAGACCGCAACCGCATATTCTTCCTCGCTGGAATACTCCGCCGGCAGCGGATTGGCGGGGTCCGCGCTGTAAACCCACGGTTTTTGAAGCTCCCCGTCCTTTACGGAAAAAAACATTACCGACTGGTTCAAAAGCCTGGATATCTGTTGAGAAGATTTCTCAACAATTTTATCGAATTCATTCGCGCGCTGAAGCTTCCGGCTTGTTTCCAGCAGGATTCCCGTACGGTGCGCGTTAACAGCCGCCGCCTTCGCTTGATATTTCACTCTCATGGTAAGGGAGCTTGTGATGAGGGACGCAATCAGCATAATCAGAAAGGTGACCGGGTAATCCGGGCCATAGGCGTTGAATGTAAACCGAGGTTCGATAAAAACATAATTATAAATCAATACGCTTAAAATAGAGGAGCTTAAACCGTAGATCCTGCCATCCGTCTGATTGGAAATAATGAGTACGCCCAAAATATAAATGGTGATGATATTGATCTGGACGAAATGAAAGGTGGAGAACAGAATCCCGACAGCAGTACATAAAGCTAAAATTCCAACCATCTTCAACAGGTCGGACAGATGGAAATGCTCCTGAATCTGTCTTCGAACCGGCTTCGGACGGTAGGGCGGCAAATTATCCGGGATAATGTAAACGTCCATATTGGGCGCCAGTGCGGTCAGCCGTTCCACAAAATTCGGTTTGGTAAAAAAGAGCCTTGGTTGATTGCTGGAACGCCCCATGACAATTTTAGAAACGCCGCTGACCTTTGCGTATTCCGAAATCTGATATGCCACGTCGTCGCCGTAGACCGTTGCGATTTTCGCCCCGAGCTGTTCGGCGAGTTTTAAGTTTTCACGCAGGCGCGCGCGGTTTTTGTCATTCAACTCTTCCGTATGCGGCGTTTCTACAAAAAGAGCCGTAAAGGAGGCATGGAACGCGCTTGCGAATCGCGCCGCGGTGCGGATTACCTTCGCGTTGGAAGGGGAACTGCTCAGACAGACAAGAATATGCTCGCCCGTATAATAGGACGTATCCCGAACCTCTGTGCGGTTCAATTCCACTTCCCTGTTCACTTTGTCCGCAATTCTGCGGAGCGCTATCTCACGAAGGGCCACAAGGTTATCCCGTGTGAAGAAATGGTGCAGCGCGCGTTTTGCCTGCGTTTCCCTGTAGATTTTTTTTGCGTTTAAACGCTCAATCAAAACGTCGGGCTCAATATCGACCAGCTCCACCTGTGTGGCTTTGTCGAAAACAAAATCCGGCACTCTCTCCTTCACCGTAATATGGGTGATAGAGGCAACAATATCGTTCAGACTTTCCAGATGCTGCACGTTCAGTGTGGTATAAACGCTGATTCCGGCACTTAAAAGCTCCTCAATATCGTCGTAGCGCTTGACATGCCTGCATCCCGCCGCGTTTGTGTGGGCAAGCTCATCCACCAGAATCAATTCCGGCCTGCGTCTCAGCGCCGCGTCCAGATCAAATTCATTCAGTACAATCCCGCGGTAAGCAACCTTTTTAACGGGGATATCCTCAAATCCCTGCGCCAGAGCCATGGTGTCGGGGCGGGAATGCGGTTCGATATATCCCAGAACCACGTCCACCCCGGCTTTTTGATCGGAACGGGCGGCATCCAGCATGGCGTAGGTTTTCCCCACGCCCGCCGCGTACCCAAAAAAGATTTTCAGTTTCCCCCGTTTGGCTTTTCCCTCATGATTGTTAATCATTTTCAGCAGTACCTCAGGGGTAGGACGCCCGTCGCTCATTCCATCCACCTCATTTTATTTTAAAATACCGTCAAGCGCCAGATTAACCTTCAGAACATTGACCGTGTCCTCGCCGAACACGTTCAGGAACTTCCCGCCCGTATATTTGGCGACGATATCGCGGACCTGCTGTACCGGTATGTTTCTTACCCTGGCGATCCGCTCCGCCTGATACTCCGCCGCCGCGGGAGAAATATCAGGGTCAAGCCCGCTGCCGGAACAGGTAACAAGATCTTCCGGAACAGGAACATCCTTTTTTTCCGGATGTGCGGCTTTTATTTTATCTACCCGTTCCTGCACCAGTTTTTTATACTGCTCGCTT
Organism: Ruminococcaceae bacterium UBA2656; assembly: GCA_002359465.1. Lineage (GTDB taxonomy): Bacteria > Bacillota > Clostridia > Oscillospirales > Acutalibacteraceae > Caproiciproducens. The sequence continues at coordinate 59,385 of DENA01000036.1, forward strand.
GCCGGGCTCAGATTTGACGGCGAAGCGTACATCATTACTTTTCCATTGGAATCGGTGTACGTTTTGGTATCCAGATTCATAATACGCCCCCACAGGTAACCGTCGCCCGTAAATTGCTGCGCCAGAAGCGCGCTGCCATATTTCTTTCCGTTTATTTCAATTATACTGCCATTTGCCTGATTATGGAACAGGGCCTGTGAAATTCCCGTAACGGCCAATGGATAGAGAAGCCCGCACAGTAATGTGAAAAGCAGCAGTGCGCCAAGCGCTTTTGCCCAAACGGATTTTATCAGTTTCATAAAAATACCCTCCTTAAGAAACGCCGAACAGCGCCAGTAAAACATCAATAAGCTTGACAAAAACGAAAGGCGCCGCAAGGCCACCCAGCCCATAGATCAGAAGATTCCGGGAAAGCAGCTTTTTGGCGGGAACCTCACGGTATTTCACACCTTTCAGCGCCAGCGGAATCAGCGCGACAATGATCAGCGCATTGTAAATAATCGCCGATAGAATCGCCGTATTGGCGCTGTGAAGGCCCATGATATTCAGCGCCGCAAGACCGGGGTACAGGGTCATGAACATGGCGGGAATAATGGCGAAGTACTTCGCCACATCGTTCGCGATGCTGAAGGTGGTCAGCGAACCTCTGGTCATTAAAAGCTGCTTTCCGATACGGACAATATCAATCAGCTTCGTCGGTGAAGAGTCCAGATCGACCATGTTGCCCGCTTCCTTCGCCGCCTGTGTTCCGGTGTTCATGGCAACCGCGACATCCGCCTGCGCAAGCGCGGGGGCGTCGTTCGTTCCGTCGCCCGTCATGGCGACCAGATGACCCTGCTTCTGAAAATCCCGGATCATCTGCAGTTTTCCCTCCGGCGTCGCCTCCGCCAGAAAATCATCCACGCCGGCCTCCGCGGCAATCGCCGCCGCGGTCATGGGGTTGTCGCCGGTAATCATGATCGTTTTAATGCCCATCTTCCTCAGATCGGCAAATTTTTCCTTTACCCCGCTTTTGATAATGTCCTTCAGATGGATAACGCCCATGATTCTGCCGTTCTTGGCAACAACCAGCGGCGTTCCCCCGCTGTTGGCAATCTTTTTTACCGTTTCTTCACAGTCTTTGGAATAGGTGCCGTTCTGAGCCTTTACATATTCCTTTACCGCGTCCGCCGCGCCTTTGCGGATCTGCGTACCCGGAAGATTCACGCCGCTCATTCTGGTTTTCGCGGTAAACGGAACAAACTCGGGGGACTGGCCGCCGAATTCACGTCCGCGGATTCCAAATTCCTTTTTGGCAAGAACAACAATGCTTCTGCCTTCCGGCGTTTCATCCGCCAGAGAAGACAGCTGTGCGGCATCGGCCAGTTCTCTGATGTCCACACCGTCCACGGGAATAAACTCCGCGGCCTGCCGGTTGCCCAGCGTGATGGTACCGGTCTTATCCAGCATTAAGATATCCACATCGCCCGCGGCTTCAATCGCTCTGCCGCTCATGGCAAGGACATTAGCCTGATTTAAACGGCTCATTCCCGCAATGCCAATGGAGGAAAGCAGTGCGCCGATCGTGGTCGGGGCAAGGCATACCAAAAGCGCAATCAGCGCGGTGATGGAACTCGGGTTCTGGATTCCCGCCTGCCCGGCGGCAAACGCCGAATAGGGGTACAGTGCCGCCGTAACCAGCAGGAAGATGATCGTTAAAGCGACCAGTAAAATCTGAAGAGCAATCTCGTTTGGCGTTTTTTTACGCGATGCACCTTCCACCATGGCAATCATTTTATCCAAAAAGCTTTCACCCGCCTCGCTGGTGACGCGGATGACCAGCCAGTCGGAAATGACGGTGGTCCCCCCCGTCACCGCGCTGCGGTCGCCGCCGCTTTCCCGGATGACGGGAGCGGACTCCCCTGTGATTGCGCTTTCATCCACGGAAGCCGCGCCGTCGATTACCTCGCCGTCCGCGGGAATCTGCTCCCCGGCCTTCACAATCACAAGATCGTTCTTGACCAGCTCCGACGAGGAAACCTTTTCGATTTGATCTTTTTGCTCCGGCGACGGAATTTTACCGGCCGGGACATCCTTTTTTGCGGCACGCAGCGAGTCCGCCTGCGCCTTGCCACGGCTTTCCGCAATGGCTTCCGCAAAGTTTGCGAACAGCACGGTAAACCAAAGGATAACGGCAATACTCAGGATGAAGCCCGGCTGAGCGTCCTTCACCCCGAACAGCGAAACAAAATAAAGTGCGGTCGTCAAAACCGCCGCGACATAAACAATGAACATGACCGGATTTTTCACCTGTATTTTCGGGTCACATTTTGCAAAGGAATCCTGAATTGCACGGCTGACCATTTTTTTATCAGCGAAAGCATTTTTTTGTTTTGTACTCATATGACGACCTCCTTAGCCTATCATCTGATAAAAATCGGCTATCGGCCCAAGCGCCAGCGCCGGGAAAAAGCTGAGTGCGCCGATCAGAATAACGACAAAAATCAACAGACCTACAAACATGGCGTCGTGTGTGGGCAGGGTACCCGCGCCGACCGCGACCTTCTTTTTCTGCACCAGAGAACCTGCCATGGCAAGCGCGGCCACCAGCGGGACATACCGGGCGAAAAGCATTGAAATACCGGTGGAAATATTCATAAAAGGTGTGTTGGCGCTCAGTCCGGCGAAAGCCGAGCCGTTGTTTCCGCCCGCCGACGTAAACGCGTACAGAATTTCCGAAAAACCATGCGCCCCCGTGTTGGTCAGCATGGATGAAATACCGGGAACCATACAGGCAACGCCGCTGCCGATTAAAATGGCGACCGGCGTCGCAAGGCAGAGCAGAACCGCCATTTTCATTTCATACGGTTCTACTTTTTTACCCAGATACTCCGGCGTTCTGCCGACCATCAGTCCGGCGATGAATACAGTGAAAATTGCAAATCCAAGCATGCCGTACAGCCCGGAACCGACACCGCCGAAGATGACCTCACCAAGCTGCATCAGCAGCATGGGAACCAACCCGCCAATCGGCGTAAAGCTGTCGTGCATGGCGTTGACGGAACCGTTCGAGGCTGCCGTGGTAAAGACCGCCCATGTGCCGGAGGAAGCAATGCCGAAACGCGTTTCCTTCCCTTCCATATTGCCGCCCGACTGATTCACAAAGGAAGTGTCTACCGCCCCGTTTTGGGCAAGCTGCGGGGTTGCCTGCATTTCATTGAAAAAAACAACTCCCAGACAAACCGACAGTACAAGGAACATCGCCAGAAACAGGGCTATTCCCTGCCGTTTGTCCTTCACATTCCTTCCGAAGGTAAAGCACAGCGCCGCAGGAATCAGCAATATGGAAATCATTTCAACTAAATTCGACGCCGCTGTCGGATTTTCAAACGGGTGCGCTGAATTGGCACCAAAGAAACCGCCGCCGTTTGTTCCCAGCTGCTTGATCGCAATCTGGCTTGCCGCCGGGCCTTGCGGCACCACTTCACTGGTAACGACGGTACCGTCCGAAAGGGTGATCGGCTGCACAAGGTCGACCTGATCATAGCTGCTGAAATTCTGAACAGCTCCCTGCGAAACCAGAAAAATCGAAACGACCAGAGAAAGCGGAAGCAAAATATATAAAACACTTCTGGTTATATCTGTCCAGAAGTTTCCCAATCCGGTTTCCTTGACCTTCACAAAGCCGCGGATTAAGGCAAACAAAACGGCAATCCCCGTTGCGGCGGATAAAAAGTTCTGTACCGTATAGCCAAACATCTGCGTGAAATAGCTCATGGAGCTTTCGCCGGAATAGGCCTGCCAGTTTGTGTTGGTGACAAAGCTGACTGCATTATTAAATGCCAGGTCCCACGAGGCCGCCCCGAAATGCTGTGGGTTCAGCGGAAGCAGTCCCTGTAAAAGATTCAGTAAGAAAACCGCCAAAAAGCCAAACAGATTGAAAACAAGGGCCGCCCCGGCGTATTTTTTCCAATCCATCTGTTCGTCCCTGTCGACTTTCAGGGATCTATAGAACAGGCTTTCCACCGGTTCCATTANNTATCCCTCCGTTTCTTTGACAGTATAGCACCGGGGTGATAATGATGGCGTTAGCGTTTTGCCAATGATATTAAGATTGTGAAAAGATTCCATATTTATTCCAAGAAGACAAAACAAAGCGATCCGGCAAATACCGGACCGCTTTGTTTTGTCTTGTTCTTTTGGCCGGATAGCAATCCCTGTCACAGGAGCGCGGCACCGATGATCCCCGCGTCGTTTCCGAGCGCCGCTTTGATGACTGCGGGTGCGGCAACGATTTCCCCGCCAAAGCAGTAATGCCGGACATACGCATTGATTGGGTCAAGCAGGCGCGCGCCCTCGTTGCAGATTCCGCCGCCGAGGATAACGCACTCCGGACGGAAAATATTGACGAAATCCAGAACCCCCTCACAGAGATAGGACAGGTAGGTGTCCACCACCTGCCGCCCCGTCTCATCAGCCTGCCTTTCGGCTTCAAAGGAAGTACGGCCGCTGATACGTTCCAGATCCCCGCCGCACAGCTTCCAGATCAGCGATTCAGGGTGCTCCGCCGCAGCGCGTTTTGTCTGCCGGACAAGCGCGCTTGCCGACGCATACGCCTCCAGGCAGCCGCGCCTCCCGCAGGTGCAGAGCTCACCGTCCTTCACCAGAACCGTGTGCCCCAATTCCGCGCCCGCGGAATGACAGCCTGAAAAGATCTTACCGTCCAGAACCACGCCGCCGCCCACGCCGGTACCCAGAGTAAGCAGTACGGCATTTTTGCAGCCTTTTGCGGCACCCGCCGCCACCTCGCCCAGCGCCGCGCAGTTCGCATCATTACTGATACGGCAGGGCAGGTCGATCCGTTTTTGCAGGGTGGCTGCCAAAGGCACATCCTTCCAGCCAAGATTGTTGGAGTAGAGGACCGTCCCGGTTTCGGAATCACAGATACCCGGGCTGCCGATTCCGGCGGAACAGCATTGTTCCAGCGAAATTCCGGCGTCCTGCAGCGCCTGACGCACCGCTTTCGCCATATCCTCCACAATTTCTTCATAGGGGCGCTCCGCTTTCGTAGGAACGGAATATTTTGCAGCGATGCGGCAGTTTTCGTCCACCACACCCGCCGCGATATTCGTTCCGCCCAGGTCAATGCCGACGCGGTATGCGGGCCGGCTTAGATGACTGCAGGCCAGTACTGGTTCCATTGCTTCCATGAAAATTATCTCCTTTTTTAATAGCCCGGCCTGTTTTCCGACAACAAAAAGTGCGGGGCAACCAGAGCCTGGTATGAAGACAGGGTCACTGTGTGAACAGTGACCCTGCAGACCGATGACAAAATCGCCGGCCGTCCTGACCTGTACGGTTTGCCGCGGTCTGACTGTTATCTGCTGCTTATTTTACAGAATCCTTGTTGAGAACAGAAACGCCGGTATCAACTGACGTCTTTTCAATGGTTTCGCCCTTGACCGCTTTCACGGCAGCTTTCATGCCTTCATAGCCCATTACGTCCGGGTTCTGAGCCATTGCGCAGAGCAGGGAACCGTCTTTGATCAGGGAGAAGATAGAATCGGATTTATCAAAGCCGACGCCTACGATATCTTTTTTTCCGGAACCTTTAATTGCATTGCCGACGCCGACTGTGCTGCCTTCGTTCGCTCCGAAAATACCGACAGCGCCTTCTGTTATGTAATTATCGGCAATATCCTGAGATTTTGTAGCGTCACCTTCGCCGTACTGGGTTTGGAGCAGTGTGTAGCCTTTGCCCTCAAACGCGGCGCGGAAGCCTTTTTCACGCGCTACAGTGGAAGCTGTGGCGGAGTTAACATTGACAATACCGATCTTTCCGTCTTTCTTTCCGGCCGCTTCCAGTGCTTTCAGCATCTCGCCGCCTGCTGTTTTGCCTGCCGCCTCATTATCCGTGGCAAAAGTCGCGACACCTTCTGTTTTTGCAGGAGAGTCTACATAGATAATTTTGATTCCCTTCGCTTTTGCGTCTTCCAGAGAAGCGGAGATAGCGTCAGGACCGTTTGCCGCGATCATGATTGCGTTTGCGCCGTCAGCGATGGCGTTGTTGACACGTTCGATCTGCTGTGCGTCGTCCTTCTTGTCCGGCGCCATCCATTTGTACTCTACATTGCCAAGTTCCGCGACTGCTTTCTGCGCGCCTTTGTCCACCGCAACCCAGTGCTGATCAAGACTGTCCATTGTGATCAAAATAACTTTGATCTTCTTGTCGGCAGCAGGAGCCGCCGCTGAGCCCGCGGCGGATGCGTTGTCCGCTGCGGACTCCGCCGTTTTAGCCGTCTGGCCACAGCCCGCCATTGTGGAAACTGCCATAGCCGCGCATAGTAAAATAGCCAAGATCTTCTTTTTCATTACATTAAGCCTCCCTAATTTTTATACATTAAAGCGTCTGCTTTAACTTTCTTTTAGTGCCGCAGCAGGTTTACTGTTGTTTTTTGCTTTTCTCGGTTTTCCCGTACGAATCACAACATCCAGCAAAACAGAGATGACCACGATGGTTCCGATTACAATATTACGCATTGCAACCGGCGCGCCCGCAAACTGAAGGCCGTTCTGGAGCACACCCCAAATCGCCGCGCCGACCACCGTGCCAATGAGAAAGCCCTGACCGCCGAGAGTGGAAACGCCGCCGATAACGGAAGCCGCAACCGCGTACATCTCGTACATATTGCCGGCGTCCATTGTTCCCATACCGGCGGTCGCGCTTGTGATAAGACCGACAACACCGGCGCAGAACGCGCTTACGACATAAACCTTGATCGTCGTGCTGTCCGTGTTGATGCCCGATAATTTCGATGCCTCAATATTGCTGCCCACCGCATAAATATGGCGCCCCGTGCGCGTCTTGCTGAGCAGGAAATTAAATCCAATAAACAGGATAACCGCAATCCAGATCGTATTGTAAAGGCCGAAGGTGCTTCCGTAGTAGAACAGGTTCCGGTAGCCCTGCGCAGCCTCGCCGATCGCATCCGTGTTATAGTTGTTATTGACAATCTGCGCGACCCCTCTGGCCACCGTCATGGTGCCCAGAGTCGCGATGAAGGGCGGCAGCTTGCACTGCGCCACCAACAAACCGTTTAAGACGCCTACGCCGACGCAGATAAGAATGGTAAGCAGCATTGCGACCCAGGGGTTCACCCCTTTTGTCATTAGTGTTGCGGAAATCATGCAGCTCATGCCGACGACGGAACCGATCGACAAGTCGATATTTCCCGTGATCAGCACATACGACTGACCGATTCCGATAATTAAGATCGGCGCGACCTGACGCAGCAGGTTCCCGACATTTCTTCCCGAATAAAAGGACGGATTCAATACGGCAAACACCAGACACAATACGATCAGGCCGGCCGTTACGGTAACAACCTGGCCCATGCCCCTGATGGCCAGCAATTTTTTCCATGCGTTTTGTTTCTCTCGATTTTCCATTTCTGACGCTCCCGACATTATTTATTACTAAATGGCTTCTTTTTTCTCAAATTTAGAATCAAATTTTGTTGCATACCGAAGGATAAGATCCTGTGTTGCTTCTTCCGCCGCAAATTCGCCGGTAATTTTGCCGTCACACATAACCAGAATCCTGTCGCTGATCCCCATAACCTCCGGCATTTCGGAAGAAACGAAGAGCACGCCGATTCCCTGCTTTTTCAGTTCATTCATCAGGTTGTAAATTTCGACCTTTGCGGCTACGTCAATTCCCCTTGTCGGCTCGTCAAACATCACCACGCGTGAATTCCGCGCCAACCATTTGGCGACCACCAGCTTCTGCTGATTTCCGCCTGAGAGGGTTGCGGCATCCATATCCGCATTTACAAGCTTAATGCTTAAGCTCCTGACCGCTTCATCCGTCATTGTTTTTTCTTTTTTTCTGTCCACAACGCCAAGCTTATTGCAGAGCAAATCCAGATTTGGCAGAGCAATATTGTCCTCTATGCTTAGTTTGACGCACAGCCCGTCTTTTTTTCGGTCCTCCGGGGCCAGAACGATGCCCGCGCGAATCGCGTCAATCGGCCTGTGAATCATAGCTTCCCTGCCGTCTACAAAAATTTGGCCGGATTCTTTCGGGTCTGCGCCGAAAATCGCCCGGGTGGTTTCCGTCCGTCCGGCCCCCATCAGTCCCGCGATACCGACGATCTCGCCTTCATACAGGTCAAAATTAACGTCCCGAACCATTTTGCCCGCATTTAAATTTCTTACCTCAAATATTTTTTTACCCCGCTCACAGGAAACGCGCGGGAATTTTTCCTTGATTTCACGACCGACCATATAGGAAATAATCTCCGACATCGTAGTGTCTTTGAAATCCATGGACGTAATATATTTTCCGTCGCGCATGATGGTCACGCGGTCAACAATGTTCTGCAGTTCTTCCAGCCGGTGCGATATGTAAACAATCCCGCAGCCCTCGGCTTTCAGCTTCCGTATAATGACGAATAAATCGTCGATTTCATTGGAGGTGAGCGCGGAGGTCGGTTCATCCATAATCAGGATTTTTGCATTTGTGGAAAGCGCTTTTGCAATCTCCACCATCTGCTGCTTGGAAACGGCCAGGTCTCCGACAATCGTAGTCGGGTCAATATGAATATTCAGGCGCTGCAAAATGTCCTGTGCATCCCTGTTCATTTCCTTATTCGACAAAATCCCGGAATGTGTTTTTTCACGGGCCAGAAAAATGTTTGCCGCCGCGGAAAGGTGCGAGCACATATTCAGCTCCTGATGGATAATCGCCACGCCGAGCTCCTGCGCCTTTCTGGGCGTTAAGTCTTCAATAACCTGATCAAAAATTTTTATTTCACCGTCGTCCCTTGTGTAAACACCGCTCAAAATTTTTACAAGAGTGGACTTTCCGGCGCCGTTTTCCCCAAGCAGGGCCAAAACTTCTCCGGCCTTCAGATTAAACGACACATCGTCCAGCGCTTTTACTCCCGGAAAGCTTTTATTGATGTGATTCAGTTCGGCTATGTATTCCCCCATTAAAATTCACCTGTCCTTATTTCTGTGGAACTCGTTTCACTGCTAACAGTATAGCATCGCTCCGTTCGTTTCATAAGGGGGCTAAATTTCGAATGATAGGGGATATCTTCTGTTGTTTTTATATTTATTATCTATAATATATAAAATAAATATAAATATTTTGTATATTATTTGAATAATTCCTGCGGTGTAATTCCTTCCGACCTGAATAGTTTAAACTCCGGACGTAAATATTCATTGCTGAACCGCCCCTTTTCAAGAAGAATCAGCTTATCTGCCACCACAAGAGAGTCCGCGATATTTACGGCTAGGAAAATAACCGTGATTCCTTTCTTTTTTAATTGATTGATGAGTTCAATCAAATGCCGCCTGAGGTACATGTCCGCGCCCGCAAAAGGCTGTACGCAAAAGACGATCTTGGGATGGAATAATTGGATGCGGTAGTAAATCAGATCGTAAAGCGATTGTATTTTTAAATTCATAATATTGGTTTCATGGATTTCAGGGCCGATCACAGGTTCATATTCGCGCACAATACTTTTGACAATTCTCTTGCTCATCCGAACCCCGTTTTTCTTTTGGTCAAGCAGAAAGCACAGATTGTCCAGATAGCTCATCTCTTTAAAAAGCATTGTGCGGATGGGGTCCTCCCCGATAAATGCAATGCTGCTTTCCAGCGCATGCCGTGCCTGTTCCTGTGAATAAACGGCATCTTCAAAAAAAATGCTTCCGCCGTCCGGCCGCAGTTTCCCGTTCATAAGCTGCATGATATCCGACAGTACGGTGTTGTCCCTGTCGAACAGCACCGTACATTCCCCCTTTGCCACTGAAAAGGTCATGTGCTTTAAATTGTCCGTGCAGACATCCTGAAAGGTCAGTATTCCCTTTTCGTTCTGACGGCGGACAGCGGGCTTTGTAAGGTCGGCAAACTGCCCGATATAATACGGAGCCATATTATCGTTTTGAAATTCGTCCCGGTTAAACACCCTTAATATCTTTCCGTCCTTCATCAGCGACATTCTGGTGCAGATTTTGAACGCTTCTTCATGATGGTTGCAAATATACAAAAAAGAAAAGCCCTGCCCGCAGTAATGCCGCAGCAGAGTATGGAATTTGACAAGATCCGCGGCGCCGATACAATTGCTGACATCCATGATGACAATCAGTTTCGCGCCCATAATGACCGCGCGCAAAAGCTCTACCACGCATTTTTCATAGGGGCTTAAATTCGCCACCAGATCATTCCCGTCAATATCGGGCGCTGTTTCCTGTATAAACTGTCTGAGCTGCCCATTCAATACGCGGGGATTAATCCTGTATTTTTTAAATCCCCTGCGCAGCACAAACACATTGTCGGCAACGCTCAGATCCTCAATCAGCCTGCTTTTCTGTTCAATCACGGCCACCTTGTTCAGCGTCATGGGACTGTGCTGATAATTGTTGACTAGCACCTCGTTAAAATACACGCGGCCGTAATGGATCGGCAGATTCTGGCTGATCAGCTGAATGAGGGCTTCCTTTCCGTTGGCATTGATGCATACGAGCCCCATAATTTCACCCTGAAAAATATGCAGATTAAAATTATCCAGCAAGGTCACCTCATCCTGAATGGCGGTGACCCTCTCCAGCCTTAAAATTTCATTTTTCATATGATTTCCCAGTATCCTCTTTCATCCGGGGCAGGGTGATTTCAACATCCGTGCCCACATTCAATGTGCTGTACATGCAGATTCCGTATTCTTCCCCAAACAAAAGCTTGATTCTGTTGTTGACGTTGACGACCGCGATGCCGCCGTGGGTCTCGCTGTCCGGCTTGATATAATCCAGCATCGTCCGACTCAGCTTGTCGTCAATCTCCCTGAGCCGTTCCTCCGTCATGCCGATCCCGTTGTCGGATATGGTGATAATCAGCCTGGACGCGGTCGTTTCTATTTTGATACGGACTTTCCCGTTCCCGATCTTCCGTTCAATGCCGTGATAAATCGCGTTTTCCACAATCGGCTGAAGGGTCAGTTTTGGGAGCTTGCAGGACATGATTTCCGTTTCGTTTTCCGCGTCGTATTCCACGCTGAGGCTCAGCCTTTCCCCGAAACGGTAACGCTGTATGATATAGTAATTGTTTACGTTGGTGAGTTCGTCCTCCAGCGTCACCAGGTTTTCAACATTGGAAATGGTATAACGGAAAAAGGTGGCCAGCGCCTCCGTCATTTTGGAAACATTCTCCAAACCCGCGTTTAAGGTTTCACCGCGGATGCCTTCCAGCGTATTGTAAAGAAAATGCGGGTTGATCTGGTTCTGCAAGGCGAGGTACTGCGCCTGCTTTTTTGTCGCGTTGACCAGTTTGTCTGTATTCATGATTTCCTGAACTTTTTTTGTAATTTCTTCGATTTCCGGACTCAGGAGCACACGCTGATCAAAAAGGGCATGAATGGTGTAGCCGGTTAAAAACAGCTGCAGAACTTTTGCGCTTTCCAGATACGGCTGATAAATCCACCGGTAAAAAACATAGGCCGCCAAACCGAGTAACAAATACCCGCCCGTGACAAAAAGCAAATGCCTGCCCTCCCGTACGGCAATCACCGTAAACAGGACGAGGGCAATAAGAAGAACTGAAAGCAGAACGGCAAACATCCAGAAAACGCGGTTGGAAAGGTACCTTGTGCTTTTATTTTTCATTTTATCCGCCCCGGTTTAAGAATATAATTTTCGGAATTCATTCGGCTTTAGCCCCACGCTTTTCGCAAAGCTCTTTGTAAAATTTTTCAGGTCGCTGTACCCCACCTGCTCACAGATGACGGCGATGGTTAAATTGGTTTCCCGCAGAAGCTCTTTCGCGCGGTTCATTCGGATTTCGGAAAGATAATTCACAAAATTGTTCCCGCTCTCCTTTTTAAACAGCGTACTGAAGTAGGTGGGATTAAACCCGACAATGCCGCTGACCTCTTCCAGCGTGATCGGTTTCATGTAATTTTCCTGTATGTATTGCTTGGCAAGGCGGATCGGCCTGGTATCCGCCTGCTTTTTTTCCTCTACGATCACTTCCATGGACTCCCCCACCATGACGGACAGATAGGTAAACAACTGATCAACCGAGCCGCAGCGGCTGGCATGGACACAGAATTTTTCATAGAACTCCTGCCCGTACTGTATGTGAATCTGGTTGTTGCGAAGATGAACCAGATACATTTCACAGACGTGCTTCACCAGCGAGAACAGTTCCGCCCCGCACAGGTTTTCCGTATCCAGCTGCTTTCTTAACCCGGTAATGCAGTTCAGCACGGCGTCCTTGTTCAGCACCTCTACCGCGGCGCCCATAGTCCTGTTCAGCTCCGCCAAAAGCGCGCTCACCCTCTGCGGTTCCCTATGTACGGTTACGTCTTCAATCAGCCTGCCCGTCCCCACAATCAGCCTTTGCCCCACCGCGTACCTTGCGACCCGGAAGGTGTCCTTCAATTGGCTGACATCGTACACGGCGGTGCCCGCGCCAATGGTAAATTCGTGCTGCTCAAACGAAACCTTCTGCACCATCAGTTCGTCAAATACCGCTTTGATCTGTTTGCGAACGGCCTTCCTGTCATCTGCTTTATAATTTAAAACACAATAGGTGATACTGTCGTCCGGATAGATTTCCATGTCGAAACAAAACTCTTTCAACAGGTTGTTTAAAATTCGCATGACCTTTTCTTCCAGAATCTGAATGGTGTTGTTATATTCATCCTCGAACCCGCAGTCAATTTTTACGGCGCAGACCTGAAAAAGGCCCGGTTGAAAGGCAAAATGATAGTTCTCATTGACCGCCTCAACCGTCAGGTCCTGCGTGGTCATCCCTTTTTTCAGCAGCCGCTCCGTAAACAGGTTTGCGCGTAATCTGCTGACATCATTTTTAAGGCGCTTTTTCAGCTGTTCCTCATTGTTCAGCTGCTCCGTCCGCTTCAAATACCGTTCCCGCATTTTGTTGAGCGCGGCCAGAAAATCATCTTTTTTAATCGGTTTCAGCAGATAGTCGCTCACGCCGTATTTGATTGCGTTCTGCGCATATTCAAAATGGTGGTACCCGCTGATAATAATAAAATCCAGATTCTGGTTGATATTGATGGCGCGGCGGATCATTTCCAGGCCGTCGTAGCCCGGCATACGGATATCCGTAATCATCAGGTCCGGCACAAGCTCTTTAATCAGGTCAAGTGCCTCCACCCCGTTGTGGGCAATCCCCACGACTTCCATACCCAGAGAGTCCCAGTCGATCAGCCCGCGTATTAGTTGACATACGTTTTCTTCATCATCCGCGATAATAACCTTGATCATACCTTCCTCCTTTGGCTTGCATGAAAAATTTCCACTAACACGAAAAAATTTCCGATTCCGTATAAGCGCACAGGAAATGGTAAACAGCCAGGTGATATTCCTGAATACGGTACGTTTCCTGCGCAGGGACAATCACGCCGCAATCGGCGATCGCGCCAATCTTTCCGCCGTCGCGCCCGGTCAGGGCAATGGCTGCGGCCCCCGCCGTTTTCGCGGCCATCAGCGCATACGCCACATTGGTTGCGTTGCCGGAAGTGCTGATGCCGATAACCATGTCCCCTTCCCGCGCGTAGCCCATCACCTGCTGCGCATAGACCAGCTCCGGATCAACGTCATTGCTGAAAGCCGACATCAGCGCGGCGTGGGCGTTCAGTGAAATGGCCGGAAGCCCGCACTGCAGTTTCTCCGCCAGCAGCGCCCCCTGTGCCCCATAGTTCTGTCTGAACTGATTCTGTGTGTCCTGATTCATAGGCCTTTTAAGCAAAAAGCCCTTCATCAGCTCCCCGACAATATGCTCTCCGTCCGCGCAGCTTCCGCCGTTGCCGCAGATCAGAACCTTTCCGCCGTTCCGATAGGTATTTACCATAGTCTCGCAGACCTTCAATATATCTCTTTTTAACGGAAGCAAGTCCGGATTCCGGTCAAAAAATTGCAGGCACTGCTGCATGGTACGTTCTTTCATATCAATTCTCCATTCCTGAATGATAGCCGGCGACGATTAATCCGGCGATATCCCCTACCGATTCCGACAGAAGGCTCGGCAGAATCCTGCAGGCCTTCCGAATCACCGGCAGCGTTTCCCTTTCGATGACCTGTTCCGCGTAAGGCCAGATTTCATCATAGTTCCGGACAAAAATACTCCCGATGACAATGCACTCCGGATTGAAAATATCCATCAAAACGGACAGGCCCTTCCCCAGTTGCAAGCCAACCTGCTTTAAAATCTCCTGCGCCAGAGGGTCGCCGTTTTTCGCCGCCATGCCGACCTGCGCCGCCGTAATCTGTTCCAGCTCGCCGGGATTGCCGCAAAGACCCGTTGTACGGCCAAGCTGAAGCTCCTCCCGTATCATGGTCTTTGCCAGCTGCGCAATGCCTCCGCCGCTGCAGAAGCCTTCAAACGAGCCCATCTTTCCGTACCCGGCGGGGCCGTAGTCCGAAAGACGGACATGCCCGATTTCCCCCGCCATGTCACAGGCGCCGGTATACAGCCGGTTATCTAGAATAATGCCCGCCCCCAGCCCGGTGCCGAAGGTGATAAAAATCATGTTGGAAGTCCCCTTCCCAGCGCCCAGCTTCCATTCCGCAAGGGCGCAGGCGTTGGCGTCGTTGCAGAGCCAGGCCGGGTACCCGGTTTTCTGCCGAAAATACGCCGTGATGGGAATCCGGTCCCAGCCCGGAAGGTTCGGCGGAGACAAAATCGTCCCCGTTTTGCTGTTTAAAGGCCCCCCGCAGCTGATTCCGATTCCCTCTATTTTCCGGGAACCACGCAGTGTTTTTTCGCAGGAAAGAACATCCTCCGCAAGGACTTCCAGCATTTGAGCGGGAGAATACGCCCGTGTCTCCCTGATTTTGCATTTATGTAAGACAGTGGCGCTGTCTTGAGTGACTTCCCCCAGACTGACCGCGCATTTTGTTCCCCCAATGTCAATGCCAACCGCCAGCATACTATTTCTCCTTCCATCATTTTACATTCAAAGGTCCCTCATAGATCTCTTTTAGTATATTCTAATACAATATTATTTTCAATCGATTTAGCAGAGATTATCTGCAGCCGTATTTTCACGTCTTTTCCGGAGCTCGAAAAAGCGCCTGTGAAAGGAATCACAGAGCGCTTTACAACGGATTGTCAATACCGGATTTCCGGCCGGATAAAAAGGCCGGGCCTTGTATCCCGCAAAAATTTCGGGTATAATAATTTTTCGTGTCATAAAATTGAAAGGATGATTGGATGGACGAAATTAAAGAAATATTTTGCGGTGACAGCTATGCCCCCTTTCTCGCTTACTGCGAGCTTCACAACTACAAACGGATGTGTGACCTTATGAACTGCAGGTTTGAGGAACTGCCGGAGCTGATTCACATCTCTCCCATGCTGCTCAGCCGCATAAAGGCCATATGCGTCCTTTATTTTAAAAAGCACCCCGAATGCAGCGCCGGCGCGAAACCGGTAAAAGCAAAAGCCTCCCTTTCCACGGACGATTTAAGGGACCGGCTGCTGGTTGTTTTTCAGCAAAACGCCAATAAGCTGATCCACATTTCAGAAATCAGCAAGGAGATGGGAAAGGGCGTGAAACGCAGCGAAATCATCCATGTGCTGGAGCATCAGAAATGGTGCAGAATTGTAGACAGCACCACATTTTTTTACTCCCCGGCGGACTGACATTGCGCATTGCGGAAAGCATACTGTCACCGCTTCCTGTTATGAAGAAACCTGACCAGTTTGACAGCCTCATACCACAGCACAGCCGCCGCGCCGATTCCTGCCGCAAGGAAAAACCGGCCGGCTGATAACGGTGCCAGTTTCAGAAAACCGCAGAGCGGCGTGTAAAGGATCACCAGCAGCCCCGCAACGGTACCGAGCGAGATCGCCCACATCACCTTATCGTGTGCAAGACGGGCGACGGATTGAAATGCGAAATCGTAATCCGAGCTGTTCACCTGCACAAGGAACAGATTGGCAAACATAATAATGGCAAGGCCCATGGTTCTTGCAAGGGGAGCGTTGCCGGAACTCTGCTGCAAAAGCAGGAGGTAGGTCCCGAAAGACGCGGCAAACACCAATAAGCCCTGAAGGATGCTCTTGAAAAGGATTCCCGCGGTCAATATCTTTTCATCCGGATTGCGGGGCCTGCGCTCCATAATGTTGCGCTCAGCAGGCTGGCGCTCCAGCACGATGGAGCAGGTCGGGTCAATAATCAGTTCCAGAAGCACGACATGCAGGGGCAGCAAAAGCAAAGCGGCGGGGTTAATGCCGAGGAGCGGCGCGAGCAGCGCGGAAAAGGCAATCGGAATATGAATGGTAAACACATAACCGACCGCTTTGCGGATATTGTCATAAATTCTTCTGCCGTCCCTGATGGTGTCTACAATCGTGGAGAAGTTATCATCCATCAGAATCAAATCCGCGGCTTCCCGTGAAACCTCCGATCCGCGTTTGCCCATCGCGATCCCGATATCGGCATATTTGAGGGCAGGCGCGTCATTGACACCGTCTCCGGTCATGGCCACGATTTCGCCGTTATCCTTAAATGCTTTTACAATCCGCATCTTGTGTTCCGGCACAACCCGTGAAAAAATGCTTACGCTGCGTACACGCTCACGAAGCTCGTCATCACTCATCGCATTCAGTTCTTCACCGGTAATAATATGGTCGCAGTCCGGCATACCGATCTGCCTTGCAATGGAGCTGGCGGTAATACCGTTATCTCCTGTAATCATGACCACGCGGACACCGGCTCTTGTACAGCGCTTGATGTCTTCTTTTACCGATTCCCTCGGCGGGTCTGCAAGGCCGATCAGACCGCAGAGGGTGAGCGTACAGCCGGTGATGGACGAGGGGATATCCGCCTCGCCGGAGGGCCTCATGACGCCGACCGCGATCACACGCAGACCCTGTTCCGACATTTCCGCAATTTTATCCTCCGCTTGCCCGCGTTCCGCGTCGGACAGCGCGCAGAGGGTGAGTATACGCTCGGGCGAGCCCTTTGCGGCAATGAGGATTGCACCGTCGTGCCGCCAGACATGCCCCATCATTTTCAGTTCGTTGGTAAAGGCGTATTCGGCAATCAGTTCGCCCCCGAACAGATGCTCCCTGCTGATGCCGAGCGCTTCACAGTGGGCAAGCATCGCCTTTTCCATCGGATCGTAAGCGTCGGTTTCACAGCCAAGCCCCATGATTTCACACAAATTGCCGATGTCTCCGTCCGGCGCCCATGTGTCGCGGACGGTCATCTGATTCATGGTAATGGTTCCGGTTTTGTCAACGCACAGGACGGAAACCGCTCCCAGCGTTTCCACTGAAGGCAGCTTACGTACGAGGGACTTCTTTTTCGCCAGCCTCCACGCGCCCATGGAAAGGAAGACGGTCAGAATAACGGGGAATTCTTCCGGTATCATTGCCATTGCAAGTGTAATGCCGGACAGCACGCTTTCAATCAGCCTGGCTGTAAACGTATGGTCGGGAAGATTAAAATACGTAATGACGCCGACCAGTGCAAAAAATACGGCGGCAATAACCGAACACATTTTGACAAGGCTGCCGGTCTGCTTTTGCAGCGGAGTCGGCGTGTCCGGGGCGGCCGCCACATGGGCGCCTATTTTACCGTATTCCGTAGCGGCGCCGATTTTTTCAACGCAGACAGCGGCGCTGCCCTGCGTTACCAGCGTCCCCGCATAGCAGTAATCTTTCCGCCAGTAGTCGGAGCCCGCCACAGTACCGCCGGCGGTTATTTTCCAAACGCCCTCCGCTTCTCCGGTCAGCGAAGATTCGTCCACGCAAAGGTCGTTTGCCCTTACTATTGTTCCGTCGGCGGGAATTTTGACGCCCTCCGCAATCATCATAAGGTCACCGGGAACCAGATTGCAGCTTTCAATTACCTGCTCCTTCCCGTCGCGGATCACCTTCACGTGCGGAGCAGACAGGTCCTTCAGCGCATTCAGCGTTTTATCGGTTTTCCATTCCTGCATCACGTCAATGCCGATCACGCCGACGACAAAAATCAGCATGATCGCGCCGTCGCGGGGTTCCCCCAGAATAAAATAAATGACGGCCGCAATAATCAGAAGAAGAAACATGGGTTCGCCGACAATGTGAAGTGCTTTCATAAAAAAGCTTTGTTTTTTCTGCGGCGCAAGCTCGTTTTTACCAAATTGCTTCTGCAATTTTTCAGCCTGCTCCGCCGTAAGGCCCTGCGAAAAACGTAAACTGCCGGGATCTGTCATAAAAGTTACCTCCATTTCGCTTTTCAGCGTTTTCTAAGATAGCTCTATGGCACTTCATACATTCAAAAGACATTGAATGATCCAGTCTGTGTTCCAAAAAAGTGTATAAAAAAACACATCTGTGGAACATACTACTGTCCCACAGATGTGAAATGATTCAATCTGTTGCTGTCGCCAGCCCAGCCCCACGAACCGCAACCGGTTCATCGCCTGCTCAGTTTGTACTGTAGATTTATATGCAGTGCAAAGAGATTCTCATATGATAATATATGCAAAACGATTTGTCAAGTGCTGATTTTTTTAATGTCGGGCCCGCCGCACGCACGACGTAAAAGTGCGCAACAAGCCCTCTCATGGCGGCTGAGAGGGCTTTTATTTTTTACATATTCACATATAATTTTTTTATTTGCTGGATGTCACTGCAGAAACAGTGCCGGAAGCCTGACTGACAAGCTGCTGGCCGCCGGACTGCAAGCCGGATACCACACCGGACACCTGGCTTCCAAGCGCTTTACCGTCGGATTCCACTTTTGATACGACACCGGATACCGCGCTGTTCAAATTTCCTCCGCTGGCCGTGCCTGACGCTCCCGGTAAATACCGGCATCCGGCAAATACGGAAATAATCAGAACTGTTATAACGGATAATACGATCGTTTTATTTTTCAATATGGCCCCTCCTTTCTAATTGTTATCATCTCCATTTTTTTAATAAAATGCAAAAAATCATCAAGGTAAATACAGGCCTGCCCACTACCGCAATATTTGTAAAATTTTGTCACATTCTGTTACATATTGTAAAAAATAATAATTTCGGTACAATATATATAAGGGGAGTTGATCAGCTATGACATCGGAGGAAATAAAAAAAATTGATAAAAAAATCAACACGATTCTGGAGCCGTTTGGAAAAGGCTTTCCCTCTTTTCAAAGAATACTCTGGGAAACAGCTATGAAAAAAGACTGTACTGAAATAGATGTACTGCGTGAATATATGATTTGGAAGAAAAGCAAAAAATAATCCCGCCGGCGAGTCCTTCGACGGGACTGTCCCATCAGGTTGGCAGTCTCCCTTTCAACCTTGCATTTTCGGTGTCGTCGGAATTTTCACCTTCGTTCAGGCTGTGGGCATGTTCCATGGCTTCTGCCGCGCTGTTCCATTTGCTTTCCTGCTCCCATGCCCCGTTAGACGCATAAGAACCTACAGCCCAGGTTCCCGGCTCGGATTTTTGATAAATATACATCATTCCATTTCCTTTCTCCTGTTTTGATTTCAAATCCTTTATTCAGTATTTCCATCCGATAATGGAATATCTGCGAGCGGTTGCTGGATGATTTTTACTCCGATATTTTGATTCAGAAGCGCGCATTGATTTACAAAATAATGGCTAAAAAACATAATTCCATATTGACTTTATATTTGATACATGATAATGTGATTTTAAATACTATATATTAATAAATAAGCACTGAATCCAAAAATTATTTGCCACAGCAATCTCAAATAAAAACTGGAAAACGAAATCCATTCGGCTGCATTTTTGGACTTGCTATTAAGAGAGAGCCATCTTGTTGATGTAAAAAAGTATATCCAGATCAGAACAAGGAGAATGAAATCACATGGAAAAAATCGCGCTGCTGACAGATTCAGCCTGTGATATCGACAATGAAACTATCAGGAAATACAACATCAATATTCTGCCATTTAAAATCATCTATAAAAACAGGGAATATACGGACAAGGTGGATATTACTCCGAAAGAAATATATGACAATATGAAAAATGAGATTCCAAAATCCTCCCAGCCCGCCATGGAGGATATTGAGAGCGTCTACAGGAAACTGGATTTGGAACATTACACCCATGTGATTGCCATCGTGATTTCCAGCGGGCTTTCCGGCACGTATAACGCGTTTAAAATCATCAGCGCAAAATTTTTGGGCATTAAAACTTATATATTCGATACCAAGTCGACCTCGGTTTGTGAAGGAATTATTCTGAAAAAATGCGGGGCGCTGATTAAAGCCGGGGAGAAATTTGACAAAATCGTGCACAGCATTCCGGAAATGAAAAGAAAGCTGCATTTCTTTTTCGTTTTCGGCTCTTTGGAATATGCCAGAAAAGGCGGACGCATCGGGAAAATTTCAGGTACCATCGGGGAACTGCTGGATGTAAAGCCCATCGTCAGCTTTGACGAGGAGCACGGCGAGTGTTTTACGTACAGCAAGGTCCGGGGAAGGAACCGCTCTCTGAATAAGCTGGTGGAATTGGGTGCGGAAATTATAAAAGGAAAAAAATGCGACGCTTATATTGTGCACGGCAATGTGGAAGAAGAAGCAAAAAAGGTAAATGACATGCTGCTGGAAAATGCGAATATAGAAAATGTGCATCTGATCGGCCAGATCAGCGCCGTAGTCGGCGTATATTCCGGTCCGGGTACGATCGGCGTATGCTATTCTGAAAATGAATAACAGAATATGATTTTCTTTGGCACCGAACGGTGCCTTTTTTTTATTTAAAAACACATTTTGGAAATTGTCCTATAAAATATTTTGACGTTATATTGCTGAAAAAGCTGTCAATACTATAGTAATTGTCATGTTCCCCGCCTGCGGCGGGGAACATGACAGGAAGAAATTCTGTTTATCCGGGGATTCGCGGAAAACCGCAAAAAAAATTAAATTTAGAAAATATAATTGCATAATTCTAATGGAAAATTGATTAATCCGAAGAAAAACGGAGCTTTTTTTACATATGTTGACAGCCATTCGCTCTAATTCAATAATTACAAGAATTTTCACAGAATACATTGACATTTTGAAGAATGTATCGTATTATTTATCTCGCTATAAAAAATGAAAGGTCGTGATGGTAAGGTTGGAAAATAAGCTGAAATTATACGGCTTTAACAACCTCACAAAAACACTTAGCTTCAACATCTATGATGTTTGCTATGCAAAAAGTGAGCGAGAGCAGAAGAATTATATTGCCTATATTGATGAGCAGTATAATTCGGAGCGATTGACCAATATTCTCTGTGACGTTACAGAGATCATTGGGGCGCATGTGCTGAATGTCAGCAAACAGGACTATGACCCGCAGGGTGCAAGCGTGACGATTCTGATTACGGAAGAAGCCATGCCCGAACACCTTGTCGATCTTTCCTGCAACCGCGGCGAAATTGACATTCTGAAAACACGGGAGAGCGTGGTCGGCCATCTGGATAAAAGCCACGTCACCGTACATACCTATCCGGAGTATCATCCGGACAATTCCATTGCCACTTTTCGGGTTGACATTGATGTTTCGACCTGTGGTAAAATCTCCCCGCTCAACGCGCTGAAATATCTGGTAGGCAGTTTTGATTCCGACATCATCACCGCAGACTACCGTGTGCGCGGATTCACCAGAGATGTTGACGGCAAAAAGCTGTTTCTTGACCACAAAATCACTTCCATTCAGGACTACATGGATGAGGAAACGTTGAAAAAATACGACGCCATCGATGTAAACGTATATCAGTCCAATATTTTCCACACCAAACTGCTGATTAAAGAAATTGAACTGCAAAATTATCTGTTCAACACGGATGTCTATGAAATTCCTCCGAAGGAAAGGCTGCGGATTACCAACAGCCTGCGCCGTGAAATGATAGAAATTTTCAGCGGGACAAACATTTATTAAAGGCAGAAGGGAAAATACGATGGACCAGCTTTCACAGGACAGTGCTCCTGTTTACGAGGCACTGGAAAAATTCAAGGCGATGCGCGTGCTTCCGTTTGACGTCCCCGGGCACAAGCGCGGCCGGGGCAACCCGGAGCTGACCGCTTTTTTAGGCCGGCAGTGCCTGACGGTGGATGTCAATTCGATGAAGCCGCTGGACAACCTGTGCCATCCCGTTTCGGTGATTCAGGACGCGGAGCAGCTTGCCGCCGACGCTTTCGGCGCAAGAGACGCTTTCTTTATGGTGAATGGCACCACCTCCGCCGTACAAAGCATGATTATGAGCGTCTGTAAAGCAGGCGACAAAATCATTATGCCGCGCAATGTGCACCGCAGCGCGATCAACGCGCTCGTCATCAGCGGCGCGGTCCCGGTTTACGTAAATCCCGGCATCAACAGGCAGCTGGGGATTCCCCTCGGCATGTCTGTTTCGGATGTGGAACAGGCCATTCTGGAAAATCCGGACGCAAAAGCAATCATGGTGAACAACCCCACCTATTACGGTATCTGCTGCGACCTGCGCGGAATTACCGAGCTTGCGCACCGGCACAATATGGCGGTGCTTGCGGACGAGGCGCACGGCACGCATTTTTATTTTAATGAACTCTCCCCCGTTTCCGCCATGGCGGCGGGTGCCGATATGGCGGCCGTCAGCATGCATAAAACCGGCGGTTCGCTGACCCAAAGCTCGCTTTTGCTCTCAAACGGCAGAATCAGCAAGGGACGCGTCCGGCAGATTATCAACCTGACGCAGACAACCAGCGGCTCCTATCTGCTGATGTCGTCGCTGGATATCTCACGCCGCAACCTGGCGCTGAGGGGGAAAGAGATGTTTCGGGAGGTCTGTTCCCTTGCGGAGTACGCGCGCGCGGAGATCAATAAAATCGGCGGCTATTATGCTTTTTCAAAGGAACTGATCAACGGCCGCACGGTTTATGACTTCGACATTACCAAGCTTTCGGTGCACACCCGGAACATCGGGCGCGCCGGCATTGAGGTGTACGATATCCTTCGGGACGATTATAACATTCAGACAGAATTCGGCGACATCGGAAACATTCTCGCCATCATCTCAGCCGGCGACAATATGATTGCCATCGAACGGCTGGTTTCGTCGCTTTCTGAAATCAAACGGCTTTATTCCAAGGATCAGGCCGGCATGTTTGACCACGAATACATCAACCCGGAAGTAATCATGACGCCGCAGCAGGCATTTTACGCCGACAAGCGCACGGTTCCCATTGGGGAAAGCGCGGGACTGATCTGCAGCGAATTCGTCATGTGTTACCCGCCGGGCATCCCCATTCTTGCCCCCGGTGAACAGATTACCCCCGAGATTCTTGACTACATTGCCTATACCAAAGAAAAAGGCTGCATTTTAACCGGAACGGAAGATTTACGCATTGAAACAATTCGGGTTGTGAAGGAGTAAATCGAATGGAATTATGGTATACGGAAGAACATTCCGAAAACGCACGCTTTTCCATCAGGGTAAACAAACAGCTCTATTGTGCGCAGACTCCGTACCAGAGGATCGATATTCTGGAAGCGGAGGAGGTCGGCCGGTTTTTGACACTGGACGGGCAGATCATGCTGACCGAAAAGGATGAATTTATTTATCATGAAATGATGGTTCACGTACCGATGGCGACCAACCCGGGCGTCAAAAGCGTACTGGTCATCGGCGGCGGCGACGGCGGCTCCGTTCGGGAGCTGGCCCGTTACAGCGGCGTGGAGCAAATTGACCTTGTGGAAATCGACAAAATGGTGGTGGACGCCTGCCGCGAATACCTTCCGCAGACTGCCTGCAAGCTGGACGACCCCCGGGTCACCCTGCACTTTGAGGAAGGCCTTCGGTTTGTGCGGACAAAAGAAAACGCCTATGACCTGATTCTTGTCGATTCCACCGACTCCTTTGGCCCGGGCGAAGGCCTTTTCACCAAGGAGTTTTACGGCAACTGCTGCAAAGCCCTGACCGGGGACGGCATTCTGGTGATTCAGCATGAAAACCCTTATTATAATCAATATGTCAATTCATTACGGAGCGCAAATCAGCACATTGCCGATTTCTTTCCCGTTTGCAAGGTATATCAGGCACATATTCCGACTTACCCGTGCGAGCATCTGCTGTTTGGATTCGCCTCTAAAAAATACGACCCGATCGCCGATTTGAACGCGGCGGTCTGGAACAGCCTTGGGCTTCAGATGCGGTATTACAACACGGAGATTCACACGGCCGGCTTTGCGCTGCCGAACTATGTCAGAGAACTGCTGGCAGGCGATACGGACGGGGAGCTTTAAAGCAAACTCACGGCAGGCAGGACTCTGCCGCTGTATGATAATCTAAAAATAAAATTGAAGGAGTAATGAAAAATGGATCAGCCTTTTGTCGACATTCTCTATACACAGAACTGGGACAGCAGCACAAAATTCTCAATCAAGGTAACAAAACCGCTTCACTCGGAGGTAACCCCATACCAGAGAATCGACTTTTTTGAGTCGGACACCTACGGCACGTTTTTCACACTGATCGGACTGATGATGGTAACGCAGAAGGATGAATTCGCCTATCACGATATGATTGCGCACGTCCCGATGGCAACGAACCCGGATATCAAACGCGTTCTGATTATCGGCGGCGGCGACGGCGGAACCTCCCGCGAAATCTGCCGGTACAAACACATTGAAAAAGTTGATCTGGTGGAGATAGACGAAAGGGTCATGCAGCTCTGTCAGCAGTATCTGCCGCAGACGGCGGGCCATATTGCAACGGAGCCGCGTTTGCACCCGCATTTTGAGGACGGGCTGAATTATGTAAAAAACACCCCGGACGCTTCCTACGACCTGATTCTGGTGGACTCCACCGACCCGCTCGGCTCCGGCGAGGGTCTGTTTACCACGGACTTTTACAGGGAGACCTTCCGCGTGCTTTCTGACGACGGAATCCTGATTAACCAGCATGAATCCCCCTATTACAATTTCCACGTGAGGGAAATGAGGAAGGCGCACCGCAAAATCAAGGAGGTTTTCCCGATTGTTAAGGTATATCAGTACAATATCGCCACCTATCCGTCCGGGCACTGGCTGTTTGGCTTTGCGTCCAAGCGGTACGACCCGATCCGCGACCATCAGGCGAAGCGCTGGGAAGAATTTGGGCTGAAAACCATGTACTATAATTCACAGATCCATGAGGGCGCTTTCGCGCTGCCGACCTTTGTGAATGAAATGCTGGCGGGCACGGACCCGAATACCCTGCCCATTTTTCCGCACAAGGATTATATCGGATAAACCTGTCCCCGGGCCGGTAGCAATACCGGCCCATCCTTTTTATTGACTGGAGGAATGATTACGTTGCATCCATATGAAACAGACGCCGACGAAATGCTCCGGTTCCTGCTTGATTTTTGCGCCGTCAGCACCGTGAACGGCAGTAAGCACGGTGAAAACGACGGCGCGCAGTTCCTTTATGACAGCCTTAAAAATATGGAATATTTCAAGGAACATCCCGACTGCCTCTTTTTACAGCCGGTGGAAGATGACCCGCTGGGAAGATGCAATCTGGCGGCGTTTCTGAAAGCTCCCCACCCCACGAAAAAAACCATCCTTTTAAGCGGCCATATCGACACGGTGGACACCGAAGCCTGCGGCAGCCTGAAAAATCTTGCGTTCCATCCCGCTGAATACACGGCGGCGCTGCTTGAAACGGATTTAAAGGAAGACCTCCGCCGGGAGCTGCAAAGCGGCGAGTATCTCGCCGGGCGCGGCACAGCGGATATGAAATCCGGCCTTGCTGCGCAGTGGTCCGTTATGAAATACTATGCCGCAAACAGGGAAAAGCTAAAGGTCAACCTGCTCTGGATTCCGGTAATCGACGAGGAAAACAACGCCAACGGAATTCATCAGGCGGTGCGGTATTTCAGTTCCCTGCAGCGGGAAGGGTATGAGCTGCTCTGCTGTATTGACAGCGAACCGACCATTACGCCGGACAGCAAGGAGTGCGGGCGCATCTACCTTGGCAGTATAGGCATGGTGACGCCGTTCGTTCTGGCTGTGGGCAAAGAAAGCCATGTCGGCGAATACTATGAGGGGATCAGCGCGGCGCTGATGGCCTTTCATCTGGGTATCGCGGTGGAAAACAACCCCGCTTTCACAGAGACCTTCAAAGGGAAGGACTACCCCCCGATCTGCTGCCTGCGGACCATGGATTTCCGGAAAAGCTATTCCGTTACCGTACCGAACCGATTTGCGATGTATTTCAATTATCTGTTCGTAAAGAAAAGGCCCGGAGAGATTCTGAATTTGATCTCTTCCCTGTCCCGGACGTCTTCTGAAAAAGCGTTTGCACAAATGGGAAAAACCAGCATGGCGGCAAAGGTCATCCCGTTTGAAGAGCTCTGTGCGGAGTATGAGAAGAAGACAGGAAAAAATGCGGAAGAATCCCTCCGTGAATTTATGCTCCGGTGCCCGCGCGAAATGGATATTCAGGACTGCTGCCTGAACTTTGTAAACGAACTGTGCGGAATTCTCCACAAAGAAGGCCCTGCGTTTATCATCGGATTTTTGCCGCCGTATTGCCCGTCCCGCGTGAATCAGCGCGAAAGCGCGGCCGAATTGAAAATAGAGGCGATTGTCCGGAAATTGATAGACAGCCGTAAAAAAGATCATATTCAAATTGAGCTGTCCGAGGTTTACGAAGGAATTTCCGATTTAAGCGAGCTGGGATTTCAGGGTGACAGCCGGGATATCAGCCTGCTGCAAAAAAATCTGGTCGGCCTGAACGCCGGCACACCCTATCATTTTGAGGAAATGCAGAAGCTGGACATTCCGGTTGTGAACATCGGGCCAATCGGAAAAGACGCGCACAAGCTCGGCGAACGCCTTTATCTGCCGTATTTTAAAGAGATGCTGCCAAAGCTTCTGCTTGACTTTATTGAGGAAATGCAGGCGTAAGAGTTGCTGTATTTCCGTGTGCGGCGTATTGAAAAGCAAATGGATATGGGATAAAATGATTTTAATCTTATTTTAATTTTTAACAAATTCCTTTTACAGTTTTATTTGTTAGAATTCAAACATGTTCAATTGAAACGGATAAAATAGCATTTCTACAGCAATTCCATTTCAGTTTGCAAGGCAAAACGTGTTTCTCCCCCGCCGGAGGCGGGGGAGAAACACAAACTTACTCGCATAATCAACTGGAAATGCTGTAATTTGATTGCGAAATTCATCCGGCGCTGCGGTCTCAGCGAAAATTGCTGTAGGTAGATCAATTGTGCAAGAGGGATTATAACAAAAAACGAAGGAGTAATTTTTATGACAACACTGGAGCAAGTGGAAAAGCTGCGCGAAAAAGCGAATGTGAGCTACGACGAAGCCAAGGCGGCTTTGGACGCGACAGACGGAGATCTGCTGGAGGCGCTGATTTTTCTGGAAAAACAGGGAAAAGTTACGGCGCCGGCGGGCGGCGGCTACTACAGCAGCGCCAGACCCGAAAGTCAGCGCCAGGAGACAAACCAGAATACGGGCCGGGCTTATACCAGCAGAAATTACGGCGGCGGAGAGACATTCTCCTCTCTGATGGGAAAGTTAGGGAGGTTTCTTCTGAAAATTATCCACATGGGCAACACGAACTGCTTTGAAGTTCTGAAGGGGCAGGAAAGCAAGGCTTGCATCCCTGTGACCGTTCTTGCGCTTTTACTCATATTCGCATTCTGGGTAACTATTCCGCTGATGGTCGTCGGACTGTTCTTCGGACTGCGTTACCGCTTCAGCGGCCCGGACTTTAGCGGTGATACCGTGAATCACGCCATGGACAGCGCGGCGGATGCTGCGGAAAACCTGAAAAAATCCATCAATCAAAAATAACGGAAAACGGCGGGACGGACAATGGGCGCGAATATACTGATTGTTGAGGACGAAGAAAAAATCGCCCGGTTTGTCGAGCTTGAGCTTGGCTACGAGGGCTACAACACGGCAAAAGCGTTTGACGGCAGAACGGGGCTTGAGCTTGCCGAAACCGGCAGGTTCGACCTTATTCTGCTAGATATCATGCTGCCGAAGCTGAGCGGAATGGAGGTGCTGCGCAGGATTCGCCGCACTTCCTCCGTGCCGGTGATTATGCTTACGGCGCGGGACAGCGTGGTGGATAAGGTCTCCGGGCTGGACAGCGGGGCAAGCGATTATATTACCAAGCCTTTCGCCATAGAGGAGCTCCTCGCACGCATCCGCACCGCCCTGAGAAAAACCTCGCCGCAGGAGGACGAAGTGCTTTCCTGTTCCGGTGTAACGCTGGACACGGCCCGCCGCACCGTAACGGCGGCAGGCGCGCCCGTTGAACTGACAAAAAGGGAATTCGACCTTCTCCACTATCTGATGAAAAACAAAGGGCTGGTCATTACCCGTGAAACACTGCTTGAACACGTTTGGGGCTTTGATTTCACGGGGGAAACCAACGCCGTCGATGTATACGTCCGTTTTCTGCGCGGAAAAATCGACGAGGTATTTGGAATCAGGCTGATTCAGACCGTCAGAGGAGTGGGATACGTGATTAAGGATGAATAACGAGCCGCTCAGCCCCGCAAACCGACTGGGCAATAAATTCCGGTTCTCCATTGTCCTAAAGCTGAACGCAAAGCTTTTTTTGCGTATATTCAGCGTGTTTTTAACCCTTGATATCATTTTGTGTCTGCTCTGCGCGGCGGGGGTGTCCATCCGCGCAGAGCAGGCCGCGGGAAGCGCCGCCGACATTCTGAGCAAAAGCGGGCTGCCTTCTCAAGCCGACAAGGATTGGCTTGCCCTGACGGGATGCAGCGTCGAATTAAAAGAAGGAAAACCGAACAGCCTTCGGTTCACAATTCCCGGCTTTCTGCAGAGCCGCTTTTCAAAGCTGACGGCGAAGGGCGCACGCAGCATTACTTTTCCCGATACGAAAGATCTGGGAAAATATCTGGAGGGCGCGGTCTACCATGTACCGGCGGATATCAGCGGGCGGCCTTACCTGATCTCCGTTACAAACGCTTCTTCCATACGGCTGTTGGAGTACGGTTTTATTGTCCTGACGGTACTGGAACTGTTACTGCTGCTGGGCGGCATTTCATCGGGCGCCAGGACCATACGGAGAACCCTGCAGCCGATTGAAGAACTGGCTGAAACCGCGAAGACACTCAACGCCGGCAGCGCGCTTACGCCCGAGCAGCTGGAGGCGCTGGCGGGAAAACTGGACGGCATTAATGCTGCCAGACTGGATACCAGGATATCGATGGACGAAACGCAGAACGAACTGAAAACGCTTGCCTCCGCCATCAACGGGATGCTGGACCGCATCAACGAGTCCTACCGTTCCCAGATGCGTTTTGTGTCGGATGCGTCCCACGAGTTAAGAACGCCGATTTCCGTCATTCAGGGATATGCAAACCTGCTGGACCGGTGGGGTAAAAATGATGCGAAAACCCTGCAGGAATCCATCGACGCCATCAAGGACGAGACCGCGAATATGAAGGCCCTGGTGGAGCAGCTTTTATTTCTGGCAAGGGGCGACAACAATACCATGGCCCTTCAGATCGAGCGCTTTGAGCTGTCCGCCCTTGCCGCGGAAGTATTGCGGGAAACACAGATGATCGACGGGGGGCATGAATACGAATCCCATCTTACGCCCGTCTTCATCAACGCGGACGAAGGGCTGATCAAACAGGCCCTTCGCATCCTGATTGACAACGCGATGAAATACTCACCCGCCGGAAAGCGGATTGCCCTTTCCGTTTCCGCCGAAAACGGCCAAGCCAGACTGACTGTGCAGGATGAAGGCATCGGCATCCCGTCCGAAGCGGTGCCGCGCATTTTTGACCGTTTTTACCGCGCAGACGAATCCCGCGCAAGGGCCACGGGCGGAACGGGATTGGGACTGTCCATTGCAAACTGGATTGCGGAACGTCACGGCGGACACATGGAGGTTCTGAGCCGGGAGGATATCGGTACCCGGATTTCCATCGTGCTCCATGCCGCGATGGAAAAATAAACGTTATTTAAGGCCAGAACCCCAGAGGGTTCTGGCCTTTCTGCATTAATTTTAATTATAAGATAATGGTAAAGGAAAATCAAGAGAAAATATAATATTAATAATTATTATTATTTTATACAAAAGAAAGTGATTTCAAACCTCCAAAATATACCTTTTGGGTATAGATTAAATGGCTCAAAGAGGATATACTATAGACAACAAAAGAAATAAAACAAACAGGAGGTTCTTATAATGAAAGAAATAAATTTCAATAAAAAAATGAATTTAGCGGAAGAAAACAGTGTCGGCGCACCGGCATATCAGGGGAACGAATACGAAATTCCGGACGAAGCAAGCTGCTCCGCGGAATTCATAAGCGGTTGTATTTTCAGCGAATAGGCAGCGGGTACTCCCCCACTCTGAAGTAAATAGGTTCTACAATATCATCAGAAAGGCCGTATGAAGTATGGAAAAAAATTTTTGCGAAGCAGTACAGAACCGCAGATCCTATTATGCAATCGGAAAGGAAAAAGTGCTTTCCGACGAAGAGATTATCAGTCTGATTGAGGACGCGGTAAAATACGCCCCAACCCCATTCAACTCCCAGAGCGCGCGAGCGGTTGTTCTGCTGGGTGCGGAACATGAAAAGCTGTGGAATGAGACGATGGAGATTTTAAGGGCAATCGTTCCGGCAAAGAGCTTTGCTCCGACGGAAGAAAAAATCAGTTCCTTCCGCAGCGGATACGGAACTGTTCTGTATTTTGAAGACCAGAGCGTCGTCAGCGGGTTACAGGAACAATTCCCGCTGTACAAAGACAACTTCCCGGTCTGGTCGCTGGAATCGTCCGGTATGCTGCAATTCATTGTCTGGACAGCGCTCGAATCAAAAGGGTACGGCGCAAGCCTTCAGCATTACAACCCGCTGATTGACGAAAAAGTCGCAGCCAACTGGAATATCCCGAAGGATTGGAAGCTTCTCGGTCAGATGCCGTTCGGCAAACCCACCGCCTCTCCTGATGAAAAAACTTTCCTCCCCCTTGAAGAAAGAGTTAAAGTATATAAATAATCAATGCAAAAACAATGCCGGTTGACGCCGGCGTTGTTTTTTTATCTTTATCTCAAATTATTGGATTTTTCCGCCTTCAATCACAACGTTCTCCGGGGAGACAGAGTCGCCGTAGGCCGGTTTTAACGCGGCGTCGTAGGCTGCGTGAATAAATTTTTCTTTGCCCAGAGCGGTCAGTTCATTGTTCACCCAGTCAAGAAGCTCCTTGTCGCCCTTTTTCACTGCGGGCGCAATCGTGTCCTGATCACCCAGCGAGGTCACGCCGACCGTATAGCCCTTGGTTTCCCTTGCCCACGCGAAAAGCAGCGTGTTATCGTGGGCCAGAGCGGCTCCGCGTCCGTCTTTCAGCGCCTGAAAAGCCTCGGTGTTCTGGTCGTATTTCAAAAGCTCAATATCAGGATAATTTTTGGTAAAATAGGTTTCCGCCGTCGTTCCCTTGTTGACGATCAGCTTTTTTCCCTTGAGCTGCGAAACGTCCGTAATCGGGCTGCCATCCGGGGAAACAACACCCAGCGCCACCTTCATGTAAGGATTTGCAAAATCGACCTTCTGTTTTCTTTCATCCGTCACGGTGAAGTTGGCCATGATCAAATCCACCTTGTCGGACTGCAGATACTCCACCCGGCTTGCGGCTTCCACCAGAACAAACTGAACCTTGTTTTCATCCCCTAAGAGATCCTTTGCAAACCGTTTTGCAATATAGACGTCAAAGCCCTGATTTTTCCCCTGCGCGTCAACATACCCGAAAGGAGGTTTGTCGCTGAACACGCCGATTCTGATTTTTCCGTTCTGCTTAATGGTTTCAAGCGATGACTTCTGCGTTCCTTTCTGGGAGCAGCCCGAAAACGTTCCTAACGCCAATACAACCGCCAGCACGACGGCAAGAATTCTGCCTGTCTTTTTCATCATTAGCCCTTCTCTTCATTAAAATTAAAAATATTCAAAAACTGTTTTGCCCTGTCGGTTTTCGGATGGGTAAAAAAGAGCTCCGCTTCGGATTCCTCTACAATCTTCCCTCCATCGATAAATACAACTTTATCCGCAACCGCTCTGGCAAATCCCATTTCATGGGTAACAATCACCATCGTCATGCCCTGCTTCGCAAGGCCGAGCATCACGTCCAGCACCTCGCGCACCATTTCGGGGTCGAGCGCCGCCGTGACTTCGTCGAACAGCATGATTTCCGGATTCATACATAAAGCGCGCACGATGGCCACGCGCTGCTTCTGTCCCCCGGAAAGCTGGCGGGGATATGCGTTTTTTTTGTCCAAAAGCCCGATGCGCTCCAGCAGTGCTTCCGCCTGGCGCAAGGCCTCTTCCCGGCTCTGTTTCTGCACCTTTACGGGGCCAAGCAATATATTTTCCAGGATGGTCATATGCGGAAAGAGATCATAGCTTTGAAAAACCATTCCGATTTTCTGCCGGATCAGATGCCAGTCCGTTCCCGGTGAGGAAATGGGTTCGCCGTCAAGGTCAATCTCCCCCGCCTGAATGGGTTCCAGGCCGTTGATACATCGCAGGAGGGTGCTTTTCCCACATCCGGATGGACCGAGGATCACGACAACCTCTCCCTTGTGAACCTGCAGATCAATGCCTTCCAGCGCGGTTCTGCCGTCGTAGCTCTTATGAAGCTGTTTGATTTCAAGAAGAATATCCTTTTCCACTTTCTATACCTCCGTCAAGACTGCCATTTTCGTCCCAGCCGCCTGGACAGAAGCGAAACGGGATAACAGATCACAAAATACAGCAAAAATATAAAACCGTAGATCCAGAAGGAGGCCGTAGGCACTTCCAAAATAGATCTTTCAATAATCTGCTGGCCGACCTTCAAGACTTCTACAACACCGATCAGCACAACCAGAGAGGTGGTTTTGATCATGCGGGTGGCAAGGTTAATCGCGGCGGGCAGCAGGCGCTGCACAATCTGCGGAATAATGACATAGCGGTAAATCTGTACCCGCGTCAGTCCAAGGGCGGCGCCGGACTCCTTTTGATGCTTTGGCAGGGACTCCACCGCGCCCCGGACAATGTCGCCCATTTCCGCCGTACCCCAGAGTGAAAAGACCATAATTGAGACAATTTCGCCGCCAAGCTGAAGATTTAGCGTAAAATAAAAGATAAACAGCCACACTAGAATCGGAATAATGCNNCGGCATACCGAACGCACGCCCCTGGATTTTGAGGTCATGATAATTCCGAGTGCAATTCCCAGAACACCCGAAATCAAAACGGAGATCAGGGCAATCTGCGCAGTAACCATCAGGCCGTTCAGCAAGCGAACCAGATTAGCACCTTCAAAAACCACGTTAATTCCCGAATTGGCCATAGCGCACCTTCCTTTCCAGCGCGGACAAAAGCAAAGAAACCGGCAGCAGAATCATCAGATAAAACAAAACCAGTAGGGTCAGGGCCTCTGCGGTGGAATAATACATGCCGATCAAATCCTTTGCCACAAACATCAGGTCCGGCAGCGCCACCGCGCTGACAATGGATGTTTCCTTGATCAGGAAAATCGCGTTGGCTTCCAGCGCAGGCATGGAAACGGAAAACGCCTGCGGAAAGATCACGTAACGGACGAGCTGCGCGTCGGAAAGACCGATGCTGAGACCCGATTCGATCTGTGATTTTCCCACCGCCTCCAGTCCGCTGCGAAACGCTTCCGCCATATAGCTGCCGCCCAAAAAGGTCAGCCCGGCCACCGCACACGGTTCCGCCTCCAGCTTCAGCTCCACCTGTGTTAAACCGTAATACAGAAAAAACAGCTGAATGAGCGAAGGGGTGTTCCTGGAAAGTTCAATATAAATTTTTATAATGAATTGCAGTCCCCGTACCCGGTAGTAAATAACCATGCTGCAAAGGAATCCGACCAGGAGCGACAGCCCGACAGCCCATACGGAAATGGTCAGCGTCAGCTGCGCCGCCCGCCCATAGAGCGGCAGACTTTGTACAATAAATCCAAAATCCAATGGAATTCGCCTTCCTTAAGTAACTTAGCCTATAGCAATTTCAAATAAGAACTGGAAAAGCGGATGTTATCTCCCCCGTCGAAGGCGGGGAAGATAACGAAATTCATTCCACTGCATTTTTGTGATTGCCATAAAAGCTTTCATGCTCTTAGAAAATGCTGTTTTAAAATATAAAACATATATTTTTACTATTATTATATGCAAAGTCTTTCCTTTTGTCAACAGCTAAAAGTAAAACAGCAAGTTTTATTTCCTGTTCGGTATCAACTGTTAATGGAATATTAACAGAATCTGGAGCGGAATAGGATATAATACTGTTTAGCTGCGAATCGCAGCCATGGTATTTTAAAACAGATATACCGCATCATGATCGCATGGAAGGAGATAAATTCATGAATGTCAGAATGAAATTCAAAACAAAGAAAGCAATGGTTTCCGCGGCTGTCCTCTGTCTGGCCGCTCTGCAAATCACATCGGCAAACCCGGCGCAGGCACTTGGTGTTCCGGATATTTCCACCGGTATGGCGTCGTCCTTTGTGGACGAAATTAAAACCACAATCGCACCCGGGCTTACGGAAAAGGAATTCGTATATATTGATCAGGCCGACAAAAGGCTGACCTGCTTTACTATGGAGTACAGCCCGGCGCAGGCCGGCGTGACCCTTGCTGTCGGCACCCCGCAGGACGGAACAAAGATCGGAATGTCCACCGTACGCAATCAGACAAACGATGCAATCAAAAAAGGGAAACGGGTGGTCGCGTCCATCAACGCGGATATGTACAATATGAAAACGGGCGACCCATGGGGCGTAGTAGTCAAGGACGGAGCCCAGATTCACAGCTACGCGCCGGTCCGGAAATGGTGGAAATTTTTCGGCGTACGGAAGGACGGCACGCCGATTTACGGAGACCGGCAGGTATATGAAGCCAACAAGAGCAATATTCAGCAGGCGCTGGGAATCCACAGCATTTTGGTGGATAACGGCGCTGTCGTAAACACAGACCTGACCTCCACGCTCGCACCCCGTAACGCTGTGGGCGTCCGCAGCGACCAGACGATTTTCTTCCTTTTGGTAGACGGCAGAAAGGACCCGTATTCCCACGGTCTGACGCTGGAACAGACCGCGCAGCTTATGAAGGACCTGGGCGCCGTATGGGCGGGTAATCTGGACGGCGGCGGTTCCTCCACCCTTATGACCAGAACGCCCGGGGAAACCGTTTTATCTGTGAAGAACCACCCCTCCGACGGTCGGGAGCGCCCAGTCGCCAATTCATGGCTCTTTATTGCGAATCCGAAATCGGACGGCGTATTTTCTTCCGCATACCTGACGCCTTATGACAAAACGTATTCCCCAAAATCCATTGTTCAGTTCGGCGCAAAGGGACTGGATTTTTCAGGCGCTCCGGTTTCGCTTCCCAAAAGCGGGCTGAGTTGGGCGCTGTCCGATGCAAGCTTCGGTTCCATCGATCAGAACGGCCTGTTCTCCTCCAACGGCAAGGAGGGACAGGTGCAGGTACAGCTTTGGTACAACGGCCAGATTGCCGGTTCCACCTATGTAGAAATTGCCACACCGGACAATTATGTTTCCGTCGGCACCGTCACGCCGACCGCAGGACGGGACGCCGGTATCACCGCCACTTATCAGGGACGCGAGGTTATTCTGACCATGAATAAATCCGACTGGTGAATGCAAATTCTCCCGCCGTATTGGCCACAGCACCCGCCGAAAAAACATAGCACAGCAAAACGCTGCTCCGGTTTTTGTCCGGAACAGCGTTTTGTAATTTATGGAAGATCAAGTCAGTTCCCGTTTTCCTGTTGCCTGCTTTTACCGAATTTTGCTCTGGCGCTTTCGTCCTGAGGGTCGTGCTTGATTTGTTTTTTGTCTTTTGACGCCTGTTTTTTATCATTGCCGCTTTTCTTGTTTTTCTGTGTGTTATTCATGAAAAATTTACCTCTCAAGTTAGATATTATCTGTTATTCATATTCGATTTTAAATCCGGTGTGTTCAATACAGTCCTTAATTTCCAGCTCCGTGGCGGGCTCGTTATATTCCACCTTGACCGTGCCGGTTGTCAGATTTACGCCGACCTCCTGAACTCCCTTTATCTTATCCAGCGCGTTTTTGATCTGCGTTTTGCACTCTTTGTTCTGAATTCCTGAAACACTGCAAAGTACCGTGTTCATGTTTTCTCCTCCTCTGATTAATCAGTTCCCGTTTTTTTCATGCTTGCCGTCGTGCATTCCCAATTTGCGGCCGTCCACAATACCGGCATCCGCGTTTTTTCCCGGCTTGATTTTTCGCAGTTCGGGGTTGCTTTTCTCCCTGTCTTTCATTCTGTTCTTGTTGTTATCCATATTTTTTCCCTTTCCGTCAAGTAATGCGCTGTTTATTGATAGCAATTTCAAATAGGCACTGAGATAACGAAATCCATTCCATTGCATTTTTGTAATGATTATAGTATTCATTGAATGAAAAGTTTTATACAGGAGTCTGCCTCACAGCAAAAATGCTCTCCAAGCATGCAAAACGCCGCACCGGGCATAAAAAGCCGGTGCGGCGTTTCAATTAGAAAATAAAAAATTATTTTATTGTGATTAATTCGTATTCCCTTCTGCCCAAGCCAATTTTTACCGCATGGTCAATGCAGCTCTGCCAGTTGGTTTCAGGATGGGTGTCGGTAAAATGGTCGTGATGATCCTGCGGCTTTTTTGACAGAAGGCTTCCGCTTAGAACGGGCTGACGGTTGACCGCATCGGCACAGGCCACATCCAACGCCACCGGGTCAAAGGAAGCGAACATGCCGACATCCGGAACAATCGGAATATCGTTTTCGGGGTGGCAGTCGCAATAAGGGGAAACATCCACTACAAGGCTGATATGAAACTGCGGGCGATCTTTCAAAACGGCGTATGCGTATTCCGCGATTTTACAGTTCAGAATATCGTTTGTCTCGTCGCCCATGGGATTTACCGCGTCAAAATTACACGCGCCGATACAGCGGCCGCAGCCCACGCATTTATTGTGGTCGATTTCCGCTTTTCGGTTCTCGTCAAAAGAGATGGCGTCATGCGCGCAGTTTTTGCGGCACATGCCGCAACTTCTGCAGAGTGCCTTGTCTACAAGAGGCTTTCCGGCGCTGTGCATTTCCATTTTCCCCGCTCGGGAACCGCAGCCCATGCCCACATTTTTCAGCGTACCGCCGAAGCCGGTTGACTCGTGCCCTTTAAAATGGGTCAGGGTAAGAAAAATATCGGCGTCCATGATTGCATGGCCGATTTTGGCCTCTTTCACATACTCGCAGTCAACAGGAACCAAAACCTCGTCGGTTCCTTTCAGGCCGTCCGCTATAATAACGTGGCAGCCGGTCGCAAAGGGATTGAAGCCGTTTTCATAAGCCGTGTCAAGATGGTCAAGCGCATTTTTTCTTCTTCCTACATACAGGGTGTTGCAGTCGGTAAGAAATACCTTTCCGCCCTGTTTTTTGATCAGATCCACAATAACCTTTGCGTAGTTGGGGCGCAGATAGGAAATATTGCCGGGCTCGCCTAAGTGAATCTTAATCGCCGTATATTTGTCTTTAAAATCAATGGTTTGAATGCCGGCCTTTTTCACCAGCTTTTCCAGCTTTTGCAGCAAATTGCAGCTCGGCGTGGCGCTGAAATCTGTAAAATATACCTTTGAAGCTTCCATTCAATTTTCTCCTTTTCAGCATAACATGTTTCAATATGATAGCAATTTCAATAAGAACCGGAAAAATAAAATTCATTTCACTGCATTTTTGTAATTGCTATGTCGGTTGCAGAGAAACGGAACTGTTAAATTATTATATCATAAGTTTTATGGAAAGAAAAATATTTAATCTGACACATTTTGCAAAGATGTACTGAAAATAATTTTCTGCTGTGGAAAGACAAAGCAGAAGCAGGTTACAGGCAGAGTCATAATATATAAAGATTTCATTAAGAAACCGAATATTCTATATAATTCGACAAATCGGTATTAAAATTGAATTGGTAAATCCGATATATATCGTAGAATTCAATTGCAAAAGGAGATTTTTTATGTTAATGACATACGAATTATCACAATATCCGGACAACGAGCTGTTTCTGCCCTTCAAACTTGACACCGACATTTTTGCAGTTGAAAGCAGGTATGTGTCGGCTATTTCCAATATGCTGCTGATCTCTCCCCTGCCCGGCACCCCGCAATACCTCAAAGGGATTGCGAAAGTGGAGGGTCAGATCATCCCCGTCATCGACATGCGCTTAAAAATGTGTAAAGAGTACAGGCCGTACAATGACGACACACAGATCATCATGCTCAGTCTGGAGGGAGTCCAAAGCGGGCTGATCGTAGACACCCTGATAGAAGGCCGGCCTGTGTACCCTGAGTATCTGGACGGGTATGTAAGCGACCGCTACCCGGGAAAAAATCATTATTTTAAGGGGAGCATAAAAATTAACGGCAGCCCGGCAATGATTCTTGACTGCAAGAAATTGCTGATGGAGGACGAAATCTTTGATCTGGCGCAGCTCGTCTCTTAATCTTCACCTAAAACAGCGGCGGAAATTTTCCGCCGCTGTTTTAATCTTAAAATACTATTGACGTTTTGTCTTTTTCAGATAGAACCATGCAACAAAAAGGAGAATTAGCACAACGATACCGGCCGCTGCAACCGTGGAGTAGGTATTTATATAGCTTGCAACCGTTTCCCATGAGGAGCCGAAAAATGCTCCCAGACAGACCAGAACAACATTCCACAGGCTTGTCCCCAATGCAGTCAGAAGCAAAAACATCCCGATTTTCATTTTTGCCATCCCGGCGGGAATGGAAATCAGGCTCCGCACGACAGGAATAAAACGGCAAAAAAACACTGTAAGGCGGCCGCGCTTTGCAAACCACGATCCTGCGCGGTGGATATCTTCTTTTTTAAAATGAAGAATTTTTCCCAGCTTCCCGTCCAACAGGCGCTCCAACCGCTCCGGACTGATCAGCCTGCCGACATAGTACAGTATCACAGCGCCTAAAACAGAACCGACAGTCGCCGCCAATACGACGCCCCAAATTTTCAGTCCGGTGACGGTCGTTAAAAATCCGCTGAAGGTTAAAATCACCTCTGAAGGAATGGGCGGAAATATATTTTCAACCGCAATGAGCAGCGCGATTCCAAAATATCCAAACTGGTTCACAATCTGGATGATCCAACTCTGCATAGAAAATCAAACTCCTTTATCTTTTTGCCTCACCTTAATCCTTCAGATTATAGACTGAAACCAATATTTTACCGATGACTTCCCGTTGACCAGACACGGAATCGTTTGCCGCGGCCACGCCATTCACGGCTTATCAGGTCTCATTTGAGCTGATATCTTTTGCCGCCGAAATATACGATTACACTTCCCAGAAGAATATTGATATAATATGTCGAAAATCTCCAGAGCGTAATGCCCGGAATGATGTACGCTCCAAAGAACTCCCGGAAGAAAAGATAAAATCCTCCTTCCGCTCCGCCGGAAGAACCCGGCAGCGGAATAAAAGACGCGGCCATTGTGACAAAGGTGTCCGCAGCCACCATGGTAAAGACGGACTCCCCTTTTAAATTAAAGCTGCGGTAGACAAAATACGAAATCAGGCTGGCAATCGTAATTTGGACCAGCGTCAGCAGAATCGCCGTCAGATACAGCAGGAAGCTGCTGCCAATAATTTTGGAGCTGTCATGAAAAACCAGAAGCTGACCATGCACCTGCTGATAAAACTTCTGGGATAATTTATTCAATTTGATTTTATTCATAAAGCGGACAATCGCCTGCAAAATAGCATCCGTCAGCCGTTCATTCATCATGAACATCAGCACAAAAATAATAAATATGCTGTTTGTAATCAGGCCAAAAACAGCGATAATGGAAAAATTGCTTACTCTGGTCTGAAAATAATTCAGCTCAAAAGCAACCAGAACAAAGGAATAGACAAAAGTAACCCCGTGGTGAACAAGGGATTTCACCGCAACAATGGACGTGGCCGCGCCGGTTTCCATTCCCAGCTTCGTCATACTGTAAACTTCCATCGGTTCCCCCATGCCGAAGGGGGTAAGGGCACTGTAAAAAATTTCGACCATGCCAATATAAAACGATCTTCCGAATGTCCACGATTTATCTAAATGCCTGCAAAATAAATGCAGCACGTATCCTTCCAGAAGCCATCCTGCGAGGGCACCCACCAGAATCCACATCAGCCATACCGGCTTCAGTTCGGCAAGAATGTGCCCCATATTTTTCATACCGTCTTCGGTAACTAGGAAGAAAGTCAGAATTCCTATTGAGAGGAAAATGGTAATGGCCGAAAAAAGATTTTTTGCAATTCTTGACTTACGTTGATCCCGCATGGCATCCCCTTCCAATATGAACTGCTTTCTCTATTTAATATTGATAACATGAATTTATATTATACAGCAGGAATACTGAAAAAAATAGCTTTTATATATTAAGATTACATTAAAACTTTGTGTATTCTACAGCAATTTCAAATGAGAACTGAGATAACGAAATTCATTTCANNTAAAGTATGTACTCTTATGGCACATATACGCTAATGAAGCGCAGAGGACCATTTCACCCGCAAAATCAGGATAATGGAGATGATGGCGGCAACATAATTTGAAAACAGGTTGCCCCAGAAAACAGAATAGAACTGGAGCGCGTGTTCGGTGGCGAGAATAAAAATATAACGCAGGAACCAAATGCGCAGGACGCCGATGATCATCGGTACGCCGGTCCGCCCCAGTCCGATAAACGCACCCTGCACCGCCATGCAGACGCCGAAGCCCACCACGGAATAGGTGTAAATATGAAGCGCCCGGTTGGCCACGCCAAGCACGTCCGCCCTTTGGGTGAACAAAACCGTCAGGTGGGGGGACAGCGGCACTATGAGGGCGATAATGGCGACAGCCGTCACAGCGCTGGCCACGCACCCGACCAGGCAGGAACGCTTTGCCTTGTCCGGCTGCCCTGCCCCGATGTTCAGGCTGACCATCGTCGTCACCGCCGACCCGAAAGCCGCCGGCAGGTTGAAGCAGACCGCCGTAATATTGTTCGCAATCCCCTGTCCGTTCAGGACCACCGCGCCGTATTTTTGGGTTTCATTGTTAATCAGAAAAAATCCCAGATTCAGCATCAGGCTGGTAAGCATGGCGGGAACGCCAACACGGAACAGCTGCCTGATCAGCGGTCTGTCAAACCGGAACCCCTTCAGGCTGAGCCGGTCCTCCCCTTTTTTGACAAACAGCTCGTGGAACATCCAGCCGCATATAAGTACATTGGAGCAGAAGGAAGAAAGTACGCAGCCGACTACTTCCAGCCGCAGCCAGACTACAAATATAATATTAAAAATAATTTTCAGAGCAAGCATGATGACCATGCGGATAAAAGTGGCCTCCGGTTTTCCGGTAGCGTTTTTAATCGCGTTATAAATGCTCTCTAAAAATGAAAAGGGCAGGACAAACGCATAAAGGCTGATGTACAGCATCACATTGTGCGATATCTCCGCATCCACATTGGCGGAAATCGGAAACGCCACCAGCGCGGACATGGGTGCGATGCAAAAACCCATGACAAAAGCAAACACAACAATCTGCGCGGAAATATTCCGCACCCTGTCAAAATCGCCATGACCGTTCGCCTGGCCGATAATGGCCATCGCCGCCACGCTCAGCCCCTGGGCCAGCGCCGTCATCATATTGATGACGGGCTCGCTGTAGGTGACCGCGCTTGCAACCAGCGTTCCCGCCGCATTATTGATAAAAAGCCCGTCCGTCAACGGCATGAGGGACTGTATGACACTCATCATCAGCGTTGGCAGTGACAGCATCATCAGGGTTCTCAGGATATTGCCGTGCAGAATCAGGTTCCGCCGCTGCTCCGTGCTCTGATGTAAAAACTCAATTTTCAATCTTAACCCGCTTTCTGTTCATGAGCTTTTATTTTATCATTATAAAGGAAAATTTTCAAGATTCATTTCCTTGATCCCTATTCCTTCCCAGAACGCGTACTTCTTTACCACGGCAAAAAAGAGCCGTATCATGCATTTCTTCCGAACAGGAATTTACGCATGGTACGGCTTCTGCTAATGGGATTTTACCTTCATAAATTTTCTGACGACGGCGACAAACGGCTTATACAAAACACCTTCCATTTCACGGCTGACTGTTTTCAGTTCCTTGCGGATGGCTATTTTCTGCGGGCAATGACTTTCGCACTTTCCGCACTGCCTGCACTGGGAAGCGACGGCCGGTTTGGCGAATACAGCGCCCAGCGACTGAAAATACCGGCGCCGCGCGGATTTGTCCTCCATCAAGTACTTGTCGTTGTAGCAGGAAAAGCATCCGGGAATATTCACCCCGGCCGGGCAGGGCATGCAATATCCGCACCCCGTACAAGGAATTTTTGTTTTTTCGTTGATTTCCTTTTTTACCGCTTTGAATACATTCAGCTCTTCTTCCGAAAGAGTATTCGACTCCGCTTCGCAGGCAATACGGATGTTTTCCTCCATCTGCGCCTCATCGCTCATCCCGGAAAGCACAACGTTCACTTCCGGATGGTTCCAGACCCAGCGCAGAGCCCATTCTGATAAATATAAGCCGTGTCAAAATAGTTCACACCTTTTTCAATGGCGTCATGAATCATCTGAATGGATCGCGGCTCATCAATGGAACCGTTTTTCGTCGGCAGACGCATGCAGCCAAATCCCAGAATGGAAAGCGCATCGCCGTTTTTCGCATTGATTCTTGTTTTCAAATCTCAGTACCTCCGAAGATTCCGGGGCGGCCAAAGCCCCTTTCCGGTTTACAGATTTCGCTGTACTACTGCTTTTCCAGAAGTTCGATGAAGGCTTTCATATATTCCGGCAAATCCGGCGGGCGGCGGCTGGAAACGATGTTGCCGTCCACGACCACCGGCAGGTCATACCACGTCGCACCGGCATGAATCAGATCATCCTTGATGCCCGGGGTGCTGGTGACCTTTTTTCCGTTCAGGATATCCGCCGACGCCAGAACCCAGCCCGCATGGCAGATATGGCCGATCGGCTTTTTCTGACGGTCCATATACCGGACCATTTCCAGCACTTCCGGAAAACGCCTTAATTTATCCGGCGCCCAACCGCCGGGCACCAAAAGCGCGTCGTAATCCGCAATGTTGATATCGCCGAACGCATAATCGGAAACCGCCGGGACACCGTATTTTCCAATATACTTTTGCTTCGCTTTTTCACCGACCAGGTGCACGGTAACCCCTTCTTCCCGGAGCCTTAAAACCGGATACCACAGTTCCAGATCTTCAAAGT
Organism: Ruminococcaceae bacterium UBA2656; assembly: GCA_002359465.1. Taxonomy (GTDB): domain Bacteria; phylum Bacillota; class Clostridia; order Oscillospirales; family Acutalibacteraceae; genus Caproiciproducens. The sequence continues at coordinate 102,697 of DENA01000036.1, forward strand.
CATCCGAAATCAAACAAACCGCTTTTAAGTTCTTTTTCATTACAATTGCCTCCTTTTCATAATCTTCTGCTGTTTTTATGTTGATTATAATCTTACAGCCCTAATTTATCAATAAAGAAACAGCGGAATATAAAAATTAAAGAGGAAGCAGGAAAGGCAAACTGCCATTGACCGTAGCAAGATTTTATGGTATGACATATTTATAGTATAATAAAAATTATGGAGCGTATAGTATGGGGTGTTTGGGAAATTTTATCTGGTTTGTTTTCGGCGGCCTGATTATGGGCCTGAGCTGGCTCTTGATCGGTATTTTATGGTGCGTCACCATTGTGGGAATCCCTGTGGGAATCCAGTGTTTTAAATTCGCGGAGCTGGCTCTTTGCCCGTTTGGGAAAGATGTTTATTTCGGCGGCGGAGTCGGTTCGCTGCTGCTGAATATTCTATGGCTGGTTTTCGGCGGTTTTGCACTGGCGGCGGAGGCTGCTGTAATCGGCGGCCTGTTCTGTCTGACGATCATCGGCATTCCTTTCGGGCTGCAGTGCTTTAAAATTGCAAAGCTGGCCTTGATGCCGTTCGGCGCATCCATCCGTTAAATTTGACTTTTCCAGTTTTATGTGATATGATCAATCTCTAAAAATATGACAAAAACGTTGAAAGAGACAGTAGGATTTAAGCGAAAAGCAAAGCGAGCCGGTGCCAGTGAGAGTCCGGCATGAGTAGTTTATTTTTGAAAATCACTCTTGAGTTTCAGGCTGAAAGAGTCAATCGATTAAGCTTTGGCGGTTTTCCTCCGTTACCGGGAACACATATGAAAGTATGCAGAAATAGGTGGTTTAACGAAGCAAAGCCTTCGTCCTGTTCTCAGGGCGGAGGCTTTTTATTTTGGGAGGTTTCAGAATGTACGACAAAGTGCCTGCAAATTTAAACTTTGTAGAGAGAGAGAAGAAAGTTGAAAAATTCTGGGAAGAGAACCAAATTTTCGAGAAGAGTATCGACAGCCGCAAAAACGGGGAAACATATACTTTTTATGACGGCCCGCCCACCGCAAACGGCAAGCCCCACATCGGCCATGTTCTGACAAGGGTCATCAAAGATATGATTCCCCGCTACAGGACGATGAAGGGCTATCAGGTTCCCAGAAAAGCCGGATGGGACACCCACGGGCTCCCGGTGGAGCTGGAGGTGGAAAAGTTCCTGCATCTTGACGGCAAGGAGCAGATTGAACAATACGGGCTTGAGCCGTTCGTAAAGCAGTGCAAGGAAAGCGTTTGGAAATACAAGGGCATGTGGGAGGATTTTTCCCGCACCGTCGGCTTCTGGGCGGACATGGGGCACCCTTATGTGACTTATGAAAATGATTATATTGAGTCTGAATGGTGGGCGTTGAAGCAAATCTGGGAAAAGGGCCTTCTGTACAAGGGCTTTAAGATTGTGCCCTACTGCCCTAGGTGCGGCACCCCCCTGTCCAGCCACGAGGTCGCGCAGGGCTACAAGGATGTCAAGGAAAAGTCCGCGATTGCAAAATTCAGGGTAAAGGGCGAGGACGCATACATTCTGGCATGGACAACCACCCCGTGGACGCTGCCCTCCAACGTTGCGCTGTGCGTCAACCCGGATGAAAACTATGTAAAGGTAAAAACGGAGGACGCCGTTTATTATCTGGCCGAGGCGCTTGCGCCAACGGTGCTTGGGGAAGGCTACACCGTGCTCGAAGCATACTCCGGCAAGGATCTTGAGTATAAGGAATACGAACCTCTTTTCGACTTTGTAAAGCCGGACAAAAAATGCTGGTATGTCACCTGCGACCGCTATGTCACGCTGACGGACGGCACCGGCGTGGTTCATATTGCACCCGCTTTCGGCGAAGATGACGCCAATGTCGGCCGTAAATACGACCTGCCCTTCGTTCAACTGGTCGACGGGAAGGGCGAAATGACCAAAGAAACCCTTTGGCCGGGCATGTTCTGCAAGGATGCGGACAAGGAGGTTTTGAAAAACCTGAAACAGCGCGGACTTTTGTTCTCCGCGCCGGCTTTCGAGCACAGCTACCCGTTCTGTTGGCGGTGCGACACCCCTCTGATCTACTACGCCAGAGACTCCTGGTTCATTAAGATGACCGCCGTAAAGGACGACCTGATCCGCAACAACAACACCATCCACTGGATTCCGGAAAGCATCGGCAAGGGCCGCTTCGGCGACTGGCTGGAAAACGTGCAGGACTGGGGTATCAGCCGCAACCGTTACTGGGGCACCCCGCTGAATATCTGGGAATGCGAATGCGGACATAGACATGCCATCGGCAGTATTGAAGAGCTGAAATCCATGTCGCCCAACTGTCCGGAAGACATTGAACTGCACAGGCCGTATATCGACGCGGTCACCATCACCTGTCCCGAATGCGGAAAGCAGATGAAGCGCGTGCCGGAGGTCATCGACTGCTGGTTCGATTCCGGCTCCATGCCGTTCGCGCAGCATCACTATCCATTTGAGAATCAGGAGCTTTTCAAAGAACAGTTCCCCGCCGACTTTATTTCCGAGGCGGTCGACCAGACAAGAGGGTGGTTCTATTCCCTACTGGCGATTTCTACCCTGATCTTCAATCAGGCTCCGTATAAAAACGTAATCGTTCTCGGCCATGTACAGGACGAGAACGGGCAGAAAATGTCCAAGTCCAAGGGCAACGCGGTAGACCCGTTCGAAGCGCTGGAAACCTACGGCGCGGACGCCATCCGCTGGTATTTCTACAGCAATTCCGCCCCGTGGCTGCCGAACCGTTTTCACGGCAAGGCCGTGATGGAGGGTCAGCGCAAATTCATGGGTACGCTTTGGAATACCTATGCGTTTTTCGTGCTGTACGCAAACATCGACGAGTTTGACGCCACAAAATACACGCTGGACCTTGACAGCCTGACCGTAATGGACAAGTGGCTGTTGTCCCGTCTGAACACTCTTGTCAAAACAATAGACAGCCATCTGGCAAACTATAAAATTCCGGAAGCGGCACGCGTTTTACAGGATTTTGTCGATGAAATGAGCAATTGGTATGTCAGAAGAAGCCGTGAGCGGTTCTGGGTAAAGGGCATGCCGCAGGATAAAATCAACGCGTATATGACGCTGTACACCGCCCTTGTGACAGTGGCAAAAGCGGCCGCCCCGATGATTCCGTTCATGGCGGAGGATATTTACCGCAATCTGGTCTGTAAGATCAATCCGGCCGAGCCGGAAAGCGTGCATCTCTGTGACTTCCCCTCTGCCGACGAAACGCTGATTGACGCGGAGCTGGAGAAAAACATGGAACTGGTTCTCGACATTGTCGTCCTGGGCCGCGCGGCAAGGAACACCGCCAACATTAAGAACCGCCAGCCGATTGCAAAAATGTATGTCCGGTCGGAAACCCTGCTGAGTGAATTCTATCAGAAAATTATTCGCGAAGAGCTGAACAGCAAAGAAATCGTGTTTACAGAGGATGTCTCCGACTTCACCTCCTACCGCTTCAAGCCGCAGCTTAAGATTCTTGGACAGAAATACGGCAAAAAAATCGGTGAGATTAAAAACATGCTTGCCGCGCTGGACGGAAACGCAGCGAAAAAGGAACTGGATGCTGCGGGCGCACTGACCATTTCCCTGAGCGACGGCCCTGTTTCCCTGACGCCAGACGAACTGCTGATTGAAACCGCACAGGCTGAAAATTATGTTTCGATGGCCGACGGCGGCCTGACGGTCGTAATCGACACGAATCTGACGGAAGCACTCATCGAAGAGGGCTTCGTAAGGGAAATCATCAGTAAAATCCAGACAATGCGCAAGGACGCGGGCTTTGACGTAACCGACCATATTGTTGTTTATGAAAAGGGAAATGAAAAGATAGCGAAAATCATTTCGGACAATCTTGCTTCCATTCAAAACGACGTACTGGCAGACGAAGTTAAACTCAATGAAATGAACGGGTTTGCCAAGGAGTGGGATCTAAACGGCGAGGCCGTGGAACTGGGCGTTCAAAAAACGGGCGCTGTAAAATAAGATTCCAACCTGGACGAAAGACGCTCCGCCTGCTTTTGCAGTCGGAGCGTCTTTGATTTATTAAGACAGGGCATAAAAAGTTTCTATTCTACGCCAGGCTCTTCGTCCGGTTCTTCAAGGAACAGCGGAGCAAACTGAAATTTTGTGCAGTCTACCAATCCCCTGTCGGTCAGCCGCAGCTCCGGCAGGCAGGCAAGCGGAATCAGCGCCATGGTCATAAAGGGTGAAACCATGCTGCATCCGATTTTTTCCCATGCCTCGCCGAGAGCGCCGACGATTTCACTCATTTTCTCCACCGGCTTATCGTTCATCAGACCCGCAATCGGCAGTTCGACCGTGCCGAGAACCTTGCCGTTCTGCACGGCCGTCATGCCCCCGCCGCACGCAATCAGCGTGTTCGCGGCCAGCGCCATATCTTCGTCATTGGTACCGATGACCAGCAGATTGTGCGCGTCATGCGCAACGGTGGACGCCATTGCACCGCACCGGATGCCAAACCCTTTCACGAAACCGAACCCGACATGTCCCGTTTCGTGGTGCCGCTCAAAAACCGCGGTTTTCAGAACATCCTGTCCGACATCGGAACCGACCAATCCGTTTTCCACCTTCAGCGCAATATGCCGTTCATAGGAACCGACCCGGGCGGGGATCACTTCGATCACACGGGCGGTCACCCGGTTTCCTTCGGAATGGATGGCAAAGGATTCCGGGGTAATGGCCCCTTTAATATGCATGGATTCCGTCGCCCATTTGGGATAACGGTAGGACGGAAAATCCGCGGTCATCGCCCCGTTTTCCGCAACGACGGCGCCGTTGATCAGCACCTTTGTGACGTCAAGCTTATCCAGACTGCCGATAAACACGATATCGGCGCACTTGCCCGGCGCGATGGAACCAAGCTCATGGTCCATCTGAAAGCCCTGGGCGCAGTTGATGGTAACCATTTGGATTGCGGTCACCACGTCAATTCCCTCTTCTACCGCGCGGCGGACAATATGGTCAAGATGGCCCTGCGTCAACAGGGTGTGCGGGTGCGTATCGTCGGAGATCAAAACGCCGAACCGGGCGTCAATTTTATGCTGTGTAATGCTCTTCGCAACCTCATGCAGGTCGCGCCACGCAGAACCCTCCCGCAGCATGGCGTACATACCGAGCCGCATTTTTGCCAGCGCGTCCTGCGCCCGGGTGGATTCATGGCAGCAGCGGACGCCGGAAGCGATATACGCGTTCAGCCCCGGCCCCGTCTCCGGCATGGAATAATGGCCTGTAATGATTTTATCCGCTTTCAGCGTTTCGGCAATTTCCCCGTGCGTGTGATCGTCGGACGCGAGCACGCCGGGGAAATTCATCAGTTCACCAAGTCCCACTACACTGTCCCATTTCATAGTTTCGGCAATCTCTTCCGGGCCGATGAATGAACCGGTATCCTCAAAGCCGGGGACGGCAGGAACGCAGGACGGCGTGGTGACCATCGCCTTCAAAGGGGTTCTTTTGGAATCCTCAATCATACAGGAAACCCCGTCCAGCCCAAGGACATTACAGATTTCATGCGGGTCCATATAGATTCCCACCGTGCCGTGGGGGATGACCGCTTTTGCGTATTCCCCGACGCTCATCATGGAGGATTCCACATGGATATGCCCGTCCAGAAACCCGGGGGCAATATACTGACCTGCCGCGTCAAGCACGACTGTATTTTCTCCGATGCAGCGCCTTGCGTCGCCGACAAGAGCGATTCTGCCGCAGGCGATGGCGACATCGGTATCCGGCAGAATTTCTCCGGTACAGACATTGATCAGCCTGGCGTTGACAATCACGGTTTCCGCCGGTTTGAAGCCCTGTGCAACTGCGGCAAGGGTTCTGCTGGATTCCCACAGCGGAGAAGTACAGAACTTATTAATCATCATAGCACCCCTTTTAATTGTTTTCATTCTATATTAATCGGCATTAAAATGCCTGTCAAGACTAAAAAATTTTTACAGCCTGTTTTCCTCCGCTCCATAAAACAAAAAACTGATGCTCCGGCGGCAAAGCAGCCGGAAGATCAGTTTTATTTCAGATAAAAGCGGTGGTTAAGAAACCGTATCAACAAAGGTCCTTTGATATCCGCTGATACTTTCCTGAATAATTTTCTTTGCCTGCTCCGCATTCCGGATATAATCAACGGCTGTGGCCTTGTCTTCCAGTTCTTTGTAAATGGAAAAAAAATGAATCATCTCATCGAAAATATGAGCGGGCAATTCGTCAATGCTTCGATACTCGTTGAAAGTAGGGTCCCCAAATGGAATGGCGATTATCTTATCGTCGACAAAGCCCCCGTCCTCCATGGAAATAACCCCAATGGGGTAGCAGCGGACAAGGGAAAGCGGCTGAACATCCTCGGAACAGAGGATCAGCACATCCAGCGGGTCATGGTCCGCCGCGTAAGTGCGCGGAATAAAGCCGTAATTCGCCGGATAATGCGCGGATGTATACAGAACACGGTCCATGGAAAGCAGTCCGGTTTCCTTATCCAGTTCATACTTGGTCTTACAGCCCTTTGGAATTTCTATCACTGCAAAAAAATCATCAGCGTGGATTCTCTCCTGAGAAATATCGTGCCAAATATTCAAAAAAGTCCCTCCTGTTAAAAAATATTCTGATAAACAAATAAAAAGCTGACAACCCGCTGTGTCCATCACAGAAGTCATCAGCTTATAAAAGCAATTTTAGCGTTCGCTATGGGAGAACTTCATTCCCTGCTGTTATCATAGCACAATATGGAACATCCTGTCAATAAAATGTAATGGAAATAAAACGACCAGTAAACATATCATTATTGGCTTTAAAAGAATTATATTTTAGCATAGATTAATCCAAATAACTATTTTTTTGCAACTTCCTGTAAAATATTCCCAGTATAGCCAATGATAGCAAGCCCGCTCAGAATAGTAAAACAGAGGGGAAAATAAGCCTCACCCTACAGCATAATCGGAACTGCTTCATGATCTGTTCAGCCAATTCTGTACGGAAGCAACAAAAGGCAGGAATTCCGTTAAGAATTCCTGCCTCCCCAAGCTCGTATTTAATTTTTAAAACATGAGGAAATAATCAGTTCAGCTAAACTATCTTCCGGTTTTCATAAAGGCATTACTGCACGAATCATTATGGGTTCCCAGACGGATCTGTTCAACTTAACCATCTCCCAATATTCATGATTAAATCTTTGCTTGCCAATGTGATTGAGGGTACTGATTCACCAGAAATCATTCACTGTACCCGATCCTTATTATGCGCCCGCAATTCGTTTTTATTCCATCAATTTTTTAAAATGTGCCTTCCTGCACGGACTTTTTGGAAAATTTCCTTTGAAATGCTTTGACGATTTCAACAATCGGGATGACAGAAAATGCAAGCAGCAGGGCGACCGAATACTCAAGCAGGGAAATATCCTCAAACTGGAAAGCAAACGCCAGGGCGGGAATGTAAATGACGGCTGTTGTCAGTACCAGGGAAACCAGCATCGCGCCGATCAGATATCCGTTCTGGCTCTTCATGGTAAAAATCGAGTGGCGTTGGGAGCGCATGTTGAATGAGTGAAAAATTTCGGCCATGGACATGGTCAGGAAGGCCATGGTCATGCCGTCCGCGCTGTTGGTGATCTCCCACACACCGGCTTCCATAAAGTGGCCGACAAAGTAGGCGGACAGGGTGACGATGGTCACTAGAATTCCCTGATAGGAGACATCTGTGCCAAGCCCGCCGGCGAAAATGCCGTCTCTGGAGTTCCGCGGCCTTCGCTGCATCAGGGCTTTTTCACGCTTTTCCATCCCAAGCGCAAGGGCCGGGAAACAGTCGGTGATCAGGTTGATCCACAGCAGATGCACGGGCTTTAAAATTACAAACCCCAAAAGGGTCGCTGTAAAAATGGACAGGACCTCGCTCAGATTGGAAGCCAGCAGAAACTGGATCGCCTTCCGGATATTGTCGTAGATTCTTCTGCCCTCTTCCACTGCGGAAACAATGGTCGCGAAATTATCGTCCGCAAGTACCATGTCTGCCACGTTTTTGGTGACGTCCGTGCCCGTGATGCCCATGCCGACGCCGATGTCGGCGCTCTTGATGGACGGCGCGTCGTTCACGCCGTCGCCGGTCATGGCGGTAATCATTCCGTTGGTTTTCCACGCATTGACAATGCGCACCTTATGTTCCGGCTGAACGCGGGCATATACGGAGTAGCGCCCGATGGTATCCTTCAATTCCCCGTCGCTGATTTCGTCCAGCTGGGCACCGGTGATCGCCTGTGATTCATCAGTAATAATTCCTAGCTGCATCGCGATGGCCACCGCTGTGTCCCTGTGGTCGCCCGTGATCATGACCGGCCGGATTCCCGCCGCCCTGCATTCCTTAATCGCGTCCACAACCTCCGGACGGATGGGGTCGATCATTCCGGTCAGGCCGATCAGGGTCAGGCCGTTCTCCAGTTCGGCCGGTTCAAAGGAATCCGGCGCATGGTCATATTTTTTAAAGGCCGCGCAAAGCACACGCAGAGCCTTGCCCGCCATACGCTTATTTTCAGAACGAATTTCCGCGTGCAGGGAATCGGTCATCGGAACGATCTGTCCGTTTTTCAGAATATGGGTGCATTTCTTAATGACTTCATCCGGAGCGCCCTTGGTGTACTGAATATAGCTTCCGTCCGTGCAGGAATGGACGGTCGACATCATTTTGCGCATGGAGTCGAACGGCGCCTCGCCGATTCTGGGATTCGTTTTTTTCAGGTCGTTTTTATCGAGCTTCAGGCTCGCGGCGTAGCTGACAAGAGCGGCTTCCGTCGGTTCGCCGGTCACTTCCCCGTCCCTGCCAAGCTCAGCGTCGCTGCAAAGGGCCATCGCGGTGGCAAGCAGCGGTTCGTCTTGTGCGTAATGCTCCACCACGGTCATTTTGTTCTGCGTCAGCGTACCGGTTTTGTCGGAGCAGATCACCTGTGCGCAGCCAAGCGTTTCAACAGCCGTCAGCTTGCGGATAACGGCGTTTCGCTTTGACATATTGGTGACGCCGATGGAAAGCACAATCGTTACGACGGTGGCAAGGCCCTCCGGAATCGCGGCCAGGGCCAGGCTGACCGCAACCATAAAGGTATTTAATACTACTTCGCCGCTGAAATCGCCCGATTTGATCAAGCTGAACGCAAAAATAAATATGCAGATGCCAATGACCAAATTGCTCAGGATTTTGCTGAGCTGGTTTAATTTGATCTGCAGCGGGGTAACATTGTCTTTCGCATTCGCAAGCGCATCGGCAATTTTCCCCATTTCCGTATCCATGCCCGTTGCCACGACCACCGCTTTGCCGCGGCCGTAGACAGCCGTGCTGCCCATGTACGCCATGTTTTTGCGGTCGCCGAGCGAGACGTCCGACTCACCCTCCATATAGAGCATTTCGATGACCTTATCGACGGGGACGGATTCGCCCGTCAGCGCGGCCTCCTCAATCTTCATACTCTTGGAGTCAATGATGCGCCCGTCCGCCGGAACCGCGTCGCCGGCTTCCAGAATGACGACGTCACCAACGACAAGGTCTTCGCTTTTTATAGAAACAATGTGTCCGTTACGCAGAACCTTACTTGTGGCTGACGACATTTCCTGTAGAGCTTCCAGCGCTTTTTCGGCCTTGTTTTCCTGGTAGACGCCGAGCGCCGCGTTCACGACGACGACGAACAGGATGATGATAACGTCCGCAAAGCCCTCGCCCGAATAGCGCGAGGTGACGGCCGAAATGACGGCCGCGACGATCAACATGATGATCATGGGATCCGCCATCTGGGCGAAGAAGCGCTTTACGAGGGGATCCTTCCGGCCCTCAGCTAACTTGTTGCTGCCGTTTTCGGCGAGACGTTTTTGGGCCTCGGCTGCGGAAAGACCTTCGCGGGACGAGCGCGTTTCCTTTAAAACATCATCGACCCCACTGCAATAATACTTCATTCGTGTGCCTCCTGTTTTCAAACGTTGCTGTTTTAAGGGTATGCTGGAATTGTATTTATATATGAATATGAAAAAACTCATGGACAGGCGAAGGCCTATCCATGAGTCTGGTCGTTTCATTCAAGCCAGGCGGCGGGCCGCCATGTATGTTGACTTGGACCGCTGCGGCAGATGCCGGAGAGCTGACTACTCCCCCACGGAAGTCTTTTCATTTTAGCATGCTCCCGGACGATTGTCAAGGAAAGGACTCAGAATTTCTCCCGCAGTTTTCCATACCATTCAACGATGTGAAACCGGATCTCATAGCCTTCGTCGCTGCGGATAAGGCGCGCGTCGTCCGCGGGCAGAGCGGAAAAGGCCGTCTCGTCCGTTGCCGCGGCCGTGCACAGCGGGGGAAATACGACGCACCACCAGTTGTGCCCCTGCCCCTCGCCGAGCGTCACGCGCAGAGCGACATAGTTCCCGGCGGGAAGAGAAAAGCCGCTGTATTGCCGCGTCGGAAAGCGCTCATAGCGAAGCTCGGCGCTCGCGGGATAGAACTTGCCGCTTTTTTGAAGGCTCTCGCGTGCGGCGATCTGGAGCTGCGGAAGCGCTTTTTTTATGACTGCTTCGGCCTCGGCCGGGTCCTTTATATCTGAAAGCTCCGGCGCCAGCGCCGCGAGCACCGCGTCGCGCACCTGCAGCTTCGCCGCCTGATCGGTTTCGTCGTCCGAATTTGCCACGACGTGGAGACGCACAAGCTCGGAGGAGAGCCTCCTTTGCCGTCCCTGCGCCCAAAGCCCGGTCAAAAGTGCCGCACACAGGGCAAAAAGGAGCGAGATTTCCCAAATCTTCATATGTTCCATGATAAAAAACCGCCTTGTCGATATTCGGCAAGGCGGTATGTCGCTTTTTTTCCCGAAATGTGCATTTTGCAATTTCAAAACTGCACATTCCGTGGAATAATAAAAATATACGCATTTGCTGCGCTTTTCCGCATTGCCGAAGAAATTATCGACTGCGCCGCGCATTTTTATTCAAATGCGATTGTCAAATCTTCAGCCGCCCCTTCGGATGGGCGAGAAAAACCTCTCCATAGCCTTTTGCGAGCGCAGCGCGAGCCGTCTCAGCCTTTTTTTGCTCGTCGAAAACGCCGAAAACGGCGGAACCCGTTCCAGTCATCATGGCGCCGAGTGCGCCGCAGTCCAAAAGCGTTCCCTTTATCCGCGGAACATCATCCGGCTTCGGGGGCAGAACATCCTCAAAGACATTGTACATCCGGCGGCATACGGCCGGTAGCTTTTCGCCTTTAATTGCGGAGACAATGCCGTTCGTATCGGGGCGGCGCCTTATGGGGTACTGGTCCAGCTTTGAAAAAAGCTCCGGCGTTGAAACCGAAAAGCGCGGCTTCACGATGACAAAAAAGCACGCCGGAAAGGCAGGCAGCGGCGTTAAAACCTCGCCCCGCCCCTCCGCGAGCGCGGTCCCGCCGCCGATGCAGAAGGGAATATCCGAGCCGAGTCCGGCACCCAGCTTTTCAAGCTCCGCGAGCGAAAAAGGCTTTCCCGTGAGCCGGTTCAGCGCGCGCAGGACCGCTGCCCCGTCCGACGAGCCGCCGCCCATTCCGGCGCAAACCGGGATGCGCTTGCGGATGCCGATGTCGGCCCCGGCGTTCTTCAGGTTTGCCGCCGCAAAAAAGGCGCGCGCAGCTTTCACCGCGATGTTCCGCTCGTCGCAGGGGAGATAGCGCAGGTTCGTTCCGGCGCGGATATATCCGTCGTCCCGCAGGGAGACGGAAACGTCGTCGCAGAGCGAAACGGTCTGCATGACCATGCGCATATCATGGTACCCGTCCGGCCGCCGGCCCGTCACGTCGAACGAAATGTTGAGCTTAGCAAAAGCCTTTTCCGTTGTTTTCATCGACGGGCCTCCTTTTCATTTAGTCCTGCTCAAAAAGATGCGGCATCAGCATCGTGCCTGCTTCCAGATACGGTCCCTTCAGACCGTTTGCCTCTGTGTAGGTAAGACCGGTTCTAAGGTCCTTCCGGCTGTCATAAATGAGGTAGGGCACCGGGTCGCCGTCGTGCCCGCGCGTTGAAGTGAGCGTCTTGTGATCCGAAATAAAGAGCAGCCGGTAATCAAAGTCCTCTTTGTCGAGCCTCGTCGTGAGCGGCTGCAAAACGCGGGAGGTNNACTCTACGTGGATGGCGGCAAAGTCGTATTTTCCCTCGAGCGCTTTGACGCAGGCGTCTACCTTGCCCTCAAGGTTTGTTTCGAGTTCGCCCGTCGCGCCGCTGACCAGAATGACGTCCAGCCCCGAGAGTTTCGCGATGCCGTGGCACAGGGGAACGGCGGATATGACTGCACCGTTGTGATGATACTTGCTTTCAAAGGATTCAAGCGCAACGCCCGTGCCCTCCGCCCAAAACCAGACGCCGTTTGCGGGCAGCTTGCCGTCCTTGCGGCGCGCCTCGTTTATGGGATGACCGTCCAGAACCTCATTCGCCTTTTCCGTGAGCGCCGTTAAGATTGCGGCGTTCGGACAGCCTGCGGGGAGGATGGGCCCGATTACCTCGCCCAGATGGTCGTGCGGCGGCGCGAGACGGATGCCCCGGATGTCCGCTCCGGCCTGCACCGCGATGTGGCGGAAGGAAGGGGCGGGGTGAATAAGCATTCCGGCTTTTTCGGCCATGGCTTTAAAGCCGGGGTCGTTAAAAAGATATGTAACGAGCGCAATGGAGTCGTCCCCGTCGATGCTGCCGCCGGAGTGGGAAAGAATTTTCTTTTCCGCAAAGGGCGCGCCGGTATCCTCGAGCGCGATCATATTGCAGCGGTAGGAGACGTCGCCGGGAGCAAGCTTAATGTCGGACGCGGCGGCCTCAAGCGGGCTTCGGCCTGTGTAGCAGACGTGCGGGTCGTTCCCAAAAATGGAGAGGATGGCCGTGTCGCTTCCCGGGGGCAGGCCCTTCGGGCAATTGCGGACGCTGCCAAGCTCGCTTTTTGACGCAATNNGATGAAGGGGGTGGATGCGTATTCAAGCGGCGTTTTTCCGCCAAGCGCGGGGACGGGGTTATCCGCCATACCGTCGCCGATCACAAGAACGTATTTCATATCGTCAACCTTTCTGAACACACGGAAAATGTGTTAAATTGCGAACCTTTCACGATGTGATTATAATCCGCTTTTGGCCATTTGAAAAGAAGTGGACAAAGATTTTTCTCTGTTTTGAACAAAGTAACGTTTTTTTATGAAAGAATGCGGAAAGTTGTCAGTTTGAGGCCCGTAGATTTGTACCTTATTACCCTTTGACTTTGCTTGAGGCAATGATATTATGAACAAAGACCATGCAGAAAAGAGGGATTACATGACCCCTATAGAAATTCTGAACAAAATCGTAGAAGCAGAAAGTAACGCTCGCGCCGTTTACGACGAGGCTGACGATCTCAAGAAGAATTTTGACGCATATGTTGAAAAGCATATCGTTGACATTCGGAAAGAGTATGCCGCCCGCGCCGATCAGGCTATAGCGGATGCGAAAAAAGTGGAGGCGGCGCGCGCGGACGCCGAAATCTCTCAGCTTTCCGAGCAGCTCCGCGCGGAACTCGAGACCGCGAAAAAACGCTATGAGCAGGAGAAGGACGCCGACGTACTGAAAATATTCAAACTGGCGGTGGCTGCAGATGCTTAAATCTCGAATGGAATATGGCGCCATGTCCGCAAAGGTCCTCNNCGGAGACATCTATTCGTACCTGCGCGCGCAGAAGGGCTGGAGCACGGCGATGTCCGCCCTGCCCCCGTCCCCGACGCCGCAGATGCTCGAGCTTTCGATCGACAAGGCGCTGTACACCGACTTTGAAAAGCTTTACAACTTTTCGAGTCTGGAAGACAAGGGATATTTCCGATTCTTCATCCGTCGGCTGGAGTACGAATATATCCTCTCTGCCATTGTCGAGAAAAACGCAGAAAGGCGCGCCCCGCGTTCCTCTGCGATCACGGAGCTTATGCATTCGCACAGCAGTATCGACATCGACGCGCTCGATCAGGCGAAAAACTTCTCCGCCGTCCTCACAGCCGCCAAAGGCTGCATCTATG
>DENA01000036.1:116822-134368 GCA_002359465.1 Ruminococcaceae bacterium UBA2656
CCCGCGACCGGGATGCCGAGCTACTGGGAGGCGGGGGTGCTACTGGAAAACACCTACTTCAAGGCGATGTTCGCCTTCCTCACAAAGCGTTACCGCGGCAGCGGTGCAGTGCGGCTCCGCGAGATGATCGGTACGGAAGCCGACCTTCTCAACATCCTCAGCATTATCCGTCTCCAGCGCAGCTTTCCCGCCTCTCTCGAACGGGCGGACGATCTGCTCATTCCGGTGTCCTACAGGCTCAAGCCGGAGCTGTGCCACGCCCTTGCCGGCGCGCGCAGCGAAACGGANNCTGCTCAAGCGCTCGTCCTTCGCCGCAAGCTTTGAAAATGTGGATCCCGAAAACCTCGAAGCGCTCTACTACGGCACGATGGAAAAGCTTTGCCGTAAGCTTATCAAGGCTGCGGAACCCGACATCGGCGTGCCTCAGGCCTACCTAATCCTCAAGGAACTCGAATGCAAAAAGCTCATGCGGGTCGTCGAGACTGTCGGCTTCGGCCTCGATCCGAAGACCCTCGCTTAAAAACGCCCGCGGGCGGCAAAAAGGAGGTATGAAACGATGTCGGTGGAAGATATGACCATGGTTACCATTTCCGGGCCGGAAAAAATGGTCAACACCGCAATACAGGAACTGGTTATCAACCGGGAATTCCACCCCGAAAACGCGATCCGGTTTTTGTCCGGCGTCAAGGAGCTTGTCCCCTTTGACACGACGAACCCCTATTCCGAATCGCTTGCAAAGTCCGTTTCGCTGATGAACGGCCTAGGCATAGCGCCGGACTACCGCGAATTCAACGGGAAGGAGTGGAAGCTTCTCGAAACGGCCCAGTACCTGGACGGCCTCACCTCTCGCTTTGAACAGATCAAGGGCGAACGCGAGACCGAAAACATCGTCATCAATAGCAACGCAACGGCTGAGGAACAGCTCAGCCACTTCACAGACTTTGAGGTCGATTTGCACGACCTTTTCACCATGCGCTACCTCAAGTTTCATTTCGGGCGGCTCCCGGCCGAAACGTATAAGGAATGCATGGCCGTCATCGATGGCCGGCCGGACGTTTATTTTGTCACATCCGGCACAGTCGGTCACTGGGTCTACGGCGCTTATTTCGCACTGCCGGACAGCTACACGCAGATTGAGGCGGTCTTCGCCTCTCTTGGCTTCGAGCGTATCCGCATCAGTGTGGACGGCGATGTGCAGAACACGGCGCAGGCCGTTCTCGAACGCCTTCGGGCCGAAACAGACTGCGCAAAAACGCGCCTCGCGCAGCTTGATGCCGAGAGCGACTCCATCAAAAAGGACGAGGCCGAAAGGCTTCTGCTGACCTATTCTTGGCTCCGCTATGAAAGCGACTCCTTCGACATCTGCTCTTATGCGGGCCGACGGCACGGGAAGTTCTACCTCATCGGCTGGATCCCAAAGCCGGACGCGGAGGCTTTTGTTGCGCACTGCGAGTCCATCAAGGGCTTCGCCTGCTTCCTCACAAAGCCAGAGGAGGTCAAAGAGACCGCGTCGCCCCCCATCAAGTTCAAAAAGGCCGGGTGGCTCGCAAGCGTCTACCAGCCCTTTGTTGAAATGTACGGTATGCCGGCATACGGGGAGCTGGATCCCCGGCTCTTCATGGCAATTACCTACACGCTCATTTTCGGTATTATGTTCGGCGATATCGGTCAGGGTTTGTCGCTTGTTGTCATAGGCTTCTTGCTCTGGAGCAAAAAGCGTATGTGGCTCGGCCGCGTGGTCGGTCTGTGCGGCATCTCCTCAACGGCTTTTGGCTGCATTTACGGCAGCGTCTTCGGAAACGAAAACCTGCTGCCCGGCTTCAAGGTCCTTGAAAACGGCAACACCATGAAGATACTCATTTTTGCCGTCGTCTTCGGCGTTATTCTGCTCATTATCTGCATGATCCTGAACATGATTAACGCTGCCCGTATGCACGACAAGGGCAAGATGTTCTTCTCCCCGAACGGCGTTGCGGGCTTTGTATTCTATGTTGGTCTGATGGTTGGTTTCCTCTTCAAGTTTGTGAAGAAGGTCGATATCTTCACGCCGGTGTACATATGCCTCGTTGTTGTTCTGCCGCTCATCCTCATCTATGCGGCGGGGCCGCTTTCCAAGCTCGTCAANNCCGAATCCGTCGGTATGTTCCTTGTGGAGGGCTTTTTTGAACTGTTCGAGGTTCTGCTCTCCTACGTCTCCAACACCATCTCCTTCCTGCGAATCGGCGCATACGCCATCAGCCACGCTGGCATGATGATGGTCGTTTTCCTGCTTGCCAACCAGACGAATATTGCTGGCATTGCGCTCGGCAATATCCTCGTGGCAGGTCTCGAAACAATGCTTGTCTGCATCCAGTGTCTTCGTCTTGAGTATTACGAGATGTTCGGGCGCTTTTATGTGGGCGGCGGCGTGAAGTTCAGTCCCAAGATCATAAATTATAAGGTCGCCGACTAAGCGGCTTTATGAAAGTAAAAGAAAACATCTGATATTTTCTGGAGGTCAACAGTCATGAATATTCTTCTTGCAGCTATCGCATTGTTTCTTGTCGTAGCAGTTCCGCTCGCCGTCATCTATCGCCGCGCAAAAAACGGCAAGAGAGGCAAGGCACCCCTCGTAGCAGACCTCTGCTGCTTC
The DNA here is from genome assembly GCA_002359465.1 of Ruminococcaceae bacterium UBA2656. Taxonomy (GTDB): domain Bacteria; phylum Bacillota; class Clostridia; order Oscillospirales; family Acutalibacteraceae; genus Caproiciproducens. Next base: position 119,455 of record DENA01000036.1, read on the forward strand.
TTCGGCGGCATCGCGTTTTTCTCCGTTTACCTCTTCACGCAGTCTGCTGAGGCTGCCGAAGCAACCGCAACCACCGCTGCCTCCGGTGGCATGGCCGCCGGCCTTGGCTACATCGCTTCCGCTCTCGCTGTCGGCCTGTCCGGCATCGGCGGCGGCATCGCGGTTGGCGCTTCCGCTTCCGCCGCTCTCGGCGCTCTGTCCGAAAACGACAGCATCCTCGGTAAGTCCCTCATTTATGTCGGCCTTGCAGAAGGCGTCGCTCTTTACGGCCTGCTGATCGCGTTCATGATCCTCACCAAGCTTTAATCCGGAGTTTGTATCCGAGCAGCTGAAAGGCCGGCTCGTTCCGTCCGCTCCAAAACGCGGGCAAACCAGAAAGGAAAGGTTCCAGCTATGAAAATGTTTGCCGTGTCCGACGACGCCGAGGTACTGACAGGGCTGCGGCTTTCGGGGATCGCCGGCAAGCTCGCCGTGAACAAAAAGGAGGCCGAGGCCTGCGTTGAGGCGGCCAAAGCCGACCCCGACCTTGCTGTTCTCCTTATCACAGAGAACTGCGCCGCCTTCATCCCGGAAACAGTCAAGGAAATGAAGCTCGCCTCAACGATTCCGCTGCTCGTCATTATCCCCGGGCCGGATGGCTCGAAGCGCGAGAAGGATTCGATCACGGGCCTCATTCGCGACGCAATCGGCGTCAAGATCTGACGGCGTTTTTTCCCTGCCCCGCGTTTTTGCCGGGCGGGGGGAGAGACGCAAGCAGGAAGGCCATTCTCTGGCTTTCCACATTGCACATGGAGGTTTCGCTACAATGCCTATGCAGGAAACAGACAAAAAGCTCGAAGCGTTCACAGATACGATTATCGCACAGGCGACAGACGAAGCGAACGCGATAGCCGCAGAGCTTCGCGCAAAACAGGAAGAACTCATTAAAAAGGCGGAAGCCGAGATTGCCGCTGAGACGGACCGCATCGAAAAGGCCGCCATTGCGGAGATTCGTGCTGAACAGGAACGCCGCGTTACCGCGCAAAGAAACCAGAATAAACACGCCATGCTCGCGTTCCGCGAAGCATGCGCAGCGGAGACTTACAACGCAGTTTTGAAAAAGATCGGCGAGTTCACCGCTTCGAACGACTATCTGCCCCACCTCAAGGGACTTCTGAAAAACGCCGTTGAGGCGCTCGGTAAGGATGTATCCGCGGAGGTATCCCTTCGCCAGGAGGATCTGCGCTTTGCAGACGAGCTGCTGACGACAATCCCCGGCGCGCGCCTTTCCTTCGTCGAGGGCGATTTTGCACTCGGCGGACTGCGCGTTTCCTACCCGGATAAGGGCCAGCGCATCGATATGAGCTTCGATACTGCTCTCAAGGATATGGTCGGCCACATCACCGAACTGACCGGTCTGGATGTGAGCGTATGACACAGCGCGTAAACGCGGCCCTTGCCGCGAACGGATATATCTCCGAACGGGAGGTTCAGATATGAGTGAAAGTAACTACTATGTCCACGGCATAAACGGCCCGGTTATCACCGTGCGCGGCGGCAGAAGCCTGCCGATGATGAGCCTTGTCTATGTCGGCGAGGACCGTATCCCGGGCGAGGTCGTCAGCGCCAGCGGCGAAACGACGGTCGTTCAAATCTACGAGGACAGCGCCGGCCTCGGCGTGGGCCAGCCGGTCGACGCAACGGGCAAACCTATGTCCGTTTTGCTCGGACCCGGCATGATTTCCAATATTTACGACGGCATCGCCCGCCCTCTGCGCGCGGTCGAAGCCAAGGCGGGCAGCTTCATAACGAAGGGCATCACGCTTCCTGCGCTTGACCTTGAAAAGCTCTGGGACGTGAAGTTCGACGTCAAGGACGGCGACGAGGTAAAGCCCGGCATGGTCTTCGCCCGTACCAGAGAGTCGGACGCTGTCGAGCACCGCTGCATGGTGCCGCCAAACATCTCCGGCAGGTTTGCGGAAATAAAGCCTGCGGGTCAGTATAAGGTAACGGACGTTATCGGCCAGATTGTCGATGAGCGCGGCAAAAAAACGCCGNNCGCTGAAGCTCTCGCAGGAGTGGCCGATCAGAACGCCGCGTCCCTGCCAGAAGCGCCTTCCCATCACGCGTCCTCTGGTCACCGGCCAGCGCGTTATCGACACGCTGTTCCCCGTCGGCAAGGGCGGCTGCGCCGCCATCCCGGGACCGTTCGGCGCCGGCAAGACCATGGTTCAGCACCAGCTCGCCAAGTGGTCGGACGCAGACATCATTGTCTACCTCGGCTGCGGTGAACGCGGCAACGAGATGACGCAGGTTTTGGACGAGTTCGCGGAACTCAAGGACCCGCGTACGGGTCACCTTCTGATGGAGCGTACCATCCTGATCGCGAACACCTCCAACATGCCGGTCGCGGCGCGCGAGGCGTCCATCTACACCGGCATGACCATTGCGGAATACTACCGCGACATGGGCTACCACGTTGCCCTCATGGCGGACTCCACCTCCCGTTGGGCCGAGGCCCTGCGTGAGATTTCCGGTCGTCTGGAGGAAATGCCCGCAGAAGAAAGCTTCCCGGCCTATCTCCCGTCCCGTCTCGCCGGCTTCTATGAGCGTGCTGGCTACATGGAGACGCTTTGCGGCGACGAGGGTTCCATCACCGTTATCGGCGCCGTCTCCCCGCAGGGCGGCGACTTCTCGGAGCCGGTCACGCAGAATACCAGGCGCTTTATCCGCACCTTCTGGGCGCTCGACCGGCCGCTGGCCTACGCCCGTCACTTCCCGGCTATCAACTGGACGACCTCCTACTCTGAGTATTTCAACGATATGAAGGGCTGGTATGAGGAGAACTTCGGCGCGGGCTTCACGGCGATGCGCCAGCAGATAATCGACATTCTCAGTCAGGAAAGCTCCCTCATGGAGATCGTAAAACTGATCGGCTCGGATGTTCTGCCGGACGACCAGAAGCTCATTATCGAGACCGCAAAGGTTATTCGTCAGGGCTATCTCCAGCAAAACGCCTTCCATAAGACAGATACCTACATGCCGCCCGACAAGCAGATGGTTATGATGGAGGTTATCCTCTATCTATACGATCAGGCGAAAAAGCTCACCGCCAAGAGCATCCCCCTCAGCCAGCTCACCGCGACCGGCGTCTTCAGCGACCTTTACCGCATGAAGTTCGATCTCGGCGACGGAAAAACAAAGGACTATTTCATCAAACTCATCGACGATGCAGTTGCGAAAGTCCTTGCCGGGAATGAATAAGGAGGCGAACTGCATTGAGAATTGAATATACAGGCTTATCGGAAATGCAGGGTTCCCTGATCGCTCTTGAGGGCGTTACGGGCGTCACCTACGACGAACTTGCGGAGATTACAATGGACAGCGGCGAGCGCCGTTTTGGCCGCGTCATCCGTATCGACGGTGACCGCGTTGTCCTTCAGGTCCTTGAGGGCACTGAAGGCATCGACATGGAAACGGTCAATACCCACTTCACCGGCCGCCCCATCACGCTGCCACTTTCAAAAGAAATCCTGGGCCGTATCTTTGACGGCTCCGGCAAGCCGATCGACGGGCTGCGCGAGGTCTATCCCGAGGAGCGCCGCGATATCAATGGCTCGGCCATAAACCCCGTTTCCCGTAAATACCCGCGAAGCTGCATCCTGACCGGCATCTCTTCCATCGACGCAACTTCTACGCTGATTCGCGGCCAGAAGCTGCCGATTTTCTCCGGCGCCGGTATGAGCCACAATGAGCTTGCCGCGCAGATCGTCCGTCAGGCGCATACCATGGACAGCGACGAGGAATTCGCCATCGTCTTCTGCGCGATGGGCGTCAAGAACGACACCGCCGAGTTCTTCCGCAAGGACTTCCAGGACTCCGGCGCATTGGGCCGCGTCGTCATGTTCCTGAACATGGCCTCCGACCCGATCATTGAGCGTATCCTTGCCCCGCGCTGCGCGCTGACCGCCGCAGAGTACCTTGCTTTCCGCCACGGCTACCACGTCCTCGTCATCATGACCGATATGACGAGCTACTGCGAAGCGCTGCGTGAATTCTCGTCCTCCAAGGGCGAAATTCCTTCCCGTAAGGGCTTCCCGAGCTATATGTACTCCGACCTTGCATCCGTCTACGAGCGCGCCGGCATGATCCACGGCCTGCCCGGCAGCGTCACGCAGGTGCCGATCCTCACGATGCCGAACGACGATATCTCCCACCCAATCCCCGACCTTACCGGTTACATCACGGAGGGCCAGATCGTTCTTTCGCGCGATCTGGAGCAAAAGGGTATCTACCCGCCGGTCGCCATTCTGCCGTCGCTGTCCCGACTGATGAAGGACGGCACTGGCGAGGGCTTCACGCGCGAGGATCATGCGGACCTTTCAAACCAGCTCTTCGCCTCCTACAGCGCCGTTGCGGATGCCCGCAGCCTCGCCTCCGTCATCGGCGAAGACGAGTTGTCCGACACCGACAAGCTTTATATCGCTTTCGGCAAGCGCTTTGAAAAGGAATTTATCAATCAGGGCATGCGCGAAAACCGCACGCTTGAGCAGACGCTTGACCTTGGCTGGGACCTTCTGTCCATGCTGCCGCGCACAGAGCTGGGCCGTGTCTCCGACAAGCTCCTCGACAAGTATTACCGCGGCAACAAATAAGCCGGAACCGAAAAAAACAGCTAGGAGGTGACCGGGCATGGCAACCAATCTGCCGCCGACCAAGGGCAACCTGATGGCCGCGAAGCGTTCGCGCGAGCTTGCGCTGACCGGCTTCGACCTCATGGACAAAAAGCGCAACATCCTCATTCGCGAGCTGATGGGCCTCATAGACGATGCCTACGCTTTGCAGAAGAAGATCGACACGACCTTCTCGGAAGCGTACCTCGCCTTGCGCCGCGCCGAAATCTCGATGGGCGGCTGCGAGGAGATTTCTCTCGCAATGCCGGTCGATAAGTCCGTCCGCGTCCGCTACCGGAGCGTCATGGGCGTTGAGATTCCGACCGTCACGGCTGAGCCCACCGACATGAACGTCGTGCCATACGGTTTCCTCGGCACGACCTCCGCGCTCGATGAGGCGTACAAACAGTTTATCAAGGTCAAGGAATTGACACTTGAAATGGCGGAGCTGGAAAACAGCATCTACCGTCTCGCGTATTTCATCAAAAAGGCGCAGAAGCGCGCAAACGCCCTTCACAACATCGTCATTCCCGGCCTCGACGAGGACATCGCCCGCATCGGCGAGGAACTCGAGGAAAAGGAACGCGAGGAATTTGTGAGACTGAAAGTTATCAAGGCGCAAAAGAAGACCAAAGCACAGATGAAAGCATGAGAAATAAGGCCGCTGCCAGCGAAGCAGCGGCCTTATATTTTGCGCCAGATTAAGACGCGCCAATGTAAAAGCACCCGTCATCCTAAGGACAACGAAGAATTCTTACCCTGTTGGAAACAAAGCGCAAATAAGATGCTTCGCGTTGCGCAGAATGGACAGATGAAGGGCGTGGTGCGCCCTCCATCAGTGCTTTTTTGCTTATTTTACAATCCTTTATTCGCCCTCAATGCGGCTTCTACAACGTGGTTCACCAAAACAGATGTTGTGACGGTGCCGACGCCGCCGGGAACGGGGGTGATGGCGGCAACTTTTTGACTCGCAGCGTCAAAATCCGCATCGCCGCACATGACGCCGTCCACAAAATTGATGCCGACGTCAACGACCGTCTGCCCCTCGGAGAAGCACTCGCCGTCGACGACCTTGGGCTTCCCCGCGGCGGTGACAACGAGTTCAGCTCCGCGCACGACGGCGGGAAGCTCGGCCGTTTTCGTGTGGCAGACCGTGACGGTCGCGTTTTTGCCCAAAAGCAGCATCGCGACCGGCTTTCCCACGACGAGACTGCGGCCCACGACGACCGCGCGTTTGCCCTTGCAGTCGTAGCCGTAATGGTCTAAAATCTCAATGCAGGCCTGCGCCGTGCAGGGCGCGAAGCCCTTGCCGCTGCCGGTGAAAACGCCCGCGAGTGAGCCTTCCGTCACGCCGTCGACGTCCTTTTCCGGCGAGAGCGCTGCGCGGACCGCATCTCCGTCAAAGCGTTTCGGAAGAGGAAGGAAAAGGAGAACGCCGTGGATAGTTGCGTCCCGGTTCAGATCCTCAATCGTTTCTAGTAGCGCTTCCTGCGAAATGTCCGCTGGAAGGGTCACCTTTTTATACGAGACGCCGACGCGCTCGCAGCGCTTGACGGCCCCGTTTTCATAGGCAATATCGTCCTCGCGCGCGCCGACGCGCACGAGCGCCAGTGTCGGTGCGACGCCTTTTTCTAAAAGCGTTTCGATACCCGCCCGGGAGCGCTCGTCGATTGCTTTTGCGACCGGTGCGCCTTTCAGTTCAACTGCCATACCGCACCTCATTTCAGCTTCGCGAGTACGGCTTTGTAGACCCCGTCCGCGCGCGCGCCATAGGTTTTCAGGAGATTTTCCGCCTCATCGCAAAGAGCTTCGGCGTATTCCTTATCCTGCATGAGCTTTGCGTTCACAAAGACATTGAGGCTCGCGCCCTCAAGCGCTGTTTTGCAGCAGAGGACCCCGACGCCGACGTCCGACTGCATGAGTGCGCTGCCCTTTTCGAGCAGCTCCGCGTGCAGATCAATCGTGCGCGCGGCGGTGCGCATGATCTCCATTGGCGCGGAGCAGGCAACGCGCAGGGCGTCCTCAAGCTTTTCAGAGCGCTCCGGGTCGTCCTTCGGAATGCCATAGGCCCTCGAAAGCGGCTCGAAGCAGCGGGCATCCTCGTCGATCTCGGCCAGAAGCTCGGCCTTGAGCATCTCCGCCTGATCGAGGATGCGGCGCAGATCAGGCTCGAATTCGACGTATTTTTTCTTCCCAGTTGTGAGGTTAGCGACCATGGATGCAAGCGCCGTTCCCACAGCGCCGACAAGCGCCGAAGCGCCGCCGCCGCCGGGCACCGGTTCTTTCGATGCGAGCATGTCTGTGAACGCCTGCGCGGTCATTTCGGAAAAAGGCATAGCAGTCCCTCCTAAACAAATTACACAAAAGACTCTACCACAATTTAGCGCATTTTGCAAGAAAGCTTCGTCCCAAAGCGTTATTTTATTTTCCGCATGGCCCATCCTGCCATGGCAAAACATGCATTTGTGAACGGTGCTTCAACTCAGTAAAGTGATGAACATTCTGCAAATAAATGTGTCACATGTGTTTTGAAGTGTGCCAAATGCCGGGATTAAATGTTGCATAATGTAGCAAAATTGCTTTTCAAAAAACGGAATTGTGCAACTTTGCCATTGACCGAAACCGATTTTGTGCTTTTATACAATTGACACTTTCAGGCTCCCGTGGTACCCTTTCAATAGGCTGAACTTGATTTCGGCCATAGGCGGGACAAGTTCCCGATGTTCGCAATAACCGACCGGTCAGCCCGTTCGGGTGATCCTGACGGCACTCGGAAAAGCTTTCCGCGCGGTGCGTTCAATTTAATTTTTTATGGAGGTCATTATTATGGCATACAGCATGGATACAGTTGTTGGCGATATCCTCGCTAACCCGGAAGCACTTGCAATTATGGATTCCATCATCCCCGGCACTTCCAAGAACCCGATGATGAAGATGGCTAAGGGCTTCACTCTTGCCAAGATTGCTAAGACCCCGGCCGCTAAGATTCCTGAAGCTAAGATCCAGGAATTCCTCGATGCTTGCGCAGCAAAGGGCATTGGCTAATCTATAAATACCTAAATACCCAAGTGCGTTTTCCGCCGCCTCTGTCTCACCGTCAGGAGATGGCCAGCGACTGAATAGAAAACTTGGTATCGGTTTTTGGCAGCACGTCGGCTTTGTCCGGCGTGCTGTTTTTATTTTTTATTGAGATCCGAAGGGAAAGCTTCAGCCGCAATGCGGCATATAAATCTCCTACGCGGATAAACTTTGCATGGGGGGATGTGTATGAATCGAAAAAAAGCGCAGGTCATCGGTTTTTGTGTGACCGCTGTCGCGGGAACGCTGCTGCACTATGTCTATGACTGGTCAGGCGGCGCATCCGCGGCCGGACTTATTGCGCCGGTCAATGAGAGCGTATGGGAGCATTTGAAGCTGCTCGTCATGCCGATGCTTGCCTTCGCGCTTATCGAGTATTTTACCTATGGGAGACGGCTGCGAAACTTCTGGCCTGTGCGGCTGCTGTCTGTGCTCCTTGGTATGGGNNCGCTCTATTATTGCTGGAGCGCGCTCGCGGGCAGAAGCGGCATGGCCGCGAATATCGCAATTTTCCTGTTCAGCGTTTGGGCAGCCTATTTCTTCGGCGCGGGCCTGCTTGGGTCGAGGGCCTTTTCGTCCCAAACCGCGCGCGCACTTGCCGCGGTCGGGCTTGCCGTGCTCATTGCGGCTTTTGTTGTGTTTTCCTACAACCCGCCGCACTACGAGCTTTTCCGCGATCCGCAGGCGAACAGCTACGGGCCGTTGCAATAAGGATTTGTCCGGCCCCACCGCCGGACAAATTTTTTTAACTTTTTTCGTAAACCCCCTTGACAAATTCCTAAAGCGCGTGTACTATTGCCATAGTGTATTAATAAACCAATACAGCGACACAGATCGCGGAAAGGCAGTGAGAATATTGGCTTGGCAGTTTTCAAGCGAAAAGCCCATCTACGTGCAGGTTTCGGATCAGATCGTTTCAAACATCCTGACCGGCGTTTATAAACAGGGCGAAAAGTTGCCCAGCGTCCGCGAATTCGCGGTCCTTGCGGCAGTCAATCCAAACACCGTCCAGCGCGCGCTTTCGGAGCTTGAAAGCGTGGGACTGATAGAGACCCAGCGCAATACGGGAAAATTTGTAACACAAGAGGGGGGCGTCATTGAGATGGCGAGAGAAGGGCGCGGAGAGGCGCTTGCATCTGATTTTTTGAAAAGTATGGCCGCGCTCGGCTACAGCGCCGAGGCGACGATTGGCCTTCTACAGAAGGCGCAGTTGAAGGAGGTAAAATGCGATGAGCGAAGCAACGCTTGAATGCAAGGACTTAAAAAAATATTTCGGCCCGAACCCCGCGCTGTCGGGACTCAATGTTGAGCTTCCGGCGGGGAAGATCATCGGTCTGCTCGGTCCGAACGGCAGCGGTAAGACGACGCTTATAAAGCTCGCATGCGGCCTTCTCACCCCGACAGAGGGAGAAATCAAGGTCTGTGGCCACAAGCCCGGCATTGAGAGCAAGACGCTCATCTCCTACCTGCCCGAGCGCAGCTACCTCCCGGACTGGATGACCGTCCTCGATTGCCTGAACTATTTTCAGGACTTCTACCCGGACTTTGACTACCAGCGCGCCGTTTCAATGCTCGAGAGTCTGCATGTGCCGGCAAATGCCCGGATGAAAACGCTCTCCAAGGGCACAAAGGAAAAGGTTCAGCTCGTTCTGGTCATGTCCCGCCGGGCAAGACTCTATCTGCTCGACGAGCCGATCGGCGGCGTCGATCCCGCGGCTCGCGACTATATTTTAACCACCATTCTTTCCAACTACAGCGAGGACTCCACGATCCTCATTTCGACCCACCTTATCGCGGATATTGAAAAGATTCTGGACGAATTCGTTTTTATCCAGAACGGCCAGATCGTCTCCTACGCCTCGACCGACAGCCTGCGCGAGGACATGGGCAAGTCTGTCGATGAGTATTTCAGGGAGGTATTCAGATGCTGAGTAAGCTTATAAAATATGACTTCAAGGCGCTTTCGCGCATGCTATGGCCTACAATGGCCGCGGTCGTCGGAGCAACGCTGATTGCAGCGCTCTGCTTTTTGTTCGACTCCAAGACGATTGAAAACGCCAGTTCCGGCGGTCTCATACAGGTTATTGCCGCCCTTCTCGCAGTCATTATGATGCTTGCCATCATTGCGGCGGCCTTCCTCGTGTTTTTCGTCATCTGCGCGCACTTCTACCGGAACCTCATGACCGATCAGGGCTACCTGACCTTCACGCTGCCGGTCAAAACGACCGATATCCTCTGGTCAAAGCTCATAACCGCCATGCTCTGGAGCATCATCAGCGGCGCCATCATCTGCCTGTCGGCCTTCATGTTCGTCGGCATCGCGGGCGCGGGCGGCGGCGCGGAGGCGTTCATGCGCGAGCTGTCCGGCGCGTTTAAGCAGCTTTTCAGCTTCCTCGGCGGAAAGAGCGCCCTGCTAACGATAGAACTGATCCTGATCGGGCTTGCGGGACTGGCCTTTTCCATTCTGCACATCTACCTCGCCCTCGTTATCGGCGGCGTCGTTTCGCAGAAGCACAAGGTGCTCGCCGGTATCGGCTTCTATTTTATTATCAGCATCATTGTCGGCATCATCACGAGCATTGCCCAGTATTACTTCGGCGGCTCGCTCCTGACCCAGCTCAGCGGCATGAACCTGTTCACCTATTCCAATGGCGTGATGGACGCTGGCCGGCTCGTCAGCGCCGCGCAGCCCTTCTACTGGTTCAACTTCATCTTCACCCTCGCCATGGATGCGGGCTGCTTCTTCCTCTGCAAATACTTCCTTGAGAATAAGCTCAATCTTGAATAAAAATGCAAGACGCGGGCGGATTTTTATGATCCGCCCGCGTTTTTATCTGTCGTTGCGGAAAAAAGGACAAAAAACAAAAAATATTTTTGAAAAAATGCAAAATGTCCCTTTACTTTTTTCCGGCGCGTTGGATAACTAAGGCGAACGGAGAAATCTGTTTACGCTCCGGCCCGATTCGAGCGGGTGCACAGCGCAAATTTGGCCGGGCGTACAATTAAACCAGCTCACCGAAGCATGGAAGCTCCGGGAGCCAACATAAATACATGGAGGTATTTATCATGGGTATGGTCGTAAGAACAAACACAATGTCCGCTAACGCTTATCGTCAGTTGGGCGCAAACAACACCGCTCTTTCCAAGAGCCTCGAAAAGCTGTCCTCCGGCTATCGCATCAACCGCGCTGGCGACGACGCTTCCGGCCTCGCTATCAGCGAAAAGATGAAGGCGCAGATTTCCGGTCTCCAGCAGGCTTCCGCCAACTCTCAGGACGGCATCTCCCTCGTTCAGACCGCTGAAGGCGCGCTGACCGAAGTCCACTCCATGCTCAACCGCATGGTCGAGCTGGCAAACAAGTCCGCCAACGGCACCATTCAGGATCAGGTTGACCGTGACGCTATCCAGACTGAAGTCAATGCTCTGAAGGACGAAATCACCCGTGTCGCACAGTCCACGAACTTCAACGGCATCAAGCTGCTCGACGGTTCTCTGTCCAACAGCGGCGCGGCTGCAAGCGTCCCCCAGATTTCTGGCCTTGACTTGACAACGAATCAGGCCGTAAAGGGCGTTCAGACTTTAGCGACAACTGGTGCAGGTACTGCTGCGACTAAGCCTCTTGTCGCAGGCGATGTGCTGACAGCAACAATCAACTATACGGATGCTGATGGCAACGCGCAGAGCGCCAAGCTCGAACTGACTGTTGATGCTGGAGCACAGACACTGACAACAAAGGGCGGCAAGACGATTTCTCTGAACACCGCCAAAGAGGCTACGGCCGGTGAGATGGGCAAGGCTTTGGTTGCGGCTGCAAGTGAAGATAGTAAGCTGAGCGACGCTTTCAAGATCACTGAGAGTGCTGGTACGCTGACGCTCACTTCTAAGACTGCCGGCGCCAATACTGCTGTCAAGGGTATGGTCGTTGACTATGACGCCAATGGTGCCGCCCAGACTGCTGCTTTGGTAAATCCCACTACCACTACTGCGGGTACGGATGCTTATCAGAGCATTGATCCCACCTCTGCCGCTTACACCATTGGTGACACGTTCACTGTTGGCGCTTCCAAGTTTGCTTTTGTAAAGACACAGGCTGACGCCACGAAGCTGGGCGAAGACGGCGTGAACTCTATTGTTGTAGCTAATAACACCGCTGTCGCTGCTGCTGATGTTACGAAAATGCAGGATCTCATTGAGCAGAAGACTGGCTACAGACCGACCATTAATGCTGATGGTAAAACAATGGAGTTCAAGGCTACTACCAGTTCCACTGGTAAGGGCGGCTTGACTCTACAGGTCGGCGATACGGACGATACCTTCAACAAGGTTACCGTTTCCGTCGGCGACATGTCCGCAAAGGGCCTTGGTGTTTCGGCGCTCGACGTTTCCACGCAGGCTGCTGCCGGCAAGGCGATCGACACCATCAAGGCAGCCATCAACAAGGTTTCCACGAACCGCGGCAACCTCGGCGCTCTCCAGAACCGTCTCGAGCACGCGATCAGCAACTTGAACACGACCGCTGAGAACATGGACGCTGCAAACAGCGCCATCCGCGACACCGACATGGCCAAGGAAATGATGAACTACACGAAGATGAACATCCTCTCCCAGGCCGCTCAGGCAATGCTCGCACAGGCCAACCAGCAGCCGCAGAACATCCTGCAGCTCCTCAAGTAAGCCTTTCAGTACCATTCAAAAAACGGCGCTTCGGCGCCGTTTTTTTATGCTCTTTTGGCTCGCAGCAAAAAAGCGGCGGACGCATTTTTGTGCGTCCGCCGCTTTGCTGTGTACAGGGCCATTTTTATTTCTGCTGATAGGTTCGGAGAAATACCCCAAGCTTATCGACTGCCTCTGTGAGAACTTCCTTTTCGGGTAGATACACGATGCGGAAGTGGTCCGGCTCGTTCCAGTGGAAGCCGCCGCCGTGAACCAGCAGAACGTGCTGCTCGCGCAGAAAGTCCAGAACGAACTGCTCGTCGTTTGTGATGTGAAAGCGCTTTATGTCCACGCGCGGGAAAACGTAGAACGCCGCCATCGGCTTCACATAGGTTACGCCGTCCACGCGGTCGAGCGCCTCGCAGCAGGCGCGGCGCTGCTCGTAGACGCGCCCGCCCGGCTCGAAGAGATAGCGCGTTGCGTCGAGATCCTCCAGCGCGGGTTTTATGGCGCGCTGTGCCGGAACGTTTGAGCAAAGGCGCATGGACGAGAGCATGTTCAGCCCCTCTATGTAGCTCTTGACGTGCGTTTTTTCGCCCGAAAGCGTCATCCAGCCGCAGCGATAGCCCGCGATGAGGTGGGATTTTGAAAGGCCGTTGAGCGTGACGCAGAAGAGGTCCGGGGCAAGCGCNNTCGTAAATTTCGTCCGAGAAGACGATGAGGTTGTTTTCCCGCGCAATCTGCGCAATTTGCAGGAGAATGTCCTCGCCGTAAATCGCACCGGTGGGGTTGTTGGGGTTAATGAGCACGATGGCCTTGGTGCGCGGCGTGATCTTTTTGCGGATATCCGCAAGGTCCGGCATCCAGCCGCTTTTTTCGTCGCAGACGTAGTGGACGGCCGTGCCGCCCGCAAGCGTCGCGGAAGCTGTCCAGAGCGGGTAGTCGGGGGAGGGGATGAGTAGCTCGTCGCCATCGTCGAGCAGGGCCTGCATGCAGACCGTAATCAGCTCGGACACGCCGTTGCCGGTGTAGACGTCGTTCACCGTGACGCCCTCGATGCCCTTTTTTTTGTCATACGCGACAATGGCTTCGCGCGCTTCGAGGAGACCCTTCGCGTCCGAATAGCCTTCGGAGTCCGTGAGCGTGCCGGACATCGCGTTTACAATGCAGTCCGGAGCCAGAAATTTGAACGCGCCANNTGCCGATGTTGAGTTTCAGAATCTTCGCACCCGCGGCCTCCATTTCCGTGGCCGCGTCCAGCACGGGGCCGCGCACGTCGTAAGCTACGTTGTCCAGTTTTCTTGATTTTGTGATCTCCTTCATTTTGATAAGCCTCCAATCAAAAAATAAAGCCCTAAGCATTTTGAAACCAAAATACTTAGGGCGAACCAATGTCCGTGTTACCACCTAAATTCGGGAAGAAAAACCTCCCGCGCTCTGCCGGTACTTGCCCGCAAAGGCGCATACCGTACTCCCGTTAACGGGGGAGAGACGTCGGAGCGTACGGCTGTTTTGCAGCTTTCCGTCCGCGGCTCAAAGGCGGCTTCGGCGCGTTGCTCACGAGTCCTTTCAGCAAACGGACCCTCTCTGTGCTTCACGCGGCGCTTACTATTCCTTCTCATTGCCTTTTCTGATGTTGCATTGAATTATATTCTTAAAGCTGTGACTTGTCAACAAAAAATTAAAATAATTTTGACGGATGCGTGAAACGGGAGGTGACCGGCCGATGCCGCTCGCCCCGTTTTGTGTCACACCCCGGTAAAATCAAAGTGCGGCACCATCTCGTCCGTTGCGGCGGTGAGGTCCTGAAAATAACCGGACTCGATGCCGGACTGGGACAGGTATTTCTGTGCTTTTTCGTGTTCCTCCTTGGAGATCGGACGCCNNACTGGCTCATGAGACTGAACAGAACGCTGTTTTGTGGGAACGTGTCCGCGACCCAGTCGATGACTTCAAACGTGTCCTTGAGCCGCCCCGGCAAAATGAGGTGGCGGATGAGAACGCCCCGCTGCAAAATGCCATTTTCATCCATGACGAACGGGCCTATCTGACGGTACATCTCTGTGATTGCCGCGCGGGCGACCGCCGGATAGTCCCGCGCGCCCGAGTAGCGGTGGGCGGCGAGCGGCGTGGNNCGTGGTATATTTCAGGTCTGGCATGTAAATTTGGATGTGGCCTTCGAGCAGCCGCAGCGTTTCAATACGCTCGTAGCCGGAGCTGTTCCAGACGACCGGGATTTTTGGTTTCGCAAGCTCCAGCGCGTAGGCGACCTTGTCCGCAAACGGGGTTGCGGTGACGAGGTTCAGATTGTGAACGCCCTCGTCCTCAAGCTCGCTGAAAATTTCCGCAAGCCGTTCGACAGAAACTGGTTTGCCGCGCCCCTGTAGGCTGATCTCGCGGTTCTGGCAGAAAACGCAGCGCAGCGTACAGCCGGAGAAAAACACCGTACCGCTCCCGTCAAGCCCCGTGATGCACGGCTCCTCGCCAAAATGCGCCGCGGCACGCGCAAGCTTTACTTCGGAACCGCAGCC
>DENA01000015.1 GCA_002359465.1 Ruminococcaceae bacterium UBA2656
CTATTCCCTTTCCCCCTATACGCTGGAGGAAGTGGTTACAAGAAATTTCCTGATCAATGAGCATCCGGATGTAATCATCAATCTGGTGGATGCTTCCAATATTGAGCGCAACTTATATTTGACGACACAGCTTGTGGAAATAGGCATCCCCGTGATTATTGCGCTGAATATGATCGACGTTGTAAAGAAAAAGGGCGATGTCATCGATACCAAAAAGTTGAGCGAAGCGCTTGGCTGCGAAGTGGTGGAAACCGCGGCTGTAAAGGGAATCGGTTCAAAAGAAGTTGCGGAAAGGGCCTGCGCAATGGCACAGGCGAAAGCCGTAACCGTCCCGCAGCATTTCTTCAGCACATCGGTTGAAAAGGCTGTCGGAGAAATTGTGGATCTGAGTAAAGATTCTGTTCCGTCAAAATTTTCCCGCTGGTATGCGGTCAAACTATTTGAACGGGACTCCAAGGTTCTGGAGGAATTCCACTTTACGAAAGAGATACAGGNNCAGAATGGAATCGGTGATTTCCGGCTGTGAAACGGAAGCGGACGACGATTCCGAGAGTGTCATAACAAACGAGCGTTATCAATACATTGGAAATCTGATCGCAAAATGTCTGCATAAAAAGAATTCCGGCATGACGGTCTCGGATAAAATCGACCGTGTGGTGACCAACCGCTGGCTGGCCCTGCCGATTTTCGCAGCAGTCATGTTTATCGTTTATTACGTATCTGTTTCCTGGCTGGGCACAATTGTAACCGACTGGACCAACGACACCCTGTTCGGTTCCATCGTACAGCCGGCTGTCGGCGGCTGGCTAACCGCCGTGGGCGCAGCGGAATGGCTGAACAGCCTGATTGTGGACGGGATTATCGGCGGCGTGGGCGCGGTACTAGGCTTTGTGCCGCAGATGTTCATCCTGTTCTTCTTTCTCTCCATTCTGGAAGACTGCGGCTACATGGCCCGTGTAGCGTTTATTATGGACAGGATTTTCCGCAAATTCGGCCTTTCCGGCAAGAGCTTTATCCCTCTTCTCATCGCCTCCGGCTGCGGGGTGCCCGGCATTATGGCCTCCCGCACCATTGAAAACGAGAAGGACCGGAAAATGACCATTATGGTTACCACCTTTATTCCCTGCGGAGCCAAGCTCCCGCTGATTGCGCTGGTTGGCGGCGCATTCTTCCCCGGTTCCCCGTGGGTGGCCCCCGCCATGTATTTCATGGGCATTGTCATGGTCATCGTCTCCGGCGTTATTTTAAAGAAAACCAGACTGTTTGTCGGCGACCCAGCCCCCTTCGTCATGGAGCTGCCCCAGTACCATATTCCCGGCGCCAAGGGTGTGCTCATTCACATGTGGGAACGCGGCAAAGCGTTCATCATCAAGGCCGGTACCGTTATCTTCGTCGCATGCGGCCTGATCTGGTTCCTGTCCAATTTCTCGTGGAGCCTGCAGATGGTGGAGCAGAGCGAAAGCATCCTCGCCGCCATCGGCCATGTGATCGCGCCGGTTTTCATTCCCCTCGGTTTCGGCACATGGCAGGCCGCTGTCACAACGGTGTCCGGCCTGGTGGCAAAAGAGAATCTGGTGGGCACGTTTGGTGTGCTTTACGGGCTGGCTGACGCGGCTGAGGATAATCCCGCAATGATCGGCGAATTCGCCGCTCTGTTTACGACGGTCAGCGCAATGTCCTTTATGGTATTCAACCTGCTGTGCGCTCCCTGCTTCGCGGCAATCGGCGCAATCAAACGCGAAATGGGCGGCTGGAAGTGGACGCTGATCGCCCTGGGCTACCAAACCGGTCTGGCATATGTAATGGCATTTATGATCAATCAAATCGGCAGCGTACTGGTATTGGGACAGAGGTTCAGCATTGGCACGGCAATCGCGGTTCTGCTTTTTGCCGGCATCCTTTACCTGCTCTTCCGCAGCTACAAACCAAAGAGCGGGCACGCTTTAAACGGCGCCCGCGCAGGAGCCTGAAGGAGGTATTTTTATGGCAACATTTATTATCGCAGCCATTGTATTCGCCGCCATGGCCGCAGCGGCATGGCATATGTATCAAGCGCATAAGGCCGGAAAATGTGTCGGCTGTCCGGGATGCAGCGGCCATTGCGAGCATTGTCCCGGCATGGATGAAACATCCCATAAGGCCTGATAGAAAGAAGCGCGGGTACAAAGCCTGCGCTTCTTTTCATGTATCGCCGGAAAACATTGAAGAGATATCAGGGGAAGCGATGAAGGCTACAGGGACAACGGACTACGTACCTTGGATTGATAAAAAAGCCGATTTCCAGTATACTGTAAGAAAATAACAGAACATAGCCGGCTTTTTGTGTACCCATGGCTATGGTACGGAACAGGATGCTGCTTGAATGAATGTACTGAAACACATAAAACAATTCCTTGCGAAGGATCACAAACAACCGGATATTTCTCTCAGCCTTTTCAAATACATAGGGCCGGGGCTTCTTGTCACGGTGGGCTTTATCGACCCGGGCAACTGGGCCACCAACATTGCCGCCGGATCCGGGTACGGCTACAGTCTGCTCTGGGTGATCACGCTTTCCACAATTATGCTGGTCCTTTTGCAGCACAACGTCGCCCATTTGGGGATTGTGACCGGCGACTGCCTTGCGGAGGCCGCCACCAGGCATCTGCGCAGAAAAATCAGCGTTCCCGTGCTGATTACCGCCCTTCTGGCCTGTGCCTCCACCGCTCTTGCGGANNGGAGCCATTGCGCTAAACATGCTGTTCCACATCCCGGTAAAGGCAGGATCTCTGATTGTTTTCGCGGCGGTTACGGTGATGCTTTTCAGCAATTCCTATAAAAGGATAGAGAAAATCATTATTGGATTTGTTTCCATCATCGGCCTGTCCTTTTTGTATGAGCTTACCATGGTAAAAATAGACTGGGGCGCGGCGGCTGCGGGCTGGGTGACGCCGGCTTTTCCCGATCATTCCGCTTTTATCATTATGAGCGTGCTGGGCGCAGTCGTGATGCCGCACAACCTGTTTTTACATTCGGAAGTCATTCAAAGCAGGCAGTTTAATCTGGAAGACAGGGCGGTTCTGGAAAAGCAGCTGAAATACGAATTTACGGATACGCTGCTATCCATGATTATCGGCTGGGCGATTAACAGCGCAATGATTCTGCTTGCCGCCGCCACCTTTTTTCAACAGCATATTCCGGTGGACGAGCTGTCACAGGCACACACGCTGCTCACGCCTTTGATCGGCGGCGCCTCCGCCGTCATTTTTGCCGTCGCCCTCCTTTTCGCCGGATTTTCTTCCTCCATCACTGCGGGAATGACCGGCGGAAGTATACTGGCGGGCATGTTCGGAGAACCCTACAGCATCACCGACAGGCATACCCGAATCGGCGTGCTTGCAACCTTAATCGCCGCCATGGCAGCCATTCTGTTTATCAGCGACCCGTTCAGCGGCCTGCTCATTTCGCAGATGCTGTTGAGCATCCAGCTTCCCATCACGATTTTTCTACAACTGTATCTGACTTCCTCTGAAAAAGTCATGGGGGAATACAAAAATACGCCGTTACACAGCGGCCTGCTGTGGGCCATCGGCATCACCGTGACTGCCCTTAATATTTATTTGCTGATTGACACGCTCCTATAACTTGGGCGAGCTCGGACGGTCTCCCCCAGCTGCTTTGCATAAATTTCCGTGTAGGTGAGCCGGCCGTTCAGCTTTTCCGACTTCATCAGGCTGATTTTTTCCACGTTCATGGACATGGGAGGAACCGACCGGGCAAACGCGCCGCGGTCAAAATCGGGCGCGGGCACCACTTCGCGGCCAAGGGTCAGATGCGGTTTGAATTGACGCGTTTCAAGAAAAAATCCCTCCCTGCGCAATTTCTCGCACAGGCTTGCCTGAAGGGCCGTGAGCGCGGTACTGTGCTCAACGCCGATCCAGTAAATGTCCCCTCCGGCACGCGGAAAGTGCCCGAATCCCCCGATGCTCAGTTCAAACGGCTCCCCGGCGACATCGTCCATCGCCTGTTTTGCCGAACCGGCCTTTGATGTCTCGCCAAGGAAGGCCAGCGTAAGATGAAGATTTTCACGCCGGGTAAAGTTCCCGCGAACCGAACCCTCTTTCAGCCTTTGGATACAGCCGTAAAGGCTGTCTTTCATTCGGTCGTCAAAATTAATGGAGATAAAAAGACGCAAGCTGTTCACCTGATTTCTTTCAGTATATTTGTAATTTCCGCCTCGGTACTGCTTTCAATATAATTCACCACATGGTCAATCACGCTGTCCGCCAGAACGGCGGTGCCCGCTACGCAGGCGACCCCGACGACAATGGTCTGATGGACATCCTGACAGTCCACCTCTGCCGCCGACACATGGAACTGATTCTGCACTTTCGCAAGAATACTGTTCACCACCATTCGCTTTTCCTTCAGCGAATGAACCCATGGCGCGTAAAGCGTAATCTGCGCTGTTCCAATCAGCATCTGCCGTCCCCCCGACAAGCTTATTTGAAAAATGGAATATTACTCCGTATAACCATCATGCCAACATAAACACCGGTCTATACAGTAAGCTGCTTTTTTATTTTCATTATAGCGAATTGATACGACAAAGTAAACCACTCCTGCGTCTAACCGCTTCCGGCAAATGAAAGAGGGTACCAAATCCTAGGATCCGGTACCCTCTTTCACTGCTGTATGTGCCTTATCAGACTGACAGTTTACCCGCACAGTACTTTTTGATTTCCTCAACGGCTTCCTCAATGTACTGGGAAATGGTTTTATCCTGTATCCCGATAATATGGACATGCCTTTTTACCGCCGGAATCAAAAACACCCGGTCTGCCGAACAGTTCGACACCTCCAGCGCCATTCTCTGGGAAACTTCCCCGTACATTGCATTTGGAAGAATGATGCCGAGCGGGCCGACAATCACGTCGGCGCGGGCGCAGTTATATACCACCGCATTTTCGCCGGTTGCCCCTGCGCTCGTTCCGCCTTTCATCATATTGGAGGTTGCAAGCGCATTGGTACCCACCGCAATGATTTCCGCTTCAGGCAAGGCGGCCTTCAGCCGCTCGACAATGCTTCTGCCCATTCCGCCGCCCTGACCGTCTATTACCACTATCTGCATATAATAATATCCTCATACCGGCATGATGCGCCTTCATTCAAATTTGTTAATGCCACGGCACCCGTATTTTTCACCAGCACCGTATCCGTTATGCGCGGGCCGCCCAACTTCGGGTCGTAAAGCGTCGGCAGCAGGACATCCACCACCATGTTTTCTTCAATCACATGGTCAATGCCTTTTCCCAAAATCGGATAAAACTCCGACTGGCGGATTCCCACGCCGTAGCCGATATGGTCCATAAACATTCTGGCATAGCCGTGGTCGTGAATGATTTTGAACACCCTGTCGTAAATCTCGCCGGATACCGCTCCCGGCTTTAGGGCTTCCATTGCGGCCTTCTGCGCTTCCATTAAAATCTTGTAGATTTCAATCGACTCCTGCGGGGCTTTTCCTAAAAATACCGTACGGCACATCTTTGCCGCATAGCCCTTGTAAGACGCACCCAAATGGATGACCACGGGCTGATTGTTGTCAATCACATAATCGCCCGCATAGGGATGCACAAGCTGCTGGCGGTCGTGCCGCAGCACCTGCATGCGGAATGTGCTGCCCTCGGAACCTGCTTTGCGCATGGCGTATTCCGCTTCCGCAAGAATATCTGTTTCCTTCACGCCCGGCCGCACGGCCGCAACTGCAGCCCTCATTCCCGCGGAAACAAATTCGGCGGCTTTGGCAATATAACCGATTTCCTGCTCGCATTTAACGGAACGCAGCCGATAGCAGATGGCGGCAATATCGCCGAAATAGATGCCGGGAACGGTATCGCGCAGACACTGGTAATCCTTTAAGCTGATAAAATAGCGCGTGAATCCTACTCTGGGGTTCCGTATTCCCATTTCCAGAATCATGTCGGCCGTTTTCTGACTGACGTTTTCCTTTGGGAAGAAATAAGGGACTACTTCCAGTCCTGACCGGTCCCGCACGTGGCGCGCCTCCAGCCACAGACACAGCAGTTTTGGCTCACCCTGTGCCGGAATGATCAGGGATCCCCCTTCAATATCTTCCACATCAGCAAAATAAATCAGGTTTTCCCGGTCCATAATGACCGCCGCATCCAGATTCGATTTTTGCAGCTCCTGCTGCAGTGCGCTGATTCTTTTTGCAACAATTCCTTGCATAACACTGCTCCTCCCACTGTTAAATAGCAGAAAGGGGGCGTGACCGGCCCCCTTCCTTTTCCAAAAGTTATTTTACTTCCTGCGTGTCAAAATCAAGTTTTTCACAAACCAGGGAAACAACGACGCCGCCGACCAGCGCCCAGAACGCGGAGCCGATATGAAGAATGGAAACTCCGCTGACGCCGATGACCAACGCCGCAAACGCGCCCATTCTGAACTTTTTGGTACCAAAACCATCCTGGAAGGCATTAATCAGAACATTGATCATTGCGACGCCCGCAAGGACATTAATGAGAGAAGCGGGAATCGCCTTGACAAACGCCATGGCAAAGCTTGCAAACAAACCGAATGCCGCAAACAAGATGCCATTCACAATACCGGCCGCGTAGCGTCCTTCCTTATTGTCACCCGCTTCCTCCGAAGAGCAGATGGCGGTCATCGGGCCTGCGATATTCGCATTGTGGGCGCCAAACATACCGGAAAGGATGCCGCCGATGCCGCTGATAATGGTCATGCCGTTTACCGGCACTTTATAACCCTGTGCCATCAGAACACCGACCGCCTGTGCGTTTTCCGCGCCGACCACCAGTGCGGCAAGCGGTACGGAAACGGACAGAACCGTTGCAATATTAAACTTTGGAACCACGATTTGCGGCGGTATGTATTTCAGGTTTACCGCATTGGCGGCCATGCCGCCCGTAGCAAGCAGGGCAATGATGCCGAAGATCAGCGCCGCCAGCACCGGAGGAAATTTTTTGATCAGCTTCGGAACCAGAAAGAAACCGATTAAGGCTGCGCCGCAGACGATAGGCGACTCCCCGGTGGAAGTGACAATGGCTGTGCCGAAACGCAGCATACAGCCCGCGATCATACCCATGACAATGGGAAGCGGAAGCCATTTCATTACTTTGCCCATCAATCCCGTGATACCGAGCAGCAGGACGATGATTCCGGCCATGATAAACGACGCCGCGGCTTCATTAAAGGTAAATCCGGTCAGAGCGGCGCCCAGCATGGAAGCGCCCGGAATGGAATACGCTCCAACGATTGGAACTTTGTAGTAAAGGCCCATAACCAGACTGATCAAACCGCCCAAAACATAGATTCCGAAAAGCCATGAAACAGTCTGCTCCGTGGTGTAGCCCGCCGTTGTACTGGCCTTGATCGTAACCAGTGCGGGGCCGGTACATCCGAAAATTGCCGCGACAACCCCCGCGGTGATTGTCTTGGAATTTAGATTTTTACCGAGATCGGATATTCCCGATTGGAAGCCGGGTCCCTTTTCAAAAAATGACAGTCCTTTACTTGCAGACGCCATAATTCACTTCTCCTCAATCATTGTTATTTGTTTTTGTTTAAAATGGAGATGTCCACACCTCTTTGCTTCAGCCACTTCGGCAGGAGCACATTGTCAACCCTCTGGCTGACTTCGGGTGCTTTTTCAAGCAGGAGCTTTGCGAGGGATTCGCTGACGTTCATGCCCCCCATTGCTCCGTCGAAGATAATGACTTTATCCGTGCCGGTGACATTGTAAGCAAACTGCATTGCCTGTTCGGTGGATCTTGCGGTAACCGCATAATCCATATAGCCGATATTCATGGAATCGGTATCAAACAGCTTGCCCTGTTCCTCGCCAACAACAACCGTCGGGATATTCTTGGAGAAGAATTCAGACGGATAGCCGGTCCAGGCATAGTTGTGCACGCACATCCTGATAGCCGGGTTCATCGGCGGCGTATCCTTCAGCAGCGGCTGACCGTTCTTGCGGTAGAACGCTTCGGTATACCAGGTGTAAGGGGGAAGCGGGTTTTCCATATCGTAAAGGTCGGTGTTCGCACCGGTAAAATTCGCATAGATAACGCCCGCGGAGAACACGTACGGCACCGGACAGGGGAAATCAAGAACCGCGATGCATTTGTCAACTTCTCCGAACAGGGTCATAATTTTGCCGTACAACTGACAGCCGACAAAGGTCGCGCGGTCGTTCAGCGCGTACAGGTCATTGTCGCAGTCCGCGCCGATGACGCCGTGCGGGCCACAGTTCAGGAAAGCGGCGAAGGCAAATTTGCTCTGCACAAATTTGGACTCAAAAATTGCACGGGCCGTAAAGTTTGCCGCACGGGGACCCAGGTTCTGGTGATAGGTGCTGCGCGTCTCGNNTTGAATAGGTGCTGCGCGTCTCGCAGCGCGCGTAAGACATGCCGAACGGCTTGACAGCCTTATCCACCTGTCTGTGGAAATGCACTTCACGCACGTCGGTATGATGCGCATGGATAATCCAGTCCGCGTCATAAATTTTCTTGATTCCGTAAAGGGTTCCGATTTCCGTCTCAATGGGAATTCCTTCGTCAATCGGGGCAACGCCGATCGCTTTGCCGTTGTAATAGGTATCAAGGCCATACCGTTTGATGTATTCTTCTGTTTCGCGAAAACGCATTCCGACGCCCGCGCGCAGACGGATATCCTTGCAGCCGGTTCTCTTTTCCACAACGTCCTTGATTGCTTTTAAAAGTTCGGCATACGGTTCGCCGCCGAAGAGGGTAAAGCCGTGATGGGAAGCCAGCACATTAACCGAATGCTCCGGCTTAATCATGCTCATGTCTACTTTCATGAGCGCCTCTTCACAGGCTTTGCGGACATTTTTGATTGCGTCCGGCCCGCCCGGCAGCAGCACGGGGGGAAGATCCGGAAACAGTTCGCGCAGATATAGGGAAACCATTCCCGGCAGTTCCGAAACACGGGTTTTCACCAGTGACGGATCAATGCCGTACTGGGAAGGCTTTGCCGAAATTGGCTTAATTGGTTCATGCATCATTTCTTTAAAATTCATTTCTGTTCCTCCCCTTCCGGATTGGTATGCACGATACGGTCCAGCAGTTCTTTGTCTTCTTCAAAATAGAAGCCCCTTTTGTTATACTTTTGTACAACATCTTCGGGAAGCGTCCATGCGGTAGGCGTAACGCCATACCACTGCCAGCCCTTTTCATCGCGTTTCAGCTCAATGCCCGCCGCCTGAACCAGGCGGAGCAGCGGCTGAATGCACTCAATCGTACATCCGGTGCGGATACCCGTCAAAGACGAAATTTCATCCGGTGTTTTCGCCCCTCCAAGAATCGCGGCCGCTACTTCTTCCGCGCGAACGCCTACGCAGTAGCAAATAACCTGCTCCGGGTTTAGGTGCGCTTTTTCGCACAATTCACGGATTTTTGCGTAATCGTACTTGGAAATGTCCACCCCAATGGTAAACGGTTCCTCCCGTTTGATCATTTTAATTGCATGGAACGGGCAGCGGGATTCGCAGTTCGTGCAGCCGCGGCATGCATCCGCTTTTACTTTCGCCTTTTTGTCTGTCACCGAAATGGCGTAAACAGGGCATACCTTTTCACACACCTTACAGCCACGGCATACGTCCTGCTGCACTTCTGCCAAAAGAGTAACTCTTTTCATCGGATAAACTTCTCCTCTCCTATTGTCGTTGTTTTGATTGCCGGCCTTTTCAACATGATTTTACCGGAATGCATCCAGTCAAATCCCCCCTTCTGGAAGTATATTTTTTACTTTCGCATCTCCTTTTACCTGTTTTTTTGCTGAGAAAGTTCAAATGCCACATCTATAATCATGTCTTCCTGTCCGCCGACCATTCCGCGGCGGCCCAGTTCGACAAGAATATCACGGGGATTCAGATGGAATTTTTCAGCGGCCCTGTAGGTGTGGAGCAGAAAGCTGGAGTAAACACCAGCGTAGCCCAACATCAGGGAAGCCGTGTTGACCACCTGCGGGCGCTGCATAATCGGTTCCACAATTTCTTCCGCGACATCCATGATGCCGTACAGATCAACGCCGGTATCGTATCCAAGACGGTCAAGCACCGCGCACAGGACTTCATTCTGCGTATTTCCAGCACCCGCGCCCAGCCCGCGGCAGGTAGCGTCAATATAAGAGGCGCCCTCCTCCACGGCCGCAATTGAATTTGCGACGGAAAGGCCGAGGTTGTTATGGGAATGGAAGCCGATCGGGATATCAATGGAATTCTTCAGCGCGCTGATTCTTGCGCGGACATCATCCGGCACCATATGTCCTGCGGAATCCGCAAGGTTGATGTAATCGGCGCCGCAGTCCACAAAAATCTTTGCCTGCTCGACAATTTTCTTCGGAGACGCCATATGGGACATCATTAAAAATCCCACCGCCATCATGCCGATGCTTTTTGCATATTTGATATGCTGAATGGCGATATCCGCCTCGGTCACATGGGTGGCCACACGCACGGCCTGCGCGCCGTTGTCCTTCGCCTGCTGAAGGTCCTCAATGGTTCCGATACCGGGAAGCAGCAGAACCGTCAGTTTCGCATTTTTCACCACTTTGCTTGCGGCGCTTAAAAGCTCCATTTCCGGCACTTTGGAAAAGCCATAATTAATGGAGGAGCCCGCGATGCCGTCGCCATGGCTCAGTTCGATCAGGCTGACGCCCATCTTATCCAGCTCTCCCGCGATTGCGGTGGCCTGATCCACTGTGAAGCTGTGGCTGACTGCATGGCTTCCGTCACGCAGCGTAGTATCTACAATATTAATCTTTCTTTTTTCCATAGCGGTTAGTCCTCCCTGCTCAGCAGATTCTCTGCTACTTTTTCGGCAACGGCGGTCGCCGCCTGATTGATGATATCGAGATTGCCGGAGTATTTCGGCAGGAAGTCGCCTGCACCCTCAACCTGTACAATCACGGTGACCTTGTTTCCGTCGATGACCGGAGGAACACGCAGCTTGTAGCCCGGCACATACGCCTGAACCTTTTCCACATATTCGTGTACGGATTCAATGATCTTTTTCTCATCCGGATGCTTTACAATGGAATAAATGGTATTCGTCATCATAAGGGGCGGCTCCGCCGGATTCAGGACAATAATCGCTTTGGCTTTGTCCGCGCCGCCGACAATTTCAAGCGCTTTTCTGGTTGTCTGGGTAAACTCGTCGATGTTCGCGCGTGTTCCCGGACCTGCACTTTTTGAGGAAAGACAGGCGACTATTTCCGTATAAGAGGAATCCGCCACTTTGTCGATGGCGTAGGCAATCGGAATCGTCGCCTGACCGCCGCACGTCACCATGTTGAAGTTATCCACATGGGCCAGATGGTCCAGATTCACGCAGGGAACCACATAGGGGCCCACCGCCGCCGGAGTCATATCCATGACGATTTTGCCCGCCGCTTTCAGAATCGGCGCGTTATGTAAATGCGCTTTCGCACTGGTCGCATCAAATACGATTTTAATATCCGGATCCGCCGCAACAGCGTCAACGCCGTTCAATGATGTTTTAAAGCCCAGTCCCTGCGCCCTTTTTATGCCCTCGGACTCTATGATGCCGGCCATCATGTGCATCTGCAGATGTTTGCTCTTCATAACCTTATACATCAGGTCAGACCCGATATTTCCGGGGCCAATGATGCCAACCTTAATTTTCTCCATACTGATTTCCTTTCAAGAATGTTATTTGAATTTGGCTGTCACACTGCCCATGCCGTAAAAGCTCACCGTAAAGCTGTCGCCTTTTGCAGCTGGTTGTGCGGCGGTCAATGCACCCGCCATTACAATATTTCCTTCTTTCAGTTCGATGTTAAATGAGGAGAGTTTATTTGCCAGCCACGCAACAGACACCGCGGGGTTGCCCAGGACCTCGGCACAGGTGCCGCTGTTCACAAGCTCGCCGTTCTTTTCCAGCGTCATGCCGGTCAGCCGCATATCCACTTCTGCAACCGGCGTCATGCGCCCGCCGATCATAAACCTTGCGCTGGAACCATTGTCCGCGATGGTATCCGGAAGGGTGATTTTCCAATCTTTAATACGGCTGTCAACGATTTCGATCGCGGGAACCACATAGTCGGTGGCAT
Organism: Ruminococcaceae bacterium UBA2656; assembly: GCA_002359465.1. GTDB lineage: Bacteria > Bacillota > Clostridia > Oscillospirales > Acutalibacteraceae > Caproiciproducens. Next base: position 12,112 of record DENA01000015.1, read on the forward strand.
TGTACACGTCCGCAACCGTTACACCGGGGCCGCGGAGCGTCTTTTTCAGGCAGAAAGCCAGTTCGCCCTCGACCTTTGGCTGAATCAGCTCGTCAACCGGGCAGGTCTCGCCCTCCAGCACCAGCATTTTGTCGGTCAGATGTCCGTAATCCGGCTCATTCACATGTAAAAGGTTCTGCATGCCCTTGCTGGTAAGACCTATTTTCATACCGATGATTTTTTCCCCCGCAGCAACTTTCTTCGCCACATTCTCAAGCTGAATTGCATAGGCGTCTTCAACCGTCATATCAGGGTTGGACGCCGTGGGCATTGCAATCTGGCGGCGTTCTTTTTCTGCGTCAAACAACTCCTGCGCTGTTTTTTTGCGATTCATGAACTCTTACTCCTTTATTTAAAGATTATTGAATCCGTGATGTTCATGATGGAAAGGCTTTTTCATCAGCTTTTCCGCAAGCACCGCGGCAATTTTTTGAGCGGTTTCCTCTTTGCCGTCATGATTTTTCAAACATTCCATCAGCACGCCCGCCGCAAGTCTTACTTCGTCGTTCGGCCCGGGGAATGAAACCAGCATGGACGGTCCAACCGCTCCAACCGCAATGCGCACACCGTCCTTGACGTGGCGCCCCGTACCCTGTTGAAACTTTACAATATATGGCGTTGCCGCCTGCGGGTCGATTCTGAGCATGCTCTCAACCGATTTGTCCTTATCCTCGGCACCCACGCCGCCGGTTGTGATGATCAGCCCAAACGCGCGGGAAACCGCATCGGACAGTTTATATTCCATATCGTCGAGATCGTCTTCAATAACATCCCCAACCGTTACCTTATACCCTTCGGATTCCAGAAGCTCTTTGAGGTAGGGGGTGTTGGTGTCTTCAATCAGGTTCTGCCTGAGCTCAAAGCCGGTGGGAAAAATAATGGCGCGTTTGGCAATGCGTTCCTTCATCTCATCCACCATATGGTCCACCTTCCGGCTCATCTGAATGGGATTCTCCCCCTCCAGACAGATCAGGCCCAGAATGCCGTTGGAGTGGATGCAGGAGTCCTCTGTAAGATGGACGCCGTCCAGCTTTGCAAGCGCTTCCAGCAGTACGTGCTCTTTGCCCACAATGTTTTCGGTGGGAATATCGTTTTCCATAATGTCCAGCGTGATATGGTCGGGGCGCACGTCAACCACCAGCACCTTGCTGCTTTCCAACCCCAGCACACCCGCCACCGTATTGGCGAGCAAAGTCAGGTTTACATGATCGAGTTTGATATGGTTGACCCAAAGCTCCGTTTTTTCCAACAGGTTCAAGCCCATCTTCAGAATCCTCTTTCCGTCTCAATTTTTACAGTTCAACATCCATTTTGATATCCAGAAGCGCCGCGTCAACAATTTCTTTCCCAATACAGAGCATATCTATCCCATAATCAAAAAATTTCGGGATATCATCCAGCTTCACACCGCCCGCAAAAGCAATCTGCAGTTGGCCGCGTCTGCGCATTTCCTCAACTTTTTTGGTACACCGAACCACATCCTCCAGATTACCCGTGTCAACCATCAGAATATCGCAGCCGTTTTCCACGGCCTGAACGGTTTCTTCCTCAATGGAGCAATCTTTGCCCTTAATCTGAATGACCTTAGCAAGGTCGGTACAGCCGCGTACCGTTGCCAGTGCGGCGGGAATAGAACCGAGCATGCGGATATAGTTTTTGTCAAGATAGACCATCGGTGTACTGCTGATCCGAAAGGAGGCGCCACCCGTGACAATCGCCTGCCGTATGCCGTTCTTGATGGCGGGAGGCATTTTTTTCCACGAGCCGGACACAATCCGTATTTTTCCCTGCGCAAGCCTTACGGCTTTCTGAGAAGCAGTGGCCACGCCGGAAAATTTGGAAAGCGTTCCGATAACCCTTTCTTCCGCCATTGCCATAATTTTCGGTGTTGCGGTTACCTCGCCGATGGGTTTCCCGGCCTTCACGCTGTCCCCCTCGTTCAGAAACAGATGGAGCCCTGCGCCGATTTCTTCCGTCAGCCTCTTTGCTTCCTCCACGCCGGACAGGCATCCGTCGCGTTCGGGAATCAGCAAAGCGCGGAACTCTTTGCCTGCAATATCTTTAAATATTGTATCGCGGATATCTTCCATATTTTTCCTCCTCATTTCGTCATTAACGAACGCTGTTCATATATATTCCTGAGAAAATAGCGTTACGTCATAAACGAACGCCATTGTAAATCTCTTTAATAAAAAATTATTTATAACCCAGTCTTTGGGAAATCTGACGGGCACAGGACTGCACATCTTTTGCGACGGCTTCGATATTTTCCATTGGCAGCCTTGCTGTTGGGGCCGACACGCTGATTGCCGCCACCGGCTGATTCATATGGTTAAAAATAGGAGCCGCAACGCAGCGCAATTAGNNGAGCCGCAACGCAGCGCAGGCCGGTTTCAATTTCCTCATTGTCAATTGCGTAGCCGCACGAGCGCACATGAAGCATTTCCCGGCTCAATTCTTCCGAACAGGTAATAGTATGCTCCGTATACTTTTCCAAATTCCCTTTTGCAAGAAAATGTTTCAGCTCATCATCGCCCAAAAAGGCCAGAATCGCCTTCCCTACACCGGTGCAGTGCATCGGGGCCCGCTTGCCTGTCTGCGAATAGACAATCATGGCTCCGGGGGCATCCACCTTGTCAATGTAGACGATTTCATCCCCATAATGAGCGGCAAGATGAACTGTGGCGTTGTGCTTGCTGACAAGCTCTTCGCAAAACGGTTTTGCCTCGTTGCGCAGATCCATGCGCTTATATACCAAACTGCCGAGTTCAAAAAGCTTTATGCCGAGCCGGTATCGCTTGGTCTGTACATTCTGTTCCAAATAGCCTTTGGTAACCAACGTATTAACCAGCCCGTAAACGGTGCTCTTGCTTAGCTGCATCTGATCTGAAATTTCTGAAATTCCAAGCTCAACCAATTGCCCGTCAAAGCACTCAAGGATATCCAGTGCCCGGACAACAGACTGTACGATTACGCCAGCTTCGCCTGTCATCGCAAAATCCCTTTCTGTAAAAACATGAAAGCCGCGACCGTTTCAGCAAAATCGCAAACCTTCGGATGTTTATATTTTAGGATAAGATTTTATAAAAGTCAATGACATTCTGTATTGCAGAACTAATTTCGTCAATAACGAAATAATGTATTCTGTTGTTTTGTTGAAAATGACCAAATGATTGACAAGTATACGAATACCTATGTAGAGAATTACCTGATATATAAAAACCAATTGTATATTTTTTTAAAATAATACTATAAGTTCTAATTTTGCATGTTAAATAAGCAAAACTGCCCTTATCACACCATCAGCCGCGTCACCACTAACGCGGTTGATTATGCAGTACAGGCAGTCCCTCTGTGCCCCGGGCACAAATATGGATTCAAGGTTTAAGAGAGCAAAAGGAATGGTATTCAGCTTACCTTTGAAATTTACAGAAGGGTCTCGTAAAGCTTTGGCGACGGCTTTGGAATGACTGTTGTCTGCACCAAAAGCTCGGATTCCCTTTTTGCCGCTTCCACAGCAGTGCGTACGGCCCCTACATCGCCGGTCAAAATCACAACGCCTTTTCCACCGATGGAATAACCAATCTTTATTTCAATCAGGGTGATATTGGCCGCTTTTGCCGCCACATCCCCGGCTGTTATTGCGGAAGCCACGGAATAAAATTCCAGCACGCCGACGGCCCCCGGATTGACGACCTGATTCGTCAGGCAGATTGCGGGGATAAGCTGAGGATGGATATTCGGAATCATCAGGGTATCCACCAGGTACTCGCCGCTGTATTTTTCTCCTACCGCCATGGAAACCTTGACATCCCCAGTCGTTCCCCCGATCAGCACGATGTACTTGCCGGGACATACGGTGGACGCTTTCAGCAGTTCCACATTTGCAGCCTTGATCATATAGTCGCTTGTTTCAATTCCTCTGGCGATGCTTGAAAATTCAATCATACCGATTGCATTGCCCATATCAATCACTCTCCCCCGCTCCGACGGATGACTGCGCCGGCCCCGTCTATTTTTTCTATTACGCCGTCAATGCTCGCATGAATATTTGCGGACAAAGCGCCTTCTGCCGCTGCCGCCAGCAGTTCGCCTTTTGCAACGCGGTCATTGACCTGTTTGACCGGGACAGCAGGTTTTCCGATATGCTGCTGGAAAGGGATCACAACCTTTTCCGGCGTAAGCTCATAGCACTCTTTCGCATGGAGCCGGTAATAGTCCATAATGTTCAGGCGCGCCACCAGTCTGCCGGTTGGCACCTGCCCGTAGCGGGCGCCCTCGCCGGGAACGGGATTCATATTGCGCTCCACCTTGATGCCGCGTTCCCTAAGCTGACCCTTAATGTAAATATTCACTTTTCGTGGAGACAGCCCCATCGGGCAGGAAAACATTTCGCACACGCCGCATTCAGAACAGTTCATCGCCGTGCCGAAGGCTTTTTTATATTCTTCGTTGTCGGTAATAAACGGTTCCCGGAATAGATTACGCATCACAAGATGCGGCTTCATATTATGGCCGATCAGGTTTCTGGGACAAAGGCTTGTGCACATTCTGCATTGCACGCAGGCGCTTTTCGCCTGCAGACGGATGCGATGGAGCGGCAGGGTCGCCCTGCGGATCAGATAATGATTTTTAGGGAGCACAATAATATTGCCCGTCGTCTTGGTGACGCTCAGTTCCCCGATCTGACCGGGGTCCGTTAACACCTTTCCCATCATGGGCCCGCCTAAAATCACATCATAATCGGAAACCGCCGGCTGCGCTTTCTCGATGCATTCAGTAATCAGTGTCCCCACCGGCACGTGGAGCAGAATCGGTTCTCTGACCTCCCCCACAACGGACAAATACTTATCCGTTACCGGCCTGCCCTGCAATGCATCATAAATATTCAGCATCGTCCCCACATTGTCCACTACCGCCCCAACATCCAGAGGGATTCCCCGTTCGGGCACGGACTTGCCGCAAACCAGATGCACCATCATCTGTTCGTCGCCCGCCGGATAAAAAGTAGGCATTTCAAACAGTTCAATCTCTGCCCCGGCTTTTTCAATCGCCTGTTTCAGCGCGGCGATTTCCGCCGTATATTTTTGCTTTAAGGCAATGACCGTACGTTTTGCGCCCAAATGGGCGGAAACGGCTTGGGCAGCCTCGACAATTCTGTCGGGAAAAGTACGCGATATGTATTTGTCCGTTTCAATCAGCGGCTCACATTCCGCCGCGTTGATAATAAAACAATCCGCTTTTGCCGAAAGCTTTACGTGTGTGGGAAAACCCGCGCCGCCCGCGCCCACAACACCGGCGCCCTTGATTGCTTCCGTAAGATTCATGGTCTCACCGTCCTAAAATAAAAGCATTTGTTTATTCCCGGATGATCTGCATCCCGTTTACGCGGGCATAGTCCCAGGCCTCGGAGGAAATAATGCTGTCCGCCGCAACGCGCATTACCGTAATATTTGCATTGTTCAGCAAGGCGAGATCTCTCGCCGTTACAATCTCCCGTCCGGCTTTTTCCCGCTTCGCCGGCGGCGCGCTCTGTTCGGCAGGCGCAGGCGAAGCATCCGTCTTTTCAGCCAGCAGCCTGTCTTCCAGCTGATTCACCGGGCAGAACACCACGCCGGAATCTTTCAGAAAATTCACTTTATCCAGCATCATATTATAATAAACAGCCGGAGCCGTCCTTTTATAATCGAAAAGCTCCACTTCCTCTTCAACGGCGAACACGGTCTTTCCTTTCAGGATTGCCTGAACCGCCAGTTGAGAATAGGGCGCAGTTGCGGCTCCGCCGACAATCTGAACCAGCATGTCGTTTGTCAGTCCGTAAAGAATGACCGCCGAAAAATCATCCATGTTAAAATCGTACTTGCCCTTTAAAGCGCATTCCACACGGTATTGACCGGACAACCGTCTGCTTTCCAGCATCCGGTGACAGCAGGTGTCATGCTTCTGGGTCAGTATCAGAAGTCCCGGTCTTGAATGGATTCCTTCCTGAATGTCCATAACTCCTCCTATCTTCTATCTGCTCTCGCAATTCATCGCGATTCCCGCAGGAGTAAGCAGGAACGGATAATGAGGCTTGATGGTTTGAATCCCTGTTTCCTTTTCAAACACCTTTTCAATACCCGTCATGCAGCAGGTTCCGCCGCAGAGATAAATTGCCTGTGTATCATCCTTCTTGATGTATTTGTTTACAATGGCGGCCATTTTTTCAATAACGGCCTTGATAATCGGAAAAATTTCACTGTGACGCGCGTAATCCAATTTAATCTGCTCGGCTTCTTCAAAGGATATATGCATATTGCCGGACAGAACCAGAGTCAGATGAGTACCGCCCGTAGGCTCATCTTCAATTTCAACCACCTTGCCCTCTTTAAAAATGGCAAGCCCGGTGGTTCCTCCGCCGATATCCACGACAACCCCATCGCTGATCTGGAAAACCGAATTTGCCGCTGTCGGCTCATCCAGCACGTTCACAACCTCGAGTCCGGCACCTTCCGCCACATAAATGTGGGTTCTTGTGCTGCTCTGGGTACCCGCCGGCATGGCGATGGCACAATGGGTCAGCTCTCTTCCCAAACGCCCTTCCAGCTTTTCCTTCAGCTCCTTGACAATGCGCTGCGCCCCCAGATAATCGACGACAACACCGTCTCTGAGAACACGCGCCGCCTTCTTTTCACACGCGACAGGATTATTTTCTTCATCAAGGACGACAAGAACAATATATGCGGTACCAAGGTCAACGCCCACCTTCAGTTTGCTGCCGACCGGCTGAAAGGTCTTTGTTTCCGATTCCTCCACACGCGCCATGTAGCTGTCCACTCTGTCTAAATCCATCATATTGCAGGCCGCCTTTCCGCTCTTTCCTAATTCCCATTCATTTAAAACCGCTCATGCCGGTCAGACTCCTGAATGTAGTTTAAAGTCCGTTGGAAAAATCCCTGATATGGAACGCGTCCGACAAAACGCATCTGCGTTTCCTGCAGAACGATCTCGCACTGGTCAGCCCCTCGCCGGTGGGGCCCGCGATGGTAAAGGTCGTGTGGCCCTCGCCGCCCACGCCGATGCCCGCGTAGGACGGGGCGTTTTTCACAAAGATGGTAGTTTGCAGCAGCTTTGCCATTTTCGTCAGCTTATCAACATTTTTGGAATGCATCATGGCTGTATGGCGGTTGCCTCTTTCCGCGATAAGCGCAAGATCAATTGCTTCGTCCACATTTTGCACTCTTACGATCGGCAGAATCGGCATCATCAGTTCCTCCATGACAAACGGATGATCCTTTGCCGTCTCCATGATGATGACTTTGACTTCCGGCCCCGCCTGTATGCCGATTTTATCAAGAATATAAAGGGCGCTCTTGCCGACGAAGGATGTCTTCGGCCCGCCGCCTTCTTTTCTGACCAGATCCGCAAGCTTTTGAATCACAGCCGGATCCGTGATCTGATAGGCGCCGTTTTCCTTCATGTTGCGGATCAGCTCATCGGTAATCTGATCGACCGCGATCACTTCTTTCTCCGCTATGCACGGAAGGTTGTTGTCAAAGCTGCATCCGTTGACAATATCGATCGCCGCTTTTTTAATGTCGGCTGTTTCATCAACCACAACCGGCGGGTTCCCCGCGCCGGCGCCGATGGCCTTTTTCCCGGTGGACATGACCAGCTTTACAATCCCCGGCCCGCCTGTGGCAACCAGCATCCTGACTTTCGGGTGCTTCATCATGACATTGGTGTTTTCAATGGACGGTTCCATAACGGTAACAATCAGATTTTTAGGCGCGCCGGCTTCTTCCAGCGCCTTGTTAATCATGGTAACCAGTTTAAGCGTGACGTCCTTTGCCCTTGGATGCGGGCTGAACACAATGGAGTTGCCCGCGGCCAGCATCCCTATGGAATTGCAGATCACGGTCTCCGTCGGATTTGTCGCGGGCGTAATCGCGCCGATGACGCCGAACGGACAATATTCCACCAGCGTAAGTCCGTCGTCGCCGGACAGCGCTTCTGTGGACAAATCTTCAATGCCGGGCGATTTTTCCGCGGCCAGCCTGTTCTTAATCAATTTATGCGGATAATTTCCCATTCCGGTTTCTTCAACGGCCAGTCTGGAAATCAGTTCAAGATTTTCCTTCTTAAGCACCACGTCCCGCAGGGTCTGAACATATTTCTGTCTGTCGGCCATGGAACAGAACAAATACTGTTTCTGGGCAATATCGCAGGCGTCTATTGCCTCTTCCATGGTATTGAAGATTCCATATTCGCCGTTTTTTTCTTCGTTCTTACTCTCCGACTGAGTCGGTTCGGCATGCGGTTTGCCCGCATCAATTTCATGAAGCACCTGTTTGACCATTTTTTCAATTAAATTCGCATCAATATCCATTGATTTTCCACCCCTTATCAAAAATTGCACAATATTAAGATCGCTAATTCCCATCCGCTCTATGACGAATAATCAGGCCCTTTTATTTTTCGCAGGATCACGAAGTCATTGTTCTTCAATGCGCACGCATTTGCTTCATCAAGGTCTACGTGCATTTCCAGTGAAAATTTATCGGAAACCCTTACCAGAACATTCCCTAAAATACACCTGCGCTCTCCGCAGGTCTCCACTTCAACAATATCTTTATCCTTTACTCCCATTTTCGCCGCCTGTTCCGGAGTCATGTGGACATGTCTGAGTGCGACAATGGTACCGCAGGGTAAGGTAATGCTGCCTTTGGGTCCAATCAGTTCCAGACCCGGGGTATTATTTAATTTTCCAGACTCCCTGATGGGAGCCTTCACCCCAAGCCGGAAGCCGTCGGCCAGCGAAATCTCGACCTGGCTTTCTTTTCTTAACGGGCCTAAAATGCGTACATTTTCAAATTCACCTTTCGACCCGCGGATTGTCACCGTTTCCTTCGCAGCAAACTGACCCGGCTGTTTCAGTGTTTTTATATTCGTGAGCCGGTATCCCGGACCAAATAATTTTTCCAGATCGCTCTGGTTCAGATGCACATGACGGTTCGACACACCAATCGGAATTTTACAGTTTTCCAAATCCTGAATTTTATCAATAACAAGTTTTGCAACCACTTCAAGGACATCCGTTTGCATATCTATATCAGCCACCTTCTGCTTACCTACCGGTTTTATTTTATTTCACAAAAGATTTATTAAATGGAAAGACATCGATCTTACCGTATCAACTGCGAATGAGCCCCGCGACCGACCGAATTGCTTTTTCCTGAAGAATCTGCACTTTATCAAGTTTCTCCCACTGGAAATTCTGGTCTTCCCGCCCAAAATGCCCGTATGCCGCCGTTTTTAAAAACTGGGGCTTCCTGAGCTGGAGCTGCTCCAGAATGTCTGCCACGGAAAAGGAAAACGTATCCCTGACAATGGCGTCGATGCATTCTTTTTTGATCTGTTCCGTACCAAACGTATTAACGGTAACGGCTACAGGGTCGGCTATGCCGATCGCATACGCAAGGGAAACCTCGCATTTTTTCGCCAGCTTTGCCGCAACGATATTTTTCGCAGCGTACCGGGCCATATAGGCCGCCGAACGATCCACCTTCGTCGGGTCCTTTCCTGAAAAAGCGCCGCCGCCGTGCTTGCCGACTCCGCCGTAGGTATCGACCATGATTTTACGCCCGGTCAGCCCCACGTCCGCCGCCGGGCCACCGATGACAAATCGGCCCGTCTGATTAATATAAATCCTGGTATTGCCGTTCATCCATTTTGGGTCCACCTCTCTGTAAATCACTTTATGTAAAATGGTATTGTAGATGGTCTCATTGCTGACGTCCGCATCATGCTGCGCCGATATGATAATGCCCGTCAGATAAAGGGGTTCGCCCTGTGCGCTGTACTTCATGGTCACCTGGCTTTTTCCGTCCGGATAAAGCCACGGGATCGTTTTGTCTTTTCGAGCCTGCGCAAGCCTCATCACGAGCCTGTGCGCCAGATCAATGGTCAGCGGCATGCAGTTATCCGTTTCATCGCACGCATACCCGTACATCATGCCCTGATCGCCCGCGCCGAAAACTTTCTTTCCCTGCGAACCGTCCGCTTCCGAATGATCCACTCCCTGGGCGATGTCCGGCGACTGAGCGGTAATATTGGTCAGAATCATGCAGTTATGAAAATCAAAACCCGTACAGGGCTTCGTATACCCGATATTTTTCACGATTTCCCTTGCAACGCCGGAGACATCCACTTTTGACCTGGAGGTTATCTCCCCGGCAATCATAATCGTGTTCGGAGATATCATCGTCTCAACGGCAACCCGTGATTCCGGGTCATCCGCCAAATGCGCATCCAATATTCCATCCGAAATCTGATCGCATATCTTATCCGGGTGCCCTTCCGTAACAGATTCCGACGTCACCAAATACTCATTCATTCTCTCTTCCCTACCTTGATTTCAAAGCACCGCCCTGCCGCAGCGCCAATGATTTTTTATATTGAAACACCGTAACATGTTCGTATTTTTTAAATACCTTGCTGAAATAGCTGCTCTCGTTATAGCCCAGACGGAACGCGACGTCGATAATATTCAGATCGGTAAAGGAGAAATACGCCTTTGCCAGAGTGAGCTTTCTCATATGTAAATATTCAATCACGCTCACGTTCATCTGCTGCATGAAAATGCGGCTCAAATAGCCTTGGCTGATATTGCAGTGATCCACAATTTCATTCAGCCCTATGTCCTTTTTAATATTTTCATCAATGTAATTAAAGACATTTTCCAATACCTTGTATTTTTTAATGCTGAGCTGCTGAAAAACGTAATTCATCACGTTGAAAAGCCAGAATTCCAGACTTTTCTTTTCAGAGAACAGAACCTTTGTCATTGGAAACAGTTCTTCACATTTCGTCTGCCCTTCGTCCAGCCATTCAAGAAGATTAATCAGGCTTTGTCCCAGTTTTATAAATGTACTCTTCAGCAGATCGTTGTTTTCCCCCGTATCGGAACAAATCTCATCTACAATCTTCGGAATTTGATAATACATTTTTCCGAAATTCTTCTCCTGAAGAATGGCAAAAAGGGCATCAGCCTGCCTGCCGTATTCTTTATGAGCCTCAATATAGTTGTCAAGCAGCGTTTTGATGGCGGCGAAGGTGACCGGCTTTGAAATATATTCCCTGACCTCTGCCTTTAAAGCCTCCCTTGCAAATTCAAAGTTGTTGTACGCGGAAACAATATAGATCGTGATATTATGGTTATCCTTATAAATCCGCTTGCTCGCTTCAATACCGGATATTCCCGGCATCATAATATCCATGAAAACAATATCAACGTTTTCCGTTTTACAAACCTGAACAGCCTCCTCACCGCTCTCAACAGTGCGCACAACGAAAAAGCCATCTACTTTGGATATCATAATCCGCATGGCTTCTCTCATCAGTTCTTCATCATCAGCAATTATAACGCGATACATTTACAGTACCTTTTCATCATAGTTTTTGGGGTATTTTATCAAACACTTTGTGCCGCTTGCCTCGCTGCTTTCCATAACAACGTCGTATTTTGGCCCAAAGGAATTGACTAACCTCTGTCTGATATTGGAGATTCCCGTTTCAATGGCATCCCCTTCGTAGCCGCCTTCCTTATAGGGTTTAAACTTCCGGGAAATCTTTTCCTCGCTCAGCCCCAGCCCGTTGTCCTCCACGCAGATCACCACGTCATTGTCCTGATAATAAACCGCGACCCGGACGGTTCCGCCTTCGCGCTTTTGATTAATCCCATAAAAAACCGCCTTTTCAATAAAGGGCAATACGATAAAACACGGAATCCGCTGCATATGTATATTATCCGCAATGATAATGGAATAGTTGAGCCGGTCGCCCAGCCGAACCTTTTGAATTTTCAGATACCGTTCGATGTTTTCCATCTCTTCCGGTATGGAAATGGAGTTTTTTGTATTGGTCAGGTTATACCGTAAGAACTCCGCAAACATCGTTGTCATCTCATTGGTTTTCGGAGCATTCTCAATGACGGCCAGATTGGAAATGGAATTCAGGCACCGGAATAAAAAGGACGGGTTCATTTGTGACTGCAGCGCGACCAGTTCCGCGTTTTTCAAACTGTACTCAAGTTCCATTCTCTTTTTCTTTTCGTTTAAGCTGTCCATTTCTTTATTTAAAGACTCTTTCTGCATTAACCCCGACAATTCTTTTTCACCAAGCTGGTTGATGATCATAGAAATTAAATCCGCTATATTGACAAACTGCTGATACTTCATTTCCAGTATTTCATTGAACAGGTCGCTCTTGCTGACTTTATAATCTTCCGCATGATGCATCACGGTTTCAAGCCGGCATATATTCTGCGGGGCGTCCAGACATCTGATCTGCCCCCCGATAAATCCTCCAAGATAATGCCCCCTGACGATAATCGGAATGGCAACTTCCAATAATCCGCAGGGACAAAAATATACGGATGTTTTCTGTGTAACCGCCGCCTGTATGGCGCCGAACGCATCGGAGGACCAGCAAAGCCGCTTTTCTCCTTCGTTCTGCCTGATTTCACGGCAAAAAGAGGTAAAAGAGGTCAGCTCCGTAACCGGTTCTCCCTTGTAGTCCACTGTAACAAAGGCCAGCCCCGTCGCCTTGGCAATTTTTTCCTGGATATCTTCTAATTTTTCTTTTCCAAAAAGATGATTGATATCGAAGTTGCTGAATACGCTGTCTTCTTCCTGCACCAAATCCTTTGTCTTTGAATCAAAGAACCCATCCATGAAATTAACCTCCTAAATCAAGAATATACTATTTACACATATTATATAATATATTCTTATGACTTTGGGGATTTTTAGTATATTTTTTTCAATAATGTTTCGACATCCTGTGCGGTTATTTGTCTTGGGTTCATCGGTGTACAGCCATCATTCAACGCATTTTGGGATACATATTGGACATATTTGTCGAAATCAGCTTGTGTCACGCCGCATTCACTGAGGGAAACAGGCATATTCATCAGCTTTTTCAGCGACCGGATAAACGTGATCAGGACAGCCACTGCCAGTTTTGGATCGACATTTCTTTCCACCATGCCCGTTTGGTAAGCCATTTTGGCATATTTGGTAAAAACCTTTTCATCCTGTCCGTTGAATAAAATCACTTCATTGAGCAGAATCGCATTTGCCAGCCCATGTGCAATATGGAAGGTTCCCCCCACCTGATGCGCGATGCTGTGGCTCATTCCCAAACCTGCTATGCTGAACGCGATTCCGGCCAGACTGGACGCCAGAAGCATTTCGCCCCTTGCTTCCAGATCGTCGCCGCAGCGATAGCATTTCAGCAGGGATTTCATAATCAGCTCCACCGCCTTTTCGGCCATTGCGTCCGTATATACGCTGGAGCCCTTTGCCACATAAGCCTCGAGGGCGTGGGTCATCACATCCATACCGGTATTTGCCGTAATATCCGGCGGGAGCGTGAGCGTCAGCTTTGCGTCAAGAATTGCTTCGTCGGGATAGATGCTGTCATCAAAAAAGATATGCTTCTGCTTTGTTTCGTGGTCCACCGCCACCGTCGCGGCCGTCACCTCGGAACCCGTTCCGCTTGTGGTCGGAATGGCGATCAGCCGGACATTGCCGGCTATTTTCATTTCCCGACCGAAATATAGAATTCCCTTCGCGGTATCAATTGCGGAACCGCCCCCGAAGGCGATGATCACTTCCGGTTTGAACTGAGTCAGGATTGCGGCTCCTTTTCCGATCACGGTAAGCGGCGTATCGGGCAGAACTCCGTTAAAAAGCTTCACCTCGTTGCTGTTGTCGATTACCTCCAGAACCCTTCGGATGCTGCCGTTGTCTATTAAGAACTTATCGCAGATAATCCAGATTCTTTTTTCGCATATGGACGCCAGGCGTTCCAGCGAATTTTCCCCATAAAAAATCTTGGTCTTCAAATATACACGTTCCAATTTAACCCCTGCTTTCTAACGAATGGAAAACGCATCCATCAACGTGCATCTTCTCCTCCTTGCAAAATGCCTTGCGGTTGTGCTCCCCTCGCCGGTCGTTGTGGCGATGGTAAAGCTGGTGTCGCCCTCCCCGTTGTATCCGATTCCAGCCAAGGAAGACCCGTTTTTCACAAATATGGAGGTCTGCATTTTCTTGGCAGCCCGGTTCAGCCGTTCAATGGACTGGGAATGGATGGTTGCGGTATGGCGGAAGCCCTGTTCAATCTCAAAAGCCGTGTCCAGCGCTTCGTCAAAATCAGCCGCTCTGATGAGGGGAACAACCGGCATCAGCATTTCCAGTGTGGCAAACGGATGATGCTTGATGGTATCCACCACGATCAGCCTGATATCTTCATTGCAGGAAATACCGGCAACCTTTAAAATTTCATTGGCACTCTTTCCTTCAAATGCCTTGTTGACGCCCATGTCCTGCGTAACAGTCGCGGAGGTCAGCTTCAGCATTTCTTCCTCGTTATTGACATAATAAACTTTGTTCTTTTTCAGCTCATCGATAAATTCATCCGCCGTTTTTGACACAACGACGATGCTCTTTTCCGATATGCACATGATGTTGTTGTCAAAGGAAGCGCCCTGCACGATGTCTCTTGCCGCTTTCGTGAGATCGGCCGTTTCATCGACAATGGCGGTCGGATTTCCCGGTCCGGCGCCGATGACCTTTTTCCCGCTGGTCAGCGCCTCCCGCAAAACGCCGTTTCCGCCCGTTGTAACCACCATGGAGATATCGGGGTGCGTCATCAGCTCGCGGGTCACCGCCATGGAGGTATCCCCCAATGTGACGACCAGATTGTCAATCCCACAGGTGTCCCGGATTGCTACATTGATCATTTCCGTTACAAATTGGGAAACCTTGATCGTCCTTGGGTGCGGAACATGCACCACGGCGTTGCCCGCCGCCAGCATGCCGATTGTGTTGCTGATTAATGTGGCGCAGGGATTTGTGCAGGGATGCACGGCGCAGATCACGCCATAGGAAGACAGCTCATACAGGGTCATCCCGCTGTCGCCCGTTTTTACCTCTGTAATCAAATCTTCTACGCCGGGTGTTTTCCGGATTGCCAGAAGAAGCTTTTCGATCTTGTCTTCCACATTGCCCATTCCGGTTTCTTCCACCGTCATCTTCGCAATCACGTTTACCATTGGCATGAGCTCTTCCTTAATGGCATTGATTACTTCCTGACGTTCATTCAGAGTCAGTCTGGCATATTGTGTATAAGCCCCCTGCGCAACGGCAACCGCGTCATTCACCGAACAGAAAACACCGCTTCTTACAATACCGCTGTATGTTAAGTATTTCTTAACTAGCTCTCCCATTTGTGCAGTATTCATCTTAACCTCTCTTTCGCCTGATTCCTCAGGCAATCAATTGCATAAATTCAGGACATGCCGCAGCCTGTTTCTAAACATCCATGGTATCAATAATGCCGACAATGGCCATATCAATGGATACATTATGCTTTTGAACACGCACAGCCGACCCGGAGCAAACCAGAACATACTCGCCGATACCCGCCCCGACGTAATCGGCGGCAACCTCTTCGGAGCCGATATTGTGCTTCTGCGAATCGATTTTCTGAATGATCATCAGCTTGAACCCGACCAGTGATTCTTCTTTCCGCGTCGCAACAACATTGCCCACAACTTTTGCCATATATATGATAATCACAACCTTTTCTGCGGATTATTTCTCTTTCTTGCCCCTCGGCTTTCTGGGCGGCTGTTTGGAAGGATCTTTTTCCTTTGCGGCCGGTTTTCTTGAATTCGTATGCTTTACGGTGGCAGAGGTGCTTCCGGCCGTTGCCTTTTTCTCAGCGGGCAGCTTTTCCACGAAATCCGTCTCCGGCTTTTCTTCTGCCGTCAAGGGTTCGGGGACAGTTGCCGGTGCCGGTACCGCTTCCGGCTCGGACGGAATGATTTCTTCCTGAACAGGAAGTACTTCCGGCTCCGGCGGGATTAAANNACTTCTGCTGTACCGGCGGTGTGTCCGGTTCCTGCGCGGGCTCCGGCAGGGCCGTTTCTTCTGCCTGCAATACAGCAACAGTGGGCGCCTGTACAGTCGCTTCCGGCTCTGTCATAGGCTCCTCGGGAGTATCCGTTTCAGGGATCATCTCCGCATGAATTTCAGTATCCGCTAAAACGGCTTCCTCTTTCATTGCGGAAACCCGGGTGTCCTCAGGCGGATTTGTTGGCTTTTCTTCTTTTTTTGCAGTCTGACAAAATACTTTTTCAACGCTGTCTGAAGGTCTGGGAATCACTTTGGACGAAATATAGTGATGAAATGTTTCGCCGATTTGCTTGCCCGCGCTGACGGCGGCGTTTACGGCTCCCACATCGCCTGTGACCTTTACCGTTATCCAGCCGTGTCCCCTCGCTTTTTCAATTTGAATAATGGTCACATTCGCTGTTTTCACCATGGTATCCGCAACCAGAACGGCCGTTGCCAATCCCTGTATTTCTATCAAACCCAATGCGTCTTTCATCTTGTCACCTTACTTCTTTTTTCTTTTGGGAATATATAAAAATGTAAACAAAAAATTTTTGATTACGGGTTTTCAATCTGAACATTACTGTCTTATGATTTCGATTCCCAGCCTCAGGGCTTTTTCCTTTGCCAGAGCGGTTATAAGATCACCCGAATGCAGCACGATCTGACGGTTTTGTACAAACCTGTCGATGTCGCCTTCGGTAATCACCTTCTGCCCGGCATCCGCTGTGCGGTTCTGCGGCGGTATGCTTGCTGCGGTTTTGATATCCTCTTTGATTTCTATGCCATACTCCGCAATCATTTTGTAATATTCCTGTATTCTGGAAATATACGCTTTGGGTTCTTTTCCGGTAAGCGGCTCCAAACCCGATTTCAGCAGAACAATTTTACGGCCGTTTGCCATGCAGTTCTGTATCCATTTTGTCTCAAAAGTATCGCTGATGCACAATGCGGTTTTTGCAACCAAATCCCTCGGAACCACGGGAAACACCGTTAACGAGTCCTGCAATGCCTCAAAACTGACTTCATTTTGCTTGAGTATAGTGCCGCAGTCTCCGCATTCCTTCAGTTTTTTTATGTAATAATCATTTGCCATGGACGGGGGAATCACGGTAAAAATCCGGTATTCGCGCTGGTTTTCCAGCGTTCGGAAGAACGTTCCGTATTCCTCTTTCCAGTTTTCCGTAAGGATGGCATACAGGCTGTGTTCGGGTACGGAGAAATTTGGGATTAAATTTTCATCCAGCATTTTCTGAATGACTTTTAAAATGATCTGGTACAAATTAGTTTCATTGATTTCCACAGTACCCCTCCTTTGCCTTATAACGTTTTTTATTCAGGCAGTGAAAAAGCGGTCATGATAGGAAGAAATCAGGGAAGAGCATTCCCTGACCCTTCCGTACCATTAACGCTCTACACCGTCACGTGTGGAAGAAGAATTGAGTGGTGATTAATCCATATGAGGAATAATTTTTTCAGTATCCGAATGAGGACGGGGAATTACGTGGATGGAAACCACTTCGCCGACCATTTTGGCAGAGGCCGCTCCGGCATCTGTCGCAGCCTTAACAGCCCCGACATCTCCGCGTACCATTACCGTTACCAATCCGGAACCGATTTTCTCGTAGCCTACCAAATTTACGTTGGCAGCCTTGACCATTGCATCGGCGGCTTCAATAGCCGGTACGAGTCCATGTGTTTCGATCATGCCCAGTGCATCAGAGTTCATGTATAATTACCTCCTTTATGATTGTGTTGGTATTTTAGATGTATGGATGAGTGGTTGATTTTGGTTCGGAGCCCAAAGCGCCCAGCAGCTTTAAGCCGACCGCTCTGGCCGCCCTGACAGCCTGCCGTACGGCGCCGGAATCCCCTGTAAAGATCAGAATAACTTCGTTTGAGAAACTGGTTCCTCCGTTGCCCGGAGAACTGTAGGCGACCACGTCCACATTTGCGGCCTTGACAGCCACATCCGCCAGCACCGTGCCGATTGCTGCAGGGCCCGCGCATGTCATGCCGAAGGCTTTGCCAAGGGGAGAACCAAACGCTTTTTCAAGGCACTGGCTGGCTCTTGCGGAATATTGGAATTCCAGATGCCCGGCATCGTTGCCGTAAACATCGCCGAAATACTTCGGAAGGCTGGCGAGTGCGATTTCGACTGCCCTTCTCGCATCCGAAACATCCTCCGCGCCGATATAGATCAAATCGCCGTGGCCGGCGCCGCCCTTTGTATCTCTGGGCAGCTCAATGGTAATGACTTCCGTATTGGTAGCCTTTACCGCGTCATCCACCGCCATGATCTGGGGGCCTGCCCCCGTCCTGCCTCCGATAATACCGATTGAACGGTATTTGCCGAGTTTCATAACATCGACGAGCATCGGGTCAACACTGGCAATTACCAATCCAATGGTATCGCCGACTGATGTTCCCACAAACTCCGTCACTCCCAGTGAACTGCAAGGTGTACCCGCTTCCGCTGCTTTTTCCTCAGGTTTAATTTTCAGTTCATCAGCGACCTGCTGTACAACCTTATTAATTAATTGCTGGTCCATTGTCTATCCTCCATTTCATTAAATTTTTTAACCACCGATAATACATTCGAAGCCCTGCCCTTCAACCACGGTTTTTAATGCCTGTATCTTTTCAGGAGTCAGTGTCATAACATCCTTCATCAGATAATCCCTGCCCAAAAGCTCATATTTGTTTTCACCATAGGTATGATACGGAAGCAAATGTATTGTCTTGATATTGTGTAATGTTTTTGCAAACCTGCTGATTGCCAGAATGTCCTCTTCTTCGGCGTTCACCCCGGGGATTGTGGGTACCCTGATCACTGTCTGGGTGATTTCGGATACCCTTACGGCATTCTGCAGAATGATCTCGTTGCTTACCCCTGTAAATTTTTTGTGCACTTCAGGATTCATGGATTTAATATCCATCAGGGCCAGATCCACATAGGGAAGAACTTTCTCAATCACTTTGCCGTCCGCATACGCGGTCGTTTCAATCGCCGTATGCCATCCCTGTTCTTTCGCAGCCTTGAGCAGTTCCAGAGTAAAATCGTACTGCACCAGAGGCTCGCCGCCTGAAATTGTAATTCCGCCGCTGGAACGCCTGTAGCTGGTTGCGTCTTTTCTCAGTTCCATCACAACCTGCTGCACGGTCATCTTCGTGCCTTTTAATACCAGCGCTCCCGTGGGGCAGACATTTGCACATTCACCGCACCCAATACAAAGATCCCTGTTGACAAGGCCTTTGTTGTCCGGGCTGATTGCCCCCTGTTTGCAGGCTTTCATGCATTTTCCACAATGAATACAACGCATTTTCTGATAAGTAATCACCGGTTTTAACTTTTGGGATTCAGGATTACAGCACCATTTGCATGACAAAGGACATCCTTTTAAAAATGCGATTGTTCGAATTCCAGGACCATCATGTACGGAAAACCTCTGTATGTCAAAGACAAGTCCCGCTGCGCTATAATTTATTGAATCCACCACCTACAACTCCCTTAGCTGCATTTCGCTGCGCATGGAGTGCTATCATCATAATCAGAATGTCTGCTCCGTACGGCTGATGATATCATCCTGCACTTCTTTGGCAAGCACTACAAACTGTGCGCTGTATCCGGCAACACGGACAACAAGATCCTTGTACTTGTCGGGATCCTTTTGAGCAGCCAGCAGGGTCGCCCTGTCGACAACGTTGAATTGTACGTGCATGCCCTTATGGTCGAAATAGCTTCTGACGACGGATGCGAAATTCTGAAGCCCCGTATCCCCTGCAAGTGCGGAAGGCAGGAACTTCTGATTCAGCAGCGTTCCGTTCGACGCAAGGAAGTGGTCCAGCTTGGCGACGGAATTCATTGCCGCTGTCGGTCCCTTTACATCCTTGCCCTGTCTCGGCGATACGCCGTCGGCCAAAGGCTGCTTGGCCAGTCTGCCGTCCGGCAGCGCGCCGACGTCTTTACCGAACAGCACGTTTGCCGATACCGGATAAACGCCCGCCTGGAATTGTCCGCCGCGCGGATTGGTATATTTCTGTACTTCTTCGCAGTAGATTCTGGCGATCTTACGGGAAACCATGTCTACTTCATCGATGTCGTTGCCGAAGCTTTCCGTGTTATCCATCAGTCTGTAAATATTGTCATATTCCGAACTGGAGGCGCCGGTGCAGGTGTCTTTTACGCCGCACATCTTCTGCAGATCGGACATATCGATATTGCAGGAATTGCCGAGAACCTTCTTAACGGCCTCAAATACCTTCTGTTCCGTAATGGCGTCTGTGCTGCAGGAAGCAGTCTCATTGGCTTTTGCGCCGACCGGACGGCCGAAGTTTGCGTCCAGAGCTTCCTTCAGCTGGCAGGTCGTCATGTCCTTATCCTGGAACACATGCTTATTCATCGCATAAATGGAGTCACCGGAATCGGCGATACCAAACGCCTGCGGACCCGTAAAGTTGTAAATGGCTCCGCCTTCCTGAACGGACTTGCCTCTCTTGATGCAGTCATCAACCATGGCCGACTGGAACGGAAGCGGGCATCTTTCAGCATGGGCAATATCGACGCAGTTGTCGGCTTCCGCCAGATGCTGCACGAAATAGGCCATTTCCTTTTGAAACGCATCGTAGAATTCGTCGATGGTTTTCCACTCGCACATATCCGGCACCACAGGGCCGAGCTGTTTGTCGCCGACCTTGCCGCCGTGGATGGTGATATCCAGAACCTTGGCCACATTGAAGAACGCGGCGTCGTGCCAGCCTTCAGTCTTGTGCGGGCACTGCGGCTCAACACAGCCGATGATGCAATACTCACGGGCGTCTTCAAGGGAAACGCCCCTGTTTTCAAGCGCAGGGATAATAACTTCGTCATTGTACATTGCAGGCACGCCCAGTCCGATGCGGGCAAGCTCACAGGCCCTGTAGAGGAATTCGTCCGGGGTTCCCTGCCATACGCGGATGGAGAAGGAAGGCGCCGGCAGCTTTGTATGGGCGCACGCGTCCATCATCATATAGGAAACTTCATTGGTGGCATCCAGTCCGTCCGGTGTCTGCCCGCCGGCCCCGATGTTCTGGAACACCGCGTAACCTGCGAACGCCTGCGCGGAAACCTCGTCGCGGGTCTTGTTGACATCGTTGAGTTTAATCCAGATGCAGTCAACCAGTTCCTGTGCAAATTCCTTGGAAATGTTCTTATCGGCTGCAAGATAGGGATACATGTACTGGTCGAAGCGGCCGGGAGAAATGGAATGTCCGCTGGACTCAATCTGCATCATGCTCTGGATGAACCAGAAGGACTGGCACGCCTCATAGAAATTACGGGCACCGTTTTCCGGCACTCTGTCGCAGTTCGCGGCAATTTGCAGAAGCTCGGCTTTCCTTGTGGAGTTTGTTTCCGCCGCAGCCAGTCTTCTTGCCTCGTCTGCATATCTGTGGGCGAAATTAATGGCTGCGTTATAAGTGATAATCAAAGCATTGTAGAACTGCTGCTTCTTTATGTAACTGGGATCCGACAAATCCATTTTCATCATGGCGTCGACGACTTCCGCAATAATCCCTCTGAAGCCCTTCTCCAACACCTTGCCATAATCAACGCACACATGGCCTACGCCGCCGTAGAAGTAATTGCCCACCGTGAATACGCCCGCCGCCTGACAGTCCTTTGTTTCCTGGGACATATAGGAAGACGCAAGCTCGCTTGTTGTCTTTCCGGGCCAGTACTTAAAAACCTCATGCAGTTCTTGTGCGGTCTCTTTCGGAATCACGAACGGGTCCGCCACTCTTGTGGCCATTGTGTCAAATTCCTTCTCCACCCAATCGTAAGAAAATTCCGGGCAGATCTCCGTCGAGCGCGGATGCTTTGTAATCGCGCCTACAATAAGCTCGTCGTCGCGGATGGTTACCGGAAGATTGTTAAAAATCTTTTCATCCGCTTTCGCACGTCTCATGATCGGCGACATGCCTTCTGTTTCCTTGTAAGCCTCCGTAACAAGAACCGCCCTGTCCGACTCAACATAAGGGGTTGCATCCAAAATCATTTTCTTTAGTCTTTCAACCCTTGCCGTTGGTTTGGAAAATCCTTTTTCTATCACTTTAAATACCTCCTTAAAAAAATTTGATCAATTAATTTTGAACACCTAAAGTCCGACTTCCGCATTTGATTATATACCAGCCTCTGCTTGACCGTACAATACTATTCAAACCCAAAGAATGTAAAATTAAAACCAAAATATTTATAAAATAATATACATTTTATGAAATATTTACAAATCTTTAAGGTTTTTCTTCCATATAAGAGTTTTTAAATTCTACAAAACCATACTGCTTTCTGCAAAATACGCAGGTTATAATAAAACCGAAATTCCCAGCAAAGCAATAAAATTACTTAAAATCGCCGTGTTGCCCGGCCACGCGGGGGAAGTAATAAGGTTGCCGTCCGCGACGGATTCATCTGGCTCTTTTTCCATATAGATCCCGCCGGCCATTTCCACCTCCGGCCTGACTGCAGGATACGCCGTAAGCCTTCTCCCCCGCACCACATCCGCCGCAGTCAGAATCTGGACGCCGTGGCAGATGGCTGCAACCGGTCTGCTCAGCTTCATAAAATACCTCACGATATCCAGCACTTCATCATTCAGCCGCAAATATTCCGGTGAACGCCCGCCCGTCAGATACAGCCCGGCGTAATTCTCGATTCGCAGGGAGGAAAATGAGGCGTTGAGCAGGAACCTGTGCCCCGGCTTTTCAGTGTAGGTCTGGTCCCCTTCAAAATCGTGAATGGCTGTTTTGATATATTCGCCGGCTTTTTTGCCCGGACACGCCACATCCGTCTGAAGTCCGAACACACCCAATGTCTGAAAAGGCACCATTACTTCGTAATCTTCCGTAAAGTCCCCGGCAAGCATCAATATTTTTCTCTGAATTTTGTCCATATTTTTCTCCTCCTGACAGGCAGGTAAAATTAAGACCTTTTCCCTGCAATATTAAGACCTTCTTTATCCCATGGCAAAATATCCCCCGGTTCCCTCAGATGGTTTAAAATATCCGGAATGCCTTCCCCCGTTATGGAGTTGACATAAAAAATTGTTTTGCACCCCGCAAGCTTCAGCCAGTTCTCCGCAAGATCCGTCCTGGCTTCTTTTACATCAATCTGCGTCACAATCCCAATCACTTCCCTTGTGGCGGCCGCTACAAAATTGGGACTGTAAAGGGAATATTTCTCCGTCGCGTTCATCAGTAAGCCCACGACATCCGCTTCATAGCCATAAAGCACCAGCGCTCTCGCCAGCGTTCTGTTTTCCGCGTACTCGCCGGGCGTATCGATAATGACATCGTAATGATTCACATACTGCGTTTTGTGATACTGAATTTTTTCACCCCTCAGCGCCTGCGTCAGGGTGGTTTTTCCACTGCCGGTTCTGCCGACCAACATGATTTTTCTCATAACGCGCCTACGCCTTTGTCAGGTCGCACACGGTAAATCCCATCACATTTTCCGCGTAGTTCAAAACGGCCTCCAGAGCAGTCATTACGTCCGATATTTTCCCGGTAATAATCAGCGTGCCGCTGAACCTGTCTATAAAACCGATATCAATCGAGGATTTTTTCAGCGCGATATCGGCGGCGATGATGGATGTTTCGCTCGGAGTCATCGTCAGGATGCCGATTGCCGCCTTGGCATAATCGATTTTAGGGTCCAGTCCAAGCTTCTGGTAAATAACCGTGTTCGGGCTGGCGATAACATGCGCCATGGTAACCTGTTTGCCAGGCACCGTTTCCTGAATAATTCTCATTAACTTTTCGCCTGATTGTTCCAAATCAGCTAATTTCACAAAAAGACCTTCCTTGCAACAGAAATACTGTCATTTGTCTCTACGCATATAGTATCATGAAGCGGAATGTACCCATAACACAATACAAACCAAATAATAGTAAATTTAAAGAGTGCGGAATGTTCCCGGCGACCGTCACAAGCTGGCTCCCGGTCAGATGTCAGAATTCTGCAAAGGGCAAAAAAACAGGGCAGGCTCAAAAATGCTTTCGCTTTTTAAGCCTGCCCTGCAAACAGATTGAAAGGATTCTATTTTTCCTGTTCCTCGTGAAGTGCCCTGCAGCGATCCTCTGTCTGCAGAGCACCGACACAGCTGACAGCCTGAATCTGGTCCAGCACGGCAAAAACCGTTCTTTCCATTCTGCTGTCCTGCGAGTAATNNAGGATCATCTTATTGGCATTCTTTTTTCGATCATGATAAACCGCAATGGAATGCCCGCCGTTTACTTTGACCAGCTTCATGCAGGGCACATCGGTCAGCCCGTCGCCAATATAGATCATATTGCGGAAAGGAACGCGACGGCTGTCTTCGGGTGTAAATTCGTTCAGGCCCTTGTGCTCGGTCACATCCAGCACTCCTTTGTTGATGCGGAACAGGAACTGTGTCTTGCTGGTATAATTCACCGCCATTGCCGGCCAGATTGCAAGGCTGTTTTCATCATAGCAATACTCCGCCGCGTAGATTTCTTTAAACTCCTTTGCGATTTGTGTTCCCATAATAATTTCCTTCAAGCCGGAGGAGATGATATAATGCTCAATTTCTACTCCGCAGGATTCCCCGTACCGGTTCACCCTTTTGAACCACGACTCCACTCCGGGGAAAAGCTGAACGCTTTTTCCCAACCTTTTAAACACTTCGCGGGTTAAAAGCATTTTACCCTCCGCCTCCTGCTTCATAACCAGCATATAGGCGAGGATCTGGTCCATCCGGTGCTCCATCATAACAGCGCTGCATTTTGCCCAGAAGGATTCGGCATCCATACCGATTTCAGGGATAAACGCGTATTCCTGCATATCCTTCGGAGAAAGCGTTTTGTCAAAGTCATACAGAATTGCAACAATCGGTTTTCCCATCGTTATCATTCTCCCTTCGCAGTGGTGGGGATTCCGGCCCCTTTTCAATATAGCAGCGGAAATATCCCAATATATCAATTATACACATTTGCCGTTCAAAATCCATCCCATTCGCCCGTGCTGTCAATATTTTCTGCAATGAGAAAAGCGCGGCAGGCAGATTCCGGCCGCGCTTATAAATTCAGATTTTCCTGTAAAGAAACGCTTACATCATGGACTTGTAAAGGGCAATGATATCCTCCAGCGTGGGAAATAATCTCAATTGCTTTCAAATGCATCATGTCCGTCAGTTTCCACGCGCCTTTCGTAATGTATCCCTCAATCGCGTGGGTCAGGGCGTCCATACCCTAAGACGTTTCATTCAAAACGGTACGATAGGACATGAGAAATCCCTCCAATTTAATATTCCATCGAAACAGAACGCGGTTTCTGTGCCGCTTATCTGTAATGGTTCCTGATAGCAAAATGCTTATATGCCATTATTTTACGTGATTATTATATCAGGAAGAAATCAGGAATTCAGGTAAAATTAAATACATTTTCATGTGATTTCTTTTTATATCCTTTAGTGATTTTAGTTAAATAATTTTGTCATCAGTATAGGATCATTGTATAAATTATAAGTGTAATTTAATATCCGCAATTAAAGCAGGCCGATAATACGGTATATTATGAATAGAAAATGAAGGGGGAATTATTATGATCAGTTTTTTGGAAGACGGCAATGTTAATATGAAATCAATCGAAATAGTCGATATTGTGGACATATCCCTGCTCCAGAAATTTCAGGACAATTTTGCTGTTGGGATGAATTGCGCCAGCGTGACTGTCGACAGAAACGGTATTCCGATCACAAGGCCAAGCTGCTATACCAAATTCTGCGATGAATTTGTACATAAATCAAAAATAGGCGACGAAAGATGCGCCATTTCCCATAACCACATGGGCGAACAGGCCGCGCGCACGGGCAGGCCGTTTATAGGACCATGTCACGCCGGGCTGATCGATTTCGCCGCCCCCATTATTATCAACAACGAACTGATCGGTACCGTTCTGGGCGGTCAGGTCCTGACGGAAAAGCCAAACGAGGAAAACATCCGTAAAACTGCTATAGAAATTGAGACCAGTGAGGCCGGGCTTGTCCAAGCCGCAAATAAAGTGAACATTACAAACAAGAAGAGTATCAGCGCCGCGGCCGAGGTTTTGTTTATCGTGGTCAACACGCTGGCTGAAAACGGATTCGCCAGAATTGAGCTGGAGGTTCTGGCTAAACGTCTGGCGAATAAGTTCATTGAAATTTCATCCACTTTGGAGGAACTGGCAACATCGGCACAGAGCATTACAGGGCAGCAGCACGACCTGAATGAGGAAATTTCACAGGTTGAAAAATTGACTGAAGAAATCAACGGCGTACTGAAATCCATCACCGAAATCGCATCCTACACAAAGATTCTGGGCTTTAACGCCTCCATAGAATCCGCCCGTGTCGGCGAAGCCGGCAGAGGGTTTGAAGTAGTTGCCAGAGAAATACAGAACCTTTCCGAAAGTTCAGCGAAAACAGCCAACTATATCATGCAGCTGACCGACAAAATCAAGGCATCCATTAAAGAAACGGTCAACCATTCCCAAATTACGCTGCATACCACGGAGGAACAGTCCGGCGCAATGGAAGAGGTATCCGCCGCCATACAGGAATCTGTTCATCTGGCCGACCAGCTAAACGGGCTGATGAAGTCAATCAAATGAATCACGCAGCAGACCTCTGTTGTATACAAACTGATATAGGTAGGGGCTGTTCCAGCGCAAAGCTGAAACGGCCCCTTCCTGATGCCTATATTATTTGACGTCCTTGATTGCCTGTTCGGCAAAAGAAGTATTGATCAGCTTGTCATACGGAACCTTCTGCTTCAGTTCGCCGGCCTGCGTCATAACCTCCTGCAAAAGGGAGAATTCTTCAGGCTTTAAAACCGGATTCGGACTCCACGCCTCAATATCTTTGTATCGCTGAGCGACCGTGGTGAGCAGCTTGACGTCCGAGTCGGGGAAGGAGGGCGCCATTGCCTTGGCAATTTCTTCCGGAGTGTGTGAATACACCCATTTCTGCCCTTTATAAACCGCCCTTGTAAAGCGGGCGATTAAGTCGGAATTTTTCTCAAGATAGCTCTTTTTGGCACAGTAGGCGGTATAGGGAATTTCTCCGCTTTCCTTGCCGATGGAGGCCACAATGTATCCTTTCCCCTTCGCTTCTATCTGGGATGCCGCCGGCTCAAACATCGTCACATAGTCCCCCGTGCCGTTGGTGAAGGCCGGGCCCATCAGCGCGTACTGAATGCTGTCGTCCAGCTTGGTGTCCTTGAACGGGTCAAGTCCGTTTTTGCGGATGACATATTGGAGGGTCATATACGGTACGCCGCCCTTTCTTCCGGGCAGCACTACCTTATTGCGGATTTTATCCCATGTAAAATTCGGGTCTTTCTGACGCCCGACAAGGAAGGAGCCGTCGCGCTGCGTTACCAGCGCAAAAATCTGCGCGCTGTCCGTCTTCCCCTCGTTATAGACATAGATGGAAGCCTCCGGCCCTGCAAGGCCAATATCCGCGTTATTCGACAGCACCGTCGACATTACCTTATCCGTGCCTTCCGCGGTGGTCAGTTCAAGGTCAATCCCTTCATCCGCGAAAAAGCCCAGATTGATTGCCGCATACTGCGGCGCGTAGAAAACGGAATGGGTGACTTCGCATACTTTAATTTTTACTTTTGCTTTGCTTTCGGTCGCGGTTTTTCCACATCCTGTGACAATTGTCAGCATCATTGCAAGGCAGACCGCAGCGGCGGACCATTTCAACACCTTCTTCATACTCTTTACCCCTTTCATGAACTGTATTTGGGGAAATTCCCCTTTCATATCAAATAATCTGTTTTTTACCAGATTACGGTATCCTTCTTAATGTCCGTACCACTTCAGAACCAGCTTTTCCAGAAGCGCCACCGCCTCGTACATCAGCGCCGCAACAACGGATAGGATAATCACGCTGGCCATTACAAGATCCAGCTTAAAGACCTGGCCGCCGTAAACGATCAGATATCCCAGCCCGGCTTTTGACACAAGAAACTCGCCGGCGATGACACCGACCAGGGAAAGTCCGATGTTAATTTTCAAGGAATTGAACAATGTGGAAATATTATACGGGAATACGATTTTAATAAAAATCTGTCTTTTGTTTGCCCCGAATGTGGAGGCCATGCGGATATATTCGTTATTGGTATGCCGAAACCCGTTCAGCATTTCCAGTACGGTAACAATAAGGGAAATCGCCAGCGCCATAAAAATAATCGCCCTCGTTCCCGCGCCGACAATAACAATAATAACGGGGCCAAGCGCAATTTTCGGCAGGCTGTTCAACACCACCAGATAAGGCTCGCTCACCTTGGAAATAAAGCTGCTCCACCACAGTACAATCGCCAGCAGGGTGCCGAAAACAACCCCCAGCAGAAACCCAACCAGCGTTTCATAAACCGTAACACCCACATGCATGAACAGGTCGTTCTGCGCCATATTGAGAAAAGTCTGCCATACACGGGAAGGCTGGCTTAAAATAAAGCTGTCTATCAGCCCCAGCCTCGCGGTTATTTCCCACTGTGCAATGAAAACAATCAGGACGGCAATTTGGCAGAAACGGATCATCTGTTTCCTCTGCTTTTTTTTATTCAGATAATTTGTGCGTTCTTGAGAAACCGGCGGCTTATTCATCGACTGACAGCTCTTTCCATATATGGTCGAAGTAAGTTCTGAATTTGGGGCTGTTTCTGCAGCTCAGAGGAGTGCGGTTTTCATCTTCAAAGTCGATTTGGAGCATTTCTTTGACCCGGGCGGGCCGCGCGCTCAGCACCATGATTTTATCCCCCATGCTGATGCTTTCCGGTATATCGTGGGTCACCATGACGGTTGTAACATTTTCCCTTTTCAAAATACGGTAAACATCATCGGTTACGGTCAGCCGCGTCTGGTAATCCAGAGCGGAAAAGGCTTCATCCAACAATAAAATATCGGGATTAATCGCCAAAGTGCGGATCAGCGCCACCCTTTGCCGCATTCCTCCCGACAGCTGCGCGGGATATTTATCTCTGAATTCATAAAGTCCGTAGGTTTTTAAAAGCTGAACCACCCTTTCCCGGTTCTCCGGGGACAGCATCTTTCTCACCTCCAGGCCGAACAGCACATTTTTGTAAATCGTACGCCAGTCCAGCAGATTGTCGCGCTGAAGCATATACCCGATATGCGGGGAAGTACCTACAATTTTTTCCCCGTTTACGAACACTTCACCCGCCGTCGGTTTCAGCAGGCCGGCGATAATGGAAAGCAAGGTAGACTTTCCGCAGCCGCTTGGCCCGACAATACTGACAAATTCGCCTTTTTCCACAACAAAGCTGATGTCGTTCAGTGCGGTTATTTCACCGTTTTCCGCCTGATAGGTTGCTTCTATATTCTGTACTCTGAGTACGTCCAACGGTATCACCTCATCTTCCGTTCATTCTTTTCAAAGGACAACGCGCCTAAAAAAATAGTTCGCCTCTGGTATAAAATATGTTAAAAATATAGATTTGTGAAAATAGATCAATATTTATTTCGCGCCATTATGAGCAAAAATTGATTGCAACGCACACGCAGGGGGAATATCGGTTGAAAAAGATGAAATCCGTGTTACTATAGTAATAACGTATTTTTTGCCGGCAAACAGGCCGGTCCAAAGCAAAAGAGAGGATTATTATGATTTATTTTGATTACGCGGCCAACACGCCGGTCTGCGAAGAGGTTCTGCAAACGTTCTGCACGGTGTCGCAGGATTATATCGCCAACCCGAATTCCCCGTATCCGCTTGGACTCGCAGCAAAAGAACGCCTCGTGCTGCGCGCCGAACACCCCCTCCCGCCCGGTTTACGCGCTGACCAAAGACCGCCGCGCGGCGGTCTCCACTCTGCGCATCAGCCTGAGCCACCTGACCACACAGGAAGAAATCACCGCACTCTTAACGGCTTTCGACAGCTGTTATCATCAATTTGTAAAATAGAGGGACAATATGGAAAAATTTGAGCAGGCGGAGACCAGCATTATAAAAAAATACCGACGGGAAATCTGGATTCCATTCATCGCTGCCATCAAGGATTACCGGCTGATTCGGGAGGGCGACCGGGTCGCCGTGTGCATTTCCGGCGGGAAGGACTCTATGCTGATGGCGAAATGCATCCAGCATCTTCAGAAATACAGCGATTTTCCGTTTGAAGCAGAGTATTTGGTGATGGACCCCGGCTACAATCAGATGAACCGCCGGCGGATTGTCGACAACGCGGAGATTCTCCACATTCCGATTAAAATTTTTGAAACCAGAATCTTTGACATTGTGGACAAAACGGAGCAGTCGCCCTGCTATCTGTGCGCCAAAATGCGCAGGGGGCACCTGTATAAACAGGCGCAGGATCTTGGCTGCAACAAAATCGCGCTGGGCCACCATTTTGACGATGTGATTGAAACCATCCTGATGAGCATGCTGTACGGCGCGGAAATCAAAACCATGATGCCGAAGCTGCACAGCGCGAATTTTGCAGGCATGGAGCTGATCCGCCCGCTGTACATGGTGAAGGAAGCCGACATTCTCGCATGGCGGCGCTACAACGACCTCCAGTTTATCCAGTGCGCCTGCCGGTTTACGGAAAACTGCGTGCTGGGCGACAATAGCGGCGGCTCCAAGCGGCAGGAGATGAAGGAGCTGATTAAAAAATTCCGGAAGACCAGCCCGAATATCGATCAGAATATTTTTCACAGCATCCACAATGTCAATCTTGAAACGATCATCGGTTACCGCAAGGGAGGCGAGCAGCACAGCTTTCTGGATGACTACGATGAGCAGGGCTGAACTTCGTGAGCATGGCGCCAACCGTGTAATAACCGGCAAACTGCCATGAACCATTGAGATAAATAAACAGGCGCAGGCTGCGAGCGGTCTTTCGGACTGCTGCAGCCTGCGCCTGTTCTGTAGAACCGGGCTTTGGTTAATCGATTTTGCTTTCCACCTGTGACTTTAAACTGCCCGCTATTCTGACTAAAAACGGCGGCAGCGCCACACCGATATCGGATATGTTTTCAAGGATACTGATGATCTCGTTGCAGATCAGCCATACCGCCACAAGCGATGCAACCGCATACCCGAACTTCAGGGCTGTGCCCGCTTGCTGAGCGGCATATGCGAGCAGACAGTCAAAAACAGCGCCGACGGCAACCAGCAGCCACATGCATATTTTTTTTGCAATGCCGCGAAAGCTTTTATAGCTGCTGATTTTCTGGCTGCGGAACTTTGCCGCGGCAAGGCCGGTGCCGTAATCAATGATGTTGACTGTCACCAGCAGCAGTGCCGGAACGGCAAGAACACCCAGCCATGCGGACAGCGCGGTGAAAACTGCGATGACGGATGCTTTTATTTTATCCATACTTTTACTCCTCTCTATCGAATTTTGAACTTGAAGCGCCTCAGCGGTTTTTCTCCGGGCGCGGCGGTGTAGATTCCCGTCTCCTGCCCGGCCTGCCCGACGGCAACCAAGGCGAACAACTGATCATTGCCGCTGCGCGGGAACGGCACGATTGCAGCTACTCCCCCTGTTCCGGCGGTAACAGCCACCGGCCGGGGCGACGTGGTTTTCACGGTATAGTACGTACCGTGCGCATAGGAGATATCGGTTGTGGTGTCAATTTTCACCACCGTGTTCTGCGCCTTTGAAAAGCCGTTAAATCCGCCGGACGGGACGATTGCCGGATAATCCTTAAAAGATATATCCAAATCCACATTTCCGCTGATTCCCGGCACCGTCCCCGCGGCGTCCGTCTGCTGAATGGCACAGGAGTAATGCGGGGCGCCTCTGTAATCCGCAAGCCACAAGTCGTAGGATTTGACGGTATCCGCACCGTATCTGCCGGATTTGATAAAATCGGCGTTGGTGTAAAGGCTGACATACCACCCGTCCGCTTTCATGCTGTCCAGAAAGGCGCGGGCCATGCCGTCGATCAGGGAATTTTCCGGGTTGATGCCCTGCTTGTTCGCGTAACTGACAGAGTCGTATTCATAGTCGAAAGCAACCGGAAAATCCAATTTTCCTTTGTAAGGCGAAAGAACCTGCTTGCAGACCTCTGCTTCCCTTCGGGCATCCTCCACAGACACCGCGTAACTGAACCAGTATGCACCGACATGCAGCTTGCGGGAAAGCGCACCCCGGACATTCTCGTCAAACATCGGATCCTTCTGGCTGATGTCATTACCATATCCGGCACGAATCAGCGCAAAATCAATGCCGGAAGCCGCCGCCTTTGCCCAGTCAATGGTTCCGTTGTGTTTGCTGACATCGATTCCGTTCATCATAGCTGTCCCTCCATTCATAATCTTTTTCGTATTACCGTAGGATTTAAATGGAAATGGCGCTGTTCAGGCTAATTTTAAAAAAATACACAGAAAAAACAGCCTGATTCCGTTTTATGGAATCAAGCTGTTTTTCAGATATTACAGCATTACAAAAATCGGTTTATGTTCCACGAAGGAGGAAAATACGGCTTGACAAAAGGCGTGCCACGAAATATAATGACTATGAAGTCAGTGATTTAGGAGTCATTTATTATGAAAAAGACGACCCGCCAGCTGCAAAAGGAACACACAAAGGAACTGTTGATAAAAACAGCCTTTGCTGTATTCTCCAAACGCGGCTTTATCAATACTAGAATTTCGGACATTGCTCAGGCGGCGGGGGTTTCCCACGGCACCGTATTCATCCATTTCCCGTCGCTGGACGCTCTTATGGCGGAGGTAATCGGAATCTATGTGGGAAAAATCGCAGAACGCACCCATGAGCTTGCGGATTCGTGCAAAACCCTGCGGGAGGTGCTGTCCGCCCATCTGAAGGGGATTCGGGAATTCGAGCCGTTTTACACAAGGCTTGTCACGGAAAACCGTCAGCTTCCGACAGCGGCCAGAGACGCGTGGTTTTCCTTGCAATCGGCGATATCTTTTCATTTCAGCCGGGCCGCCGAGCGTGAAATGGCAGCGGGAGAAATGATTCAGATGCCTGTCCATCTGCTGTTCAACATGTGGCTGGGGCTGATTCACCACTATCTTGCAAACGGAGATTTGTTCGCCCCCGGCGGGAATGTTATCGACCGGTACGGTGAAACGCTGATCGACAGTTATATGAAAATGATTCAATCAAAAGGAGCTGAGTAAAAATGAACGAATTCCCCTTAGAAACACTGAAAGCAAAATCCTGCTACGGCCACCTTGGCGGAACACTGGGCAACCGGCTTTTTGAGCGGCTGCTGGAGCTGGGATGGTTTGAACGCGACGCCGACAAAGCAACCGTCTTTTCCCTGACGGAGCTTGGAAAGCAGGAATTTTGCAAACTGAATGTGGATATTTATAGAAGGAGGTAAAGACAATATGAAAACGTGTATCGCCTGCGGAATGCCCATGACAAAACTTTCGGACTATCCATTGGAGGATGAAAGCAAAGCGTACTGCGTCTACTGTGCAAGGCCGGACGGTTCCATGCAGTCCTACCCGGAAAAACTGGAAAACACCGTCGAATTTCTTGTACGAACACAGGGAATTGACCGGGAAGCTGCGCGCGAACCGGCTGCCAGAACACTGGCGAAGCTGCCCGCATGGCAAGAGCAGACTCCTTAACTGCACCGCCGGTCAGCAGTTTCCTTCATACACATACCGCAAATGCCTGCGTGCGGTTTCCGCCAGCCGGTAAACGGTTTCCACCGGAGTCGGGCCGCGGTCGCTCATCTTCCAGCAAGGGAAAAACCGGGTAACATGAAGAGGAATTGCCGCATCCACCGAAGCGAGCCACCCGGAAAGCGCGTCCATCTCTTCCTCGCTGTCGTTTTCCCCGGGAATAACCAGGGTAGTCACTTCCACGTGGCAGCTTTGCGCCGACCGTTCAATGGTACGCATCACCGTGCTCAAATCGCCGCCAACCATCTTGTAAAAGCGCTCGGTAAACCCTTTCAAGTCGATATTCATCGCGTCGATCAGCGGAAGCAGCTCTATCAGCGGTTCTTCACAGATGCAACCGTTGGTCACCGCGACATTTTTCAGGCCGCGCGCTTTCACAAGAGCCGCGCAGTCCCGGACAAATTCATAACCGACAAGCGGTTCGTTATAGGTGTAAGCAATGCCGATATTTCCGCGCACAACCAGTTCTTCCGCTTTTTCAGCCAGCCCTTCGGGAGAAACCTCAACGATCCGGGCATGCTCCCCGTCCGCCATGGAAATGGCGCAGTTCTGGCAGAACGGGCAGCGCAGGTTGCAGCCGTAGCTGCCCACGGACAGGATTTTTGTGCCGGGATAGAACCGGCGCAGCGGCTTTTTTTCAATGGGATCCAGCGACAGGCTTGTTACTTTTCCATAATTTTCACATACCACTCTGCCGCCGATGTTCCTGCGCGCACGGCACAGGCCGGTCTGTCCTTCTTCCAGCGCGCAGTGATGGGGACAGATTTCACATACCGATTTCATTTGTGCCGCACCACCTTAAACCGTTCCAGAGAATACGATTCCGCTTTCCGGATTCCGGCTTTTTCCCTTGCGATGGACACCTGCTGTTCCGGCGTGTCTACTCCCTCCAGATTCGGCAGGAGCAGACCGCGTTTGTACCCGCTTGTGACAATCACGCCGTACCGTTTCACATCGAGCTCTTCCATGGATGCAATCGGTTCCGGCTCGGCAAGCACGTCCACGCTGTAGACAAGGTTGGGAAGCTCCCGCGCTGTCACCGGGGAAAAACGCGGGTCTTCCGTTCCCGCGCTGACTGCGTTCCTTACAATTTCTTCGGCCACGCAGCCGGTTACCGGGCCGATGGTACCGATGCATCCCCGCAGCTGTCCGTCTTTTTTGAGGGATATAAAGGCACCCGCCCTGTCGCGCAGCATTTCTTCCGGCAGGCCGCCCGGAATTTCTGTTCGTTTTCCGGTCTTCACATAGGTCTCAAGAGACAGCCGGGCCAGCTTTACATAGGCGTCCTCATTGGATTTGGCGATATTCAGCTTTTCCCGCTGTCCAGCTTCATACATCACGTCGAAGCGGCGGCTTTCGTCGCTGCCGGCAACCGAAAAAGCACNNTCCGGCTCTACGGATTTTCCATCGAGTGCGCCCGCCATAATGATGAACGACCGCAGTCCGCATTCCGCCGCCGCATCACAGAAATCCGGGCGGAAGGTCAGGAAGCGCAGGAAGTCCCCTTCTGCCATTGCGCCGGTCACCTGTCTGTCAAATTCCGGCCCTTCCTTGGCAAAGCCGTACGGCCCGTCCTCCTTCAGTCTGTGGGAAAGATCTCCGCTGGCGATAAAAGTTACTTTTCGTCCCACTGCTTCCGCTGTCTGGGCAATGCATTTTCCCAAGCGGTAATGGTCGAGGACGGACAAACCCGACAGACCGATGCGCACCAGCCTGTAGCCGGTAAAATATTCGTTTAAAAAGCGCAGCGGAATCATGGTGCCGTGGTCGAGAGACGGGTCCTTTTCTCCGAACGTCCCTGCGGGCAGTCCCGCCTTTCCGGCCGTATCGGTCAGAGTCCGTACAAATTCGCTGTCATATTCCGCATCAATACCGACTCCGGGCGCGCCGAAGAGGGCAAAATCTCCGTGGGCCTGTTCGCCCGGTGAAATATGAAAGTAATCGGCATACATGGCGGTGTGCGGGGAGGTAACCACCACCGTGTCCGGCTTCAGCGCCGCAATCCGACGAGCGGCCTGCCGGCAGGCGTCAATGGTATTTTGAATCTTCCTTTCTTCCCCGTTTCCCACTTCCGGAAGAATAATGGGTGGGTGCGGCATAATAAACGCACCTGCAATCGACATAGAAAATCCTCCTTCATCAATTTGATTGTTATTGTTCCGCGTCCGCCAGCGCACGGTGGATGGCCCCGTCCACTCCCCCGCCGTCCAGCAGAGAAGGATTTGCCGCGTTTACAATAGCATCTGCTTTCTGCTTTGTAATATCTCCTTGAATAATGAAAAATTTCATGGCATCTCCTTTCCGCGGATAAAACCGCATCATCCAATATGCTGTCAATGATTTAAATTCTATACTTCCAATAGAGGTTTTTCAAGGCCCGAAAATAGGAATCCCCGCAAAAAGAGCCTCGCTTCCGTAAATTCATACGGCAGCGGGGCTCTTTCGCATTTACGCAACGACTCGGAGAATATGTCGGTATATTAATACAGTCTGATATCCGCAGCATCAAATTACGATAGTTCAAACTGACCGGTATATAATTGATAGTACCGCCCTTTCCGGGCGACCAGTTCTTCATGGCTTCCACGCTCGAGAATTTCACCGTTTTCCAGCACGATAATGGCTTTCGCATTGCGTACAGTGGAAAGGCGGTGCGCAATGACAAATACCGTCCGGTTTTCCATCAGGTGATCCATTGCCGTTTCAATCAGCTTTTCGGTGTGGGTGTCCACGGAGCTGGTTGCCTCATCCAGAATCAGCACCGGCGGGGCGGAAACCGCAGCCCGCGCAATCGCGATCAGCTGGCGCTGCCCCTGGCTCAGATTCCCCCCGTCGCCGGAGAGCAGGGTGTCATAGCCTTCCGGCAGTCTTTGAATAAAGGAATCCGCGTTCGCCAGCTTCGCCGCACTCACCACCTGCTCCATACTGGCATCCGGATTTCCATAACGGATATTTTCGGCGATGGTACCCGTAAACAAATGGGTATCCTGCAGGACGACGGCAAGCGAATGCCGCAGGTCGTCTTTTCTCATATTTCGCACATCAATGCCGTCATAGGTGATGCTTCCCCCGCTGACGTCATAGAAGCGGTTAATCAGATTGGCAATCGTTGTCTTTCCCGCGCCGGTGGAACCCACAAAAGCGATTTTCTGTCCGGGCTTCGCATAAAGGTTGATTCCCTTTAAGACGGGACGGCCGGGGACGTAGCCAAACACCACGTCATGAAAACGGACGTCGCCCAGAAGCTGCACCAGTCTGGCTGTTCCGTCCCCGGCCGGCTCGCGCCATGCCCATTCACCCGCACGTCCTTCACATTCGTGCAGTTGTCCGTCCGCGCCGGCAGCCGCGCGCACAAGGGTTACGGTGCCGTCGTCCGTCTCCGGCGCCTCCTCCATGATTTCAGAAATCCGTTCCGCACCGGACAGGGCGGCCAGAATAAAATTGAGCTGTTGGGAAAACTGGTTGACCGGCATTGCGGTCTGGCGGACATAGACAAGGTAGGAAGCAAGGCTCCCCAGATCTATCCGCCCTGCAATGGCGAAGAACGCGCCGATGCAGGCGGAAAGGGCATAGTTGAAATAGGAAATGCTGACGACCACCGGAATCAGGATGCCCGAGTAGGTCAGCGCCCCGGTGGCCGCTTCCAGCAGTTTATTATTGCGGTCGGAAAATTCTTCAAAGTCCCTGTCCTCGTGGTTAAAGACCTTGACCACCTTCTGTCCCTCCACCATTTCCTCCATAAACCCATTCAGGCTGCCCATATATTTCTGCTGACGGGAGAAATAGGCATGGCTCTTCTTTCCGCTGTACCGCAGAAACAGGAACATGCCAAGAAAGGAGAGAAGCACGATGACCGACAGCTCAAAATTCAGGATAATCAGCATCGTAAACGTGCCGACAATAACGATGAAGCTTTGAATAAGCACTGTAAAGCTGTTATTCAGCGCTTCGGCAATGGTATCGATGTCGTTTGTAAAACGGCTCATCAGCTCGCCATGCGTTTTCGCGTCAAAGAAGCTCAGGGGCAGCTTCTGCACCTTTTGGAAAAGGTCGTCGCGGATTTCCTGAATGATCTTCTGCGCAGCCTTCACCATCAGCTGGGAATATCCATAGGTCGCGGCCACGCCGGTAAGATAGACGGCGCCCATAAACAGAAGCATTCTGACAAGGCCGGGGATATTTCCCGGAAGAATATAATCGTTTACGGCCGGTTTCAGCAGGTAGGTACCGTAAACATTGGCTCCGGCACTGACGGCGACCATCACCGATACAAGCAGCAGGACGGCACTGTGCTTTCTCAGGTAACGCCAGAGAAATTTCAGGGTTTTCCGGATATCCTTCGGCTTTTCATGCAGCGTTGTTTTCGGCATTACGCGGTGGCCCCCTTTTGCTGAAACTCGTAAATATCCCGGTAAATCGGGTTGTGCGCCAACAGTGCCTCATGTGTTCCGGCCTCGTTGATTTTCCCGTCCTCCAGCACCACAATCAGGTCTGCGTTTTCAATGGAGCTGATGCGCTGTGTAATAATGATTTTGGTCGTATCCTTCAAACCCTCCGCCAGCCTTGTGCGGATTTTCGCTTCCGTGGCGGTGTCCACCGCGCTGGTGGAGTCGTCAAAA
This sequence comes from Ruminococcaceae bacterium UBA2656, assembly GCA_002359465.1. Classification (GTDB taxonomy): domain Bacteria; phylum Bacillota; class Clostridia; order Oscillospirales; family Acutalibacteraceae; genus Caproiciproducens. The sequence continues at coordinate 50,389 of DENA01000015.1, forward strand.
ATCAGCACCCTGGGGCGCTTCAGCAACGCGCGGGCAATACAGAGCCGCTGCTTCTGTCCGCCGGAGACATTCACGCCGCCCTGCCCAAGATCGGTTTCGTAGCCGTCCGGCATCCGGTCAAGAAACTCGTCGGCGCAGGCGATGCGGCACGCCCAGTCCAGTTCCTCATCTGTTGCGTTTTCATTTCCCCATTTCAGATTTTCGCGGATCGTCCCGGAAAAGAGGGTATTTTTCTGAAGCACGACGCCGACTGCATCACGCAGAGGGGCAAGCGCGTATTCCTTCACATCATGTCCGTCTATTTTCAGGCTGCCGGAGGTAACGTCGTAAAGCCGTGGAATGAGCTGCACCAGCGAGGATTTCGCGGAGCCCGTCCCCCCGATCACGCCCACCATCTGACCGGCGCCGATATGCAGGCTGATGTCGGACAGCACATATTCCCTGGCTGTCTCCCGATACTTAAAAAACACATGTTCAAAGTCAACGGTTCCCTGCTCCACCGTCCTCGCGCCCGCGCCGTCGGAAATTCCCGCCGGCTCATCCAGGACTTCCGCGATACGGTAAGCGGAGGTCCTGGAACGGCTGAGCATCAAAAACACATTGGAAATCATCATCAGAGAATTCAAAATCTGCAGGACATAGCTTAAAAAGCCTGTCAGCTGCCCCACCTGCATGGTTCCCGCGTGGATAAAATTCCCGCCGAACCAGAGGATACAGAGGATGGTAGAATACATGACAAGCTGAAAGCAGGGCATATTCAGAACCGCATAATGAAAAGCCGTTTCAGACGAAGCCCGGAACGTTTCGTTGACTTCACTGAATTTACGACATTCGCTGTCGCCCTTTACATAGGATTTTACCGTACGGATGGCCGTCAGATTTTCCTGCACAATAGAATTCACCCTGTCAAGAGCCTTCTGCATTTTCCCGTACATCGGGCGCAGCTTTTGCAGGATAAAAATCAGACAGGCGGCCAGCACAGGGACGGCCGTCAGGAAAACCAGTGCCAGCTTCGGGCTCATCATCATCGTCATCACCAGCGCCATGACCATCATCACCGGGCCGCGCACCATGGGCCTCAGTCCGTTGCAGACGGTATTCTGCAAAATCGTGATATCGCTGGTGAGCCGTGTGATCAGCGACGGAGTGCTGAAATGATCCATATTGGAAAAAGAGAACCCCTGTATTTTGCGGTATTCGGCTTTTCTAAGCTCGGCACCAAACCCTTGTCCCGCCCGGGCGGCCAAACGCGCGTAAAGTGCGCCCAAAAGCAGGGAGACCAGCGCGCAGGCAACCATGGCAAGGCTTTTCTGCAGGATATAGTGTGTGTCGCGGTTGACGACCCCCACGTCAATGATGTCCGCCATAATCAGCGGGATCACCAGTTCAAAGACCGCTTCCAGCGCGACGCAGACAACCCCGCCGATCAGATGTTTCCGATATTTTTCAAAATATATCAAAAAACGTTTTAACACGTGTTTCCCTCCAAACAACTTTTGTCATGTTTATTCAATCTCTTTGCCCGCAAGGTTCCGATACATGCGGTATAGATAAGAAAGGAACTGCTCTTGTTCCTCTTTTGTAAAGCCCTGCATGGAAATTTCCTCGATCTCCGTGCAAAGCTGCCGCCATTCTTTATAAATTTCGCGGCCTTTCTCTGTTACGGAAACCGATTCAGCCCTTTTCCGTTCGCACGGAGCCGAGCGCTGAATCAGTCCGGCCTGAACCATGTTGTTCAGAATCTGCGACACGGTAGCCGGTTCTATGTCCAGCGCCTCTGCAATATCTTTTTGCATACAGTGGTTCTGACGCGAAAGATGGGATAGAATTTTAGGCTGACCGGGAGACAACCCTATTTCCAGCATTCCCGGCCTGGTTTTGTTCTTTTGCGCGTGAAACACTTTAACGATAGCCATGTGCAGTGAGACCGCCATATAATCCCTCCATTTAGTTAGTATCCTAACTATTAGTAAGCTAATATTAACTCCATATTCCGGAAGTGTCAAGGCCGAAATCGTGCAAACAGCAGAACCGTGCAGATCATGGCACCGTTGATGTTTGATAAGGCTGATAACACCATTTGAAATCCCAATACATAATATATCATGAGATAATTCCAACGCTCACGAGAGGAGAAAAAAGCAATGGCATATATTAACATGGATATGGACGGTCAGGGCTGCGAAATGAGCCCGGCGCCACTTCCGGCAATGCCTGTGGTCGCAATGGCCTATGTTCCATTTCAACAGTATAATGTAACTTATGCGCCTGAAAAGGGATTCGAGACAGGCACCATTTTCCCGGATCTTGACAAACCGTTTTTGGGAGGCAGGCGGAAATGAGTGAACAGGAAAGACTGATGCGTAGGATTCATGCCTATCATTTTGCTGCCTGGGAGCTTCATATTTTTCTGGACACTCATCCCGGCGATTGCCAGGCAGCAAAGCAGCAGGAGGAATACCGCAAGATGGCAGATGAATTAATGGCACAATACGAGGCAACTTACGGGCCGATGCATCATAGCAGTTCAGACACCAGCCGCTGGGCATGGATTAATGATCCATGGCCGTGGGATGTTAACAAGGAGGGAAATAAATAATGTGGACTTATGAGAAGCATTTGCAATACCCCATCAATATAAAAAATACCAATCCGAAGCTGGCGCAAATCATTATTGCGCAATACGGTGGCCCGGATGACAATTTGTGATAGCCAGAATAAAAAATGGCATCCTCAATTTTTGAAGATGCCAAGAAAAGGCCGGCGGGAATACTGATTAAGCATTTACATGGTACGATTGCTTTTGCAGCTACATACAATGAATTGGTGATTGAAAAATGGACGATTCTTTAAAATGTTTTGATCCAGGCGAACTAATTATTATCGGCACACTTCTGACTTTTTTAATTTCTGATGATATGGATGCAGGTGATCTTAATGTCTTAGGAAACTTCATTGTTGCGATCGGCGGTTTAATCCTGACCTGGGCCGCACAAAAACAACTTTTAGAAACCCCTGAGACCACAGGCAGCTCCTCCGATACGGTTACGTTAGAAAATATTAAAAATCAAATCAAGTGCCTACAGGAAAAATGTGAAAAGCTGGAAAGCTCTTCATCTACAAAAGACAGCCCTCCCAACAGCAAAGGCTGAGAGGGCTTATTATCATCGCGTTGATTATTGCGGCTGAATCCCGTCAATATATATTNNCTGTTTTATGCATTCGCTGCAAACCTTATGGCCCTTAAAGGTGATCACTCCATTATTGCTGTTACAAAAAGCACATGACGGTTCATATTTTCGCAAAATGATTTGACCATTGTCATCTACAAGAATTTCAAGCGGGTCCTGGTCCTTTATATTTAATGTTGTTCTGATCTCCCTTGGGAGAACAATCCTGCCTAATTCGTCGATTCTCCTGACTATCCCGGTTAACTTCATTTTTTTGTTTCCTTTCGTTTTAATCAACATCATTGTTTCGGGCAGCTGGTTACGCATTGCTTTGGTTTTCCCAACTGTCTTGGTCCATTGAATATATTCCATTTTAATACACCATATTTATATATTCGACAAATTTAAACAAATTTATGGTGTAGGGCGTCAATCTTAAAAAAATCCCGATAACCTACAGATAGCAGGCATATTCCGGTCTATCAGATCATTAACATAGGCCCTCCGACTCTGATTGTGAACAGATAACATAATGCATGAATACGGAATATTATAAAAATATAACATTATTAGGAGTTGAAATTATGTTTACGCCTTACAGTTCCGATATAAGCCAGGATCAGGAAACACCATATTTTTCCCAGCCCATCATGCAAGAGCAGCAATATCCGCAGCCGCCTATGACAATGCCTCAGTTTGAGCCGATACAAACTTATCGTTTTAATCAGAATACGGATGCCACTGCTGATGCCCGGTCTGCCATGATAATGCCGGATGATCCGCCGCCTCGGTTAAGCAACAACCGGGTAACCGCAAATGTGGTTCTCTTCAAAGAGCTGACAGCCTATCCCAACTACGGAAATCCAAGCAGAAACGCCGATATTCTATATACCGGCAACGTGGGAACATGGACTTTTGAATCCCCTGCATTTTTATTTGTTCCGGGTAACCAAAGAGCTCAAATCAGAATACGCGCCGTGCTGGACGACCATGCTAACGTACCGGTCAATCGCTACTCAGCAAGAATTACGATTAACGGTGTTGTCGTGCATAACGGAAGAGTTGCCCTTGACCACGGAACACCTGTAGGAGGCATGTTTACAAACTGGAGGGACCTCCCATTCGCCATAACGAATTTGCGGAGGAATACCAGAGTAACAATAGAAAACACATCCGCTGCGGGTGCGGATGACTGGATTGCATTAGACTGGATGGAAATAAGATTCTTACCCAGATAAAACCATAATCCCCATGCCGGTTGATTAAGGCCAGCAGGGGGATTATTTTATCCACTGATTTCGTTTCAGTATTGTCACCGGACAGCACCGCATCACTGAACCACAGGATTGATTCTCCAGCACGCTTATTTCTGATGGAATGTGAGATATTCGGACAGCTCCTCTCCCGCATGCTTCATCATTTTTTTGTCGCACTCGATTTGTTCTGGCTCCGGCATGTATACCGTCCTTGCGATCGATTTAAACTGATACGTACCCTTTGGCGACGGAATCTGTTCAAACACGATTTCTTCCCGGCAGCGAACAGAGCCGTCTCCGGATTCATTCACGATATAGCTGTTGGAAGTAAAGGTAAACGGCTCTTTGACTGCCAAGTGAATCACCTCGCTCTATGTTTATTGCGAAAGCGGATTGTCCTATGCAATTTCGCCATAAAGGTCATCGACAGGCGGCTAAATATTTCGGCCTCCCCTGCGCATTGCTATAAAATTGAAAAAGCCCGCATGCTACAGCAGTATGCGGGCAGCGACACTATTTTCGTCGATGATTTACCGTATAAAGACGCCATCCATTACATATCGATTATATCGGGAAGAGGTCATCCCCCGCCCTTGATGATGTAGGGAAGCCTGCCGGAAGGAGGACACTTCATGAAGACTGCGGCTGCATATATCAGAGTTTCCACGGACGACCAGCTTGAATACAGCCCGGACAGTCAGCTGGAAAAGATTCGTGAATATGTGAAAAATAATGATATGATTCTTCCTGAAGAATTTATTTTCCGCGAGGATGAAGGCATCAGCGGAAAAAAAGCCGAAAAGCGGCCGGAATTCATGCGTATGATTGGTACTGCCAAGAAACGGCCAAAACCCTTTGATACAATTATTGTCTGGAAATTCAGCCGTTTTGCCCGCAGCCGGCAGGACAGTATTGTGTATAAATCCATGCTGCGGAAGCAGTGCGACATTGATGTAGTATCCGTTACGGAGCAGCTTGGCGACGACAAGATGTCCATCATCGTAGAGGCCATGATTGAAGCCATGGACGAATATTACAGCATCAATCTCGCAGAAGAAGTCCGCCGCGGCATGAATGAAAAGGTTTCCCGAGGGGAACCGGTCACGGCCCCGGCTTTCGGATACCTGATCCAAAATAAAAAATACTGTATTGATCAGGATGCCGCTTCCACGGTTCGCATGATCTACAGCGATTACATTTCCGGCATGAGTTGCCGGGCGATTGCGGCAAAACTAAACGCCATGGGAATCCGGACCAAGCGCGGCGGGCTTTGGGAAAACCGCACCGTGGAATACGTCCTCCGCAACCCGGTCTACATAGGGAAAATTAGATGGAATCCGGCGCGAAAAACCCCGCCGTTTTTTCGAGGATCCAGCCATTTTGCTGGCCGACGGTACCCACGAACATCTGATTGATAACGAAACATGGCAAAAAGCACAGGATCGTTTCATAAAAAACAAAATGATGTACGGCAAGTATGCCGGTGAAAAAAAGCCTTCCGAATTCATGCTGCAGGGATTGGTAAAATGCAGCAGCTGCGGAAGTACCCTCACCCGCTCCGTCAGCGGTTCCATGCAGTGTCAGGCGTACACACACGGGAAATGCGACGTGTCGCACAGCGTACTGACCGCCAAGCTGGAGGAAATGGTTCTGTCCACAATCGAAATAAATTTGAAACATAGAAATATTTCCCTTGTTCAAAAGGCCGCGCCGAAAGCAGAAAACCAAAACGAAGTGATCGAAAAGCAGTTCATCCGCGAAAAGCACAAGCTGATCCGCATAAAAGAAGCATATGAAAACGGCATCGACTCGCTTGAAGAATATCAGGTCAATAAACGGAAAATAACAAAACAGATTGAACATCTGCAGGACAAAAAAAATATAAGAAGAGCGGAACCAAAAGATGAACTGACAAAAAAATCCCGCGCTGAGCAGTCGAATGCGATAGAACAGCTAAGAAATCCAGATATCAGCGCAGAGCAAAAAAATATACTGCTCAGAACCTTTATTGAAAAAATCGTATTCGACCGGGTGAAAAATCAGGTGCAAATTTTTTATTACTATTAATGATAACAATTTGGTATACGGTGGACCAGATGGTGAGCTGGCAGCTTCCCTGCGGTATTTAAGCCAACGCTACAGCATGCCTTATCCGGAATTAAAAGCTATTTTAACCGATATAGGAACCGAAGAATAAGCACCATAATATTATCAGTAATAAAAAAGCTCTCCCGCCTTTTTACAGCTGAGAGAACTTTATGTATTATCTTTCAACGACAGCTCTGATATCTTCCAGCTTTTGCTGGCTTTCCTTATTACGATTATATAAATCCCATACAAGGTTATTTATTTCATCTATCAAATCGCTCTGTTCTTTGGGTGAAAGTGAAGGCAATTTCTTTAATCTACTGCTTATCATCTTCTTCACTCCCATGGCGCTTCTTTCACCACCACCGTAAATTTCTGCATAGACATCGGAATAGCTATACTGTGGAAAATCCTCACCACAGATCTTTGAAATAAGCTTTCCTTCTCTCGCGAGTTTTTTCATCTTTTCAGAATCACGATTATCCAACCGAACCATCCTCCCGTTATTTTAATCTTTAATTATAATAATACATCAAAATCTCATATAAACAAGGCAAAGTTTAAAAAATAGCCGCACCGGAGATCAAACCGATGCGGCACGACTTTATGTATTATTCTTTTTCTTCCTCTTCGGGGATTCTGTCCTCCATATCTTTAAGTTTACAATAGATCATCGCTTGATTTGTTACGATGGCATTCAGGTTGTTGTTCNNGTCCATTTCTGATACCTTCTTTATTATATTTACCTTTCGGCATAATATAATTATATCGAAATTTTAGGTAAGCAAAAAGTCCCCCGGTTATCCGATGGTACAGAGTAAGATTTATGATGTAAAAGAACAGATTTAGTCACAAATTTTAACAGTTTTTTAATAATGTGGAAATATTTTCCTTTTTCTATTGAAAAATATTCTAATAAGTATATAATAAATGATGCAAAGGGCATGAGGGTGTAGGTTGTACCTCCGAAGGGAATAGTTCTTTGGTTGCTTAGAGCTACCTGGAAGGAGGTGTTTTGCATGGAAATTCTCTATGCAGCCATGTTTTTGATTGTTGCAACCGGGTACATACTCGTTGTTATGCAACAAGCAAAAAAATAACCGCCCCCGAGCTAAGGAAAGCGGTTATTCCGTCAACTGGGCTTCCCGCGAAAGCGGGATGCCCTTTGTCTTTATATATTATAATCACGAGTGACAAAAAATGCAAGGACATAAAATTTTATTTCGGTTTTGTTTTCCTGCCACGCCAATGAGCCGTCGGGTACTACCTGCGCATTTGGTTCAATTTTCGTTTGGACAAGGGTGCATCATAAAGTTTTCGTCCTTTCTGTCTACTTCCTATTGACCAGTTCACGTAGCGCGCGGGTTTTCGCTTTCCAAACGTCTTGCCATTTGGAAAACCTGCTAAAGCAGACCATAAAAAAACCGGCAAAAGAATTATCTTTCGCCGGTTTTTTTATGTTTTTTAAGACATTATTGTATATGAGTTCGAAAATTAAAAGTCTTCTTAATCAATCATTTCTTCTCCGAAACCGCCATTGATAGCGTCTACAATTTGGGCCAAATCACTATTTTCATTATTGCCTTCACAGACAACTTCAATTGTGGATCCGCATTTGATTCCGCCGCTCAACAGCATCAGAACACTCTTCGGATTGATTTTTTTGCCTCCGAAAACGATTGTGATGGAAGATTGCATTTTTGCACACAGCTTGGATAAATCTGTTGCAGGCCTCATATGCAGGCCTGACTTATTTCTTACTGTCACCTTTTTACTGACCATGATTGCATCCCCTATCTCATTTAATTCAGAATATCTGTAACCTCTTTAACAGTAAAACAATTGAGTACCCGTTCCGCCTTTTGGACGGCTTTTTTATAATCCAGATTTCTGACGATATCCTTAATAACAGGCGTTTCACTTGCAGCCATACTAAATTCATCCAGCCCCAGGCCCAGGAGAATTTCCGTTGCTTTTGGATTTCCTGCAAATTCTCCGCACATGCCTACTTCTATACCCGCTTGATGCCCTGCTTTAATCACTTGAGCGACAGCACGAAGAACCGCCGGATGAAAGCTGTTATATAAAGAACTGATCGCTTCATTTCCGCGATCTACCGCAAGCACATATTGAGTAAGGTCATTTGTCCCTATGCTAAAAAAATCGGCCCGCTGTGCCAACAGATCAGCACAAAGAACAGCCGCCGGTGTTTCGATCATTACGCCAACCGAAAGTTCAGGATTAAACTCTTTATTTTCCCGGCTTAATTCTGCCTTGCAGATTTCCATTAACGCATTGACCTGGTCAAGCTCTTCACAGGAAATAATCATCGGAACCATTACTTTGATTGTACCAAAAGCGCTCGCACGAAGCAGCGCTCTCAGCTGTGCTTTAAACATATCCTTTTTATCAAGACATACGCGGACTGCACGCCACCCTAAATACGGATTCCCCTCTTGCGGGAATTGATAATAGCTCAGCTTCTTGTCCGCGCCGATATCCAGTGTACGGATGATGAGTTCTCTATTTAAACGTGTCACAGCCTGCCTGTATATTTCAAATTGTTCCTCTTCAGATGGAAAATGATCATTTTCCATAAATATAAATTCACTGCGGAAAAGTCCAACACCTTCTGCACTAAATTTCAAAACACGGTCAACATCCTCTAAATTTCCCACGTTTGCATAGACCTTTACCTGATGTCCATCCACGGAAACAGCAGGTAAAGCTGCTTTTTCTTTTAATACAGCGGTCCTGTTTTCCTCCATTTGCTTTTTTGCCAGCATTTCCTTCACTGCTTTTTCATCCGGGTTAACCAGAATTTCTCCCGAAAAGGCATCCATCGCCACCAGATCTCCGGATGTGACTTTTTTCAGAATTCCCTGTACTCCGACCAAGGCCGGCACCCCCATATTGTGGGACATAATACAGACATGAGAGGTTACTCCCCCACGCTCAGTTATAAAACCTTTGACCTTATTCAAATCAAGCATGGCCATATCTGAGGGAGCCAAGTCATCGGCAACAACGATCACCGGATCCCGTATTGAAGCAAACTTATTTAACGATTTATTTTGAAGCACTGCCAAAAGGCGGTTGCCGACATCGGCAACATCCGCCGCACGCTCCCGAATATATTCATCGTCCATCTTTTCAAATTCAGACTCAACTTCTTCCACAGTTTCAGAAATAGCTGTCTGAACATTTGTCAGCTCGGAAATTCGTGTCTTTACACCATCGGCAAATGAAAAATCATTAACAATTGCAAGGTGCCCTTCAAAAATAGCGTCGGTAAGAGCCAATTCAGATAAATCTTTATTGACCTTTTCAACAGCAGCTTCAAATTCAGCAATCTCCCGCGATACTTCATCCTTAGAAATTGTATATTTCTCGCAGGTCAGATCAACTGCCTGCACTGTGTAAGCTTTCTCTATTGCAATGCCCTTTGAAAAAGTCTTTTCAGCAACTATCCGCTCCAGACGTCCTTCCTCCTTTCAGGGTATGGCTTTTTTGCATTATCGTTTTAATATTTCAAGAAAAGCCTGACCGGATTCCGCATTAAATAATGCTTTCACCTTTTCATCGTCCAGCAGTATGTCGGTAAGCTCCCCCATCAGGTCAATATGCGCATCCTGATCGACAGCAGAGAGCGTAATAATCAATTTAATGGGGTCGAACATCTCCGACCCGAAATTAACCGGCGGATTCAATGTGGAAAAGCTTAGCGCCATTTTTCTTGCTCCAAATTCCGGCCGGGTATGCGCAAGCGCAACGTGTTTGCTGATTACAATATACGGACCATTTTCGTACAGAACCTTAATCATTGCATCCACATAACTCTGTTCGATTGCTCCTTTATCCAGCAATATCTGAGACGATTTTTTGATTGCATCCTCCCAGTTATCCGCCTGAATCCCAATTTGAATGTCATTAACCGTTATTTTATCGATCAGCATAGGTTTTCTCCTTATCTTTAAACCAATTATTGGATTTTAAAATCAGCAATCAGTTCTTCCGCATTCACATCTGCCAAAGAATTTACCTTTTTATAACACCCTGTAAAATCACTGTACTTGGTTACTTCGTTTGGTACAATTAAGACACGCATTCCAGCGTTTTTTCCTGCTGCAAAGCCATTAAGGGAATCTTCCACCACCAGGACTTCCTCTCTTGCTGCTTTCAATTTTTCTGCGGCCTTCAAAAACAAATCCGGATATGGTTTTATCCTTTTCACATCCTCCGCAGTAACTATCTCATCAAATTTATCAATGAATCCCAGCCGTGTCAGATGTAAAGTGGGTTTCAGCCGTGTGGATGAAGTAGCAAGGGCCAGTTTAAGGCCCTTGCTTTTAACAGATTCAATAAATTCGGCTACGCCCTTTTTGGGAGGCAGAGTATTGCTCCGCTGTATAAACAGACTTTGTGTGTCTTCCGTAAATTTCCGCCTGTTGATTATCATGCCCTGCTCTTTTTCCAGTGAATGAAACAAGTCTTCTGAATTTGAACCGACACAAAGAAGAAACTGCTGAACTGATAAATCGTAATTCTTATTTTTCTTAAACCATTGTGCAAAGATGTCATACCAAACTGCTTCCGTATCAACAATCACACCATCAAAGTCCATGATTACACCTTTTAACATTGCATTACTCCCATACTGAATGATCTATAGCAGTTCCGGTCAGCATTATACTGACTGGAACTGCTGTAAGACTATTTTCCTTCACGAGCCGCTTTGATTTTACCGATCAGCTCCTCATATTCCGGCGCATTCAGATAATCAGTAATTTCTACATGATAAGCGTCGGGCTGCTTCTGTTTGACACGTTCCATTAACGTCTGATGGGATACGATTACCTGACATTCTGTCGGCAGATTTGCTATGGAGATATGAAAAACCTTAATATCGTCAATTCCAACCGCTTTTAATTTCTTCTGCAATACGCCCGCGCCCATTGCGCTTGAGCCAAGCCCCGCATCACAGGCATAGGCGATCTTTGTGATTTTTGCGAAATCAACGGTCTCTTCGCCTGTGTCCGGCGACTCAAAGACGGAAGAAACCCTGCTCTTTTTGCCTTTGAGCCTTTCCATTTCCTTAGCGGCTTCTTTTAACTGTTTATCGCTGTTATTTGCCCTCTTAACCAGCGGGATGGCTACTAAGAAGGATACTGCGGCGGCCGCCAGAACGGAAATAAGAATTTTGATTCTGTCTCCTGAAGCAGACATCATTGTAATCGTCAGAATGCTTCCGGGAGATGCAACACCGACCAGGCCGACATTAAACATGGTAAAGAAAGAGGTGCCTGTAATACCGCCGAGTATCAGCGCAATAATCAGCGACGGATTCATAAGTACAAACGGGAAATAAATTTCATGTATGCCGCCGAAGAAATGAATAACACTGGCGCCATAGGCGGAAGCCTTGGAATTTCCTTTGCCAAAAAACATGTATGCAAGCAGAATTCCTAAGCCGGGTCCCGGATTGGATTCAAGCAGGAACAGCATAGACTTGCCGGCCCCTGCAATCTGAGCCGTACCGAGCGGAGTTAAAATTCCCTGTCCGATTGCATTATTCAAAAAGATAACCTTTGCCGGTTCAATAAAGATCGCCGTCAATGGAAGCAAATGATTGTTGAGCAGGAAATTTACGCCTGCGGCCAGCACTCCGGTCAGTGACAATATGGCCGGCGCCACATACAGATAGGCGAGTACCGCCAGGATTGCGCCGATGATGCCAGTGGAAAAGTTATTAACCAGGAGCTCAAAGCCCGTGGGAATTTTGCCGTCAATGCATTCGTCAAACTTTTTAAGGATCCATGCAGATAACGGTGCCAGAATCATCGCGCCAATGAACATCGTGATATCGGAACCTAAAATGACACCCATTGTAACGACAGTGGCAATAACGCCGCCGCGGTAATCATGAACCGCCTTACCGCCTGCAAACGCAATTAAAAGCGGCAGAAGGTAATTCAGCATCGGAACAATAAACGCTTTTAAAACCGGATCTTTTGTCGCGACGCCTATGGCCGTCAAAATTCCCCATGCCATAAAGGCCCCCAAATTGGGAATAACCATACCGCTCAATTTGCTGCCAAAACTCTGTAATTTTACCTTAACAGACATAACAACCCCTCCTTAATCATTATTTTGTAATTACAGTTCTACTTCTTTTCCTTCAGCGATTGACCTTTCAATGGCATCTACAACACGCAGCGAGTTGAATGCTTCTTTTGGGGTGATAATGGATTTTGTTCCATTCGCCACGTTATTGATAAAGGCCATCACTTCTTCCGCAAGGTCTCCGCATACTTCGCCGTTCGTATAGTACCAGTGTCTTGAATCCGGATACGACACTTTTTTATCCGTTACAAAACGAACTCCGTGGTCGCACGAGTCAACATAGGCAACACCTTTTGTACCGACCAGTTCCAACTTGTCGTCAATAATTGTCGGCGAATTTTCAGGAAGCACCCAGCAGGCTTCAAGACATGCAATCGCTCCGTTTTCATAAGTAACAATCGCATAAATTACATCATTCATGCCATTTTCTTTCAATAAAACGCTTCTGTTTTTAGCAAACACTTTCACCGGTTCACATCCCATATACCAGTTGATATAATCAATGTCGTGAATCATAACGTGCATGCTTAAATCAGACGCCCCGATATATCTTCTTGGCCCAATAATCGGGCTGTTCCTTCTGCAGTACAAGTGAATAATGTCCCCGAGCTCTCCGTTATCAAGAGCCTGTTTAATCATATTGAAGCGCGGGTCAAAGCGAAGCAGAAAACCGACGGTAAAAACCTTGTCATAATCTTTTGTAATTTCATACAGTGCTTTTCCGTCTTTCAGTTCTTTAGCCAGCGGCTTTTCGAGCAAAATATGTTTGTGATTGGCGACAGCCACTTCAACGGCCTCACGATGCATATTGTCCGGAAGGACAATACTCACGGCTTCAATTTCAGGATCTGCCAGCATTTCTTTGTAATCCTTATACGCCTTGCAGCCAAATTCCTTCTGTGCCTGTGCACGCCTTTCATCGTTATACTCACAGATTGCAACTAAATCCGCCTGCGGCAGCTTCTGATAGATCTGTGCATGGTATGTCCCCATCTGACCTACTCCAACAACCCCGACTTTAATCGTTTTTCCCATAACAACCATTCCTTTCCTTTTATAAAAATGTTAATTCAGTATGATGGCATGTTTCTGTCCAATATCGCATTTAGTGTAGAGTCATACACCGCCTCTCTCTGTATTCTGTCTTCCCGAATATAGCTGGCATATATTATATCCGTAAGGATTAATACCGGGAATTGGGGGGAAATGATATTTCCATACTCCAGGTTTTCTTTAACGGATACCAATATCAATTCATCAAACAGATTGTAATATTTGCTGTTATTTTTAGATGTAATCAGGATCGTGGCGGCCGATTTCTCCTTTGCCTTTTCCAAAGCGGAAAGGACTTCTTTTGTTGCCCCGCTGATACTGATGCCGATTACAACACAATCACTGTTTATTCGGGCTGCATTTACCGCAAGCATATGAGTGTCTGTGATTGACTCGACATCCAAGCCCCGCCTCATAAACCGCATTCCAAATTCCTGTGCCACCAAGCCTGAGCTGCCCATACCGTATACATAAATCCTTTTCTTGGCTGAAAGCAGCTTTGTCACACGCTTGATCTGTTCATTATCAATTAAATTATAGCTTTTATTCAACAGCTCCTGATATGTGTTGAGCACTTCCTCCATGTACCCATCAACTTTGTCTTCCCCCTCAACAAAAGTTTTCTGATAATGATAAATAAACTCCCGGTAACCTTTGTAGCCGATTTTATTCGCGAATCTGGAAAGCGACGCTTCTGATACAAACAAATATTTTGAAATGCTTTTTGAAGAGAAGTCCATCTTTTCTTTATTAGCGATAAAGAAATTGGCTATTGTCTTCTCCACATTTGTAAAATTATCATAATTGGATTCAATAACCGGGATTGCGCTTTCTTCGTATTCTTTCATATCTCTAAACCTTAATGCTTTTCTTTAAAATTGTAATACGCGCCCAGCATGCCTGCCAGATTTCCCTGAGATGCGAACGCTAATCTTGTTTTTTCGCTTAACGCGGGAAGCAGATGCTTGTCCATGCTTTGTCTGATCAGGGAATAAAGATATTCCTGTTGTTTGGCAATGCCGCCTCCAATAATCACCGCTTCCGGATTGATCACGTAACAAATATTCGCGATTCCGTAACCCAGCATATCGCACATTTCTTTAATGGCATCTATACAGATCTGATCCCCTGATTTTGCCATTTCAAAAATTTTAATTCCGTCCAATTCCTGTTGATTACAGTTTTTTTGCCTGGAAACTTTCTCAACAAGCGCACTTGCGGAAGCCAATTCCTGAAATTCTGTCCCAAACATATTCATATAACCGACTTCACCTGCACTGTAAGCCACACCGTGAAATATTTTATTGTTAATGAGAATGCATCCGCCGATACCTGTGCCAATGGTCAGGCAGACGCTTACTTTACTGCCTTTCGAAGCTCCCGAATATTGTTCCGCAAGCCCCGCGCACATCACATCATTTTCCACCTCACATGGTATGTGGAACCTGCTTTCTAAAACTTCCTTGATTTTCATTCCCGTATAATCAGGAATATTATCATTGGCATAAATAATGCTGCCGTTTATATAATCCACGATTCCCGCCGTAGAAATACAGATACCGTCTAACCTATGGTTCTCTAAAGATTTTTCAATGATTTCCTGTATTTTTTTCAATATATACGGACCTCCGCGTCCAGCTTCGGTCGGGGTTTCATGATTCTCCACTATTTTCCCATTTTCATTAATGATCCCATATTTGATCATGGTTCCGCCAATATCAAACGCAACATAATTTTTCATTCAATCACCTTTGAATCGAATTTACCGCTTGTGCAAATTTCTTTGTTATCAGCTGCGGCCTTGTGATTGCACTGCCTACTACTACACAATAACAACCTAACTCTATTACCCTCTTCGCTTTTTCAGGTGTATCGATATTGCCTTCTGCGATTACTTTTGCTTTTACTTTGCCGATAATTGTTCTAAGAAAGTCAAAATCATTTGTTTCAATTTTTAAATCTTTGCTGTCTTCCGTATAGCTGACTAAGGTTGGACTGACAAAATCAAACCCCAGCTTATCAGCATGTAACATTTCATCGACCGTAGAACAATCTGCAAGAAGAAGCTGATCGGGATATTTTTCCCTGACTTGTATGTAAAAATCATCCAAAGTCAGATTGCCTGGCCTGATTCTATTTGTGGCATCAGTGGAAATGATATCAGGGGCCGCTTTCATTAGTTCATCGATTTCTTTCATGGTAGGCGTTATATAAATCTGACTGTCGTCATAATTCCTTTTAATAATTCCTACTACCGGAAGATCTACATTTTTTTTAATCTCCTTAATATCTTCAACAGAATTGGCTCTGATACCGCTGGCACCTCCTTCCTTTGCCGCCCTCGCCATTCTCCCCATAATAAACGATGAATGGAGCGGCTCTTCTTCAAGAGCCTGGCAGGATACGATCAGTTTCCCTTCCAGAGAAACAATCTCCTTTTTCATCATTTTCCTCCTTTGTTTTATGTTGTCTTTATCACACCGTCAATATATCCTACATCGCAACTATTTTCAAGAGTGTTTCGATCTTTTGGAAGTACCTTCATATATTTGTGCTATTTATTTAAATATTTATAATTATAGCATTATTATATACACAATATATCCAATAAATTGAATCCACTTTCATACGTAAAAGGAATCAGGAAACAGTCTTTCAATAGAAAAAATTCCTGAAACTATGCTATACAGATGCAAACGTTCCTCGTCAAATAAGAAAACGCCGCCCTCTTCGAAAAAACGAAGTCGAGCGGCGAACTTGGATTCATTCTGTTTTTGCCGGCACTGTCTCACTGCATATCCAGCGGTACCTTGTGCCGCGGCGGTGGAAAATCTGCGGAAAGCGTTTCCAAATCTTTCTGAGTAAGCTCGATCATCCCTGATTTTGCGTTCTCATACACATGTTCCGGAGAACTCGCCTTTGGAATCGCAATTACTTTACCGCTGTGCATAACGAAGCTCAGGAGAATTTGTACTGGCGAGGCGTTATGCGCCAAAGCAACTTCCTTTACAGCGGAGCTTTCCAGAAGGCCGCGCCGCAGCGTTCCCACCTGCGCAAGCGGACAATACGCCATGAGCGGCACATTGTAAGAGTCCATCCAGGGAATCAGGTCATACTCGACTCCTCTGGACCCAAGATGATAAAGAACCTGATTGACCGCGCAGCGGTTTCCGCCCGGAGTCCCCCAAAGTTCTTCCATATCCTCCAGATCAAAGTTGGAAACGCCCCAACGGCGTATCAGTCCCATTTTGATCAATTCTTCCATACAGGAAACTGTTTCGGCAAGCGGCACCCGTCCGCGCCAATGCAGCAAATATAAATCCAGACTGGAGACACCTAACCGTTTTAACGTATTTTTACAGCTTTCAAAAATATGGCTTCGTCCGGCATTATGAGGATAGACCTTCGATACCAAAAACAGCTTTTCTCTGGGGATTCCCCGGATTGCCTCCCCGATAAGCTTTTCAGAAGCTCCTTCACCGTACATTTCAGCGGTATCAATCAATGTCATTCCCAATCTCACGCCGGTCTGCAGCGTCTCAATTTCGCGGCTGCGCTTAGAAGGATTTTCCGCCAGATGCCACGTGCCCTGCCCCAGACCGGGAACCGCCGTGCCATCCGGAAGAATAACGGCGTGCGCGCGGTTCACCCCAAGAATATCCAACTCTGTACTGCCCATAGATGCTCTTCCTTTATATTTTAATATCCTAAACGAACAAGGAATCTCATTAAATTGTCCGCAGTGAGGGCCAAATCGCTCTTGCAGCGATGCTTGGCTTCTTTAAAATCAACAGCTACACGGTTAATGCTGAACACGCCGGAAACCCCTTCCTCATAAGCCTGCTCAATACCGTCTCCAATATCGCCCACAACAGCAATCACCGGAACTCCGAGCCGCTTTGCGCGCCGGGCGACACCAATCACTACTTTTCCACCCAGGCTCTGGGTATCCATTTTACCTTCACCGCTGATGATAAGATTCGCGCTTTCCGCCAGCTTATCAAACCCAACAGTGTCGAGAATTACTTCGATCCCCATTTGCAGTTTTGCACCGAAAAAGGCAACCATCCCGCCGCCAACGCCGCCCGCCGCACCTGCGCCCGGAATCTGTGCTATATCTTTATTCAACTGCTCCTGTATGATTCGGGAAGCACTTTTCAATCCATTGTCCAAACTCTTTACAAGGTTCTCATCCGCGCCCTTTTGCGGTGCAAAAACATAGGCCGCGCCTTTTGCACCATACAGAGGATTGTCAATATCACACATTCCTATAATCTCGGCATCCTTGAGCGCGGGGTCAAGGCCGGAAACATCAATGCGATGAATCTCGCAAAGCGTTCCCCCGGCAGGAAGGAATTCCTGCCCCGCCCTGTCATAAAATCTGACTCCCGCAGCAGCCGCAGCTCCGGTTCCTAAATCATTGGTGCAGCTTCCCCCGATACCCACAATGATTTTTTTATAGCCATGCGCCGCGGCATGCACCATAAGCTGCCCCACTCCGTACGTCGTGGTTTTATCCGGATGCCTGTTGTCCTCAACAAGCGGCAAACCCGCACAGGCTGCCAATTCTACAATTGCGGTGTCCTCGTTGACAACACCGTAGAAAGCCTCCATGTCTTCCATATATGGCCCTTTTACCTGAGTAAATACCTTGCGTCCTCCTATCGCGGTCAGGAACGCATCCACGCTGCCTTCTCCACCGTCTGCGACAGGGATGGAAATCACTTGGGACCCAGGATAATATTTTTTAATCTGTTCTTTTATGATGCCACAGATTTCCGCAGAACTCATCGTCCCTTTAAAAGAATCCGGAATCAATACAATTTTATCCACAGGGAAACACTTCCTTTTGTCATTCTTCATGCCTGCAAAGGATTTCGGATGAATGCTGATTGCAAATATGATAATATCTCTCCCCGCCGACAGTGTGGGGAGAGATACAAAATCAAATATTACAGCACGCTATTTATTGACAACATTGATCGGTATCCCGGAAAGGAACGCTTTCAAATCCTCAACAGCAATGTCCATCAGGCGCTGACGGCTCTCTTTCGGGGCCCACGAAATATGAGGAGTAATGATAACATTTTTTGCTTTCAGGAGCGGGTTGTCCGATTGAATTGGCTCGGTGGAAACAACGTCCAGTCCTGCGGCGGCAACTTTACCGCTGTTCAGCGCGTCTGCCAGATCCTGCTCTACAATCAGCGGGCCGCGTGAGTTATTCAGGATAATCACGCCGTCCTTCATCTTTGCAATGTTGTCTTTGTTGATAATGCCCTCTGTCGACGGGAAAAGCGGGCAGTGCAGTGAGATGACATCGGACTGTGCCAGAAGTTCATCAAGAGCAGCATATTTGCAGGTTGCGCCTTCCAGTGCCGGATTCTTATACTCATCGAACGCAAGGATGTTCATGCCGAGCGCCTGTGCGATTTTCGCAGTAGTCTGACCGATTTTCCCAAAACCGATGATGCCCATCGTTTTTCCGGCCAATTCTATTAACGGATAATTCCAGAAGCACCAATCCTGATTGGAAGTCCAATCCCCGCGCATAACAGCAGCGGAATGCTCGCCGATATGATGGCAGATTTCAAGCAAAAGCGCAATCGCGAACTGTCCGACAGCAGCGGTACCATAAGTCGGAATATTGGAGACGACAATTCCCCTTTCTTTCGCAGCCGCCACGTCAATCACGTTGTAGCCTGTCGCCAGAACGCCGACATATTTTATATTCCGGCAGGCGTTGAAGGTTTCGGCGCTGATTGGAGTCTTATTTGTAATGACGGCTTCTGCGCCGCCAATGCGCTCAACGATTTTATCCGCGGGCGTGCGGTCATATACTGTCAGCTCACCCAGTTTCTCAAAGCCCTCCCAGCTTAAATCGCCGGGATTTTCCGTGTAACCATCCAAAATCACTATTTTCATTTTAACTTATTCCTTTCAGCAAATCAACAGTCCTATATACGGATTCAGTCTTCCAGTAAGGCCCATGCGCGATTGATTGCGCGCTTGGTATTCGCCAGTATAATATCGCCGTCCTCTTTCCCCCACGGCTTTACTTCCAGCGACAGCACATACGGGTTTTCAGCATCAAAGAAGCCTTCTTCTTTTAATACGCGGAAGAAATCCAACAGTTCAGGCGTGTCATTGGCGCTGTTGGGGAATCCGAACCGCGGGTGCATATCGCCGTAAGCTTCACAGCCTTCTTTTACCACCGCGTTGCCAATGTGCAGATGAGTGATGTACGGGCGCAGGGTCCGGATAACAAATTTGCTTGTCTCATAAGTGGTTGGAAAATGCGACAAATCTACCAAAAGACCGAAATTATTGCAGGTGGTGCGCATATCGGCGGCAAATTGTGCGGCGTATGGAGCCGGGCCGATCAATGCGGCCTTGTCCATATCGTAATCAAAAACTTCTGTTTCCACCGTCATGCCCTTCGTTTTGGCATAACCGCATACGTTCCGGGTGGTCTTTAAAAGCTGGGCATATGCCTGTTCTTTAGTCTCCGGCTTCCACTTTCCGGCAAGGAACGCAATTCCCCCGGCACCGAGATATTCCGCCTCGTCGNNGACCGCTTCCATCAGGGTGGCTTCCGCTTTTTTGCGGCCTTCCTCGTCTATGTCGTTCGGGTTGAGTCCGGTTCCCAGCAGACGGGGCTGTGCACCGTAACACACCTTTAAATGGGACTGCGCAAGCAAATTTTTTGCGGCGGCACGGAGTGTATCGTCTTTGATCTGAGTGACTTCCAGCGCATCAAAAAAGTCGTCGCAGGCAATTGTTTTTATCGAATCCAGCAGGTCATAACTGACCGGCGGATGGCTCATCCACTGAATCGTCCCCACCCTAAAATATTTGTGAATTGATTCTTTCATTTTGCAACACTCCTTTAAAATAATCTATAAGGAAATATAAAAACGACAGAACTGCTTACTCAGCAGGAACCGATATCAACGACAGCCTTCATCACATCATTGGGATGCTCATCAATAAATTGAAAGGCTTTATCAAAATCATCAAAGGCAAAGCGCTGGGAAATAAACCCGTCTGTCCTGACCTTTCCCTCGGAAAGGAATCTGATCGCGTCGGCAAAGTCCTCGCGAACATACATCATATGCCCGATCAGGGAAACTTCTCTGCGCTGAATACGCGGCACTTCCAGTTCCATCGGGTCCTTGTAGTTCCCTGTAATTACAATTTCCGAGCTGGTACGGCTTGCCTCCATTGCAGAAAGGAAAGACCCTCTTGTGGCGGCACAATCAATAATAACATCCGCTTTTCTCTCTCCGAACGTATCTTCAATTGCCCTTTTCAATCCTATCTCTTTGGTATTGACACAATGCTCAATGCCGCAGGCCTTTGCAAATTCCAGCTTGCTGTCCATAAAGTCTGTTACCAGCACACTTCCGGCCCCCAACGCCTGTGCGGACTGAGCTACCAGATTCCCGATCGTGCCCGCACCGATAACGGCAATATTGGCGCCTTTATAATGTGAACGTTTTACAGAACCAACACCAACGGCAAGCGGCTCAACCAGTGTGATAAGGTCAAAGTCCATGCCGTCCGGGCAGTGATGGAGGTAGCATGGCTGAATGGCGGCATATTCGGAGGCGAAACCGTCGGCATGAACACCTTTGACTTTTAGGTTTTCACAGACATTGAAACGCCCGATCGAGCAAGGATAGCAGTGGCCGCAAGTGATTTGCGGCTCAACGGAAACGCGGTCCCCCACCTTAAAATCTGTTACGTTTGCGCCAACCTTTACAATAACCGATCCGACTTCATGCCCCGGAACGACCGGATAGGTCATATATTTGTGTTTTCCGTGGTACATCTGGATATCCGAACCGCAGATACCGATACTGATTACTTTCAGCAGGACTTCATCATCGCCGATCGACGGAATCTCCGCATCCTGATATTCAATCGTAAAAGGAGCGGCAAAAATTGCTTTTTTCATTATGAGCACTCACTTTCTCGCAATTGCTTTTTCAACGGCGGCTACAACGGCCTTTACATCAAGTCCGTACTTTTCAAGAAGCTGCGAGTAAGCGCCGCACTCCGCATGGCAGTCCTGCATACCGACAAACTCCTGAGCTGCTTTCGCTCCGCCGGCTGTCAAAGTCTCCGCAACTGCTCCGCCCAGGCCACCGATCACGCTGTGTTCTTCAGCAGTGACAATGGCGCCTGTTCTTTCGGCTGATTTGAGAATTAATTCTTTATCGATCGGTTTGATGCTGAACATATCTACAACGCGTACCTGAACGCCTTTTTTGGCCAGTTCTTCAGCGGCGGCAACCGCCTGTCCAACCATAACACCGCAGGCGATGATTGTGGCATCCGTGCCTTCGCGAATGATCATTCCCTTCCCTGTTTCAAACTTTGTATCGGCAGAGTAAACAGTGGGAGTGGCGTCTCTGGACAGTCTGATATACATTGGTCCGTCTGTTTCAACAGCGTTTTTTACCAGCCAGTCGGTCTGATATTCGTCCGCCGCTACAAACACCTGAAAGTTCGGCAGTGCGCGCATGATGGCAATATCCTCAAGCGAATGATGGCTCGGTCCGTCGTAGGCATCGGACAACCCGCCGTAAGCACCCATCAATTTAATATTCAGCTTTGAGTAAGAGCCGAACGCTCTTGCACCGATTAAGCCGATGGAAGTAAGAAACACGGAAAACGTATTGGCAAAAGGAATTTTACCTGTTGTGGAAAGTCCTGCCGCCATGCCTACCATATTTGCTTCAGCGATCCCGACATTGAAAAAACGGTCCGGGCATTCCTTGCCAAAGACGCAGGATTTTGTTGAACTTGACACATCGGCATCCAGAACTACAATATTTTTATTTTCCCTGCCATATTTCAGAAGCGAATCACCGTATACATCTCTAATTGCTTTGGCCATTATTTGTCACCTCTCAACTCTTCCATTGCCAGCTTGTATTCTTCGTCGTTAATCGCTTTGCCGTGCCATGTGTTTTTGCCTTCCATAAAGGAAACGCCTTTGCCTTTAACCGTTTCGGCAATAATGATGGATGGTTTGCCTTTCACAGCCTTTGCCTTGTCGATTGCGTCGCACAAAGCCTCAACGTCATGTCCGTCGCAGGGGATTACTTCAAATCCAAAGGAAGCGAACTTCGCTCCTACATCTCCCATAGGCATGATTTCATCAGAGGTGCCGTCAAGCTGAACGTGATTGTGGTCAAGGATAGCAACTAAGTTGTCCGTCTTAAACTTCGCGGCGCTCATGCACGCCTCCCAAACGGTTCCTTCATCCAATTCACCGTCACCCAGGACTGCGTAAACGGTGGAGTCGATATCGGAAAGCCTCAGCCCCACAGCCATACCGACTGATGCAGCCAGACCAATACCGAGAGGGCCGGTTGAAAGCTCAACGCCGGGGGTATCCAGCGCACAGGGATGGCCCTGTAAACGGGTATTTAACTGACGGAGTGTTTTCATTTCTTCAACGGGGAAAAAGCCCTTTTCCGCTAAAACACGATAGAGCATTGGGGCGGCGTGGCCCTTTGTAAGTACGATGCGGTCCCTCTCCGCCCACTGCGGATTTCTTGGGTCCACCTTGGCTTTCTCAAAATAAAGTGTTGTAAGTATTTCACAGACGGACAGCGAGCCGCCCGGATGACCGGTCTGGATAGAGTGAAGCAATTCGATCAAATCGATACGAAACTTTTTGCAAAGTGCATTCAGCTCATCCTTTTTTACTTTGGATAAACTCATCTGAAAATCTCCTCTTTTCTTGTTTTGATTGATACTGAAGACAATACTGTGATGATAACAATCCTTCAGAATATCACAAACTTTAGTAAATCACTTTTTGAATGGCCCCCAAGAGATGAACNNAAAGATTATTCTTTTACAGGAAGCAGGAAGAACTTGCAGCCTTCTTTCTTTTCAAACTTTTCAAATGCGGTTTTCCATTCAGTCAGCGGAAGCTTTGTGTCTGCCAAAGGTTCAAGATTTACTTTCCCATCTTCCAAGAGCTTCAGCGCTCTTCTCCAATTATAATTGCGTGAACCCAAGGACCCTGAGAAATGCAGTTCTCTATAATTGATTTTCTCAATATCAAACTCGACTTTTTTGCCTGCCAGCCCGATCTGCGTAAAGTATCCCAGCTTCTTAATCAGGTTCAATCCCGAATTGATAGCGGGACCGGCGCCTGAACATTCCAGCACAACATCTGCGCCATAGCCGCCGGACAATTTGCTTATAAGCTCTTCCAGGTTTTCTTCCTGTAAATTCACGGTGTAATCGGCACCCAGCTGCTTTGCCATTTCAAGGCGGGGCGCATCAACACTGGTACCGCTGACGACAACCGCAGCGCCATGCGCTTTTGCCACCTGCATCGCCATCATGCCGATTGCTCCGGGGCCGGAAACCAGCACAAGGTCGCCCGGAACAATTTTGCACAGATCATAAATTGCGTGGCAGACACAGGCAAGCGGTTCTGTCATCGTCGCGGCGGTGTCGGATACGTTATCCGGAATTCTCAGTACACGCGCTGCCGGCACGACCGTGTAACTGGCAAAAACGCCGTTGTACCAGTAACCAAGTGTCTTGCGCTCAACACACAGGTTGTAATAGCCCTCGCGGCAGAAATCGCAGACACCGCAATAATCATAAGCAGTCTCTGAAACGACACGGTCTCCAACTGAAAATCCGGTGACACCTTCCCCTACTTCAGCAACAGTACCTGAAAACTCATGTCCTGTAACGACCGGAGGATTGACGGGGATTGCAATATCGCTGTGATAAATATGTAGATCGGAGCCGCAGATCCCTGCCTCGGAAATTTTTATTTTAATTTGCCCTTTTCCAGCCTGTGGCTCCGGGATATCGCGAATTTCCATATTCCCCGGGCCGGCGGCATACTTTACTAATGCTTTCATAATACCCGCACCCTGTGAAAGGTGCTCCTGCCTCCTTTATGATCATAAATTTTATTTGACAATATTATTTTGACACTTGTTCGCAAATTTTCCAAGATATGCCTCAACAACTCTCGGATCATTTTTAAGCTCTTTGGAGGGACCGCTGAGGATCACCTTGCCGCCGTCGATGATGTAGGCGTAATGGGAAATTTCCAATGCGAGTTTTGCATTTTGCTCCACCAGCAAAACAGGCATTCCCTGCTGGTTGATCTGCACTATTTTTTCAAAGAGTTCAGCTACAACAATCGGTGCGAGTCCCATGGACGGCTCGTCAAGCATAAGCACTTTCGGTCTTGCCATCATGGCACGCCCGATAGCGAGCATCTGCTGTTCACCGCCCGAAAGGCTCCAGCCCAGCTGGTTCTTGCGTTCTTCAAGACGCGGGAACAGGGCATAAACCTCTTCCAGTTCTTTTGTATAGGGCTGATTTCCAAAAAAGCCATGCCAGTTTATCGTTCCGACCTCCAGATTCTCCCTTACCGTAAGGCCGGGAAAAATGTGGCGTCCTTCCGGAACATGAATGATTCCGTGGCGGGCAATGTAGCGGGAGTGTTTGTCAATGATTTCTCCGTCGCCCGCTGCCATAATCGAGCCTGTGCGCTTAATCATGCCTGAAATGGATTTTAGAAGCGTGGTTTTTCCTGCGCCGTTGCTTCCGATTAAGCAGGTGATTTTCCCCTGTTCAACCGCCATGTCAATGCCTTTCAGGGCTTCAATAGGACCATAATATGCATGTAAATCATGAATTTTAAGCATCCATATCCCTCCCCAAATAAGCTTCTATAACTTCCTCATTGCATGCAATTTCCGCCGGTACGCCCTGAGCGATTACTTTTCCGAAGCAGAGAACGACAATATTCTCACAGATGTTCATAATCATATCCATTGAATGTTCAATCAAAAGAACGCCGATTCCCAAATCCTTGGCCGCATGGTTGAGAAGCGCCATAACGTCATCGATTTCTTTGTTATTCAGGCCGGCGGCCGGCTCGTCCACCAGCATGATTTTGGGGTGGGAAAGCATGGAGCGGACAATTTCAAGCTGTTTTCTCTGTCCGTAGGCAAGAGCGCTGATATCGTCTTCCCAGTCAAAGGTAAAATCCAGATATTTCATCAGATCATCAAGTTCCGCATTGAAGTCCGCGCCTGTTTTTCCGAAATAGCTGTTTACATAGCCCATCTGGTTGGCAAGGTCCGTCCCCAAAAGCATATTGTCCCGAATGCTGGAACGCTGCAAAAAGCGCGGTGTCTGGAAGGTTCGGCCAATCCCTAAACGGGCACGCATATGGGAGGGAACATCAGAGATATCCTTTTCATCCAGGAAAACCGAACCGCTGTCAGGGATATAAATGCCGCTGATGAGATTCATCAGTGTACTTTTTCCCGCGCCGTTCGGCCCTATCAGGCCGTGAACTTCACCGGGCATTACCGAAAAGGTTACGTCATCCGCAGCTACAACGCCGCCGAAATGTTTGCAAACTTTATCTAATCTTAAAATTGGATTCATCTCTTTGTCTGCTCCCTTTCCGTAATCTTATCTTTTGGGAAAATTTTTCTCTTTAGCGATTTACCGAATCCGGAAGTCAGGCCGGCAAGTCCCATCGGCATAAATACCATTAACAAAATAACGCCGATGCCGTAAATCAGCTGCAGGTATCTCTGCAGCCCTCTGAGCCATTCCGGAAGCATTGTGACAAGCACCGAGCCGACAAAAACGCCAAACGTATTGTTTACGCCGCCCAGCATCACCATGATAATATAAGTAGTGGCACGTTCATAAGTAAACATATCGGAGGAAACAAACTGGCTGTGCATCGCATAAAGAGCGCCGGACAAAGCCGCCAGCACACCGGCAATGGTAAAAGCAATTACCTTTGTTCTATAAANNGTAAACATTGATTCCCAGTGTCTGGGCGGCGATTTCGTTATCGCGGATTGCTGAAAGCGAGCGTCCAAGCTGCGAGCGGCGGATACGTTCCACCAGTAAAGCAACAATGAGCACAAGAAACGCCAAAACATAGAACCACTCGTTATAGTTCGCAGGCGACCAGCCAAAAATTCTGAGTGTGCAAATATTTGAAATTCCGTCAGGTCCGCCGAATAAAGGTTTATAGCTCAGATAAAACGACCATGTAACCTGCACTAAGCCAATGGTGGCAAAAGTAAAATAAGTGCCGCTCAGCCGGTTCAGAACCATTCCAATCAGGTATGCCGTCACTGCGGCTACAAGCAGAACGATTACAAGTGTAAGGGAGGTATCGAGCCAGAAGCCTTGGCGCCCGGAGCATAAATTTGCAGTAAAGTAAGCTCCCAGGCCCATAAAGGAAACAGCCGCAAAAGAAAGCTGGCCGCCTAAGCCAAGCATGACCGAGACCCCGTAGGCCGCAATGGAATAAATTAAACCCAGATTTAAAATCATCATCGAATATCCCTGGTTCACCAACGGAACCACAGCGACAAATATCGCCACCGCAATGAATATAAGATATGTGGATGGTTTTAAAATTTTCTTCTTTTTCATATTGTCTCCTTACGCCTTATCGGCAATTTTCTCGCCGAACAGTCCCTGCGGCCTGACTAACAGGAACGCAATCATAACAAGAAAAACGACAGCGTCTTTGTACTGCGAAAATTGAATGGTGCTGAAAGCTTCTACCAGTCCAATGATTAAGGAGCCAAGAATCGCTCCTTTAATATTCCCGACTCCGCCGATTACAACACCGGCAAAAGCGCGGAGCTGCAGTGTACCAAGAGTATTGCTTACCATAAAAATCGGAGCAATCATATATCCGCCTGTTGATGCCAGAGCAACAACAATGACATAAGTCGCCATGGTGGTCAAAATGGTAGGAATACCAAGCAGTTCAGCCGCATATTTGTCCTGCGCGGCGGCCTGCATCATTCTTCCGGCGTAAAGCTTGTCAAACAGAACAAATACTAAAAAGATAAAAACAGCTCCCACAATGATCGTAAGGATAAACTGCCACTGGATGGAAATTGTACCTATTTTCAAAACGGCGGCTTTACCGTTTTTCGCATTTTTCATGAGTGAGGGCATGGAACGGGGCAGACTTCCCCACACCAGTGTTGCAATTTCTTTCAGTGCCATTGCCGCACCCATTGTTGAGATAACGGTTGCAGCGGGGTAAGTCGCATTTCTTAGAGGCCAGTAGGCTGTAAACATAAAAACAATACCTACAACAGCAAAACAGAGCATCGATATTGGAATCATTGCCCAAAGAGGCAGCTTAAGGTCAACTGTGAGCCAGCATGTAATAAACGCGCCAAACATCAGCAAATCACCCTGTGCAAAGTTCATTACACCGATCGCTCTAATTAACAGGATTAATCCCATTGCCATCAGGGCATAAATCATGCCCATAGAAATACCGTTTACCGCCAATGAGACCATGGTATTTATATTCATCGTGTCACCTCATAAAATGAAAAATAAAGTTATTCATTGTGCTTCTAAGGTTCGTTTTAAAACCTGCGGCATAAGACTAAGTATTTACACCAGCCAGTGCGCCCGGCGACAGGATTTTTTTCAATGAAATGTCTAAATCACACTAGTTTCCAAAATGTCATGTCGAGCCTGCAGGATTGTAAAGCATATCCCAAAATGAGAGGAACTCTTTTGGGTACTATTTTGGGATATGCCTTAATACAACCCATTTATTTACACCATATCTGTTTGTGTCGGATAAAACTGGTTTTAAGAATACTTATCTGGTCTTAACTGTGTCGATCATCGTAGCGAGGCCGTTCTTGTTGAGTGTCAAAAACTGACTGGTGCTGAAGCAGTGATTTTCCGCATAAGTGTAGGTGGACATAGCTCCCTTGTAATCTTTGATTTCTTTAAGGGCGTTATTGATCGCTTCTTTGTCTGTGGTGGTTTTTGCAATTTCGCAGGCATTTTTAAAGAGCATGATAGAATCATATGCCGCTACGGCCGGCATATCGGAGTCAGCCTTGTAAGTATCTTTATAAGTTTGTGCGAATTTCTTACCTTCCTCGGTTGTAACCTCGACTGTCCAGTCAGCAACACCGTACCAGCCATCGGCAGAAGCACCTGCATTCTGGCGGCAAACGGCGGAAGCCCATGAAGAGGAGCCAATCATCGGCATGTCGAGGCCGCTTGCGTCGATCTGCTGGCAGATAACGGCTGCCGGCATCTGATTACCGATTGCGATCAGGCCGTCAGCACCGGAGTTCTGGATCTGAGCGATCATAGGAGCAAAGTTTTTCTCATCATTAACGTAACCGAATTGGTTTTTATCCGGAACAGTAATGCCCAATTTCTTTAAAGCTTTAATTGTTTGATCCCTTAGTCCTGTTCCGAAGCTCTCAGTGGAATAAAGGATAGCAGGGTTTTTCATTTCAAGATTCTGTGTTGCGGCTTTTGCAAGAAGCATACCTGACTGATCATCGGTCATACGAGCCTGCCACACATATGGGTTCGCATCTTTTGGAATGTTCGCGGAAGAACCGCCGGCAAACATTGGAATTTTTTTCTCACGGACGTTGGGAGAAGCCGCGATACAGTTTGCAGAATAAGTAGAGCCAAAGAAAGAAACAACATCCGGGTAATTCATGATTTTAACCATCGCATTGACGGAAGCCTGCTGGTTATCGACTTCGTCTTCAAAAACCAATTTCAGTTCCTTGCCGTTGATCCCGCCGGCATCATTGATTTCCTTCAATGCAAGCTTTGCTCCGTTTACCACATACTCGCCTACCATCTTATTGGTTCCGGTTATTGGGGCAACTACGCCAAAAGTAACGGACCCGTCAAAGCCTGCTGCAGCTTTGCTTTCAGTGGACGCGGAAGCTGCAGTTGAGGCTGCAGCGGACGCGGCGCCGCTTGCGGCTGGCTGGGTTGGCGCCGTGGTAGAACAACCGGCCATTGCAGTCATTGCCAATGCCATGGTAAGCGCGATAAGTCTGCGTGTTTTCATTTACATTTTCCTTCTTTCTTATCATTTCTTACAAACTTAAATTATCTAGCATATGTCAGACATAAACCGGACAAAAAGTTTCAAATGATGGACACCGCTTTATTGTGTTCTTATAAACACAACTGAGTAAGACCGCCATAATGAAATGCCGCCAAAAGCAAAATTGAATTTGTAAAGCAGTTTCATTAATATTGCTTTCCAAAACTCAACTTTATAGTCATCTCACTATTTCAATTTGCTATATTATGATAGCCTGGTACTAACTTTTTTGCTTAAAGTCATAATACATATGACGTCATACTTATCACGAAATTATATTATCATATTGCACAATTTTTGTCAACTTGTTTTTTTATTAATGTATGAATGAAATAACTTTTTTTATCAATAATCTGTAGATTTCAGGAAAATTAGCGTTATTGAACAATAAAAGTATTCCAAATATATAAAAATATTCTAAAATGTCTAATAGATAAAACAGCTTAAACTTCAAGTTGTTTTTTATAAATTATGTAATTATTATACATAAAAAACAGCTCCTGCATTTACGAGTCACTGTAAATGCAGGAGCTGTTAGAATATGTCTTAATTTTCCTTATCAGCGTTATCGAATTGATCTTTTAATCCCATAAGATTGCGTTTGTTGTAGGATAAATGCCTGATCATCGCGTCGCTCGCCCATTTGGGATCATGGGCGGCAATCGCGTCAATGATTTCATGATGAAGGCGGACAGCCTCCATGCGTTCCACCTGATAAGGGAAAAAGTTAAACAGTACAATACCGCTGTTAATGGTCGGTATAAGGCTGGGCATAACAAGATTCCGGGTACACTGCGCAATGCGGGTATGCAGTTCCACATCCAAGTTTGTATAGTTACCGCCGGATTGCGCCACTTGCTCTATTTCCGCGCTTATCCGTCTCATTTCGGATATTTCGGCCTCCTCAGCCTTCTCCGCTGCTTTGGCTGCAATCTGAGGTTCAAGGATATATCGGATTTCCATCAAATCAAGAGCCAGCTTATACTTGTCACTAAAAAAAGCAAGCCCCAGAGGGTCTTTTATGACGCCCGGTTCCTGAGAAACAAACGTGCCCTTCCCCCTGCGGATTTCAAGCACATTGCGTGAAACCAACAGCTTTACGGCTTCTCTCACCGTTCCCCGGCCAACCTTTAAACTGCCGGCAAGTTCAAATTCGTTGGGAAGTTTTTGGCCGCTTACAAGATTATTGCTGATGATCAACTCCACGATTTGGTCAGCCACCTGTTCGGCTAACAGCTTTGGGTTTTCCATCACTGTTTCAAACATGATTTACACCCCATTATTAAAATATTATAATTTTATGATTGTGATAAGTCTCTGTTACTGCTTACGCAGTACAGACATACGACATCGTATATTGATTGTCTTTACTTTAACACAATTAGTTAAAATCATCAAGAGGATAAAATAACTTTTTATTTCTATTATAATATTTATGGCGTGTATGCTCAGCTGAAACATTCCCCGTAAATTTTTAAATATATTCTTATCCGTATTCGCTTACTCCAACCTTTTCAACAGCACAAAGTCCTATGATAAACCCCACTGCAGCGGCAATAAGTCCTACAAAAAGCATTCCGCCTGTACCTGAACTGTCTAAGAGCCATCCGCCAAGAAGGCTTGCAGCCACACCGCCAAGTGTAATAGCGCTTGTCATAAAAGCCTGACCTTTTGCAAGGTCATCTTTTTTAATTATTTCGTTCACATAATATACTGAAGCAGGAATAAACAGCGCATAGGAACTGAATTGAAATATTTGTGCCGCATACAGCATCCACACATTAGTTGCCGACATCGTAAGCGCCGCTTTGACCACAAAGAAAAAAAAGGACAATTTCAGGATGGAGCTGCAGCGAATCTTTTTTACCCAAAAGCCAAATAAAACCATGGCAGGCAATTCGATCGCTGCTGCAATCCCAGTGGCGATTCCCATGTCTTTTGCAGTACCGCCCACATTTTCCGTAATTTGAATAAAATAATTGTTTATCATGGAATGTGAACAAAACATAAGTGATACCGCTGCCATCAATGCAGTGAATTTTTTATTATGCATAAAAAAGGAAAACAAATGATTCGTATCAGCAATTCCCGTTTCATCTGTAATGTCAATACTTTCTGAAAGAATCGCATCCCCTGCGGTATGGGGGGACTGCTTCTTAGTAAATGTATAAGCTGCTGTTCCAAGCGCTATGTATAACGCCACGGAAACCATCGGAAGGGAATCTGTACCTAAATTTTCTACAAGAACGCCTAACAAAACGGAGAATACCGCATATGTCATGGAACCCACCCCTCTGGCGAGTCCAAAGTTAACTCCAATTCCTTGATTAATGAGCTGCATTCCCAGAGAATTTACAAAAGGCTGCAATGTAAGAAGAATGGTAAGCTCAAGGATGAAAACCAACGAAAGTACAATAAAATACTCCGACAGAAAATATCGGGCTGTCGCAAGCGCTCCCGCCATTCCTACAAATATTACAATTAAGTCCTTCATAGATATTTTCCTGGTCGTGTCGGCAAATGCCGCCACGGCAGGCTGCAGCAATACAGAAAGGATGTTGGCTATTGCAAGCACTATGCCTATTTGGCTGTTTCTAAAATGCTTAGACAACAAGAATACTGATGCAAAACTAAGGCTGCTGCAAAAAACAGACCAATAAAAGCTGTGAACAGCCGAATACTTTATTGTATATTTTAGATTAATATTGATATTATGAACCACCTTTTCTCCGAAATTAAATTTTCTGCAGCCCCAGTATTGCCCTGCACACGGAAGAGCGATGATATTTTTGCGTTCGCTGATTTCCAATAGATGTGCCTTACATATCACCCGGATGTTATCTTCCCCGCCAAAGGCGGGGAAGATAACAAAATTCATTCTACTGCATTTTTGTAACTACTGTAACCGTTTACTTTACTGTATACTATATTCCATTTTGCGTCAATACAACATTATTCTGCCTGATAAAAAAATTACCACGCATTTCTATGTATGCGATTATGGGCACGTGCTAAAGCCACAACGTGAATCGGGCCAGCATCTAAAGACGCTGGCCCGATTGATGTATGATTGGGTTTACACAGGCTAAGCCTTATGCCCCTTCTCCCCGTAATAGACCTCCAGAATTAAGTCCTTCATCTCTTCCGTCGTAGGCTTTACCGGAGTAAACGGCGTACAGACATCCGACATGGCTTTCTGCACAAGTGCGTCGATTTTTCCAAGGACGTCCTGTTCATCGGTTACGACATCCTTCATGCGGGGAGGTACATTGATACGCTTGCGCAGGGCCAGAATTCCATCCAGCAGGGATGTTTCTCCCACAAAGGCAGCCAGCTCGTCATAGCGCGCCTGTGTATGGCTGCTGCGGGAATTGAACTGCAGCCCGTAGGGAAGAACAATCGCATTCGCCATGCCGTGCGGTACACCGTATTCCGCGCCGAAGGTGTGCGCGATGCTATGCACAATGCCCAGCGCGCAGTTGGAAAATGCAATGCCTGCCATACAGGAAGCTTCCAGCATCTTCGCTCTGGCTTCCAGATTTTTTTCGTCCTCATAGCAGACGGGCAGATTTTTGTAGCCGTAAATAAATGCAGCCATTGCCATGCCGTCCGAGAACGGATTGGCAAGCGGCGTAACATAGGATTCAATGGCATGGGTCAGCGCATCCATTCCGGAAGCGGCCGTCAGACTCTTCGGCATAGTCATGGAAAACGCCGGATCAAGAATGGCCACGTCAGGCACCATGCGGCCTTTCAGGCAGCGGATGGAATATTTTTTCTTTTTTACGGTATCCTTAATCAGCGCCGCGCGGGTCGCTTCGCTGCCGGTACCCGCGGAAGTGGGAATACAGGCGACGCGCGCTTTTATTTTCAGATTTTTGATCTCATTCGGAGGCATCACATCCTCCAGTTCCCGATACTCCGGATTCTCATAGAAAACCCACATGGCCTTTGCCGCGTCCATCGCGGAGCCGCCGCCGAATCCGATGACCCAGTCCGGCTCAAACTCCATCATGTCCGCCGTGCCGCGTTTTACGGTTTCAAAGCTGGGCTCCGGCTCCACGTCGGTGTAGGCTTTCCACCCAAAACCGGCCTCTTCCAGAACGTCTGTGACAATTTTGAGCTGGCCCAGCTCCTGCAAAATGGTGCCGCTCATGACAATATAGGCTCTCTTGCGGGCAGCGGGCAGTTCCTTCAGGTACTGTACCGCGTTTTCCCCGCAGTATATATGTTCACAGCCAAGCTTGATCGAATACATTGTTTGTTTTCCCACTCCTTCTAATCATCGTATACAATGCAGTTTTTGATTACCGAACCGGAGGCGTGTTCGCGGATCGCCTTTTCCAAATCCGGCAGATGATATTCGTTCTGAATGAAATCATCGCTTGAAATGACGCCCATTTTCAGAAGCTCCAGCGCCGTCATGACATGGCGCGGGGTTGTGTGGAACACCCCTTTAATCGTGATCTGTGAGTAATGCAGCAGAGTGGCGTCCACCGTGAGCTCGCTGCCGGATTTGGTGCCGCCGAACAACAGTACAAACCCACCTTTTCGCACCATCTGCACACTGGTTTTCCATACATTGATCAGACCGGTGGCCTCGATGACAATATCCGCGCCGCGCTTCTCATCCGTCAAATCGCGGATGGCCTCCATCGTGTTTTCCACGCCGGTCAGATTGCAGGTTTTCCAAACACCCATCTTTTCCGCCAGTTTCAGACGGTTTTCCATCATGTCCGTCACAATGACCTTAGCGCCCTTCAGCACGGCCAGCCGCGCGAACATGAGGCCGATGGGACCGGCGCCGTTGACAATAACCGTATCGCCCAGATGGATGGGGCAGTTCTCAATTCCGTACACCGCGCAGGAAAACGGCTCCATCAGGGAGGCTGTTTTATGGGAGACCGAATCATCCAGCAGAAACATATTCTGCCGCACAATGGCTCGCGGCACCTTAACATATTCCGCGTAGCTCCCGCGGTTAAACGTCATGTTGGAGCACATGGAATAAAGACCTTTTTTGCAGTAATAGCACTCATTGCAGGGGGCGGTGTTGTGCACCGCGACGCGGTCGCCTTCGTGAAATCCCTTGACATCTTTTCCCACGGCGGCAATCACGCCGGAAAATTCGTGTCCGTAAGGATGCGGTGGCTTCAGCAGCGGATACCCTCTTTTGAAATTCTTCACATCGGTTCCGCAGGTAGTTGAAATCTTATTTTTAATCAGCACCTCGCCCGGACCGATTTCCGGGATCGGCATTTCCACGATGCGGATATCCTCCACACCATACAGCATAGCTACCAGCATATTCTCATTCTCCTGTTAGTTTGGTTTAGTAACCCATTCCGTCTTTTTTCTCATCTGCCTTTTTTGGCTGTCCGTAGCTTTTAAAGCTCTCCATAACCGTGTCCATTTCCTCAGCGCTCAGGACGTAGGGGGAACCGACACAGGAAGCTCTCCACTGCATTTCAGCCACAAATTCAAGGTTGACGGCCAGGCCAAAGGCTTTGGCAAGGCTTGGACCGCTGGTGACAAGCCCGTGGTTCGCGAGCAGAACGGCTTTGCTTTTGCCAATCGTCTTTTCAACGTTCTCCGCCAGCTGCTGGGTTCCGAAAGTCGCGTATTCCGCACAGGGAACTTCGGGCACACCGGCGCCGCCGATGACATAGTGAACCGCTTTCAGCGGAACATTCAGACATGCCAGCGTTGTGCAGAAGGTGGAATGGGTATGAACGACCGCACGGGCTTCCGGCTTGTTCAGATACATCACCGTATGAAGGCCGTGTTCGCTGGAAGGCTTCCGATTACCGTCTATAATATTGCCTTTCAAGTCCATTACAACCACATCTTCGGGCTCGGTCTCAAAATAGCCCAGGCCGGAAGGGCTGATTGCCATATAGCCGGTCGCCGGGTCATAAATGCTGATATTGCCGCTGGTTCCCTTACTCAAGCCGGAAGAGCTCATCTTACGGCCGTATTCCGCGATTTCTTTTCTTTCTTTTTCCATTAACATAAATCATTTCTCCTTTTCTCATGCGGGGAACAGCCCCGGCTGATTTATTCCATGCCGACAAAATGCTGTCAGCGCTTAATGTCTCTCAGGTTCACAACCATATCACTCTTGCCGGTTTCCCAAAACGCTTTGATCGTTCGTGCAAGCAGCAGTGGGGATTTTGGAAGGGCATCCACTACGTTGCCCGCATTGTGCGGTGTCATGGTCAGATTGTCCAGTGCCAGAAGCGGGTCATCTTTCGGGATTGGTTCTTCCCAGTACACATCCAGCGCGGCCCCGCCGATCGTCTTATTCTGCAGCGCATTCACAAACGCGTCCTTATCCAGCACACCGGCACGCGACGTATTGATGAGATAAGCGGTAGGCTTCATCAGGCCGATCAGCTTTTCGCCGACACTGTTTTTCGTCTCGGGAGTCAGGCGAAGGTGCAGCGTCACAATGTCCGCCGTTCTGAACAGTTCTTCCTGACCGACCAGATGAACCGGAAGCCCCATTTCATCCAGGGACTCCTGTTTGACATACGGATCATAGGCAATGACCTTCATTCCCACACCGGCAGCCTTCTTGGCAACGAGCTTGCCGATATGTCCCAACCCTACCACGCCCATCGTCATTTCGCACATCGACGTGGTATAGCCGCCGTTCACATACTCCTTGCGCCACTCGCCCTGTTTCAGCGCCGCGTGCGCGCGGGCGATGTTGCGGGTTTCCGCAAACATAAGTCCAATTGCGAAATCCGAAGTTGCCTCCGCGTTGCGGATGCAGTGGATTACGGGAATGTTGTATTTGGTTGCCGCGGCCACGTTCACATGTTCCATACCGCCGCGGCAGGTACCGATCAGTTTCAGTTGCCTGCCGGCCGCGATAAGATCCTCAGGGACCGGGCAAAAATGCGTCAGCAGAATGTCCGCGTCCACAATCTCACGGTAGACCTCCTCAGGAACTTTTTCCGCGGTAGGGCCGTTTTTTTCTATGTTCTGTGCTTTCTTCTGGAATTCCTGGCGCGTTTCAGACGGCCACACAATCGGTACGACTGTGTTTTGACCGGGCGTTCCCAGGGATTCCGCCGCCTCTGCCAGCAGCCGGCAGGGCACGACGATATCGCCGATCACTACAATTTTCATAGAGTTTCCTTTCTCTCTTAAACAAGCATTCATTCTGCCGCCTAAAACGTCAGAATGAATGCTTTTCCGTCAGTCTCTCATACTATAAATTTTCCCAGGCAGGTTCAGGCGTTGACAGCAGGCTGAGGAGCGACATACGCCTCACCCAAAGCACCCTTTTCCAGATATTCTTGAACAGAGACCTTATTTTTCTTATACAGGACAAACAATACCAGATACACTGCAACCACCGCGAAGATGATAACCGGATTCATGGTCAGGAATGCCATGGTAATGATACCGGCCGTGCAGTTGGACATGATAAAGCCAATGATGAGCGTACCCCCCGCCAAGGCAGTGGTAGCCGCTTCAAAGCCGGCTCCGGCCGCTACCTGGGTAAAGACGGTTGCCCAATAGGAAGCCATCATAATCTTCGCACTGAACACGATGCATCCCATCAGCCAGGATTTTACAATGTTGCCATTGCTCAGGCAGACGGGGATTTCAACCATGTAGGGCAGAGAAGGCAGTACCATAAC
Organism: Ruminococcaceae bacterium UBA2656; assembly: GCA_002359465.1. GTDB lineage: Bacteria > Bacillota > Clostridia > Oscillospirales > Acutalibacteraceae > Caproiciproducens. The sequence goes on from DENA01000015.1 coordinate 87,677, forward strand.
GGGGATGACCACATTGCCCGGCAGTAGGAAGGCAAGCAGAACGGCAAAAGGAATTACCAGAAGGCCGGTTGTCAGGGTAGCCGGCTCGCCATAGCCCAGCGCGTCGTTGACGGCGATGATAAATTCACGGTCCTTGCCGTATTTGCTGTTCTTCAAGGTCTTGCGGGAATAATCGGTCAATGTTGTGAATCCGGAAGCAAACAGTCCCGCAACCTTCGGGAAAATCGCCATAACTGCGGAGCAGGTCACGGATACGTTGACAACCTGTCCCCAGGCGGCCATGCTGTTCAGCGTGGTGATGTTGCCGACTACGCCCAGAATAATGCCGACAATCAGTCCTATGTACATTGGTTCGCCCATAAATCCGATCTTCTTGCGGATCGTAACGGGATCGGCCTTAATTTTGTCCATTCCCAGCTTGCTGAACAAAACATTCAGCACGAGGTACATGGGAGCGTCGCCGTTGTGGTGCGGCGCGGTCATTGCGCAGGAAGGATAATGGTAATAGGTGGACCATCTCTTTTGCAGGACCTCTGCAATCAGCAGGGTAACCAGATTGATAAAGAGCATCAGCACAAACGCCATCGGCAGATTGTGCGTAAGCTGGTACATCATGGAACCCCATACAATGATGGAATAATTGTTCCACAGGTCGGACGGCATAAAGATATCGGTCCATTTGACCAGCCAAAGCACAATCTGGAAAATCAGGCCGACGCCGATAAACATCATACCGATGTTGGTGGAGTAGGCAACGGAGGCAACAGCCTGCCAGCCAATGTCAAGCGCGGGCAGATTCAGGCCGCTCGCCTTTACAATCTGTTTTACCAGCGGGGACAGCACGGCCCCGAACTCGGTGGTGATAAAAGCCATGCCTTTCAGGCCGACACCGATGAGAACAGCCGATGAAAAGGCTTTTTTCGTAGGCGCCTTGAACAGCTTGCAAATAACAAAAATAATAAGGGGTACCGTGATATAGTTGCCAAAGGTGTCAAATACACTTTTCAATACTGTAAAAAACATAATTCCTAACCTTCCTCTTTTCGGTAGTTTCTTCTGAAAAAGGGAACCTCCCGCGTACGCCGCTTTATCCCAGATCCAGCTTGCTTAGCACAGCAAGAAGCTCCTCCACAAACTCGTCCTCGTTGATTCCGACCAAAAAGCCCGTCGCATTCAGTACCGGGATACCATAAATGTCATCCACCGGGCTTGTGTAGGCGATCAGATCATAGCCGCCGTTCGCCACCGCAAGCTCCACGCCGCCGGGCGCGACTTCCGTGGACTCCATTTTGTACCCGTGTTCCGCCAATACATCCTCCAGTTTGGATGACAGCATCGCAGAACTGACTGTGCCGGAACCGCATACCGATAAAACCTTTACTGCTCGCATCAAGATTCTCCTCCCTTTGTTGTTATGATTCGTCTTCCAAAGAGTTCAGGCACTGCATGATTTCCGCCTTGCTCTTAGAATCCTTCAACTTTTCCAGCAACTCACTGTTTTGAATGATCTTCATGATCTTTTTCAGCATACCTATCTGCTGCTTGGAATCCTTGACCACCAACGGCAGAATGATTTCACAATTCAGCGTGGTTTCCTTATCACCCATCATATGAAATTCGACCGGTTTCCGCGGAATAATGACCCCGACTGCCGGCCTGATTACCAGCTTGTTATTCGTATGCGGGATAGCAAGGTTAATCTTCTTTCCAGGCAGCCCGGTGGGCAGGGTTCTTTCGCGTTCAATCACCGCGTCTCCGTATCCCGGCATGACGTATCCGGATTCTTCAAAGCGGGTAGCCATCAGCCGGATACAATCCTCGTCGCTGTTTACATTCGCATCCAAAACGATAAGCCGTTCATCCAGTAATGCTCCTATTATAGCCGCCTCCTCTTTCATTTCTCTTCAACCAGTTGATATGAATATGTCGCTGTTTACAACATACCATATTACGTCTTTACAAGAAAGACCAAGTTTTTTCACAGATTGTACAGTTAATTTTGCAATAGTCTGAGCTATTTTGTGCAAACAGGCACACTTAGTAACAAATTATTTGCAGCAGCGCAAACGCAGAAATCACCGCGGCAGCAACACGAATGATTATTTTCGTTTTATAAATACCGAATTTCTGGTAACGCTCATACCGGGTAAAGACCAGAGGACATACGCAGGCGGCAATGCCCATTCCAAGCAAAGGCAGATAGGTCCACCGTGTTGCTGTCTGTAAGGAAAGCAGAACCAAATTCGCCACTACAAGAGTCAGCAGCACCATATAGAACGGCGTCCGGCCGTGCGAATCGTATTCCACAAACTGCCTTGTCTTGTCCAGGCACTCCGCGCTGCAGCAGGGCAGCTCGTGTTCAGCACCCTGATTGATGATATATTGCCTGCAGAGCGTCGGTTTTCCGCAATACAGGCAGGGCTCCTCCTGTATTGTCCTGGCAGCGCGTTCTTTTTCTTTCTGTTTTCTTGCCTCCTGCGCTTTGGCCGCCTCTCTGCTTTCTGCACGCCTTTTGGCTTCTGATTTCATCCGGCACCCCTTCCTATTCCGCGGTATGCTCCGCTAGCAGTCTTTTTACTTCTTCGATGCTGTCGCTGGCAAGCACCTGTTCCGTCAGGCCGGAAAGCTTGCCCAGATCATATTGACCAATCAGGTATTTGACTCTGCCCACCTGTTTTGGCACGACACTGAACTCGTCCAGTCCCATTGCCAGCAGAAGCGGCGTCAGCCTCTCATCCGAGGCGACCTCACCGCACATGCCGACGGGAATCCCCTCCTTATGCGCATTCCGGATGACCAGATCAATAGAGCGCAGCACTGAAAGATTGCAGGGGTCATACAGATGCTGGACGCTCTCATTCATCCGGTCGGTCGCCGTGGTGTATTGGATCAGGTCGTTAGTGCCGATAGAGAAAAACGCGGCTTCCTTTGCCAGTTTGTCACTGATAAGAACCGAGGCCGGCGTTTCAATCATGATGCCGACGGGAATATTTTCTTCAAAGTCGATTTTTTCAGCACGGAGCAGCGCTTTGGCTTTTTCCACCATCTTTTTTGCCTGCCTCAGTTCCTCCAGTGTTACAATCATGGGAAACATAATCTTTATATTTCCAAAAGCGGAAGCACGAAGAATTGCGCGCAGCTGCGTGAGAAAAACCTCCTCGCGGTCAAGGCAAATGCGGATTGCCCGGTAACCCAGAAACGGATTGTTCTCTTTTGGGATTTTCATGTAATCGAGCTGCTTGTCCCCGCCGATATCCAGTGTTCGGATAATGACCTCTTTCCCCTGCGCACTTTCCGCAATCTTCCGATACGTCCGGAACTGCAACTCCTCATCCGGATAATCATGCTGGTCCATAAAGAGGAACTCGGTGCGGAACAGGCCCACACCGTCACACTGTTCCACCCGGAAATTCCGCAGGCTTTCGGCATCGCCGGAATTCATGCAGACAGCCACTTTGTGCCCGTCCACCGTAACAGCCGGTTTTTCCGCCATGGCGGCATAGAGCTTTTTCCGCTCGTCTATCCCGGTTTTTTCCTTGAGAAAATCGCGCACGAAAGCCTCGTCCGGCTCCAAAACCCCGTAGCCGCGGTCGCCGTCAATAAAAATTGTCTGACCGGAACGGGCTTCCTGCATGATCCCGGCTGCGCCCACAACTGCCGGAATGCCCAGCGTTTTCGCCAGAATGACGACATGGGAAGTAATTCCGCCCTTTTCGGTTATAAAGCCCCGCAAAAAACGCTTGTCAATGCGGATGGTGTCCTCCGGGGAAAGATCCTCCGCCACCAGAATAAAAGATTCGCGCATATTCTGCGTTTCCTGCCCGGTTCCGGTCACCCCATTGAGACGCCGGATCACCTCGTCACATACATTGCGGATGTCGTTTGACCGCTCCTGCATGTAAGCGTCTGACATAGAAGCAAATTTGGCGCTGATTTTTTCCTTTTCCTGTTCAATCGCGTAATCAATGCCGATATGTTCTTCCCGCACCGTTTGGATGGGGTTTTTAAATAAAAAGTCGTCTTCAACAATCGTACGGTATGCTTTAAAAATACCGGCGGTTTTCTCTCCTGCATCAGCCAGCGCGGTATGGTACAGTTTCTCCAACTCCCCGGCATATTCGCACCGCACTTTTTCAAAACGTTTTATTTCCTGTTCACAGTCATCCACAGCCTTTTTTTCCAATATCAGCTTCTGTCTGTGCAGAATCACCGTCTGTGATACATCGCGTCCTCCCGCTCCCGCGAGGCCGGTAAATTTTTTCATTTATGCAATGCTCCTTGTCATTTTGATATAGTTGTTTAATTCCATTGACGTGATTAGGGTCATTGAAATAGTGGTAGATGCTTTCGAGTACCGCCCAGTGTGAATAAGAGTCCTTTGTTGCAAGTCCCACCAGAATGCCGGCATTCTCTCCGTCAGGGCAGTTCAGGCCTTTGGGCGCCAGTGCGATGCAGACATCTATTTCGGGATTCGCGTCCCCCTGAAGGGGAAAATGCACCAGCACGACATCCCCCTGAATGCGGTAGGTCTGAAGCTTCTTATTCTGCACCAGATTAAGCATTCTCTGCGCAAGGCGCTGACCTGCTGCTCCCTGCCGCAGCAGCTTGCTGCAGCTGAGAAGGGTCTGATTCAGGTCCGCCGTATCCGGGAGTACCAAAAACCGGTTCTGTTCAATCTTCTCATAGAAAATATCGCTTTTGGCGCGGGGCTGTTTGCCGCGTTCTTTTTCCTCAAAATATCGGAAAAGGTCGAGATACAGCTTATCGTCCTGCACATTCCCGTCAACACTGCCTTTTACGCGCTTTATAATTTCGCATATCATTTGGTCATAACGGGCGACGGAGCGGTCGCCGCGCAGGATTTCCATAATGCGGCGCTGGGTGTTTTCCGTGATGATGGGCCCGGTTTCCACAATTTTTGTGCAGGAAAAGCTTTTGTTCAGCGGCACCAGAGAAACCACCAGGGCATAATCCCCCAGCATCCATTCGCGGAGCTTGCTCTGGCTGATCACGCGGTAGTCCAGCGAAAGGCCAAACAGATCCTGCAGCTGTTCCCGCATTAATACGGCAACCGCCATGTTCTCTGCTCCCACAATCAGCACACCCTTGCTGTCCGCATTTTCCTTAACCAGATATTTTTCGCTGAGATTACTGACAAAATAAACACACAGATACGCCAGCTCATCTTCCGAGATTCCTCCTGCGGGAAGATCTATCTTTGCCTCCTGTAAGGCTTTGCGGGTAAAATCAAACACAAACGGATACATGGCTTTAATATCCTTGACCAAAGGATTTTTATCAGGGATGCCGTATTTGATTCGGTAATACATGGGGCGGATATGATGGCTGAGCTGCTTCTGCAGCCGCTCGCGGTTTGGAAACGAAAGGCAGGCGATGCGCTCGAAACTCAGCACCAGTTCCTCCGCAAATCCCGTTATAAAAGTATCCTCCTGTTCCTGAGAGAGAAAATCCGTGGTCTGAATGCCAAGAAACAGCGTCGTAATATAATAGGTCTCCTGCATGGCGACCTCCACTCCATGGACACGCAGCTTTTGAAGGCTGAACTCTACCGAGCGGAACGAAAGGCTCTTCATTAAGGCCAACTGCTCATCGCTGCTCAGCTGAATGATATTGCCCTTGCTGCTGCGAATCCAGGACACCTGAATCATCATTCCGATCAATTCAATGTTTGCCAGAATATAATCGCCGTGAATATCTGTTTCGTACTGCTTGATCAGGCAGCGGCACAGTTCACCGAAATCAATTTCATTGTGATAAAGGCGGACAAGACTTTTTTGCAGAAAATTATGGATACACGTCTGACAGCCGGGACTTGACAGCATTTGGAACTGCTCTCCCAGCATTTTCCGGATGGTCATTTCCTCACCCAGAATCAGATAACCGGATTTGATGGTACTGTTCAGGGAAAGCCCCCATCCGTCCAGCATGGCACGAACTTCCCTGATGTCGCTCAGGACGGTGTTTTTACTCACTCCAAACAGCTCCATCAGGTGGTTGATCGTAATGATTTTACTGGAAAGTGAAATATGTACAACCTCCATTGCACGGCGCTCTTCCACTGAAAAAAAGTAAGTCGTCCCCTCCCGCAGCTGTTGATCCAGCGCTGCCGCATCCGGCACTTCCGCACGGATGACCTGCCCGGAAATGACTACTTTTCCCAGCCTATAATGTTTTAGCCAATCATTGATTTTCTCCAAATCGTAATACATGGTACGTTTTCCCACGCCCAGCTTTTCAAGGAACTCCTCGGGTGCAACACCATTTTCCGTCGTCAGCAGGACGCGCAAAATATAAGTCTGCCTGCTCTTAAGTTCCATTTATGCCTCCCGTCTTCCGCCGTCAGTCGGAAAGGTTCTGTAAAAAATTAATCACCTTCGGGCCCGCCGTCTGTTCGTCAGAGCCTTTTACCTGCACCAGAAGCTTTGTGCCCTGATAAACGCCTCCGCTCAAAATACTTAAAATACTTTTTGCATTGATTTCTTCATTTTTATCGGTTTTCAGGATAATATCGCTGCTGATGTTTTTACAAAACTCCACCAATTCCGATGCCGGACGTGCATGCAGCCCCGTTTTATTATTGATTACAACTTCTTTTTGATACATTTTTTTCTCCCTCCAAGGCTTTGTCTTTTTGTAAGTTTACTATATTAAATATTTTATTGTATGTAGCTTAGCATATATTGTTCAAATTGACTATTACCAAAAACATTCATGGCCGCGCAGGGAATCTGTGCAAAGAATTGTTTTTTTCATCGTTTCCCGCACAATTTTTTGCACTGACAAATCTGAGATGAAATTATCTAAAGCTTTCCCTTTTATGATCTTCATTTTATGGTATGAAAAAAGCACCCTCGAAAGGGTGCTTTTTGCGAACGATTTTATAAAATATGTTTGGTGGATTCCCGAACCACTAATTCCGCCGGAAAAATCTTATGCTGCGGCGGCGCTTTTTTCTGGATCAGATCAAAAAGGATTTTAATCGTTTCTCTCGCAATTTGCTCCACAGGCTGCCGGATGGTTGTAATGGAAGGGTTATAGTAGAACGCGATATCAAGCCCGTCGAAGCCGGCAACCGAATAATCCTCCGGAATTCTTTTTCCGGATTCCAAAATTGCCTTGCACGCACCGACCGCCAGGCTGTCTGATATTGCATAAACCGCGGTAAATTCTTCTTGGGACTGCAAAAGCTCTTTCGTGACCACATACCCGTTTTCCATGGTATAGCTTTCAATATTTTCTTTCATACAGCGGACTAAGTTTTCCTTTACCTCCAGCCCGTGGTCTTCCAATGCTTTCTTGTACCCCTCGTACCGTAATTTGCCAATGCTTTCATCTTCCATGGATGCGGTGATGATGGCTATTTTTTTATGACCGAGGCCGAGCAGATAATCCACCATCTTATAGCTTTCCTGAAAGTCGTCAACGGATACGGAAGAGTAGTTGTTTTGATCTACCCCGGCAGTCATTCCGATCGTACTCAAAACAAAGGGAACGGTCAACTGGTCCAGCTTTTCTTGGGAATGTGAAAAGTACCCGCCTAAAAATACAATCCCTTTTAGGCGCTTTTCTTTTTCTATTTCAATCGCCACATCAATTTCATCCTGATTTTCATCTACACGCTGTAAAATGTAAGAATACTTGCGCCTTTTTGTTTCCTTTTCAAACACCTGCAGCATCCGGTTAAAAAACGGGTTGGTGATTCCCTTGATTAAAACCGCTATCGTTTTTGAAGCGGAGCGCTTCAGATTTCTCGCGCTGTTATTGGGAACGTAATGGTTTTCCCTGATCACCTGCAAAATCATTTCTTTCGTTGCTTCACTGATATCAGGGTGATTGTTAATGGCCCTTGAAACGGTGGTAACACCAACTCCACACATTCTTGCAACATCTTTAATTGTTATCGTGTCCATAACTATTCTCCCTTTTGACCTGTGAAATAGCGAATTTTTCTGAATATAATAAATATAGCAATTAAATCCGTAAAATGCAATGAATACTGCGCTGATTTATTTTCTGCCGTATAATTCGGTAAACCTGGCCATTTTGCTCAAAAGCTCCTCGGTTATTTCGCCGTTCAGCAGCCTCCATTTCCAGTTGTTGCCCAAAGTAGACGGCTGATTCATTCTGGCTTCTGTCCCAAGCCCCAAATAATCCTGAATCGGAATAATCGCGAGGCACGCGACGCTGCTCAGCGCCAAGCGTATAAAGTCCCAGTGAATATCTTCCAGCGCCGTTTTATCGTTGACCATATACTCAACCGACAGCATTCTATCTTCGGGAACGATACTTTGGTACCAGCCCTTAATTGTATCATTGTCGTGCGTCCCTGTGTAAACCACGCAGTTACGGTCATAGTTGTGCGGCAGATAATCACTTTTTTCTCTGGAATCAAAGGCGAATTCCAAAACCTTCATGCCCGGGTAACCGGTATCTCTCACCAGCTTGCGCACACTGTCCGTTATATATCCCAAGTCTTCGGCAATGATATTCATGGCGCCCAGTTTTTTGCTCAGCGTTTGGAACAAGTCCGCCCCCGGCCCCTTTTCCCAATGGCCGTTTTCGGCAGTAAGTGCGCCGAACGGGATGGAATAATATTCATCCAACCCGCGGAAATGGTCCACGCGCACCCAATCATACAACTCGAAGCAGTAGGAGATGCGCTGAGTCCACCATGCGTACGAAGTATTTTTATGATACACCCAATTATAAAGCGGATTTCCCCAAAGCTTGCCTGTCACGGCAAAGCCGCCCGGCGGGCAGCCCGCCACTGCCACCGGATTTTCGAATTGATCGAACTGGTACAATTCCGGATGCGACCAGCTGTCCGCACTGTCGAAAGCTACATAAATCGGGATATCCCCGATAATCTGTATTCCATTATGGTTGGCATATTCTTTTAACTTTTTCCACTGTTTTGCAAATATATATTGTATAAATTTATAAAATTGAATTTCACTTTCAAGCTGACGCACATACTTTTCCAAGGCATCCGGACGTCTCAGCCGGATGTCCTCATCCCATTGATTCCAGCTGACCTCACCAAAGTAATGCTTTACGGACATATACAGCGCGTAATCGTTCAGCCAATACGCATTGCCCAATTCAAAAGCTTTATAGGATTCGTCTTCGTTAATCCGGCTTCTGTCATAAGCCTTTTTTAGCAGCTTAAATCTGGCGCGATAGATTTTTTCATAATCGACGTAACGCGGATTATCCCCAAAATCATATGCTTCACATTCCGCTGCTTCAAGAAGTCCTGTTTCCACCAAGCCATCTGGATCAATAAAATAAGGATTGCCCGCAAAGGTAGAAAACGACTGATAAGGAGAATCACCGTAACCCGTTGGTCCAAGCGGAAGAATCTGCCAATAGCTCTGTCCGCTTTTTTTCAACTGATCTACAAATGTATAAGCCTCTTTTGAAAAGCACCCTATTCCATATTTTGACGGCAGACTGAATATGGGCATCAGAATCCCGCTTGCTCTCATCTTCATCATCCTTTAACAGCCCCCGCTACCGCACCCTTGATAATGTATTTTTGGCAGGACAGGTAGAAAATAACGACCGGCAGAATCGCCAGCACCAGCATTGCCATCATCGCGCCCATATCCTGAGAGCCGTATCCGCCCCTCAGGTACTGCACAGCGATCGGAATCGTCTTATAGTTGCTGCCGATTACAAGATACGGAAGCAGATAGTCATTCCAAACCCACATGGCATTCAGAATAGCGACCGTAATGGCAGCCGGCTTGAGGATGGGAAATACAATCAGGAAGAATGTCTGAATGGGGCTGCAGCCGTCAATGGTCGCGGCCTCTTCAATATTCAGCGGGATTCCCTTTACAAATCCGCTGAATATAAATACCGAAAGACCCGTGCCGAAGCCCAGATAAATCACGATGATTCCAACGGGATTATCCAGGTGAAGGATATTCGCCATTTTTGACATGGTGAACATAACCATCTGGAACGGCACAATCATGGAAAACAGGAACAGGTAGTACAGCACAGAATTGAATCTTGATTTTACACGCGTAATATACCATGCCGTCATGGACGTAAACAGTACAATGACCACGACTGAACAGACGGTAATGAACAGCGAATAACCGAATGCCTGTATAAATCCGGTTTTCTGGATTCCATTGACATAATTGGTTATGCTTGCGAACGTCTCGCCGTTCGGCAGGTCAAAAGGCGTGTCAACGATGAAAAACCTGCCCTTAAAGGAATTCATTAGCACGATTAAAATCGGCGCCAAAAACACAATGGAGAGAACAAGCAGTAAAATAAATAAAAAATTGTCGCGAAGCTGCGCTTTTGCTTTCATCAGTTTTCAACCTCCCTGCTTCTTGTCAGGCGAATCTGCACCAGTGCAATCAGTGCAACAATAATAAAGAACACCACTGCCTTTGCCTGGCCTACGCCCTCATACCCCATACGGCCGTAGAAGGTGTTGTAGATGTCTAGCGCAAGCATGGCGGAACTGTTGCCGGGCGCGCCGGCGGTCAAAGCGAAATTTTGATCAAAGAGCTTGAAAGAATTCGTCAAGGTCAGAAAGGTGCAGATGGTGACGGACGGCATGACCATGGGAATCGTCACACTCTTTAAAGTCTGCCACGAATTTGCGCCGTCAATCTTTGAAGCTTCTATCAAATCCGAAGAAATGCTCTGGAGGCCGGCCACATAAATAATCATCATATACCCTATCATTTGCCAGTTCATCAATACAACAAGGCCCCAAAAGCCAAAACTTGCGTCGAAAGTAATATCCACACCAAACGTGGCCAGGACGCCGTTGATAATCAGCTGCCATATGTAACCCAGTATAATGCCGCCGATCAGGTTCGGCATAAAGAACACGGTACGAAAAATATTGGTGCCGGGAATCTTGCGGGTGAGCAGCAAAGCGAGCGCAAATGCCAATACATTAATGAGCACCACGGAGACGATGGTAAATTTCACTGTGAAGACCAGCGTGTTAAGAAAATCCTGGTCGGAAGTAAACGCGCGTATGTAATTGCTGAATCCTACCCAATGGGCGTCGTTCACCGTGGTGAATTTGGTGAACGAGAGATAGATGCCCATCAGGAACGGTATGAGGAATGCGATTAAAAACGCAAGTACCGTGGGCAGGGTGAAAAAAGCGAAATATTTTTTCATTGTCTTTTGCATCGTTGTTTCTCCTTCTCAAATGAAAAATAGTGAGTGAGTCGTGAAAACTACACTCACTATTTTCGGGAGTTATGAAAAAGGTTCTTGTATGACAAATGAGCTGTAAGCTTTATTTACCGCTTTCAGACTTCCACTGATCGATAACCAGCTTCTTCACATCATCCCACTTTTTGGTGCCCTGCGCATACTGCAGCAGTGCCGCGCCAAAGTTATCCTTAAAGGTCTGGCTTGGGAATACGGTGAAGTTCCACGGAACATTGGTAAGGCTTGCGTTTCCCATATAGCGGAGCACTTCCTTAGCAAGCGGGTCGGTTGGTCTTTCGTTTTCCTTAAAGGTATCGAAAGGAGCGATGAATTTTAAATCGTTGGTAACAAACGCCTTGCCCTTGTCGCTGGTATAGAGCCATTTCAGGAAGTCTGTGGCCAGCTTCTGCTGGTCGGCGGACGCTTTTTTGTTGATGGCGAAGAAATTTTCCGTGCCGATACAGATCGATTGTTTCTCTTCGCCCTTTATGCCTGTATAAATGGGCATAAACTTAATATCGCTCTCCTTGACAACATTTCCGTCAACCCCGGATATCTGGCTCCATGCCCAGTTTCCATTCTGCACCATTGCGGACCTGCCCAGTGCAAACTCCGCCATGGAATCGTCTACACTCTTACTGCCCAGCATTTTGGGGCTGGTGACAGAGTTATTTAAATAGAGGTCAAAGATATTTTTATAATTATCGGCATATTGGAATTTAATTTCACTGGTATCGCTGCTCTTCAGATCAATTTTGTTGTCTTTAAACTCATAGTAAACCGGAAGATTCGCAAGATGGGTCTGCCAGCGCCAATCATCGCCCTTTTTAAGAGATGTGGAAGAGAACACGCCCTTAATGCCGAGCTTGCCTTTTTGCGCTGTCATATCCTCAACAACTTCCTTTAATTTTGCGAAGTTGTTGATCTCATCCATAGATTTTGCCTTTGCGCCGCTCAGCGCGAAATATTTCGTCATGATGGCATTGTTGTAAATAATGCCGTAGCCCTCAACAACATAAGGAATCCCGTATACGCCGTCTCCATCGGTAACCGCCATGGTCTTATCGGTAAGGTGCTTATACAGCTCAGTATCCTTCAAATCTGCGCAATAATCCTTCCAGTTTGCATAGCCCTTGGGCCCGTTGATCTGGAAAAGCACCGGCGCGTCGGTTTTGGCCATTTCCGACTTCAAAGTCTGTTCGTATGTACCGGACGCGGCAGTCACAACCTTCAGGGTAACCCCGGTTTCCGCTTTGTAGGCGTCTGCGATCTTTTTGTAGACATCGGCAATTTCAGGCTTAAAATTCAAGTAATAAATTTCCCCCGATCCAGTTGCAGCCGTAGAAGCCGCCCCGGAAGGAGCCTCGGATGCCGGTGCCGCCGAAGCGGCTGTTGAAGATGACCCTGCCGCACCGCCGCAGCCAGCTGCCATGCTGATAATGGTGGCTGTCGCTAAAGTGAGCGCCAAAATTTTCTTAAACCTTTTCATACCGTTTCCTTCTTTCAAATTTATAGCTGTTCAATTTCGAAATACGTTCCCGGATGAATACAACAATTTGGTATCGTTTTCGGTAAGCTTATCGGTAACGTTTTCAATTGCTTATATCATATCACACCGTTCTATATTTTCCAATAGGTTTTCCGAAAAAAATTAAACTTTTTTATCTATTATCATCAACATTCTATAGACTTATGCTCTTTTTGTGTTAGCTATCATGGATTTCACCTATTCTGGGGTTGCATTTGCAGGGCCGGTTCAAATTTTTCACATACTTCAGTAAAGCAACATATATTATGAGATAAGAAGGTGGTGCGTTATGTTTATTCATGTAGTCATGCAGGGGGAAACGCTTTGGCAAATTGCGAACAGATACAATGTGGCCATGTCGGAAATAGCAGCGGTCAACGAGCTTCCTAATCCCGACCGGCTTGTCATCGGCCAGGCTTTGGTCATTCCAAGTGAAGATCTGCTTTATACCGTGAAGCCCGGAGACACTTTATGGAATATTGCTCAAACATATGGAACAACAGTGCAGGCAATCCTTCAGAATAATCAGATTGCGGATCCGGACAAACTGAATCCGGGTATGATATTGTATCTCCCGGCCCGCCGGCACCGTGTTCAACCCGGAGAAACTCTGTGGGGAATCGCGCAAAGGTACGGCGTTTCGCTGCAGGCTCTCATGAAGGTTAACGGAATTTCCGATCCCAATCTGATCGCTTCAGGAACCATATTGATTATTCCACACAGGCCGGGGCCTTTGATGAATGTGAACGGCTATATCTATTCCTACGGGGAAGATGCCGTTCCGATCGTCGGAGAAGACGGCAGATATCTGACATACCTCAGCCCGTTTGCTTATTTAATCAAAGAGGACGGAACCCTGCAGCCGATTGATGATGTACCCGCTATTCAAGCTGCTCAGGCAGAAAAAGTGATCCCCATGATGGCAATTACGAACTTTACGTCAACATCCCGTGGAGAAAACCTCGCGTCGATTGTGCTGAACAGTCAGCAGACTGTCGAACGCCTGCTGACCGAGATCATCCGCCTGATGAAAGAAAAAGAATATCAGGGATTAAATATCGATCTTGAAAATGTACTTCCCGCCGACCGTGAAGCATACAACCGTTTTCTTCAGCGCACGGTAGACCGTCTGCATCCGGAGGGCTTTTTTGTATCCACGGCGGTTGCGCCGAAAACATCCGGGCAGCAAGCCGGTTTGCTGTATGAAGCGCATGATTATGCGGCACACGGCAGGATCGTTGATTTCGTGATTCTGATGACTTATGAATGGGGATATCGAAAAGGACCGCCTCAGCCGATTTCCCCATTGGATCAAATTAAGCTGGTTCTTGACTATGCCGTCACGGTTATTCCGCGGGAGAAAATCTATTTTGGATTCCAGATTTATGCAAGAGATTGGCTGCTGCCCCATGTGGAAGGGCAGGAGGCCGAAACCGTCAGTTGTCAGGAGGCCATCGCAAGGGCTGCTCGGTACGGCACGGTTATTCAGTATGACTGGGTTGCCCAGGCGCCTTTTTTCCGGTATACGGACGATCAGGGAAGAGGGCACGAAGTATGGTTTGAAGATGCGCGCAGCGCTCAGGCGAAATTCAATACAGTAAAAAATTATAACCTTGGCGGAATAAGCTATTGGGCTCTGGGATATCCGTTCCCTCAAAACTGGGTTCTGCTTGAGGATAACTTTACGATAAATAAATTTCACTCACCCACATAACCCCCCTTCCGCCGCTATCCCTGAGCAAGCATACCGGAAATTCCCTCTATAGCAGCAAAAAGGGCTCGGATACGTGGTTTCCAACATTCGAAACGCCGCATAATCGCGGCATGATGAGATCATTTCAGCTTGGGAATCTCCCGAAGGCAGGCTTGCACCTGTTCTAATGACGGCATCGCGGGAATTGCACCTTTCCGTGTGGTTGCCAAAGAGCCCGCCGCGTTTGCAAAAGAGACGATATCCTCAAGTTCATCCCCGGACAGTCCTTTGATATCGTCCAGGGACTTGTTCCGAAGGCGATAATGTACGGCGCCCAGAAAAGCGTCGCCGGCCCCCGTGGTATCCACCGTCTTTACGTCATACGCCGGCAGCATACCGCAGGTTTCTCCGCTGCTGTAAAAAGCGCCCTTTGCGCCAAGAGAAACCAGAATCAAAGACGCGCCGTACTGTGCAAGTTTTTTTGCCCCCAACTCCAGGTCCGCATCCCCTGTCAGCAGAGACAACTCCTCCCGGGACACTTTGACGATATCAGCCAGTGTGAGCGCTGCAAGCATTTCACGCTTCGCTTCTTCTTCGCTGCTCCACAGCAGCGGGCGGTAGTTGGGGTCATAGCTGATAATTTTCCCGGAAGCCTTTGCCAGCTTCACCGCATAGAACGTAGCCTGCCGTGAGGGTTCATCCGTAAGTGAAACGGAACCAAAGTGCAGAATTCTGCAATTTTTTATAAGCCCATCGGAGATATCCGATTTCTCCAGCATCATGTCCGCGCCGGGTTTCCGATAAAAGCTGAACGAACGGTCTCCCCGTTCATCCAGCTGCACAAAAGCAAGCGTCGTGTTCACCGTCTCGGAAACAGCAAGTCCGTCGGTACAGATTCCGATCCGTTCCAGCGTTACCTTCAAAAAATCGCCGAACGCGTCCCTGCCCACCTTGCCGATAAACGCAGTCTTTCCCCCCAACCTGCTGTTGGCCGCAAGCACATTTGCCGGCGCTCCGCCGGGATTGCGCGCAAACAGCGCACACCCCTGGTCATTGCTGCCATTCGGGGTAAAATCGATCAGAAGCTCCCCTACGGCGACTACGTCATACATCTATGTTTCTCCTCCCGTCCGGTTTCCCCTATATAAATATTCGAAAAATTATTTTAATTATATCTGCGTCTTCACTGTTTTTCAATAAATCTTTTATCATATCATAGTATCGTGATCATAAACTTTCGTTCCAACATATGCACAGAAAGAGCGAGATACGGTTTTTTCCGTACCTCACTCTTTTGGTAACACATGCGAACATATAAACAAGTTGCAAAATCACTTCATAGACGCGATAATACTGTCGGCAAGGGCATCCATTTCCGGCAGGTTATCCTCGTTCATGGCGGAATTCAGCGTCAGCTTTTCGTCCAGAACATTGATTTCTTTCATCTCATTGTCCAGGAACTCGCGCATCAGTGTGCCGGATTTGCAGGCCCAGGAGCCGTTTTCCACAATGGCGACGGTACGCTTCTGAAGGTTCAGCGCCTTCATATCCATCAGATAATTGTGCATCGGCGGATAAATTCCCAGATTATAGGTAACGGAAGCCAGCACCACGTGGCTGAGGCGGAAGGTCTCTGAAATCAGGTAGGAGACATGGGTATTGGACACGTCGTACATAACCACATTGGTCATGCCCTTCTCCACCAGCCTGGAGGCCAGGGCGCCGGCGGCGCTCTCGGTATTGCCGTACATGGTGGCGTAAACGATCATGACACCCTTTTCTTCCGGTTCATATCTGCTCCATTTGTCGTACTTATCGAGGAAGTATCCCAGATTGCTGCGCCAGACCGGCCCGTGCAGGGGACAGATAATCTTGATGTCGATTCCGGCGGCTTTCTTCAGCAGGGCCTGAACGTGCGGTCCGTATTTCCCCACGATATTGGTATAATACCGCCGGGCATCGTCGATCCAGTCGCGGTCAAAATTAACCTCATCGTTAAAGAGCTTTCCATCCAGCGCGCCGAAAGAGCCGAAAGCATCCGCGGAGAACAGGACGCCGTTGGTCGTATCGAAGGTCACCATGGCCTCCGGCCAGTGAACCATCGGCGCGGACACGAAGGTCACCACATGCTTGCCAAAGGTTCTGGTGTCGCCCTCCTTGACTTCCTCCATCCGTCCGTCAACATGGAAGCCAAACTGACGCATCAGCATAAAAGCTTTTTCGGTGCTGATAATTCTGACTTTGGGATAGCGCAGAAGAATTTCTTCAATAGACGCGCCGTGATCCGGCTCCATGTGGTTGATTATCAGGTAATCGAGCGGTCTGCCGTCCAGAACAAACTCGACATTCTCCAAAAACTGACGGCAGGCCGACCAGTCCACCGTATCGAACAGCACGGTCTGCTTATCCAGAAGCAGGTACGAATTGTAGGAAACCCCGCGCGGAATAGGATGAATATTTTCAAAAAGAGCCAGCCGGCGGTCATTGGCCCCTACCCAATACAGATTATCCGTTACTTTTCTTACACAATGCATGGTTCAATCCTCCTTGAAACTCAATCGTTATTTTTAGGCAGCAGTGCCTCTCAGACCTCTATAAACTGATCTTTTTCCTCGCCGCATTCCGGGCAGATCCATTCTTCCGGAAGCGTGTCGAACAGGGTTCCGGGACGGACGTCGTTCTCCGGATCGCCGACGGCGGGATCATATTCGTACCCGCAGCCATTGCAGACATAGCGTTTCCATGTGGGAATGACCTTCTTGGGGACGGCCCGCTTCATTTTCTTCATCGGGGGCGCCGGTTTTTTGGCTTCGCCGTTGTCCAGGGCGGCGGTAAGCAGCGGAAGGATTTCCAGCACGTCGCCAACAATGCCGTAGTCGCAGTTCTTAAAGACGGGCGCGTTGGGATTGTTGTTGATGGCGACAATCGTCGTGGCGTCCTTAATGCCCTTCAGATGCTGGCCCGCGCCTGAAATGCCGCAGGCTATGTACAGATTGCCGCTGAACTTCTGTCCGGACATGCCCACATAGCGGTTCAGCGGAACATATTTCAGCGTTTCCGCCACCGGACGGGAGGAGCCGAGCGCCGCGCCCGCCTGAACGGCAAGGGCTTTCACCAGTTCCATATTTTCCTTCGCGCCGATGCCCTTTCCGGCGCTGACCACACGCTCCGCCTTGGTGATGGGCGTATCGATATCAATGCCGACGGTAAAGTCGTAGCCGTCCGCTTTGAGAGCGTCCACCAGCGTGTTTACCCGCTCTACGGAGGTACCCTCTTTCAGTATCATCTTCTTGCGCACACCGGTCACCGGCCCGTGCTGAGCTGCGGCGGGAACGTCGTTCTTCGGCATTTTCCCAATAATATGGGAGGCAATGACCACCCTTTGAATCTCATTAGTTCCCTCGTAAATGGTGCAGATTTTCGCGTCACGGTAAGCACGCTCTACTTCCATCCCCTTCAGATAACCGCTGCCGCCGAAAATCTGGAGCGCGTCGTTGACAATCTCAAGGCAGACGTCGGAGGCATACTGTTTGGCCATGGCGGACTCCATGCCGTAAGGCTCGTGGTTCTGTTTAAGTTCGGCGGCGCTGTAGATCAGCAGCCGCGCCGCGCGGAGCTTGGTTGCCATGTCGGCTAATTTGAAAGCAACAATCTGTTGTTGGCAGATGGGTCTGCCGAATTGGACGCGCTCTTTGGAATACTCCAGCGCGTTTTCATATGCGCCCTGCGCGATTCCCAGAGCCTGTGAAGCGATGCCGATGCGTCCGCCGTCCAGCGTAGACATGGCAATCTTAAAGCCCTGCCCTTCTTCACCCAGCAGATTTTCCTTTGGAACCTTCACATCGTTGAAAATCAGCTCCGCGGTAGAGGAGGAGCGGATACCCATTTTGTCGTAATGGTCGCCGAAGGTGAAGCCCTCCCAGCCCTTTTCCACAATGAAAGCACTGATGCCGCGGGTACCGATGTCCGGGGTGGTGACGGCGAATACCACATAGGTATCGGCCTTGTCGGCATTCGTAATGAAAATTTTACCTCCGTTCAGGATGTAATGATCGCCATCAGGAACAGCGGTGGTTTCCGTGCCGCCCGCGTCGCTGCCCGCGTTCTGCTCGGTCAGTCCGAAGGCACCCAGTTTTTCGCCCTTTGCCAGCGGAACCAGATATTTCTGCTTCTGCTCCTCCGTGCCGTAGGCGAAAATCGGCCATGACCCCAGCGAGGTGTGCGCGGAAAGAATAACGCCGGTGCCGCCGTCCACACGGGACAGCTCCTCCACGGTGACGGCGTAGCTGACCATATCCAGGCCCATGCCGCCGTACTCCTTCGGATAAGGGATTCCCATCCACCCAAGCCCGCCCAGCTTGCCAACGATTTCTACGGGAAATTCATTTTCCTTGTCCAGCAGAAACGCCAGAGGTTTTACCTCCGATTCCGCAAACTCCCGGACTTTTGCACGAAGCTCCTCGTGATCTTCCGTCGTTTTAAAAGACATATTGCTTCCTCCCTTTGAAATAATCAGTTATATTTGATTTCTATGAATTCTGTTCAGAAAAATTCATAAAACAGGATGCGCAGCTCTGCGGCGGCAGATCAAAATCCGGCCGCCTTCTATACTTGATAAATTTTATCCACTTTAGAAGTAAAAAAACACACTGGCAATATAAATCATTTTTTAAGCCTTATTCGTCTTTAAATAACATCTGGTGCAGGCTAAGCGCGCGCAGCTCCGCGTCCAGCACACCCTGAATCCGCAGCAGCTGCTGATGGACTGTGCAGGGTGAACTGCATTTTTGCTGCCACGCACATTGAAATCCTGGCTGCATACAGGCGCTGATCATCTTTTCGGCCTGCATAATTTCCGTCAAATCGTAGAGGCTCACCTTTTTAAGGTCTGCAATCAGCCGGCAGCCGCCGCCCACGCCACGGGTAGTTTGTACAAGTCCGGCACGCTCCAGTTTTTTAAGAATCTTATATACAAACTGCTGCGGAAGCAATTCCCGCCGGCAGATGTCCCCCGTCGTAACCTGTTCCCCGCCCGACATTGCGCGCAGGACGCGCAGGGCATAATCTGTTTCCCGTGTAATCAGCAGAATGAACCCCTCCACTCAATAAAATCCGTAAGATTTTATTCATTATTGACAGTATATCATTCTGGATAAGTTTTGTCAAGTTTATATCCGATATTTTTCCATCATTCAGACGACCGCCGGAATCCGCCGTCCCGGGCGGATTCCGAAATCTTGCAACGGCGTTCTATTTAATCCTGATTTTCACTGTCGCATTGGTACCGATGATGTTGCCCAGAAAAAGCCCGTCGTCAAGGGTAATTTTCACCGGGAGCAGCTGAACAACCTTCGTGTAGGTTCCGCTGGTGGTCAGAGTGGTGGTGTTCCCCTTCAGGGCCGACTGTGTCACCTGATCGACCTGCGCAATATGCCCGCTGAAGGTCTGCCCCGGGTAGGCGTCAAGTTTCACGGAAACCTCCTGCCCAGCCTGAACCTTCAGGATATTGTTCTCCTCTATATTGGCGCCCACATAGGCTCCCGCCGTATCCGCCAGCACTGCAACGGCAGTCGCGGGGGATACCGTCTGGCCGGATACTACATCACATTTCACAACCTGACCGCTTACGGGAGCCTTCAGCGCCGGGCCGTCATCAATACGGGCGATGATTTCATCCTGTTTTACCGCCGTTCCCTGTGTAATCTTCAGCTTTTCAAGCTTGCCGCTGGCGGAAGGGACAACCGTATACAGGGTCGCTGTTACTTTCGCGTTGTCGGTGGTAAGGAAATGCTCATTTTCCCAGTAAAAGTAATACCCCACGCCCAAGCCGATGATAACGAGGACGGCAACAACCGAAAGCACCCTTTTTGTCACTTTTTTCATAAGCGTTATTCCAACCTTTCAGTCAATAAAATAAACTCTGCCGGTGAAAAGTTTTACTCTTCTCCCTGTGAAAACTGGCTGTTATACAGATCGGCATAGAAGCCGTTCTTATCCAAAAGCTGCTGGTGGTTACCCTGCTCCACAATATTGCCGTCGCGCATTACCAAAATAATGTCTGCGTTTTTGATCGTGGAAAGACGGTGCGCTATCACAAAACTGGTCCGGTTTTTCATCAGGCGGTCCATCGCGCTTTGAATCAGTGTTTCCGTTCTTGTATCCACCGAACTGGTGGCTTCATCCAAAATCAGAATTTTGGGGTTCGCAAGGATTACCCTGGCTATGGTCAGCAGCTGTTTCTGTCCCTGCGAAATATTGCTGGTTTCCTCATTGAGCATCATGTTGTATCCGTCGGGGAAGGTATGTATGAATTCGTCGCAGTGCGCCGCCTTTGCCGCGGCAATGACCTCCTCGTCTGTGGCGCCGAAAGTCCCGTAACGGATATTTTCCATGATTGTCGCGTTATAGAGCCACGTTTCCTGCAGTACCATTCCAAAGCAGGAACGAAGCTCATCCCGCGTAAAGTCGAAAATATTGATGCCGTCAATCAGGATCTTCCCTTCATTGATATCATAAAAGCGCATCAGCAGCTTGACAATCGTGGATTTTCCCGCGCCGGTGGGGCCGACGATCGCAATTTTCCGGCCTGCCCCGACCTCGCCCGAAAAATCACGAATGATAAGCTGGTCTGGGTTGTAACCAAAGCTGACATGTTCAAAAACAACATTGCCCGCAATATCCGTATTCTCCGGCACTGTGTCCCTGTCGGGAGACTCCACCGTTTCGTTCAGAAATTCAAAAACGCGTTCAGCCGCTGCCGCAGTGGACTGCAGCGTGTTGGAGATGGAGGCCAGCTGTCCCATCGGCTGTGTAAACGAGCGCATATACTGGATGAAAGCCTGGATGTCGCCGACATCCACCACCTTCTTCACAGCCAGATACCCTCCCAGAATACTCACCATCACATAGCAGATATTGCCGACAAACGTCATTACAGGCATCATCATCCCGGAAATAAACTGTGATTTCCACGCCGAACCATACAGATCATGATTGATTTTTTCAAATCGGTCAATCGCGTCCCGCTCCCCGTTGAAGGCCTGCACCACGTTGTGGCCACCGTACATTTCCTCCACCTGCCCGTTGATTTCACCGATTGACTTTTGCTGCTCTTTGAAATACCCCTGCGAACGCCTGATGACAATCCCCAGAATTCCCATGGAAATGGGAATGATCAGAAGCGCGGCCGCCGTCATAAGCCAGCTGATGGAAAGCATCATGCAGAGCACCCCCAGAATGGTGGTGACGGAGGTGATCAGCTGCGTCAGGCTTTGGTTCAGCGTCTGGCTGACTGTGTCGACATCATTGGTGACGCGCGATAAAATTTCGCCGCGCGTATGGGTGTCGTAATAATTCAGCGGAACGAGATGCATTTTTTCTGCAATTTCTTTGCGGAGCTGGTAGGTTACATTCATGGAAACCCGGGACATCATAAAGGCCTGTACGTAGGAGCACAGAGCGGAAATGATATACAGGACGATCAGCAAAGCCACAAGGCTGCCCATATAGGGAAAATCCGTCAGCAGATCGCTTCCCGTCAAATAGGCAATGATTCCTTCAACAAGCTTTGTGGTTACCTTTCCCAGAAGTTTTGGTCCTACGATAGAGAAAACAGTCGAGAGCAAGGCAAAAAACACCACTGCCGCGATGGTAGCCTGATATTCCCGAAGATACCTCCAAAGGGCAAAAATGGTCTTTTTAAAATTCTTGGGTTTGGCACCTGGACCCATGCCGCCCATGCCGCCCATATGCATTCCCCTTCCGGAGGAAGAAGGAGCCTGCCGTTCTTTTTCTTCGCTCATTTTAAAAGCTCCTCCTCACTGAGCTGCGAACGCGCGATCTGACTGTAAACCTCACAGGTTTTAAGCAGTCCGGCATGCGTGCCCACACCCGCAATCCGGCCGTTTTCCAGAACGACAATCTGATCAGCATCCACAATTGTGCTGATTCTTTGCGCGACCAGCAGAATGGTGCTGCTGCCCGTTTCCCTTTTCAGGGCCGCACGCAGCCTGCTGTCGGTTTTGAGGTCAAGCGCCGAAAAGCTGTCGTCAAAAATATAAATCGGCGCGTTCTTGACCAGTGCCCGCGCGATGGAAAGCCTCTGCTTCTGACCGCCGGACACATTGGTTCCGCCCTGTGCAATGGGCGTACAAAGGCCTTCCTCCTTTTCAGAAATAAATTCCGAGGCCTGCGCTACATCCGCGGCTTTTTGAATGCGCCGCATATCGGCATTTTTATCGGCATACTGCAAATTCGACTGGATCGTACCGGAAAACAAGATGCTCTTTTGCGGTACATACCCGATCTTCTCCCGCAATTCTCTGCGCGAAACGGAACGGATGTCTTTGCCGTCCACCAGAATCTGGCCGTCCGTAACGTCGTAAAACCGCATAATAAGATTGACAACAGTGGACTTTCCACTGCCGGTGGAACCGATGATCGCGGTCGTCCGGCCGGCCTTTGCGGTGAAATTCAGGTTGTGCAGCACATCATCCTCTCCGCCGGAATAACGGAAGCTCACATTCCGGAACTCCACGTCGGAACGGAAATCATCGCCAAAATGCACCGGATTTTCCGGGTCGTTGATGCTTTCGGCCGTATCCAGCACCTGCGCGATGCGGTCGGCGGAAACCGTTGCGCGGGGAATCAGGATAAACATCATCGCCAGCATCAGAAAGGACATAATAATCTGCATGGCGTACTGCATATACGCCATCATGTCGCCGATTTCCATATTCAGGGCGGAAACCTGCTTTGCACCCACCCATACAATCACGACTGTCGTAAGATTCATAATCAGCATCATCGTCGGCATCATGACGGACATAGCGCGGTTTACAAACAGGTTGGTGTCCGTCAGCTCATGGTTGGCCCTGTCAAACCGCTCAAGCTCAAATTTCTGTGTATTAAACGCGCGGATGACCATTACGCCCTCCAGATTCTCACGGCTCACCAGGTTAAGACGGTCAATGAGCTTTTGTACCAATTGAAACTTGGGTATTGCAATGACAAAGAGCAGTATAATCAGGCCAATTAAGCAAATAACCGCCACGCCGATTACCCACGACATGGATTTGCTCTTGGAAAGCGCCTTGATGACGCCGCCCGTACCCAAGATCGGCGCGTAAAATACCATGCGGATCACCATTACCAGAAGCGTCTGTATTTGTGTGATATCATTTGTTGTGCGCGTGATGAGCGAGGCCGTGGAATACTGATCAAATTCGGCGGCGGAAAACCCTTCTATCTTTTTGAACACATCCAGACGCATGTCGTGCGACACGCCGGCCGCCACCAAAGCGGCAAAATATCCTACCGTCACGGATGAAACCGTACCCAGAAACGTGACGAGCAGCATAGTGCCGCCCGTCTTCCAAATATAGCCCGTGTTGCCGGACATGACGCCGGTATTTACAATCTGCGACATATAATCCGGCAGCGCAAGGTCGCACATTGCCTGTACAAACAGCAGTACAATTGCACAAAAAATGATAAAAGCATAGGACTTTATGTACTTTAGAAGTTGAAGCATCCAAGGCCTCCGTTAATTTTTACTGAAAAAATGAGTGAGAAGGATATCGATCTGCTTCTGAACATCGGGCAGCTCAGAGTGGCAGACCGAAGGTATGATAATATTGGGGCCTACCGCCGCGCACATCAGCTGAACAGAAAGCATGCGCAGAGTCAGAGAATCGGTTTCGCCGGTAATGTCTGCGATAGTCGCCTTGACCTTTTCAAATCCAAGCCCTTTCAGATAGGACGAAAATTCATAGTCGTTATGGAATGTGGAATCATTTTTTGAAACCATCCACCGCAGACAGTCCCGGTAGATGGAGTGATTGATTGTGAAAGCTGTTAAAAACTGTCTGAGCCGTTGTGTTGGAGACAACTCGGATTGGTCCAGCAATAAGATATTCTCTTTGATGGACTGCAGAACCTCTTTCGTTGCAATGTGAAGCAGGTTTTCCTTGCTGCTGAAATAATAATTAACCGCTCCAACGTTGACATCGGCCGCTTTGGCGATTTGCCGCACCGTCAGGCTGTTCAGCCCGCCGGACTTAATCATCTCAACCGTTATTTTCAGGATTTTCTCCCTTGTACCGGTATCGGCGTTATCTTCTTTCATGAATTGCTCCTTCCTTTGAATCAAACACTGTTTCAAATGGTGTTTATTATAATACGCAATTGGGAGAATGTCAATAACTGGAAAGTATGTTGCGGGCGCTGTTTGTTGCGCGGTACAAACGAATTCTTCCACATAGAAGATTATGGATTTCTCCATGAACGAAAGCAGGCAGAAGCAATCAGGACGATTGCTTCTGCCTGCTCTGTCATATCATTTTATTCAGCAAAAAGAGGAGTGGACAAATATCTTTCCCCGGTATCCGGCAAGAGTACCACGATAACCTTTCCTGCATTTTCCGGCCGCTTTGCAAGTTCGACAGCCGCCCATACGGCAGCCCCGGAAGAGATGCCGGTGAGCAGTCCCTCTGTTTTGGAAAGTTCTTTTCCGGTTTGGAAAGCATTCTCATTTTTTACTTTTATAATCTCATCGTACACCGACGTGTTCAGAACCTTGGGGACAAAACCCGCGCCGATTCCCTGTATTTTATGCGGCCCGGGCTTGCCTTCCGAGAGAACCGGAGAATCATACGGCTCCACGGCAATCACCTTTACGCCGGAATTTCTGGATTTTAAATATTCCCCGACCCCTGTGATAGTCCCTCCGCTGCCGATACCCGCCACAAAGAAATCAACTTTACCGTCGGTATCGTCCCATATTTCCGGCCCGGTGGTCTGCTTGTGCGCCTCCGGGTTAGCAGGATTGACAAACTGGCCGGGTACAAAGGAATGAGGTATTTCAGCGGCAAGTTCATCCGCCTTCTCAATAGCGCCCTTCATGCCCCTGGCGCCATCGGTCAGCACAAGCTCCGCACCGTAGGCTTTCAGGAGATTGCGACGTTCCATGCTCATGGTTTCCGGCATGGTAAGAATCACGCGATAGCCTCTTGCGGCGGCAACGGATGCAAGGCCGATGCCGGTATTGCCGCTGGTCGGTTCAATAATAACGGAATCCGGCTGTAAAAGCCCTTTTGCCTCCGCATCATCAATCATGGATTTTGCAATCCTGTCCTTTACACTTCCCGCGGGATTAAAATATTCCAGCTTTGCAATAATTTTTGCTTTCAGGTCATACTTTTTCTCGTAATTCGTGAGTTCCAGCAAGGGTGTTTTTCCAATGAGATCGGTTAGACTATTATAAATTTTTGGCATCTAAGAAACCTCCGTTCAAATTTACGATGATTCATAATTTCATATATGTTTAATATATAAAATATTCTAACCGGAAGACGTCGTATTGTCAATAGAGACAAAGGGGACGTTGCAAAACCTGCGCCCCCTCTTGACGGAATCCTTCTTTCAAGATATGATAAATAGGTATTATAAAATTTTATCTTTACAGCAATTCCAAAAATTTGTTTTTTAAGTTCTAATTTTAAATTGCTGTAAGAAGGAGAAAACCATGAGAATTTCTTCAAAAGGAAGGTACGGACTTGCCTCCATGATCACCATGGCGCAAAATTATACCAGCAATGAATGCATTACGATTGTGAGCATATCGGAAAAGCTGGGAATTTCCAAAATCTATCTGGAGCAGGTGTTTTCTCTTTTAAAAAGGGCAGAACTGGTTATTGCCGTCAAAGGGGCTCAGGGCGGGTATAAGCTTGCGATGCCCCCTCAGAAAATAAATGTCTATGCCATCCTGCGGTCGCTTGAGCAATCCCTTTTTGAAAAAACGGAAGAATCGGTGGAGAAAAAAGTCCCCGCAATGGAACAGGCCATGCAGCATTCTGTTTTTTCCGTCATTGATTCCGCTATCGAATCCGAGCTGACAAAGATTACACTTTACGATATTGCAGACGACGTAGAAAAACGGACGCAGGAAGCGGGATTTATGTTCTATATTTAAAAAATCAGGCCCGGGAAGGCGTTTGGTAACGCTCTCCCGGGCCATTTTTATAAATTATGATTTGCATGTCTGTATCGGGATGTTTCTCAGACCTGCGCCTGCACCGCGGTAATGGCAATAACACCCACAATATCCTTTGCCGAACAGCCTCTGGACAGATCGTTCACCGGCTTTGCAATTCCCTGCAGGATCGGGCCGAACGCCGTTACCTTTCCGATTCTCTGTACCAGCTTATATGCAATATTGCCGCAGTTCAGATCCGGGAAAACCAGAACATTCGCCTGACCGGCCACGTTGCTGCCCTTTGCCTTGGACTTGGCGACACTCGGCACCAGCGCCGCGTCTGCCTGCAGTTCCCCGTCCAGAGTAAGGCCGGGCGCTTTTTCTTTTGCCAGCTTCGTCGCTTCAACCACTTTGTCCACAAGCTCGTCCTTGCCGCTCCCGTAAGAGGAGAAAGACAGCATGGCGACTTTTGGCTCCGCCCCAACCATATCTTTGAATGATTTTGCCGACGCGATGGCGATATCGGAAAGTTCCTCCGGGTTCGGATTGATATTGATCGCGCAGTCTGCAAAAACAAAAATGCCGTTTTCACCGTATTCGCAGTCCGGGGCGGACATCACGAAAAAACTGGACGCAGTCTTTACACCGGGAGCCGTTTTGATAATCTGCAGAGCCGGCCGAACCGTATCCGCCGTGGAATGCGCCGCGCCGGAAACCATTCCGTCCGCGTCGCCCTTCTTCACCATCATGACAGCCCAGAAAACGTTGTCCGTCATGATTTTCTCCGCTTGTTCCATGGTAATGCCCTTTGCTTTTCTCAATTCATAAAATGTATGAATATAATCCTCACGCTTTGAAGAAGTCAGGGGGTCCTCAAACTGCGCTTTGGACAAGTCCAGATTTCCGGCCTGCTTTTCAATCTTCTCTTTATTCCCCACAAGGATTAAATTTGCAATTCCCCCGCTGAGAATTTCCGCGGCGGCCTGAAGGGTTCTTATATCATCGCTCTCCGGCAAGACGATGGTCTTCTTCTCTTTTTTCGCCCTCTCAATAATACTTTCAATAAATTCCATCCTGATCACCTTTCTGCTGCTTTAAAATAGATTGTCTTTTTACTATAGCACTCATATGCCGATTTTACAATCCTTTCTCCTCTCTTTTGGAAAGTGCTGTCGGCATTATGTTACCAAGTCACAGAAGAAGCAGGAAAATGCGGCTATACTATAACAACAGGAAAATCCGTATAAAAAAGAAAAGGTGATCTAAAAATGCTGAGAACATTATTCAAAACAAAGACATATCAGAATATTTCCCCAAAAGAAGCCAAAAAAAGGCTGGATGAAAATCCGGACATTTTGCTGCTCGACGTCAGGACCCCGGAGGAATACCGGGAAATCCATATTCCGGGAAGCAAGCTGGTGCCTCTGAATCAGCTGGATCGTGAAATTGAGAAAGCTGCTCCAGACAAAGGTCGGGAAATTCTTGTATATTGTCTGAGCGGCGCAAGGGCCGCGAATGCCTGCAGTCAGCTGTCCGCAATGGGATACACTCATGTAAGCAGTATGGGTGGAATCCGTTCCTGGCCGTATCAGACGGTAAGCGGCCGGTAAAATCCGTTCAAAAGGGACTTGAAGCATGATTGCTCCAAGTCCCTTTTGAATTTACTTTCGTTTCAGCGGCATTGTGAAACCGCGCAATCGGTTAAACAAGCAGGGATTTCTCGACTGTTTTGACGAAAAGATCTACAATGTACGGATCAAACTGCGTGCCCGCGTTTCGGCTCAGCTCCTGAAGAGCGTCTTCCGCCTTCAGTGCTTTCCGGTAAATCCTGTCGTTCGTCATTGCGTCATAAGCGTCCGCCACAGCGAGGATACGGCACAGAATGGGAATATTCTCACCGCTGAGCCCTCTTGGATAGCCCTTTCCGTCCCATCGTTCGTGGTGCGACAGAATATACTCGGCCACCACCAGCAGTTCCGGCGTATTCTGGGCAATACGGTACCCGATTTCCGGATGTCTTTTCATTTCTTCCCACTCGCTGGGTGTCAAAGATCCGTTTTTTTGCAGGACGCTCTGGTGAATACCCACCTTGCCGATATCGTGCAGGATGGCAAGCAGCGACAGTTCGTTCATGTCTTCTTCAGAAAGCTTCATCTGCGACCCAATGGCGCGGCAGGTATCTTTCAGCCTTTCCGCATGCTCTTCCGTTTCCATGCTTTTTTCATATAAGGTCGCAAGCAGCGTGTTGATGATGCTGTTCTTGTAGCTTTTTCCCTCCAGCAGCTTCTGATGATACA
The DNA here is from genome assembly GCA_002359465.1 of Ruminococcaceae bacterium UBA2656. Lineage (GTDB taxonomy): Bacteria > Bacillota > Clostridia > Oscillospirales > Acutalibacteraceae > Caproiciproducens. The sequence goes on from DENA01000015.1 coordinate 116,389, forward strand.
TACTTTCCTCCGCCTGCTGAAGAGCGCGCTGCAAAGCCTCCTCCGACACCGTTTTTACCGCGCAGCCCAGAGAAACGCTTAAATGTAAAGCTCCTTCACTTTCCCTTGCAAATTGGTTTTCCATTCTTCGGATGGTCTTCTGTGCAGCTTCCATGGTAGTACGGGGCAGTAAAATTAAAAATTCATCCCCGCCCCACCGTGCTATGATGTCCTCCTGACGGCAGTTATCCTGTAAAATACTTGCGGCTTTCTGCAAAAGTCTGTCCCCCGCCTCATGACTGAAAACGTCATTGGTAATTTTCAGCCCGTTGACATCCCCCATGATGACCGCCAGCGGAAGCTGATCCGGGGTATCCAGCCGACCCATTTCCTTTTCCAGAAAGCGGCGGTTGTAAAGGCCCGTCAACGGATCATGGTAGCTCAGGAAAAGGATTTGCTCCTGCTGCTCCTTGTCCCTGCTCACGTCACGGAAAACCATGACCACCCCAAAAATCTCTTCCTTATCATTCTTGATCGGCGCCGCGCTGTCCGCTATGGGGATGGGGACTCCCTGTTTATTAATAAGCACGGTATGATTAGCCAGCCCGATTACCTTGCCCGTTTGCAGCACCTTGGAAACAGGGTCTTCCACCGTCTTTCCCGTCTCTTCACTCCTGAGCTGAAATACATCCGTAAACCGGCAGTTTTTTGCTTCCTGATTTTTCCACCCGACGATTTCCTGAGCGGCCTTGTTCAACGAAGTAATCCTGCCGTTGATATCTGTTGTAACCGTCCCGTCACCGATGGACTCCAGGGTAGTGCTCAACAGCTCCTTTTCAAAATAAAGGTCTTCCCGGTATTTTTCCCTGTCCGTTACATCAAAAATGATGGAAAAAAGCTGGGTCTCCCCGCCATATTGAATCGGAGAAGAATAAACATCAACCAGCCGGATTTCCCCGCTTTTCAGCCTGTGCGGAAACAGGAAATACCTTTTATCGCGGTGCATCGCCATGGAGCGGCGTTCCACCACTTCCTCCCTCGGCAGTATGTTGATATCATGGATAGCAAGCCGCAGAATTTCTTCCCGGGAATAGCCGTAAAAGGCGCAGGCGGATGGATTGGCGTCCAGAATTTCCCCCGTTTCCGGTTCTACAATCAGCATGACGGCCGAATGCTCATTGAACATGGACTGAAGACGCAGCAAAAGCTCGTCTTTCTCTTTTTGCAGGCGCTTTGATTCCGTGATATCTTTCCGCGAACCGATCAGGTATCTGGGAATGCCGTTCTCATACACAGGCGTCAGACTGGTCAGAAAATATCTTTCGCCCTGCTTCAGATTCAGCTTTTCTTCATAGGTTGTCTCTTCCCCCGACAGCATACTGGCGAGATATTTTTTCTGAAGCACCGCGCCGACTTCTTCGCCCCACAGCTCAACGGGCGTTTTCCCCTGCACATCCTGTATGCGGAAACCCGACAGCTTTTGATGGGCGGTGTTCAGTCTGATGTAATTTAACGTCTGCTCATTGTATTCGGCAAGGAACATGGCGTCATGCGTGCTGTTAAAAACGATATCCAGATCTCTGTAGGCGGTTTCAATCTGCTTTTTCTGATTTTCTAACTGCTCGATATTCCGCATTTCAGCAGTAAGATCCTGAACAATGGTAACAAAGCAGCCCGGCTGAGGCGAAAAAGCTGTGGTTTTGTACCAGTGTTTCAGACTGTCCATATACTGTGTGGTTTCACGAGTCTCCCCCGTCAGAACGACCTCTCCATAAAACGCAACCCAGTTAAAGCTGCCAGTCTTTACATCGGCAACCACTTCCGTCACTTTTCTCCCCAGAATGGATTCTTTCACAAGCCCCGTCATCTTTTCAAAAGCGCTGTTCACATCAAGAAATATGTAATCCTCCGCCTCGCCCCGGTCATTTAAAATCATCCGGTGGTAAGCATAGCCAAGCGGGAGCTGGTCAAGTAAATTCTGCACAAATTGATCCGCCATCTTCAGCTGTCCTTTCGCGTAGCATTCGGCACAAAGGGATGCGTATATGGATGAGAGTGTTATTTAGAAAATTATACCATTAATCATTTGTATTGAAAAGATAGAACGAATAACAAATATATATCGTATTATATGAAGATTTATTTGTTATTTTGTCATAATTTCCAATGAGCGCGTCCGCTCCCTTGCTGCCGTTCCGCTTCAGGATTTCGGCAGGCAGACGGCAAAGACGGTCCCCCGGTCCACTTCGCTCGTTACGATGATGGTCCCTTTATGGGCTTCCACAATCGCTTTCGTGATGGTAAGCCCCAGCCCCAGGCCGCCGGTCATCCGGTTGCGTGACCGGTCTGCCCGGTAAAACCGTTCAAAAATATACGGGATATCCCCGGACGGAATGCCTTTCCCGCTGTCGCTTACGATCAGTTCGGCCGCGTGTTCCGTCCCCCGTACGCGCACATCCGTATGTCCTCCCGCAGGCGTGTATTTCAGCGCATTGGAAACAAGATTTGTGATGACCTGGCTGATTTTATCCCTGTCGGCCCGGATGATTTCCGGCTCCCCCTCAAAAGACAGCGCAACGCCCTTCCTTTGAAATTCCGTTTCAAAATTATGGAGGATATGACGGATGAGCTCGGAAACATCGAATTCAGAAACCGTCAGGGATGCATTCTCCGCCTCGTACCGTTCCAGCCTTTCCAGATCGCCGACCAAACGGTTCAGCCGGATGATTTCCTCGTGGCAGCTCTCCAGCCTTTCCCCGCTCGGCTCCCAGATTCCGTCAATCATTGCCTCCATGGAGCTTTGCAGGTTTGCAAGGGGCGTCCTCAGCTCATGGGCGACATCGGCGGCCATCCTTTTTCGCAAGTTTTCCTGCTCCTCCAAAGAATCCGCCAGATGGTTGATGGTGTCCGTCAGCTGTGCCATTTCCCTTGTCCCGGAGGTTTCCGTTATCCTCTGCTTGAAATTTCCTTTCGCAATCTGCCCTGCGGCTTTCACGGATTTAGAGATCGGCCCGCTCATCCGCTTTGCCATGAAAGCGCCTGCAAGCAGCGCCATAACAAGGGAAAAAACACCTGCCCACACCAAAATGGTGTTGATACTGTTTAAGAAGGCAATGTCGTTATCCGTAAAATAATAGGGGCCGTAATACCCCAGTTCAACATGCCCTACTTCCCGGCTTCCGGCTTTGACGGAATAAACCTTTTGCTCATATCCGCCCTTAAAGCCGGGATAACGGCTGTTCATATTCTGCGACATGTGCGTGAGCATCTGCACACAAAGGCCGTTATTGTGAACCGTGGCGTCCCAGACCGTTTTTCCGTCTTCGCTTTTCAGTTTGACAATGACGCCCTGTTCCAGCGCATTTACGCCGATATTTGCGATGACACCCGTATTCCAGCCGTCAAAGGCATTGTACTGTTTTTCAATTATACCGACAATGTCGCTGTTTTTTTGCTCTCGCTGTTTGATTACGTAATTCTGAAATTGGCTTTGCAGCAAAACGTTGATGCAAAAGCTGATAACGGCCACCAGCAGCAGCGATATTACCGCGTAGGAAAACGACAATTTGGATTTTAAACTGTACTTCAGCTCAATCGCCTCCGAACTTATAGCCGACTCCGTGAACCGTCAAAATATACTGCGGATTTTTGGTATCCGTTTCAATCTTCTGGCGGATATTCTTGATATGGGTGTCGATCACCCGGTCGAATCCGTTAAAGTCATCCCCGCTGACAATGGTGATCAGTTCCTCACGGGTAAACACCTTTTTCGGGTGCCTTGCCAACGCGCTGACGATTTTAAACTCATTGGGGGTCAGTCCGGCCGTCTGCCCATCCCTCTGAACGTCATGACCATCCAGATCCACCGTCAGTTCGCCCTGACGGAAGGAAATAACCGCGGGCGAGTCGCTTTCCGTCCTGCGTAAAACCGCTTCCACCCTTGCGACAAGCTGTCGAGGGCTGAACGGTTTGGGCACGTAGTCGTCCGCACCGATATGCAGTCCGTGCAGAATATCCTCCTCCTCCACTCTGGCTGTCAGCATAATGATCGGCACACTGGACTTTTTCCGGAGCGTGCGGCATATTTCTTCCCCCGTGATATCCGGAAGCATCCAGTCGAGAATAATGAGAGCGGGCTTCTCCCTTTCAAAGCTGTCAAAGGCTTCTTTTCCGCTGAAAACGCCGTTAACGGCGTAACCGCTCCTCTCAAGATAGGACTTTACAACCTCCACAATCTTCGGCTCATCATCAACAATCAGAATTCGTTTTTCATTCCGGCTCAATATACTCCGCCTCCAAAGACAGAAGCCTCTTTAAAAAGGAGCCCTGCCGTTTTGATCCATCATCGTCCGTCTCCTGCTGCCACCGCACAGGCGGCGAACCGAAGAGACATAAAAACCAATGGTATAATAACCGCTTTGCGGTTATTATACCACATTTTGCTTCGGAATTTAGATGTTACCCGCGGTATTTCTCCGGCCGGTTATCCGCCGGACGGTTCATTTTACAGCAGTCCGGTATCCCGCCGCCAAACTGTTTTTGATTTTCCCTCGCCATACGGTCCAAAGACCGTTTAACCGAAGCTTTGATTCTGTCCAAAATTTTCAGCATATCAATTCCCTTTCTTCGCTGTTTATCCGCAGCAGCCCGCCGCCGCAGCGTTTGCCGTGGAATCACCGGGCTGCTCCACATCCTGCGGAGTAATATTCGTCAGATCGGAAACCACCGTAAGATCGCTTCTGATCATTCCCATCCAACAGGTATAGGTGATTTTGCCGGTTTCCTGCGGGGTAAATTCAATTTGGTTGTCGCCCGGTTCCAATGTCTTGGTAATGTTGTACTGAGGGATCGTAAGCGTCCTGTTGCAGCCGTTGATCGCGTCCGCGTCAGCCTGAATGGTCCACTTTACCGGAATGCCCTTCTGCACGACAAGCGGGCTGTAGCTGCCGGACTGCAGCTTTGTGGATACGGTCTGAATGTTGTTTTCGATTCTGGCGACATTGTCCGACCCGGTTGCCTGGGCGGTGATTCCGCCGGGAAAGCTGATTCCCGAAAGGGCAAAGCCCCGGTTGAGCATGACGACGCCCAGAAGCATAACGAGTACGGCGCTGACCTTCATCATTTTATGCGTAAATTTGCTGCTTAAAAAAGAACTGAGCGCGCCAAAGCCAAACATCAGAGGAACAGTGCCAAGGCTGAAAACAAACATCGAGGCTGCGCCCGCGAAAAAGCTTCCCGTGCCCAGCGCGTAGATCTGCATGGCCTGAAGGGGGCCGCAGGGCATCAGCCCGTTTAAGAGTCCTACGTAAAACGGCCCGCGTTTCCCCTGATTTTTATAAATCCGGCTGCCGAAGAATTTGGGCATTCTTGGAACAAACCTGCGCAGCCACGGAAACACGTCGAGCATGTTCAGCCCCATGATCACCATGAAGACGCCCGACAGAATCGCGACGATGCCCTTCGCCGTTCCGGAAAAGCTGACGACCGAGCCAAGCGCGCCGGCAATACCGCCGACAGCCGTATAGGAAATTACCCTGCCCGCGTTATACATCAGGCTCGGTTTCAGCTTTGACCATTTGCCTGTATCATTCTCTTCATACCGGTAGGACACGCACTGGGAAAGATTGATTCCGCCGCACATCGCCACACAGTGAAGTGAGGTGATCAGGCCCACCACAAACAGAATCCCGTACCCCATATTCTGTGAAACCTCGGGAATAAAGTTCAGACCGACCGTATTTTGCACAATCAGGTATCCGGCAAACAGGAGCAGACCGATGCCGATCAGCTGATTGATGAATTTCCGGTCTGTCTTTTCCTGTGTTTTTTCTTTTGCCGGAATATTTTGATTCTGACCGTTTTTTACTTTGTAATCCAGTTGTTCAATCGCGGCAATGATTTTTTCAATGCCGATGACTTCCGGGTCGTAGGCAACGGTCACCGTGCCGCCGTAGCTTGCGGACGCTTTTTTGACCCCGTCCAGCCCGCTGAGCGTACTTTCAATTTTAACCGCGCAGTTCGCGCATGTCATTCCTTCTATGGTTAGTGTTTTTTGAACCAGCTTCTGTTCCATACCATCTCTCCCATCAGGATAGCCCTTTTTCTACAGCAACTTTTCAGATATACGGATTCTTTCCCGCTGTCCCCCCCGCCTATGGCGGGGGAGACAGCATATATATATTACTCTTAATTGTTATAAGCGAATCCTATCAGTTCGCTATGAAGATTTTATGAAGATCGAAACAGGAATTCGTCCCGCCGGTTATTGGGATAAAGAAAAGCAGAACCAACGGCCGTCGGTTCTGCTTTTCCATGCGTCATCTTTTCCAGTTTTCAAAAAGGGTTTTGCTCTGCTGCAAAAAGTCCTGTGAAACGGTAATCGTCGTTCCGCCGTCCTTTTTGTTTTCGTCTAAAATCGGCACGGGGTTGCATCCGTCCTTCTGCTTTTCCACCCGGCTGATTTTAAACCGGTTCCCGCAATTCTGGCAGACCAGCTCGTCGCCCTCCTGCACATAGTACCCTCTGCCGGAATCGTAGCAGACCTGACAGGTATTCAGCGCCGTTCTGACAGTGCCGTCCGGCGCTTTCACCGCGATCAGTTCCATATTGGTGCCCCCGGCATTATAAGGAATAAATTTTGCGGTTTCGGTAATCTCGCTTTTTGCAATCGAAACATCCGAACCCGACGGCGCCCCGCCGACCTGAGAATCAGTCTTAGGGCCGATCAGCCCTTTTAAGGCAAAAAAAGCCGCGGCAAGGACGACCAGACAGCCGACGCTGATAAAAACACCTTTGCTGTTTTTCTTCCCATCTGCTTTATGATCAGGTGTATGGTTCTGTGGTTTTCCCATATCATGCACTCCTCAATCTGTTTTGACCATATCTTATCAGCACAGTGTGGAGAAGTTATGAAGATCGGGAATTCCGTGTTACAGCTTTACGGCGGCGCTCACCGCATTAAAAATATCTTCCACGTCGGCGAGCGCGCCCTTTCCCACAGTTGCGCACGCCAGAAGGCTTTCTTTCGGTTCAATGAACTGATATCCGTATTTTTTTAATTTCGCTATATTCTCCTGTACAATAGGGTTCTCCCACATATTGGTGTTCATCGCCGGCGCAATCAGAACCGGCTTGTTTCTGACTGCCAGAATCGTGGTGGAAAGCATATCGTCCCCGATGCCGGAAGCAATCTTGCCGATGATGTTGGCGGTGGCGGGAGCGATCAGCACGACATCCGCCTTCTTTGCAAGGGAAATATGCTTGATCTCATGGGGAAAATCGTCCTGAAACACATCCGTGTACACGCGGTTCTGCGTCAGGCTGCGAAAGGTCAGTGGCGTTATGAATTTCGTCGCGCCGTTCGTCAGGATCACCTCCACCTCATACCCGGCCTTAAAAAAGCGGTGTGCCAGATCGGCGGCTTTATAAGCCGCAATGCTTCCGGTCACTCCAAGAATCATATGTTTCATACTTTTCCCTCCAAAAGCTTTTTCAGCACGCTGTCCGCTATTCCCTCTGCAATCTGTTCTTTGCCAGAAAATTTTATATAATCCCCGTTTTCATCCACAAGAAAACCCTCATGGTTCCCACCGCGGAAGGAGTCCGTATCGTTTGCAAGGACAAAATCGCACCGGTTCCTTTTCAGCAAAGCACACGCCGTTTCTATCAGCGTTTCCCGGCTTACCCCGCTGAGCAGCTTAAATCCGACCAGAAGTGTTTTGGGGCTGGTCTTTTTAATCATGCCGATAATCTTCGGCGTTTTCTCCAGCACCAGCACCGGGTGCTCCAGTTCAGAGCTGATTTTGTGCTCCGCGCTGAGCGGCCGCGAGGCAATCGCCTGTGTGACCGCCCGTTGCCACTCCGCTTCGGAAAGTGCCGGCTGCGGGCCGCGGAATCTTTCCGCCAGCGCCTGCGCGATCTGTTCCGGCGTTGTAACACTGCTTACTTTATAGTCGCTCACCGCCATGGAGTGGATGACCGCGTCGATCTTCTTCTCCGTCAGCAGCCGGGTTAACGTATTTTGAAGCTGCTCCGTGCCTTCAACACGCATGATGTGAATCTTTTCGTCCTTTATGCGGGGAAGGCAGGCGCCTGTCCCGCACAGATAATAGATCTCGTATTCTTTTTCTTCAAGCCTTCGCGCCAGTTCCTCCGCAATCAGGCTGCCCAGCCTGCCCGTCGCCTCGTTCGCAATGGTTCTGACCGCGTCGATTCTCTCCCGCGTACCGCCCGCTGTGATAATAAAATTCAAGCGCTCACGTCCTTACGATAGTGATGTTCAGTCCCTGTTATCTATTAATTTACCGTGATTTTAATGTATATGATTTCGCAGGATTTGTCAATCGGCCTTTTTCCTATTTTGCGCCCGTATGACAGCCGTTATCCGGACAATCGGTTTCTTCTATTTTTACCGTCTACCCAATAAACCCAGAAACAAAAATGCCCTTTCAAAATATTATGGAACGAAGGCCCCTTCGGGGGGCTATTCCATAACCGAAAGAGGCGGGATTAGAATGAATTCGGGCAATCACGGCCCAACAAACCAGCTGGACCGTACCAGACGTACACGGGGAGCGGATGCCTGCAGATTTATTTTTATCACAACGGAAAAAAGAAGCAGGCAAAATGCCGTCAGGCTGATCAACGACAGCAGGCTCCTTTTTGCTTCCCTGTTTGTCCTCCAGCAAGAAATCAGGGAGCTGGATCTTTATCAGGAACTCAGTGAGCGCAACCAAACTGCGCTGAACATATGCCAAAAAATAACGGACGCAAAACATTCGGCAGGCGGGCCGGGCGGCGGATTTTCTTTAAAGAGCGAGGCCGTCCATTCCGTATTGCTGTGGATGTTCAATACCGGCATGCTCGACGACGGTATGAGCGGCCAGTTTGACCAGATTCTGGATATCACCGCATCCGTTCTGGTGAAAACACACCACGAAAAAACAGTTCTGCCGGTAATGGCGGAATTGATCTTTCAGCGGAACCGGAAGGGCGTTTACAACCATGATTTGATCTGGGCCTTTTTCCAGTCCCGTGACGCGCAGTCACTGCGCCACATTGCGGCAAGGCTGCGCTCCCCCGTTCAGCAGGACGTGGAGCTGGCGCGTGTGCTGCTGAACATCCCGAAGGATACTCCTCTGCGGACAAACAGCGACAAGCAGAAGCAGTACGCCGCCTATCTGGCGTGGCTGAAAGACAACAGCCCTTATGTCTATTTTACAGGGGAAAGCATGCAGCTGACCAACTCTCCCTCTGTCTGCGGAGTGAGCCTGGAGGCGAAGTATCTGTGTAAAGGCGTTTCTCCGCGCTGCAACAAGCCGCTGACCCCCCTGACCGACGAGGAACGCTTGAATCTGGAGCGCTTTTATAACGCCAAAGAGGAAGAAAGAGCCGCGCTTGCAAACTATTCCAACACCCTACATTCCAAAAACCAGCCGTCCTGGAATGAATGGATGCGGTATCCGGTGAACAGGCAAATAGACATCGCCAAATACGGCCGGAGGGAACTTGTATGATTGTGATAGCGGGCAACACGGTTCAGCCGGAAAGTATAGGGGAATTCGCACCGGGAAGCATAGAAGGCATTATTTTGAACGCGCTCGCTTCCAGCAGCTCAAAAAACGCATACGATTCCGCAGATCAGCTGAAATTCGAGCTTACCATGCGCAGGGAAATCATCGAAGCCTCCAAGCAGCTTTACCGAAGCGGATTGGGGTTTGAAATTTTTCGGGAAACCAGATGCAATCCGGATTACTGGAAAAGGACGGCGGAAGGGGGCTTCCTCCTGAAAGACGGCATAAGGCCCTCCCAGGCGATCATGGATATTTACAAAAACAGCTCCAAATACGGTACGGAATGCGCGACTGCCATGATGATTGTCTATTATAAGGCGCTCTTAACCATTTACGGGGAAGACCTGTTCGACAGAACCTTTCCGAAAATTGAGCTGATGAACTGGCATCACATTGACAGGCTTCTTCAGGAAGTCGGCTATATCAGCAAAAGAGACGTGTACCTGCCGGGGGACCGCAGGTATTTCGCAAATCCCGACGTCGACCCGCTGACCCCCGAGTGGCAGGGTGAAAATGTCATTGACCTGAGCGGAGGCAAGTATTACGGGCACGGCATCGGCATCCACGACGCGGAAGCGATTGTCCGCGCGCTGAACGAAAACCGGAGCGAAGACGCGGATGAATCCGCTCATCTGCTCGACTCTGCGGGGCGTCCGAACTTCAAAAGGCTTTTTGATATCTACCGCCGCCCCGCCGCCTGACGCCGTTCACTTCCTCCTATTGCCGCCCCTGCGGATTTTTGCAGGAGGCGGCAGTTTCTTTTTCCCTCAGGATAAGAAGCCTTATTTTCCTTGTATTTGACAGGTAAGTATTTTATAATAGAAGCTAACCAGGCGAAAGCACCGGTTAAACTGATAAGGAATATGTGAGTGATGATTATGGTTATAATTGATATCTTCAAGGCGTTTCTCTTAGGAATTATTGAAGGGCTTACCGAATGGCTGCCCATCAGCAGCACCGGGCATATGATTTTGGCCGATGAATTCATCAAACTGAACGTGTCCCCCGCTTTTAAGGAAATGTTTCTGGTTGTGATTCAGCTTGGCGCGATCATGGCCGTCGTCGTGCTGTATTTTCATAAGCTGAATCCCTTCTCCCCTAAAAAGACGGCCGGCCAGAAACGGGAAACCGTCGACCTTTGGCTGAAAGTTCTTGCCGCCTGTGTACCGGCGGGCATTATCGGCATCCTGTTCGACGACAAGATTGACAAAATCTTTTACAATTATCAGACCGTGGCGGTCACGCTGATTTTATACGGCGTCCTGTTTATTTTGATCGAGAACCATAATCGAAACAGAAGGCCGGCCATACGCAATTTCTCACAGTTCACATACAAAACGGCCTTTTTCATCGGCATTTTCCAAATTCTTGCCCTGATTCCCGGAACCTCCCGCTCAGGGGCTACTATCATCGGCGCCATGCTGATCGGAACATCCAGAAGCGTGGCCGCGGAATTTACATTTTTCCTCGCGATACCCGTCATGTTCGGCGCCAGCCTTATCAAAATTTTAAAATTCGGTTTTGTATTTACCTCCGGCGAAGCCCTGATTCTGATCACCGGTATGATTACAGCATTTATCGTGTCGGTCTTCGCGATAAAATTCCTGATGGGGTACATTAAAAAACACAACTTCAAGGCTTTCGGTTATTATCGGATTGTACTGGGGCTGGTGGTTATTCTCTATTTTCTTCTGGCCGGAAAATGATAAAAAAATTGCCTGTTCCTTTACGGTACAGGCAATTTTTTGTATGGTACTGCCGCAACAGGTCTTTACCGGATAAAATTTGTTCTCTGCGGCTCTTCCTCCTCCGGAAGGGTAACGCCCGCCTTTCTTCCGGCCTCAATGGATTCTGNNCCTTCCGGCCTCAATGGATTTTAAAAGCCAGGCCATATTTTTGCCAAGGGTTCTCATGGTCTGCATTCCTTCCAAATCCTGGCGCACCTCATCCGGTGTATTCCCGTGCACCATGTTCCAGTATTGGGAAGAAACAACCGGCATGCTCGAAATCGTAAAATATTTGTTCAACTGGTCAAACGCGGCCGCGGCTCCGCCCCGGCGGCAACTTACAACAGCCGCTCCCGGCTTGTATTTCAGCACGGTTCCGGCGTAGAAAAAGCGATCCAAAAAAGAAGTAAGCATACCGGACGCCGCCGCATAGTGAACGGGAGAACCAAAAATGAAACCGTCCGCATCTCTGGCTTTTTCAAGCGCGGTATTCACTGTGTCGTTGCCGAACACACATTTATTGCCTTTGTTCTTGCAGTAACCGCAGCCGATGCAGCCCCGGATCGGCTGTTTGCCCACGTGGAAAAGTTCGGTTTCAATGCCGGCTTTTTCCAGCTCGCCGGCAACCTCACACAGCGCCGTATACGTGCAGCCCTCTTCATGGGGACTTCCGTTAATAAGCAGTACCTTCATTCTTACCCCTCCGTACTTTATAAAATATTGAAACACCTCCGCACACAGCGAAAAGCGCTTCTGCCTTTTCCCTGGAGGATCGCCGGATATCTGTGTCAGGCGATCAAACCGGGCCGATCTCAAGAATCGGCCCGGTTTGAATTCAACACAGGATTTTGACTTTTTTTAAAAAACGCAATACGCCAACGATCTATTCCAATTAGATTATGTTCTATACAGGACCTTTTGTCAATAATATTCTGATGAATTTTGAAAGAATTTCCATGAGTTGCCAAACCGTGCGTATATTTTATCGGTTGACAAAAGAACCGCCCTGTGATAAAGTTATGATAATATAAGTCATGAAGGCTTTCAATCAAAATTTTTTCATTTGATGAATCCAAAAAGCAGCTACTGAAGTAGTTTCTTTTTGGGTTATTTTTTTGTGATTGAGAGGTAGTAAAAATGCATATTCCCGATAATTATTTAAGTCCCTCAACCTGCGCGGCAATGGGCGCGGTCATGGTTCCGGTATGGGCGCTTTCCGTAAAAAAGGTGAAAAAAGAAATTACCAGGGCCAAAATGCCGCTTCTGGGCATCGGCGCCTCCTTTTCCTTTCTGATGATGATGTTCAACGTACCCCTTCCGGGCGGCACAACCGGCCACGCCGTTGGGGGAACGCTTCTGGCAATTTTGCTGGGACCGTTTTCGGCCTGTATTTCCGTTTCGGTGGCCCTGCTGATTCAGGCTTTGTTCTTCGGCGACGGCGGAATTCTTTCGTTTGGGGCAAACTGCTTCAATATGGCGTTTGTCCTGCCGTTCGTCGGGTATTCCGTATATAAATTCATTAAAGACAGGGTGCATTCCGAAAAAGGGGAATATATCGGGATTGCCCTCGGCTCGTACATAGGCATTAATGCTGCGGCGCTGTGCGCCGCGATTGAGTTCGGCATTCAGCCGCTCCTGTTCAAAAATGCCGCCGGGCAGCCGCTTTACAGCCCGTATCCGCTGTCTGTTTCCATCCCAGCGATGACGATTCCCCATCTTCTTGTGGCCGGCGTGGTAGAGCTGTTATTTACTGTGGCTATTTTCGCATTCATTAAAAAAGTCTCGCCGGGCACGATCTATGAAGGGGCAAGAGAAAAAGGCAAAGCGGTCTACGGGCTGATTGCCGTCCTCATTCTTCTGACGCCGCTCGGCCTGCTTGCCACCGGCACCGCGTGGGGCGAATGGGGCGCGGATGAGATCAAAGAGGTCGTTTCCAACGGAAGCGCGCTCGGCTTTATCCCGGAGGAAATGAAAAGCGGAATCAATTTTGAAGCGATCATGCCCGATTATTCGGTTGCCGGCATACCAGAGGCTGCGGGATATATTCTCTCTGCCGTCGCGGGAGTCGCCGTCTTACTGATTCTATTTAAAATTATATCTTCATTCAAAAAGACAAATCACAGTATCCATGAATAAACCTGGGAGGAAACAGTAAACTATGCCCGAATGGCTGCTAAAGGATGAAAATTACCAGCCGCTTTCCGACAGGGACACTTTTATTGATAAAAGCATCCTATCCCTGCTGCGCATCCTTTCGCGCATCCGGGCGCAAAGCGGTTACACAACCGGCAAATACAGCGTACATGCGGTCTATAAGGTTGAATGCACTTTTCTGCTGATTGTATTGCTCTCCGTTTCAAAAAATATTTTATTTGTCGCCGCCGTCGGTGCTTATCTGCTTGCGGTTTTAAGCCTTCTGCCTGCGGAGAAAATCATCCGGATACTGAAAGCGGGACTGATTATTTCCTTTTTTTCGTTTTTGGTTCTGCTGCCTTCTTTTTTTATGGGGAACCGGTACAGTCTGGTAATGATTCCTTTGAAAACACTTGCGACTGTCACGGCGATCAGCCTTCTTTCCCACACCACCGGGTGGCATTCCGTTACCGGAGCGCTGAAAAGTTTTTTTATTCCCGATCTTTTCATCTTTGTTCTGGACATCACCATTAAATACATCGTCATGCTGGGTGATTTTTCACTGAATATGCTGTATTCGCTAAGGCTGAGGTCGGTGGGGAAAAACACGGGGAAATATTCCTCTCTTTCCGGAATCGCCGGCACCATGTTTATCCGGTCAAAGGAAATGGCTGAGGACATGTACGCCGCCATGGAATGCAGAGGATTTACCGGGGATTACTGTGTAAATCGGCATATCCGATTTACCGCCGCAGATTTTCTCTATATACTGGTTCATATTGTATTGGTTCTGATTTTTGCGTACTTGCAGCATATTTAGGGCAATTTCAAATAAGGATTGGAAAAACAGATGTTGTCTCCCCCGCCTTCGGCGGGGGAGACAACGAAATTCATTCCACTGGATTTTTGTAATTGCTATCGTTTCGTTATCAAATTTACAAACAAAAATGAAATGGCTATAGGATGAATAATAAATGATTGCGTTAAAGGATGTATCATATTCCTATGAGGGGTGCGCGGCTCTGAAAAAGATCAACCTGCACATCGGCAAAGGGGAATCCGTTGCGCTGATGGGTGTAAACGGAAGCGGCAAATCCACTCTTCTAAAGCTTTTGAACGGGATTATCTTTCCCGACGGCGGAGAGTACCGGTTTGACGGAGAAACGATTACACAAAAGAAGATGCAGGACGCCGCGTTTTCCAAGCGTTTCCATCAAAGAATCGGCTTTGTGTTCCAAAATTCCGACACACAGCTTTTCTGCTCCGACGTCTATGATGAAATCGCCTTTGGCCCGCGGCAGATGGGCATGAAGGAAACCGACGTGGAAAGCAGGGTGCAGGACTGCCTCGCGCTGTTAAATATTGAGGACTTCCGCCACCGCCAGCCCTATCATTTAAGCGGTGGGGAAAAAAAGAAGGTAGCCATCGCCTGCGTACTGGCGCTGAACCCGGAGGTCCTTATTTTTGACGAACCGCTGAACGGGCTTGACCCCCGAACACAGCGGTGGTTTGTCTCTTTTTTGATTAAGCTGCACGAAGCCGGGAAAACGCTGATATCCTCCACGCATGATCTTGAAATGGTACAGGAAATCGCGGACAGGGCGATCCTGTTTGGCGAAGATCACACCATTGCCGCGGATAAGCCCGCCCAGGAACTGCTGGAAGATATTGACCTTCTGAAAAAAGTCAACCTGATTGACGAATACTACCACCGGCATCCGGGGAGTACACATCAGCATTTTCATATTCATCCTTTTTAAATTAAAAAACGATTTGTTTTGAGGCCACCTCTTTCCAACTGATATTTTGAAATTTCATGGATAAAATAGCTGTTGGAAAGGAGGTCTTTTTAATGGATAAAAGCAAAGCAAACCCGAGCATCAAATGTTCTGTAGACCAGTGTGAATATCATTGTCTGAATCAGGAATACTGTGCCTTGGACAGTATCTCAGTTGGTACTCACGAATCGGACCCAACTGTTCAGGAATGCACCGACTGTGAATCTTTTGAGCGGAAAAAACAGTAAAGTGAATAAATAAACCGGGCCGGTTGGACAAAAATCACTTTTGCCGTCCGGCCTTTTCTATTATGTATAATATTTCATTATTATCTAAAATTTTTCTTTGGAGAAATTTTGAAGTAGTAAACCTGCTAAATTTGACGATTCCTGTATTTATTCCAAATATTTTAAGGGAATATGCCGATAAATGGGTATAGGAAGACCGAAAGTTAAAGGAGTGTGTTAAAGGAATGAAAACGAAAAAAAGCTTATTATCGAAAATGCTTCTCTCGGTTGGTGTACCGGTTGCCCTGGTATTTTGCATTACAGCCTCAATCGTTTTAACAACGGTAAAGCAATCTGTTACACAATTGACGAACAGCCAGCTTACCTCGAAATCACAGGCGGCGTCCTACCAGATTCAGGAATATTTTTCAAAATATATGGAAATAGCAAAACAAATGTCGGCGAACTCGCAATTCGAGGATGTCTTTTTAAAATCGGTGCCCGGTACAAAGCTTACAGCCACAGAAGGGTTTGCCAACGCGAAACGCTCACTGAACGGTGTAAAGCAAAGCGACCCGGACAATATCGTGATTTCCTGGATCGCCGATGTGGATTCCAGCCAGTACACACAGTCGGACGGATATTTGTCCGGAGCGGACTGGAATATTACGGAACGCTCATGGTACAAAGAGCTTCTGCAAAAGCAGACGGTTGTTTTGACGGAACCGTATCAGGATGCGCATACAAAGGAATGGGTTGTCAGCGTGGTCGCGCCGGTATATCAAACAGGTACCAAAACCTTATTGGGCGTTACGGCGATAGACTTCAGCATTGAGAACCTTCGAAAAATGGTAGAAAACTATAAACTCGGCAATACCGGTTTCTATATGCTTGCCACGGGAGACGGAAAGTTAATTTACCATCCCGACAAGGCATCTGACGATAAAAACGTTTCTGAAACCAGCATGTCAAAAAACATCATCTCCGCAATCCAGAGCAAGACGGCGGGCGCAATTACATACACCGCGATGAACCAGACAAATTACGGTTATGTGTCCCCGGTTGGGACTACAGGCTGGACCGTTACGACCGGTCTGCCGGAAAAAGAGTTCAACGCGAATTACAATACCGTGCAGACTTCGGTCTTCGTTGTCTTTCTGATTGCTCTGTTTATTCTGGTTGCGCTGATTGTTCTGGTGTCCGTAGGAATTATCCGGCCGCTTAAAAAGCTGAAGGACGCGGCGGGCAAAATTGCGGACGGGAATCTGGACGTTAATCTTAAAATTACATCCGGTGATGAAACAGGTCAGGTGGCGGATGCTTTCTCCCGGACAGTGGACAGGCTCAGGCAGTATATTCAGTATATACAGGAGGTATCTTCTGTTCTAGATCAGATTGCCTTGGGCAACCTGGCCTTTGACCTACAGTGCGATTATGTCGGAGAATTCTCCAAAATCAAGGACTCGTTGGAAAACATTAAAACTACGCTGACGAAAACCTTCACAGGAATTTACGAATCCGCCGAACAGGTCGCGAGCGGCTCCAATCAGGTGGCAAGTGCTTCTCAGGCCCTTGCGCAGGGGGCTACGGAGCAGGCCAGTTCCATTGAGGAGCTTTCCGCATCCATTACGGAGATTGCGGGCCAGGTAAACCTGAATGCATCCAACGCGGCAACCGCAAGCCAGCTGGCGGAGCAGACCTCCGTGGAAATACAACGCGGCAATAAATCGATGCAAAAGCTGGTAGAGGCCATGAACGATATGAGCAGGTCTTCCAATGAAATCGGAAAAATTATCAAGACCATTCAGGATATTGCCTTTCAAACCAATATTCTTGCTTTGAACGCAGCGGTGGAGGCTGCCCGCGCCGGTTCTGCGGGCAAAGGCTTTGCCGTTGTGGCGGATGAGGTGAGGAATCTTGCGGGCAAGAGCGCCGAAGCCGCAGAGAATACCACAACGCTGATTGAAAATTCCATCAGTTCCGTAAACAACGGCACGAAAATCGTAAACGAAACCGCCCAATCACTCAATCTGATTATTGACAGCGCACAGAAAACGACCGACCTTGTCAATGAAATCTCGAAAGCTTCAAAAGAGCAGTCCCTGTCAATCGATCAGGTTACCACGGGGGTTGACCAGATCTCAGCTGTTGTTCAGACCAATTCCGCTACCTCCGAGGAAAGCGCGGCATCCAGCGAAGAATTGAACGGTCAGGCACAGACACTGAAAATGCTTGTAGAACGGTTCAATACGGCATCCTCTCACGACTAAGTGAACAGCGGAAAATAAATTGTATCACTGAATGCCTCAATAAAAATTATGGATGAGGCGATGCCATACTAAAGCAAACTTAAGGGGCTGTCTGTTTACCTCTATGAGTAAACAGACAGCCCCTTTATTATTAACAGGCAGTGCGCAAATTTTTAGAAAGGTTAAATTTCAGTATAAAAGCTGTAAAATTTACGCCTCCCTGGCAAAACCGTATATTATAAATAATGAACTGCCCAAGCGACACCGCGGTCGCATTCTTCTTGTGGGACCACAATGGTATGATCAGGCAGCGGAGGCATCTCAGCGCCGCGCCTGACAAATGCCGCGGTTCCTGCGAATGCCAACATGGGCAAATCAGTCTCACCGTCTCCAACCGCCATGACCTCATCCGGAGAGAGCCCCAGCCGTTCACACACAATGGACAGCGCCCTGCCTTTGTTGGCAGTGGTGGTATTGATTTCTCCAAGATAAGGGTATGAACGCCCTATGGCAAGATGTTTAATTTTCTCCGGCCATGTGGCCAGCGCTTTGGAAACCGACTGCGCATCTCCCAGATACATGACCTTATTCACCCGTTCCAAGGGCAAATCGCCGGGTGAAGAAACGTCAAAACGTTTGTAAAGCCTGAAAGAATCCAAAATACCGGACAACCAGTCTTTGTTCATCCCTTTTGGGAACCAATATGGAATAATATCAGGTTGAAAAGCAAGCATAGATAAATTTCCAACCGTCTTTCCATGCTCATAGACGGTCTTCAGATCATCCGAAGACAGAAAATCCTCGAACCATACTTCGCTGTCCGAAAGAACCAACGCTCCGTTTCCGAGTATCAGCGGCCCGTTCAGGCCCAGTTCCCGGCAGATGGATTCCACCCCCTGAAAAGGCCTTCCCGTAGCCAGAATCACTTTGATTCCCGACGCCATCGCAGTCTTTACCGCAGCAGCATTTTCCGGGCTGATTTTTCCTTTTTCATCGGTCAGAGTACCATCCACATCCAGCGCCATCAGTTTGATAGACAATTCATCCGTCCTTCTTTCAAATTCATTCCTTTAGCAAATCCAAATGCAGTGAAATTGATTTCGCTATCACCCCCGCCTGCGGCTGAGGGTGATAGCATCCGTTTTTCCGTTCTTATTTGAAAATGTTATGATCATTATAGCATTTTCAATTTTGATTGTGAAGTAATTTCATGTTTTCGCTCCTCGGAAGGAGGGGAGAAAACACATTTTTAAAGATATGGGATGATTTGTTTGACGGAGTCAAAAATCAGATGCGGTTTTACATCTGAATCCGGCAGATCCTTCAACTGTGCTTCACCGCTGAGTACGAAGATTCCGGTCAGTCCGTTATTTACGCCTGCGGCAATGTCTGTATACAGACGGTCGCCGACCATGGCGGTTTCCTCCACCGTGCAATGGGTCATTTTCAATGTATACTCAACAATTTCCTGGTTTGGCTTTCCGATTATCTTATCGGGGCGGCGTTTGGTAGAAGCTTCAATGAAAGCGTGAATGGAGCCGGCGTCCGGAATAAAACCGGTTTCCGTCGGGCAGTTAAAATCAGGATGAGTCGCTATGTACGGGAGGCCTTCTCTCACAAAGTCGCAAACCTTGCACATTTTTTTGTAATCCAGAGACGTATCAAACGCCGTTATGACAATATCCGGATGCTCGGAATCCAGAACGATTCCCATCTTTTCAAATTCCGCAGCCAGCATGGGATTCCCCAGCAGAAAAATTTTTTTGCCCGGAAAATTCTTTTTAAGATAATCCACTGTCGCATGTCCCGATGTAATCAACTGCTCGGGGCGAATCTTCAGTCCCATGCGTTCCAGCTTTTCGTAATAAACATCTGCACTTTTTGAAGAGTTGTTGGTCATAAACACATACTTGCGCCCGGTTTCTTCCACCCGCTTCAAAAAGTCTCTTGCCCCGTCTATCCATTGTTCACCCAGATAAATCGTCCCGTCCATATCCAGAGCAAAACACTTTATTTTTTTAAGCAGATTGTTAGGGTCTGCGTTTACCTTTATCATATTGTCGTTCATGGCTAACCTCCAAAGACTTCCTCTTTTACGACAGAATGAAGAGGAAGTCTGATTTTTATATTAATGAGCGTCAGATGAACTTTCGGCACGTACGGTTTTTACAATTTCATAGTACCGGTCAATAATCTCATCTTCCCACTTCATATTATACCATCCGAGGAAGAAAGTTAGATCGGCGGAAGTAAACCGTTTGCGCATCAGGTTGGCGCAGCGCATTGCCCAGCGGAATCGCTCCTCTGTGATAGGGGCATCCAATTCATTAAACAGCAGAGGATGTTTCGCCTTATTCAGCGCACGTGCACAGGCAAGCGCACTGTGGGGAAGAAGTTCCGTCAGGATCGCGCGATGCTTAGGCCAATTTTTCAAAAAGTCTTCAAACTTCGGCCGGTTATCATTCCAGCTCTTTAGCTTTTGACTGTAATCATTCCAGCACTCACGTCCCATTTTCCCTGTAGGATCAATAGGAAGAAAAGTCTGTAACACCTTTTCCTGCATTTCATCCGCTGACGGATAACATTTGTCGATATCAATACCGCCGTCTGCCAGTTTTTTATCAATGCCGCTAATGAGTTTTTCCATGTTAATCAGTGCCAGAATATCCGCTTCACCCACTTGCTGGCCGTGAACCCCTGTTTTTCTCTTATCATAATTTGCACTCATATCCAGTAAATGGCTGATGACATGCTCATAGCCGGAAACCGGCACGGAGTCTTGGGCGAACGTCATGGTAAGCCCGGTCACCAGCAGGCATTTTCCCAATACCTCCATACCAACAGAGGTTCGGTTTGCTATCTCACCCATATAAGGAATCAAAAGGTCCTTAATGTCATCCACAATACGCCAGCAGGCATCCAAAACCGTTGCGGTACCCATACAATCGGCCAGATACCAATCCGCGAAAGCACTGAAGACCGGGAAAAGGTCACCGACGCCACCGACCGTATAATGCAGCGGGCAGTCCATCAGGGTCTGCACATCCATCATGACAATATTCGGTGTGCGGGAAGGCCATGTCCGCTTGACGCCGTCTTTAGTAATAATGGAAGAACGTGATGTATAGGCGGGCACTGTATTGGCCGTCATAAAGGAAATAAGCGGGATCCGCTCACATTTATTTTCATTCTGATAGAGGAAGCATGCATGCTTGGAAATATCGGTTACGGTTCCCGACCCCACGGAAACCACGGCGCAGGTTTTGTCCAGATGTGTCTTTACTTTCTCGACCTGTTTCGCATCCGCATGAACAACCCCATATTCGTCCCCTGTCAAAACGAGTTTTTCGACAGCATAACCCGCTTCGCTAAGAAGCTTCAATACTTGCTCCTTAAGCTTTTCGCCCTTGCGCAGGATAATCGTTTCATCCATTGTGACCAATACCCTGCGTCCGGCTTTTACATCCAGCGACTGTAACGCTTTAGGCAACTGTAAAATGGCGTCCTGCCCGGCAATTACATCCTGCAATTCAATCTTCGGTATCTGATCGTAATCCGACCAGCGTTTAATCCGCTCATTCAAATCCTTCATATTGCCAACATCGTATTTAAATACGGGAGGCAT
This sequence comes from Ruminococcaceae bacterium UBA2656, assembly GCA_002359465.1. Lineage (GTDB taxonomy): Bacteria > Bacillota > Clostridia > Oscillospirales > Acutalibacteraceae > Caproiciproducens. Next base: position 137,679 of record DENA01000015.1, read on the forward strand.
TAATTGATTTAACATGGTGAACTCCTTCCTTAATGCGGGGGCTGCGAAAACCTTTAGCAAGGTTTTCGCAGCCGGAAATACTTCTAATGATTTTCAGTAAAATTGTTGAGTTTCTTATAGAAATCGCCCTGCGCAAGCGAGCTGTAGGCGGTCTTAAACAAATCGTACAGTTCATTATACTGAGGAACAGTCTTTGGATTCGGCTCGTAGGTGCTTATCTTCTTAACCATGGTGTCCACACCTTCCTGAACATTCTTAAACACGCCTGCACCCACGCCGCCAAGGATAGCGGCTCCCATAACGGTGCACTCGCCTTCCTTAAGCATCGTTGCCGGACGGTTGTAAACGTCTGCCTGAATCTGGCACCACAGCTTGGAGTTGGTCGCGCCGCCGCTCAGGATGATTTCATCAATATCGATAAAGGAATAAAATGCCTCAAGCACACTTCTGGCTTCCAGTGTAACGCCTTCCAGTACCGAGCGGGCCAACGATGCGAAATCACTCTTAAAGCTGAGGCCGAGGAATGCGCCGCGAGCCGTACCGTCGTAGTTCGGGCAGTTGGAACCTGCCAGATACGGCTGGAAGATGACCCCGTTGCTGCCAACAGGCGCCTTTTCCGCGTGTCTGTCAAGAATCTGGTAAGGACTGGTCTGCGTAATCGGTTCGATCAGCTTGCAGACCTGTCCGACGGTATCGCGGAACCAGCGGTAACTGCTGGCCGCCGCCATCTGCAGTCCTTCGGACTCCCACGCCTTTTCCGGGAAGGCGGCAGCCGAAAGAGAAACTTTTTTGTTCGGATCGTGCTTAGGCGTATCAAGAGCGGCAAGGCTGACCCCGGAAGTTCCAAAGGTCACTTCGCACAAACCTTCGCGTATGACACCAGCGCCGATTCCGGCGCACTGCTGGTCGCCGCCGCCGGTGCAGACCGGCATGCCGATGGGCAGTCCGGTGCGCTCGCTCGCATACTTGTCAATCGTCCCTACCTGCCAGCCGGAGCCAACCAGTGAAGGCAGTTTGTCCTTGCTGATGCCGAACCGTTTCAGAAGCGGATCGCTGAATTCCATGCTCTGCACATCCAGCAGGCCGAAATAAGAGGCATTTGACCAATCCTGGAACCATCCGTCCTTCGCGCCGAGCTTATACAGGAAATATTCCTGTGTGGTCAGAATTTTTGAGGCTCTTTCATAGGTTTCTCTCTCATTGTTCAAAACCCATTTTACTTTTCCGCTTCCCCAGGCGGTACCTACAGGAAGACCTGTAATCTGCGTATATTCATCGCCGAATTCACTCATCCATTTTGCTTCCGCCTCGCAGCGGGAATCCTGCCAGGAAATGCCCATGCCGTTGCGCATTACATTACCGTCATGATCGACGTACATATGTAGAATACGCTGAGTGGATAAGCCGATAGACGCGATTTCTTTGGGATCAACGCCGGCTTTTTTCCCTTTTGCAACGACATCCGCCAGCGAATCGTACATCGCTTCAACCATCATGTTGATGTCCTGATCAATCCATCCTGGTTTGTAGTAGACGCAATCGTATTCACGGTACCCCTGGGCGATTACATTTCCGCTCAAATCGTAAATCTTACTTCTGAGACCCGTCGTCCCACTGTCCAGTCCAATTAGATATTTAGCCATTATTTTTTCCTCCCTTAAAGCCTTTTCAATATTTTTTACTGTAACCACAATGATTACAGTTGCTTCACCTTAAATATTTTTACACAGCTTTTCAGTCCTGACCAAACCGGAAAGCTTCGCCGTAACCAACTCCAACTCCCATAACCTTCGCGTCCGGTTCATCCCTCTGAATAAAATAATTTAAATCATTTATTACAACGATATCTGTGTTAATTTGATAATCTATAATAAGGTTGAGGAAAAATCGAATTCTGCGCAGACCATTTGTCGCGCAGCTGAGAAAAACATAACATGACTAAAAATTTTTAACAGGGATTATAACGATTTTACGTTTTTAGTGGCTACAAAAGGAATTCCCGTCCCTGCGACATCCTTTAAGATAACATCCCCGATTTTGACCGGTGCGTGCGCTTCCACGGCTTTTAAAGCGTTTGCACATTCGAATATCTTATTTTTGGGAACCGCTTCCCGGGTCTTAACAGACAGAATATGAATGTCGCCGCCGGCGACCTTAACCGTAGACGTTACAATTCTGGTGGGGCTTGTAACCTCCTTTATGGCATATTTCTCACCGCGGGGGCAGGTGTTTCCGGTCACTTTGACAACTTTTCCATCCTGCATGTTCACGGTAATCATGCAGCCGAGCGGGCAACCGATGCAAATCAGTTCTCTCTTTTCCATTATGATCCTTACTCCTTTTCGATCTTAACGGTAATTTTCTTTAAATCGGGATATTCCTGCAGCTTCTTCTTATCCAGTGTAATATCCTCCATTTCGCCGGGAGCCATGATGATTTTTTTGCGGTGCAGTACACGCTCATCGTCATAATACACGCTGATGTAACTGTCCTTAAAGACCTTACCGACACGGAAACGCACTTTTATCGTATCTTCCATACGGCTGATATTGACGGTTTTCGGTACGGTATAGCGAACTCCTTCAACTGCTTCCAGTTCAATAGTGTGTACATCACTCCCCTGTCCGCCGAATTTTCCAAGCACATATTTCGCAGCATTTTTTCCCGCAAGTGCAGCCTCTTCTGAAACATAATCGACCAGATCATGCACATGAAGGACATTTCCGCAGGCGAACACGCCTTCGACATTGGTTTCCAGGCTCTCATTGACAACGGGCCCGCTGGTGACGGTGTTCATCTGAACATTCATCTTGCTGGATAATTCGTTTTCCGGAATTAGGCCCACGGAAAGCAGGATCGTATCACAGTCGTAATACTCTTCGGTTCCGGGAATGGGTTTCATTTTTTCATCAACCTGAGCAATCGTAACCCCTTCCACACGATCGACGCCTTTAATGTCCACAATGGTATGGCTTAACTTGAGAGGGATTCCAAAATCGTCCAGGCATTGCACAATATTCCGCTTCAGGCCGCCTGAATACGGCATAATTTCAGCGACCACCTGTACATGCGCACCTTCCAGCGTCATTCTTCTCGCCATAATCAGGCCGATATCGCCGGAACCCAGAATGACGACTTCTCTGCCGGGCATATAGCCTTCTATATTGACAAGCCGCTGGGCGGTGCCTGCGGAGAAAATACCGGCCGGTCTGAATCCGGGAATATTCAGCGCTCCTCTCGGCCTCTCCCTGCAGCCCATTGCCAATATGACAGACTTGGCCTGAATATGCACCATGCCTTCCGATCTGTTCATGTACGTGACGATTTTGGATTCCGTAATATCCATGACCATCGTATTTAATTTATATTCAATTCCCTTTTCAAGGACTTTTTCAATAAATCTTGAAGCATATTCCGGCCCAGTCAACTCCTCCTTAAACGTATGAAGGCCAAATCCGTTATGGATGCACTGATTCAGAATTCCGCCGAGTTCCCTGTCTCTTTCCAGAATAAGGATGCTGTTGATGCCCGAGTCCCTGGCGGACAACGCTGCGGCAAGCCCGGCCGGCCCTCCGCCGATTATAACAATTTCATATGACTTCATCATTTCATCATGCCTTTCTTCCATGTAAACCTTTTACAGTTCTTTGGTTTTACAGATAACGAGCTTTGACTTGCCGCCTTTTTTCGTTATCCCGGTCATGTCAATATGCAGTTCCCTTGAGAGAATCTCCATTGTTCTTGGCGTACAGAATCCGGCCTGGCAGCGGCCCATGCCCGCACGGGTTCTTCTCTTGACACTGTCCATGGATCTTGCGCCCAAAGGTCTGTGAATTGCATCCAGAATTTCCCCTTCGGTAACCATTTCACAGCGACAGATGATGTTGCCATACGCCGGATTTTTCCTAATCAGTTGATTTCTTTCCTCATCCGTAAGCTTTTCCGGCTTTAAGACGCCCTTTCTGGTTGAGACAAAGTTCTCTTTTTTCTTTAAGTTAAGCTTTTCAGAGACCATCTTTGCCATCATAACTCCGATTGCGGGCGAACTGGTAAGACCGGGAGATTCAATGCCCGCGGCGTCGAAGAAATACTCGGCGTCTGCGACTTCCTGAATAATAAAATCATGTTTGTCCTGATGCGCGCGCAGCCCGGCAAAGGATGTGATGACCTTGTTCATCGGGATGACCCGTTTGGAAAGATGATTTGCCCGCGCTTTTTCCGTCAGAAGCTGCAGGATATCCTGTGTGGTATTTGTAGATTCCTTGTCCTCCACGTCATTGGCAGTCGGACCAACGTACAAATTTCCGTGGACAGTAGGCGCAATGAGAATACCCTTCCCCATTTTCCCCGGAACCGGGAAAACAGAGGCGGTGAAAAGATCTCCCAACGTTTTGTCAAACAGCAGATATTCCCCTTTGCGCGCAGTAATATGTATCTTTTCTTCACTGACCATATTGTGAAATTTATCTGCATAAACACCGGCCGCATTGATTACACACTTTGTCTCAATGGTACCGTTATTGGTTTCCAACTTGTATTTCCCGTCTTTTTTGTCAATCCGCAGTACTTCCGTTTCAAATCGAAACTCCACACCGTTTACATTGGCATTTTCGCCCATTGCAATCGCAAGATTAAATGGATCGATCACTCCGCCCGTGGGTGCGTAAAGTGCCGCCACCGTTTTATCGGTAAGATTGGGTTCCATTTTCATAACCTCGTCACGGGAAAGGATTTTCACGCCCGGAACGCCATTCTGATTGGCCTGATCAAGAAGCAGCTCCAAATGCCCAATTTCTTCCTGTTCGGTGGCTACAACCAAAGCGCCGTTCTGTTTTACAGGAAAGTCAAGCTCTTTGGCCAGCTTCCACATCAAAGCATTGCCTTCAACATTTAATTTTGCCATCAGAGATCCCGGTTTTGCGTCAAATCCGGAGTGAATGACCCCACTGTTCGCTTTTGAGGTGCCCGACGCAACATCGTCTCCCTTTTCAATAACACACGCGTCTAGCTGATACCGTGATAATTCCCTTGCAATACAGCACCCGGTAACCCCGGCGCCGATGATTACAACATCATACATTATGATTACTCCTCCGTCCTTTTCGTCTCATAAGCAGGCACAGAAAACTTATGAATCAAAGTCAACACGATAGCAATTTTCAAATAAACGGAACCTTTTTCTCATTTTTAAATCGGACAGTTGAATGTACGCACGCGTACATTCAACTGTCTTGTCACATCACTATTTTAAGGTTCCTGCGAAAACAAATCTGCCCTTCAGGTCAAACATGCCTGTTTTGTTTTCCTGATAGTAGCCCCACGCATCAAACGCCGCCTGCA
>DENA01000022.1 GCA_002359465.1 Ruminococcaceae bacterium UBA2656
GGCGTGCGCAGGAACAAAGTCCTGCTTGTGTGCCCGAACGGACTCATGATTTCCAAAAACCTTGGAATCCAGCTTTACCGGTATATTCCCGCTGTCGAAGTGGTGGATACCATTGCCATCAGCAGGCTGGCGGACTATACGGGCTACTATGATTATATTATTTCCACCATTGAACTGCCGGCTTATGAAAACGTAATCGTGGTCAATCCCTTTTTAACAAAGCTGGATATCCAGCGCATTATGAACAAGCTTCTTGATTTTTCCGGTTTCACCTACAGCTTTGACGTTGAACTTCTGATGCAGGTGATCAGAAAAAACGCGGATATCACCAATGAAAGCCAGCTGTATCACGATTTGGCCGCTTTAATATATCCTGAGAAAGAACAGAACAAAGAGGTAAAGAATCCGATGCTGAAAGATTTAATTTATGACGAACGCGTAAATGTGGTACAACATGTTGACACGTGGCAGGACGCGATCGCAATTGCGGCGAAGCCGTTAATCGAAGACCATTCCATTGAACCCGCCTATGTGGACGCGATGATAGACAGCGTAAACCAATTCGGCCCCTATATTGTGCTGGACGACTATTTCGCCCTTCCGCACGCAATGGCAAAGGTCGGCGTCAACCGGGTGGCAATGTCGATGCTGGTCGTAAAGGATGAAGTGGACCTGATGGGGCAGCCTGTGAATATTTTTCTTGTGCTTGCCACTGTGGATTCCACCTCCCATCTGGACGCGCTGGCAAACCTTTCCGACATTCTGTGCGAAAGAGAAAATCTCCAGACCTTTCGTACCGGTGATAAAAAAGAAATTATCAGCCTGATCAACCGGTATTAAAGATAGAAGTCAGGCAAAATCCTGTATTTCAAAGACTGAGCGGTATTTTTGTTGGTTTTTTAGTAAGGCTAGTTCCTGGTGATAAAACTCCATGAACCCTCTACTGAACGCTTATTCTTTAAACAGGCTAATTTACGTAAGGAGGTGAGCAGGGTGAAAATACTTGCTGTCTGCGGCTTCGGCTGCGGCTCGTCCATGATTTTAAAAATGAGCCTGGAGCGGGTCTGCAAACAAATGGGCGTCAGCTGCGAGGTGGAAGCGACCGACATTAATTCCGCGAGAGGAGCCTCATGCGAGGCGATCTTCACAAGCGCGGAACTGGCCAACGAACTGAAAAGCACAAGCACCGTACCGATTTACAGTGTAAAAAAGTATATGGACTTGGCTGAGGTAAAAGGGGTATTTGAAAAATTCTTAAGCGACAGGAAATAAGGGGGTAATGATATGATGGATTTTATTACAACGAATATTTTGCGCAATCCTCCGGTATTACTCGGTCTGATTGCTATGCTGGGTTTGATTCTTCAGAAGAAAAACATTGCGGAGATTGTGAAGGGCACGCTGCTCGCAGCGTTCGGCATGGTGATTTTAAACGCCGGCGTGGGAATGCTGGTCGGTTCCATTTCACCGATCAACGCCGCGTTCCAGTCCCTGGCGGGCTCAGGAACAGCCCAGGGGCTCAACGATGTAACCTTTACCGGAACCTATGGCGGAGACGTGGGCCTCGCAATGTTTATCGGCCTTATCCTTCACCTGTTGATCGCGCGCTTTACGCCGATTAAAACAATCTTTCTGACAGGCCATATGTTATGGTGGTTCCCGTTCATCTTTGTTGCGGCAGGTGTGGAAGCAGGCCTGCGCGGGCCGGTTCTGATCGGTACCAGCGCTGTTTTCTCCGCGCTTTACTGGTCTGTAATGCCCTGGCTGCTCAGAAAATATGTTTTTGCCGTCACCGGTGACGAATCCTTTACCTTAGGCCATCCGACCGGCATACTGAGTCTGATTTCCGGCTTTGTCGCAAGCAAGGTCGGAGACAAGAAAAAATCCACGGAGGACATGAAGCTTCCGCAGGGACTTTCCTTCTTCCGCGAAATCTCCATCACCGGCGCGGTAGTCATTTTCATCATGTTCATCGCCGTGGGTCTGATCATCCCCGCTTCGGTTGCAAAAGGTCAGAACTTCTTTTTCGTATCGGTCAATCAGGGTCTGAACTTCGGTGCGGGCCTGATCATCATGCTGCAGGGCGTCCGCATGCTGATTAACCAGATTGTCCCCGCCTTCAAGGGCATTTCCGAAAAACTGGTGCCCAATGCGCTGCCCGCCTTTGACTGCCCGATCATCTTCAACTACAAGCCCAACGCAGTCTTAATCGGATTTATTACGGCCATGGTTACCTCCACGATTCTGGTCATGATCTGCAACGGGGCCGGCGTATTCCATGTGATGCTGATTCCGCTCGTCATCACCTCCTTCTTTGAGTGCGGCGCCGCTGCGGTCATCGGCGAAGGCCAGGGCGGAATGCGCGGATGCATTATCGGCACCGCCGTCGCCGCCGTCGTCATGGTTGCGCTCGTCGGAATTTCAGCGGTTATGTATTCCGGCACCATCCAGAACTGGATGCTGATTTTCGGCGGCAACGACCTGTCCCTGTTCGGCATTATCGCAAGGCTGATTGATAAACTGTTCGCGGTGGTCTGATGATGAATTTTCCATACATTTCGGAAATCCGGCGTCTGCTTGACCTGATTGAGGAAAAGGAAGCGGACGCAATGGAGCAGGCCGTATCCATACTGACAAAAGCGATTCTTGATAAGCGCTCCGTCTATGTCTTCGGCGCAAGCCACGCCGGAATCCTGACACAGGAACTGTTTTACCGCGCCGGCGGGCTGGTGGTAATCAATCCGATTTTCGGCAGCGAGGTGATGGTGGACACTTCCCCCATCACCCATACCAGCCGGATGGAACGCCTTCCCGGATACGGCACGCTTCTTGCGCAGAAGGCTCCCATCCGCGAGGGAGACGTCTTGATCGCCCACTCCGTATCGGGAAGAAATCCCGTCACTATTGAAGTGGCAATGGAGGCGAAAAAGCAAAAAGCGACTGTGATTTGCATTACCAACCTGAACTATTCCAAAACGGTTTCCTCCCGTCATCCGTCCGGTAAAAACCTGTATGAGGTAAGCGACATTGTGATTGACAACCACGGGGAAAAGGGCGATGCCTGCATTGCAATCGACGGCATTTCGCAAAAGGTAAGCCCCACCTCCACGGTAATCGGCGCGACGATCCTCAATTCCATTGTCGCGGCGACCACGCAGTCCCTGGTGGACAGCGGGCTGAAAAATCCGCCTGTTTTCTACAGCGCGAACGTGGACGGCGGAGATGAGCTGAACCGCAAAATCTTTGAAGAATACAAAGACAGCATCCATTACAGCTATTAATTCATTCATAAGCAGGGGCCGCTCCGGCAGATTGCCGGGGCGGCGCTTTGTTTCCGGCTTTGTATTCCAAACGGCAATTGACAGAAGAAGAATATCATGTTATATTACTCTTATCTTCTTAAATTGAAAGGTTGGTTTTGATGTCGGATTTGTCTGTAAAGGTGACAAATAACTGAATAAGTTATGAAAGACAGGAACAAGGGCAGAATATCTGCTTGTTTTGTTATGCCTTTCCGGCGGTATTAAAATTGCCGCCGAACATCTGCCCTTACAGACTGCTTCCGAGCGGCTGACAGCCGTAATATAACCATCCAGTTATAATTGAGCCATAAGAAATCAGTGTATTTCTTATGGCTTATGGAAGCGCAATGGGTTCAGGCCTGTTGCGCTGTTTTATTTGGATGACTCATACCCGCAGGAGCATTCTGCCATTTTCAGCAACTTAGAGAGATGCCAAGTTACTTTAGGCCGTCCACCTAAAGTGATTGCGCTTTTTCTCCTATGTTCTGAGATGTCGGCAGCATGAATCTGCGGGTTTTATTTTTTATTAGGAGTCATTGATATGAATTCATCAGAAAAGATATTGGAATTTGATAAAATAAAAGAAAAACTCTGCGCCAATGCCTTATCGGAACAGGCGCGTGCACGGCTGCTTTCTTTATCCCCTTACATGGATGAGGACGAATGCCGCCGGAAATTGGAGGAAACGACCGCCGCCAGAAAAATTCTTGATTCCTGCGGTACTCCGCCTTTAACAGCCATGACCATGATCGGCGAGATTCTAACGCTTAGCCAGGCCGGTTCTATGCTGGTTCCGGAACAGCTGCTGTCGATCGGTCAGTTCATCGTAACCTGCGGCCGAATTAAATCCTACCTTAAAAAAGCGGAGGCCATTGATCATACGATTGCCTGCTACGGAAATAGCATGTGTGATTTGTCAGCGCTCCGTCAGGAAATTGAGCGGTGTATCCGGAATGAACAGGTCGACAGCAGCGCGACTTCCGCCCTGCGGGATATCCGGCGAAAAATTGAAACGGCAAAAGCCCAGGTGCAGACAAAACTAAACGATATCCTGCGCGGCAAAAAGAAATGGTTTTCGGACGATACCATTGTGGCACGGAACGGACGGTACGCCCTGCCTGTAAAAAAGGAATTTAAAAATCAGCTGGCCGGCAGCGTACTGGGAATTTCCGGAACCGGAGGCACTTATTTTATAGAGCCGTCTTCCGTTGCGAAATTACAGGAAGAATGTTCTTCTCTGGAAATCGAAGAGGAGAATGAGGTACGGAAAGTCCTTTACACTTTAACCGCCCTGGTCGATGAGAATCGTTCCGCCATAAAAATCAACACAGAAGCGATGGAAACCCTTGACGTTGTATTTGCCAAAGCGAAGCTGAGCGCCCAGATGGATGCCCGGCCGGTTTCCGTTACAGCCGGGCGTAAACTGTCGATTCACAACGGACGGCATCCGCTGATTGATAAAAAGGTCTGCGTACCTCTGGACTATGAAGCGGACGACAAGTGTTCCGGGGTAGTAATCACCGGCCCTAATACGGGAGGAAAAACGGTCGCGCTGAAAACGGTCGGGCTGCTCTCTATGATGGCACAGAGCGGCCTCCATATTCCGGCTGACTCTTCCAGTATTCTGTGCATGCACAACGCCTACCTGTGCGATATCGGGGACGGGCAGAGCATATCGGAAAATCTGTCGACTTTTTCCGCGCACATGACCAATATTATCGAAATTTTACGGCATGCTAACCGGGACAGCCTTGTGCTGCTGGATGAACTGGGCTCCGGCACCGACCCCGCGGAAGGCATGGGAATCGCGATTGCGGTTCTGGATGAACTGCACGTTAGGGGCTGCCTGTTTGTTGCTACGACCCATTACCCGGAGGTTAAGGAATATGCCGGGGCCACTGCGGGTCTGACCAACGCGCGGATGGCGTTTGACCGTGAAACGCTCCAGCCCACTTATCGGCTCGAATTGGGAAAAGCGGGAGAAAGCTGCGCGCTGTATATCGCACAGCGCTTAGGACTGCCTTCGCGGCTCCTGAAACGGGCATACCGGGAAGCATACCGGCAAAAGGACGCCACCGGCCCGGCACCTGATTTTAATCCGGACATTCCTTTCGGCAATGAACAGCTGGAGACTGTCCGGCCCGCTCAAAAAATTTATAAAAGCAGGCAGGTGGCGGCCGTTCCTTCCCATGCCGCCAAATTTCAGCTCGGGGACAGCGTCATCGTCTACCCGGAAAAAGAAATCGGCATTGTATTTCATCTGGCAAACGAGCGTGGGGAAATCGGCGTTCAGATAAAAGGCAGAAAAAGCTGGATTGTCCATAAACGGTTAAAATTGAAAACACCCGCGAGCGAACTGTATCCGCCCGACTATGATTTTTCAGTCGTCTTCGATTCCGTATCCAACCGAAAAGCAAGACATGTGATGGAAAAGCGGCATGACCCCAACGCGATTGTCCAATGCAATGAGGAGAAAACAAAGTGAAAAAACGTATTGACAATTGTCTATATTGAGGCTATGATTGTTATATAGACAGAATTCTATATTATCGTAATTTCAAAAATGCGGGGGAGATATACCTGTTTTTTCATATCTTATTTTAAATATCGATAAAATTGGCTTAAAAGGATGTTTTTAATGGAAATACCTGCGAATTATGTCCCGATTTTTAAGGCATTGGCCGATGAAACAAGACTGAAAATTGTTGAGATGTTATCCTGTGGGGAGATGTGTGCGTGTGATATTCTTGAATCATTTCATTGTACGCAGCCAACTCTTTCCTATCATATGAAGATATTAACAGACTGCGGGCTTGTGAATAATAGAAAAGACGGGTGTTGGATAAGATACAGCATGAATGCAGAACAAGTCGCTAAGGTACAGGAGTTTTGGATTCATATCACAACGGAGCAGCAAACCTGTATTTGTAAGGTCTCTAAGGAGGGTACAAAATGCGATTCGTAATCATAGGTGCGGTAGCCGCCGGAACATCTGCCGCCGCCAAGGCACGGAGAAACAGCGAAGACGCCGAAATTATTATTTATGAGAAAGACAGCTTTATCTCATACTCCGGCTGTGGCATGCCATACTATATCGGCGGCGAGGTTGAAAGCGCAGACGAGCTGACCCCGCGTGACCCCGCATTCTTTAAGAGCAAGTATCATGTGGATATTTTCACCCGGCATGAAGTGCTTTCCATTTCTCCTGATCGAAAGGTTCTAACGGTAAAGAATCTTTCGACCGGAGAAGTCTTTACAGACAGGTATGACAAACTTGTGATTTCCACCGGCGCACACGCAGTTGTTCCTCCGATGAAGGGTGTGGATGGCGCCAATGTTTTTACCCTGCGCAATATCAGCGATATGAATCGAATCAAATCTTTTATAGATCAGGCCCGTCCGAAATCCGCCGCGATTATCGGTACCGGCTTCATTGGGCTTGAAGTATGTGAAAATTTAAAACGGCTTGGTATTGATATAACACTGATCGAAAAGCTGCCTCAGGTAACGCCGGGGCTTGATCGTGACATGGCAGTCTACGTTAAAGAGCATCTTGAAAAAAATAATGTTGCCGTTCTGACCGGTGTTTCCGCTGCGGAAATTACGGGCAGCGGGGTTGTTTTATCAGACGGCGGAACAATTGATGCGGAGCTGGTCCTCATTTCAACAGGTGTGCGGCCAAACACGGAGCTTGCCGTTTCAGCCGGTATCGAACTCGGTGTTACCGGCGCGATTCGTGTGAACGCGAAGATGCAGACTAATCTTCCGGACATCTATGCCTGCGGCGACTGTATTGAACAGTTCCATGCGGTTACCGGAAAACCGGTGTACCGCCCGCTGGGTTCCACCGCAAACAAGACCGGACGAATCGCCGGAGACAATATTTCAGGTGGAAACCTTACGTTCAGAGGGATACTCGGTACCGGAATATTTCAGATTTTCGGCATGACCGTCGCACAGACCGGACTTTCGGAACGGGAAGCCAGAGAACTGGGATACGATGTTGCCGTATGCCACAACATTAAACCAAACAAACCGGAATATTTGGGCGGCAAAGAAATGGTGATCAAAGGAGTTGCCGACAAATCGAGCGGCAGGCTTTTGGGCGCGCAAATTGTCGGTTTCGACGGTGTGGATAAACGCATCGATGTGTTCGTGACCGCAATTACGTATCAGGCCAAAGCCGAGGACCTGTTCCATCTTGATCTTGCGTATGCCCCGCCGTTTTCAACCGCAAAAGACCCGGTTATGTATACCGGTATGATTCTTGACAATGCGATTCAGCGCGGCAGGTTATTAATCACAGCTGAGAAATTGAACAGCCTGATGCAGTCCGGAGAACCATACACGCTGATCGACGCGCGAACGCAGGCGCAGTTTGAAAAAGATCATATGCCTGCCGCCCAAAATATCCCTCACGCCGAGCTGCGCTCTGCCGCGGAAAATCTGGATAAAGAAACCGTCACCGTAACCTATTGCAACAAAGGAGTAACCGGAAATGCCGCGCAAAACATCCTGATTAATAAAGGTTTTAAAAAGGTATACAACCTTTCCGGCGGCCATAAACAATTTTGTAAAATGATTGAAGAGAAAGAATCGTAACGGGTGGTTTCAGAAATTCAGAAACCGATAAAATTTTACTCTGTTATTGTAACAAGCGCATTATCAGCGCATAGTATATTCATATATGCGCATGTAGAGATGGAGGGGAAAACATGGTGGATTTATTTAAAGCTTTGTCAGAGGAAAACCGATTAAGAATTCTGTCTTTATTATTGGAAAATGAAATGTGTGTCTGTGAAATTGAAGCTGTACTGAAAATGACGCAATCCAATGCTTCCCGGCATTTGACGATCTTAAAAAATTGCGGTATTCTCGACAGCTTTAAAGAAGCGCAATGGGCACACTACCGAATAAGTGACCAATTCAAACAGGGAAACAAAGAACTCTGGGAGTATCTCCAGCAAAAATTAACAGAACTTCCAACCTATAAGAAGGATATCGAAGAATATCGGAAATGCAAAAGTCAAAATATATGCGGCACATAAATGCCAATGCCATTCTTTCTGACAAAACAGAATTGGCACAAGTAGTTTCTTACCCAGTCATACTAAAAAACAAATTTTGATAAGGAGCGATTTTTTATGAAAAAAATGCAGATTTTTGAGCCGGCCATGTGCTGTTCTACAGGTTTATGCGGTGTTGGAATTGATCCCGAACTTCTTCGAATCTCGACAGTCCTTAATTCGCTGAAGAAAAACGGCATTGTGGTTGAACGCTACAACCTTACAAATGCGCCGATGGAATTTGTCAACAATCAAGCTGTGAACCGGCTTATCAATGAAAAAGGTGTGGAGAACCTTCCTGCCATTGTTCTGGACGGAGAAATCATCATGACCGGCAGGTACCCGACGAATGAAGAATTTGCGAAGCTTCTGAATGTTCCGACGAGCTTTCTGGCAGACAAGTCGAACCCGCTAAAAGTTACCGTTCGGAAATCAAAGGGATGCGGCTGCTCCGGCGGGAAATGCTGCTGATAACAATAGAAAGGCTTTATATATTATGAGAAATTTTAACCCGCGAAGTATCGCACTTACAAAATATCTCTTTTATACAGGGAAAGGCGGCGTAGGAAAAACCTCAACCGCCTGCGCCACCGCGGTAAACCTTGCCGACAACGGCAAAAGAGTTCTTCTGGTCAGCACCGACCCCGCATCGAACCTGCAGGATGTTTTTGGTATCGACCTGAACAACAAAGGCATTCCCATTAAGGAGGTACCGAATCTTGTAGTCGCAAATCTTGACCCGACACAGGCGGCAGCGGAGTACCGGGAAAGCGTGATCGGTCCCTACCGTGGGAAACTGCCGGATGCGGTAATCAACAATATGGAGGAACAGCTTTCCGGTTCCTGCACCGTTGAAATCGCCGCATTTAATGAATTTTCAAATTTTATCACCGATGAAAAAATACAGGAAGAATATGATTATATCATATTCGATACCGCGCCTACCGGTCACACGCTGCGAATGCTGCAGCTTCCCTCCGCATGGAGCAATTTCATCAGCGAAAGCACGCATGGCGCTTCCTGCTTAGGGCAGCTCGCCGGTCTGGAAAGCAAAAAAGCGGTTTATAAAAAGGCTGTTGAGACTTTGGCAAACGGCAAGCTGACCACTCTTATCCTTGTTTCACGCCCGGAGGAAACCCCTCTGAAAGAGGCGGAAAGAGCTTCAAAAGAACTTGCGGATATCGGCGTAAACAATCAGGCACTGATTCTGAACGGCGTGCTTGCTTCTTATGACGACAGTATATCAGAAAGCCTTTATCATAAACAGCAGAAGGCGCTTGCGGATATGCCTCAAGGACTGAAAAATCTGACCGCATACACGGTTCCGCTCAGAGCTTATAACATTACCGGACTTGACAATGTAAGAGCATTGCTCACCAAAGATCAGTATATTGTCCGTGACGAGAAGGTACACGCCCAAACGATCCCACAGCTGAAAGACGTCATTGATGATCTGTACAGATCAAATAAGAAAGTAATTTTCACGATGGGCAAGGGCGGCGTAGGAAAAACCACTATTGCAGCGGCGATTGCCATGGGATTGTCCGCAAAAGGCAGGAAGGTGCATCTTACCACCACCGACCCGGCGGCTCACCTCAAATTCGTCATTGATGAAAGCAGCGGCATCACGATGAGCCGTATTGACGAGCATGCCGAACTGGAAAAATACAAGGAGGAAGTGCTTTCCAAAGCGCGGGAAACCATGACCGGCGATGATATCGCCTATGTGGAGGAGGATTTGCGTTCTCCCTGTACGCAGGAAATCGCCGTATTCAGAGCCTTTGCCGAGATTGTGGATAAAGCGGAGGATCAGGTCGTTGTCATTGATACCGCGCCTACCGGCCATACGCTTTTGCTCCTTGAATCCACACAGAGCTACAATCAGGAAATCAAGCGCTCACAGGGTGATATCCCGGAATCTGCAAGAAAATTGCTGCCGCGGCTGCACAATGCCAGTGAAACAGAAGTGATTATTGTCACTCTCGCCGAAGCTACACCGGTCTATGAAGCGATGCGTCTGGAAGAAGATTTAAAGCGCGCGGGAATCGCCGCAAAATGGTGGGTTATCAATTCTTCCCTTTATCACACCGGAACAACGAACAAAATGCTTTCTGCAAAGGCAAGCAATGAAATAGAATGGATTAATAAGGTGGACGCACACGCAAACGGTAAGTTTGCGGTAATAGCCTGGAGCGCAGATGAAATTACAGGCAATAAGCTGCATGAGCTTTTAGTATAAGCAATTGACCTAATTAAGCTTCAGCAAAATTATAATGGGTTAAGCATTACGGAAGCGGTTCATGAACTGCTTCCGTTTTATAATTTGAATCCGCAAAATTTTAATAGATGAAATTTTTGACCTGTGTTGTAACACGATATGAGGACAGATGCTAGCTATAAAAGCGCACTTTAATCCGCAATGGAATAAAGTGCGCTTTCAAATATTTATGAAATTGAGCAGTCAAACTGTATCATTGCTCCATGGCAAATTCGTCCACGTACTGCATAACCAGACCGACACAACTGTCAATATAAGAATTTGTAGTTGAAATCACTTCCGAAGCAATGGTAATCTTGCAGCGATTGAGGGGAATCAGTATTTTCTGAGCGGAAGAAGAACTAATTGCAAAAGCCATGGCAGGGGTCAATTCTCCCATCATTGAATTCGCAGCAATAATCGCCAGAGGGCCCAGAATGAGATCCGATTGCTTGACCGTTTGAACGATAGCGTTCTGCCCTGTAGCCCCTACATCAGCTCCGGCCTTCATCATACAATTCGTGGCAACAGAGTTTGTTCCAAGCGCGCAGATTTTCACGTTGCTTTTCTTCAGAACGCTCTCTCTTAATTTGGCTATAAGGCATTTGCCAATGCCCCCGCCCTGTCCGTCTATAATTGATATCAGCATTTCCTTTTTTGACATGTGATTTTCTCCTCTTTTATACAGAAAGTTTATCCGTAATTCGCGCTTCTGGAATAAAGACCGTGTTATTTCAGTAAAAAAAGTGCCATAACGGGTAAAGCAATGTAAATAATCCTGCATAACATTTCCCTGTTCAAACGGCGGAACACGGAAAGCCCCAAAAAACCTGCAGCCACCGCTGCTACAGATGCAGACGCAATATAAGGTACCGCCTCAGCGGTAATATTTCCGTACATAAAATGCAGGGCAGTGGAAAACAGCCCTGCAAAGATAAAACTGAACTCGATATTTGCCTTAAAGCTTAAGCTGTCGTCACAGATATTAAAATAGTAAATCATAAAAAACGGACCCGCAATGTTGAACATACCGGTAGAAATTCCCGTCAGCAAACCAAACAGGATTCCATTTTTCAACGACTTCCCAATTACCACCTTGTGCTTTTGGGAAATAATAAAATATACAGCCAGCAGCATAATGAACACCGCCAGAATAATGCGCAGAACCCTTTCCGAGTTGTGCATCAGAATATACATACCCAAAGGCGTGGTAAGCATACAACAGAGCACAGGAACAAAAATATCCCGCCAATTCAAATTTTTATGCAGAATGCTGACCATTTGCAGACCGATAACAACTACCGTAATTGCCGAAACCGCCGAACATATCCGCATCGGCAGTACCAGCGGCATCAAGGCCATTGCAATAATTCCGTACCCGAATCCAACAGACGCCTGCAAGAAAGCAGCTAGAAAATTGATGGCTACGATCAGTAAAAGACTGGTCGTCTGGAATTCAAACATAATACCTCCCCACGGCAGCATACCCTGCTATTTCAAGTTGGTCATAGTGTTGGGATACCGTTTCAGTGTGAGCATATAACGGTAACGGTCCGCGCGATAGACCGTACGGCTATATACAATTGGGCGGTCGCCCTCTACGTAGGTGACGCGGTGGATTACCAGCACCGGCTTGGTTTTTACTTTTTGGTCAAGCAGAATTGCTTCCTCTGCCTCCGGTGTTTCGGCGGTAATCGCCTGATCCGCGGTAGTGATCTTATAGCCGTTTTTTTCTAAAACATTGTAGACAATATCATTGCGAAAATCCAAACCGTCCAAAAGATAAGCCACATTGCCCGGCAAATACATATAGTCAATTCCAAGGGATTTCTGATCCACATATATCTGGCGCACAACCATCAGCATCCTGGAGCCTTCCTCAATCTGCATGGAAGCGCATACCTCAGGGGGAGCCACAACCAGCTCCTGTTTTCTGACGATAACCTCGCACTTCATATTTCGGATGGAAAATTCCTCGGCAAAACCTAACAGGCTGTCCAGCTTGTATTCAATTACTTTGGTGGCGACAAAATTTCCCTTGCCGTGCTTTTTTACAAGCACGCCATCCTGTACCAGTTTGTTCAGAGTCTGCCGGACCGTAACCCGGCTGATATTATACATCTCCGAAAGCTGACGTTCGCTGGGGAGCTGATCCCCTTCTTTATATGTGCCTTCGGAGATTTTTTCAACAATAGCGTCCTTTAACTGTTCAAACAGCGGTTTCCCATTTCCCGGATATAACATGTATCTCAGCCCGTTTCCTAAATTTTATAGTTAGTTACATTATAATATCTTATCGAGCATGATACAAGTCTTTCCAGCCCATGGATCATCACCACCACTTAATCTGGTCCGTTACATATTTTCTGATTTTTATAAACTCAGGATCAGCAACATCTCTTGGCCTTGGTAAATCAACGATCACTTCTTCCTTAACCGTTGTAGGCTTGTTGGACAGAATCAGGATGCGCTCAGAAAGGTAAACTGCCTCTTCGATATTATGAGTAATAAATACAACCGTGCTTCCAAGTTCTTTCCACAAACGGATTACTTCATCTTCAAGATAAAATCTTAATTTTACATCCATTTGCCCGTAGGGCTCGTCCATCAGCAAAAGGTCCGGATTCATCGCAAAGGCCCGGCCAATAATAATCCTCTGCTCGGAGCTGACGGACAACTGGTGGGGGTATGAATTTCTGAACGGCCCCAGCCCCAGGAGCGATATAATTTTCTCAACCCGTTCATCAATGATCTTCTTGTCCAGCTTTTTCAATTCCAGGCCGAACCGAAGATTCTTTTCCACTGTCAGCCACGGGATAGCCGATGGTTCCTGAAACACAAATGCAAGATTGTGCTTTTTGGGGTCGGCGGATTCCCCGTCAATGAACAGATCGCCCGAGGTCGGCATATAAATTCTCGTCAGCAGGTTCAAGAAAGTGGTTTTGCCGCAGCCTGTAGGGCCCACCACGCAAACAAATTCGCCCTTCTTAATATTGAACGATATATTATTCAATACATGAAGGTCCCCAAAGTATTTCGTAAGGTTTTTTACTTCAATTTTGTATTCCTGATTGCTTTCACTCATGATATTCTCCTCCCAGCATCTATAGTGCAAGATCTGTATTATCAGATATTTCCTTGCGGATGGCTAAAAATTTCGGATCAATCGTATCACGGGGTCTCGGCAAATCAATATTATATATTTCCTTTACGGTCGCCGGACATTTACTCAGCAAAACAATCCTATCTCCCAAATAAACCGCTTCTTCGATATTGTTGGTGACAAAAATAATAGTCCTTTTTTCCTGCTGCCAAATTCTTTGGATTTCTTCTTCCATAGAATATCTTGTCTGAGCATCCAATTGCCCAAAAGGTTCATCCATTAAGAGTATTTCAGGATTATTCGTATATGCCCTGGCGATGCCAACACGCTGCTTCATTCCTCCCGACAACTGACTGGGATATGATTTTTCGAAGCCTTTAAGCCCGACAAGGTCAATATATTTTTGGGCTGTCTGCCTGCGTACTTCTTTTTTAACTCCCGCCATCTGCAGCCCGAATTCAACATTGTTCATAACTGTTTTCCATGGCATAAGCGCAAGCTTCTGAAACACCATTCCAATACGCTTGTCGCTTCCAACATACTTTTCACCGTCGATGGAGGAAGTTCCTTCCACCGGTGCCTCCAAGCCGCCGATAATATTCAGCAATACGCTTTTTCCGCAGTGACCGGGTCCGAGCACTACTAAAAATTCATTGTCATATACATCCAAAGTGATATCGGAAACCGCATCAAACACTTCGTTATTTACTACGTAGCTCTGAGATATGTTCTCAAGTCTTAATTTGACCTTTTTCTTGTCCATGGACATATCACTCCTTCTGCAATCTGTGTGAATATCGCAAGTATTGCTCCAATAATACCAATGCAAATCATTGCTAAAAGCACCAAAGGCAGATCACCGGAGTCCATGCCTCTTGTAATCAAGAATCCCACACCTGAATTTGCACCCAGCATTTCCGCCGCCAAAACAACCATCCAGCCGGCACTTGCCGAGGTGCGGACACCTGCAAATATAGCGTCTAATGCGGATGGAATTGCAATCTGAAACAGCTTTTGCCTGCTGCTGGCATTAAATATCGTCCCGACATCCAAATACAGTTTATTCACATTGCTCATGCCGGCCTGCGTATTTACCACCACCGGCATAACCGCTCCGATAAAAACAAGCAGGATTTTAGATCCTTCGCTGGTGCCGAACCAAATGGTAAATAACGGTATCCATGCCAAAGGCGGCACTGCCCGGAAGGCTGTAAAGACAGGGCCGAACAGAGCATTGCATTTTTTGCTCCATCCCAGCAGGATGCCAAAAGAAATCCCCAAAATCCAGGACAGCACCAGCGCTGTAACAACTCTTTCCAGACTGGCAAGGATGTGTCCCCACAGGCTTAAATTTTTAATCGGCTTGTGCAGTAACACCAACAACCTGTGCCACGTTGCAGCCGGAGAAGGGAATTGTGAATTCCCGGAACTTGATGCCAAAAGCCATATGGCAATCAGCAGAATGACGGATACGATGGGAAGGGCTTTGTAAATCTGTTTTTTCCGGATTTCCTGTTTGTCATATTCGCTTAATATCAGGTTTTGTTTTTTCATAATTTTTTCCATCCTAATACCTTATTTTCAACCACACTCAAGATGGAGGTCAATAATGTGCCGATAACTCCGATCACAACGATTCCTAAAATGATAATATCAGGGCGTGCAAACTGTCTTCCCATTAATATCATATATCCCAGGCCCGCCGATGCGGACAGCATTTCAGCCGCCACTAACGTCGCCCATGAATTTCCAAGCGCTACTCTTACTCCGGCAAAAGTCATTGTCATAGCCGATGGAATACCAATTTTCAAAAAAATTGTAAAATTTGAAGCTCCGCAGGTCTTTGCCACATTGATCAGTACCGGACTGGTCTGTTTGATGCCGGTATACGCATTGATAACACACGGAACAAACGCGGAGAAAAAAACAATGAAGGCTTTTGCCTGTAAGCCGATACCAAGCCAAACGATTGTAAGGGGTATCCATGATATTGGGGGAATCGGGCGTATGATTTCAAAAATCGGCCGCATAAAGCTGTCAAATCCCTTATACCATCCCATAAAAAGTCCCAGCGGAATACCAATTATTATCGCCAGTAAAAGTCCTGTTAAGGAAACCTGCAGACTGGCCAGCACATTGATGCCTAAAACAGCTCCGTCCGGCGCTGGATTTGTCAGTTTTACAACGAACAGATTAAATATATCCAACGGTGGCGCCAAGAATTTTTGGGAAATCAGTCCGGAAGATACGCTCATCTGCCATATAAGAAAAAATCCCAGAATTCCTATGATAGATAACATTGCCAGAAAATACTCGTTCTTCTTTTTTTGGTTTTTTACAAATGCGATTCGTTCTTCATTGGTAAATTTCTTTTTGGGTTGATCCATATTACTCAATCCCTTCCGTGCTTTCAAAATAACTTTTGGCTTTTCCCCTGCAAATGAGCAGGGGAAAAGCACCTGAAAAACATTAAAGCCCTTACTTTCGACAGTTTTATTTCGCGGTGGAATCCATAAGTGTTTTTGCTTCCTTTGCAATGGATGAATCTACCAATCCGTTATCCAGCAATTTTACTCTGTCCGAATCCTTATACTTGCCCAGCTTTATAAAGAAGTCCATCGTGATCAGCAGATCTTTTTCCGACTGAACCAGAGGTCTCTTTGTATACAGGCCTTTTGAGTCTGCCGAGGTTTTTGTCATAAGCTCAATTGATTGATCAAATGTGGGTCCTTTGTAGTATCCCATGATGCTTTTAGCAACATTTTCGTCACATTTGATGCCTTCCTCTTCACAGGATTCATTATAATATTGAATTGCTTTTTGTTTGTTCTCGTCGCTTGCATTGATCCATTCAACCGTTTTGTAATAAACCGCCCAAGCCTTTGTGAGCAGTTCGCGTTTGCTCTTCAAGGCATCCCGTGTGGCTACCAGGCAGCTAACATTGGTCATGCCCAGCTTACCCGCATCCGAAACACGCATGTAGCCTTTGCTGTCAGCAGTCAAAGCAAACGCATGCCAGACTGCAAGGCCGTCGCCCTGTCCGCCGTTAAATGCGTTCAGAGCACTTGATACATCCATGTTAACCGATTTAATATCGGACATACTAAGGCCAAGCTTTTCAAGCTGTGTCGCCAAAGTAAAGTGAGCGGTCGTTCCAACAGGATAGAGCCAGGTCGTCCCTTTCCAATTATCCGGATTGGTAGGATCTTTTGCGATCTTGCTGTCTTTTCTTACAAATATTCCCTGATTATCCTCATAATCAGCTACGCCGATCATCGGTGTATCGTGTCCCAGCATTCCAACCAGAACGCCTGAGGCACCTGCGCCGGCAATGTCCCAGTTCTTATTGGCTTCCATCATTGCAGGACCGTTGGTGAAGGACTGGTATTCAATATTGATATTCAGTTCCTTAAAGAAGCCTTCTTTGTCCGCAATATAAAACGGAATGGAAAGAGCAGAGCCCGCAAAATATCCAACGCTCAGCGTCTGGGCCTCTGCAAAAGGTTTTATGCCAAAGGTGGTCTTGCCTTCTGTGCCTTTTTCTCCGGAAGCCGCTGTGGTTGCAGACTTTGTACTGTCGCCTGACTGTGCGCAGCCGCTCAGAAGGGATACGCTTAACGCTAAAACCAGTATTATGCTTAGTAATCTCCTTTTCATTTTTAAGTTCCTCCCAAATTTTTATTGTCAAATATGAGAATTTAAAAAGCAATATTTTTAAATTCTCATATTTTTGACCTTATTTTTTGTCTGCTCTCCGTTCTGTTTTACGAATTAATACAAACCTTTCGGGTTGTCATCCTTCATGCAAAGGTGAACGGCTCCGAGTTTATATGTCTGCGGAAGAGCAAGAATATTCGGGTTGGGACCCACAAACTTTTTCTCCGCATCAGCCAGTGCCTCTTCAAATGTCGCACGGGTCTTCAGGCCCATGCTTCTCGCAATGCCGGGTTCACGCGCGCCGACAATGTAGATAGCGCTTGTATCCATCTCGGCAAGATGGCCGCAGCTCATCATGCTGAAACCGTGGAACGGATGGAACGCATTTGCAAAGCGGTATTGGCGGATATACTCTTCCTTCGTTGCAAAATACTCGCCGTAATGATCCATATCCGGCAGGGTCTGATTGTAGTCGTGCTGGAACATAGTATACAGTTCAGGCAGATACGGCCATCTCTCCTCATGGAAGTAGCCGTCGCAGATGCTGGAAACAATGAACACGCAATGATCCGACATGATACGCTTGTGACGGATTACCTGAGCGGACAGTGCCTGCATCATCTGGATCGGATTGGTTCCCATCCCGTTTCCATAGTGAAAATTGGTCGGCATACCGAACACAATTACGTCGTACTTCTTTTCCGCCCACTTAACAAACGTTCTCTTGTCTGCCATCTTCCAGCTGATAGGCTGCATTTCCTTTGCATAGCCGCTGTTGATCTCAATCTGACGGGAGATCGTATCCAGTACCGCGTCACAACAGAAAAACTTCTTGCCCATTTTTTCTTCCATAAACATGCCCTGCTGATCGAACTTGTAGCGCATCTCGCTGTGCGTTGAAACGGGCACAAAGTCAGGCCTGTGCATAACTTCCGGCACATGATGCGCGCCGATGCTCCTCCAATGGCTGATGCCTGTTGCGCAGTGCTTGTAGCCGCCGGAATAACCGCCGTACGGGTTGCCCTGCGTGTGTC
Organism: Ruminococcaceae bacterium UBA2656; assembly: GCA_002359465.1. Classification (GTDB taxonomy): domain Bacteria; phylum Bacillota; class Clostridia; order Oscillospirales; family Acutalibacteraceae; genus Caproiciproducens. The sequence continues at coordinate 18,420 of DENA01000022.1, forward strand.
CGATCAGAATTGCAACATCTGCATCGTATACGTATTTATTCATAATAACATGATCGCCGTGATCCGTATATCCCAAATCAATCGTATGATCGGGATCTTCGCTGTCGTGGCTCGTGATCTGGTGGGTCGGATAGAACTCATGGAACAGGTCGTCGCCCAGAATTGTCTGCATTTCCTGTACCGTTGCGCGCGGATGCAGCCCGTTGGAGAACAGCAGCAGAATGTCCTTTTTTTCCACACCGGCAGAGTACAGCTCATTCAGGCAGGCGCGAATGGCAACCTTGCGGTGGCTCGTAGGCTGGTTTCCGCCTTTTACAATATCGGGGATGACAATGACGACGGAGCTGCCCTTGTGAGCCAGTTCGGTCAGAGTGGGCATTCCGATCGGGTTGCGGATGGAATCGAGGGTCGCTTTATAAAGCGTGTCCCAGTCCTGCGGCAGGCAGGGCGGATCCGGCACGGTTGTTCCGGGGATAAATACATCGGTGCTATCCGGCAAGTTCGCATTCATCATACCCTGTCCGTATTCAAATTCTAATTTCATAATGTTTATTTCTCCTCTCTGTAATGGCGGTCATAAACTTTATATAACGCGCTTGTATCTCTGCTGCCAAGGCCATTGGCACTGGCAATTTCATTGTACATCTGTACGGTCCCTGCAATAACGGAGGGCGCTTTCGCATCTTTAGCCATTTGAAGGGCCAGCTTGGTATCCTTGATAAGCAGGTCGACTGTGAAGGTGGGATGGGTGTAGTCCTCGGCAACGATATTCTTCCCAACTTCCTTGAACAATCCGCTCACCGTCGCGGCACCGCTGCCGGCAACCGTTTCAAAGAATACTTTCTTATCAACACCGACCTTGTCGGCAATTGCCATAACCTCCGAAGAAATGGCGTTGATTGTTGAAAACATCATTTGGTTGAGCAGTTTAAGTGCATTTCCGGAACCCGATTCGCCAACATGAACCGCATTCCCCGCAAAGGCTGACAGCACCGGACGCACATACTCAAGCGCTTCGGGATTGCCGCCGGTCGGAAGCATCCATTTTCCTACAGCGGACGGTCTGCCAAGAATTGAGCAGTCAAGGTACGCGGCGCCTTTCTGAGAAATCCGCTGTGCAATCGATCTTGTAGTGTTTGGATCGACCGTACTGGTATCAATAATGACGTGGTCACTGCTTACTGCTTCAAAAACGCCACCCGCGCCGAACACCACTTCCTCAATTTGGGCCGGTCCAGGTAAAGACATTAATACCACTTTACAAGCATTTGCCACTTCTTTTGGGGTCTTGACAACCAGGGCTCCCGCCGTCCTTGCGTATTCTGCCGCAGCAGGGAACTTGTCATAAGCGGTCACCGCCCAGCCGGCTTTCAGCAGACTGTCCAGCATACATTTCCCCATGGTTCCGACGCCGATTAAACCAACTCTCTCAATAGGTTTATCGGAACTTGTCCAACATTCCATAAAAGATTCCTCCTTTTGCATCCTTGTTATTTGGGATATTCCACGTTCTTGCAATGATCAAAGCAACATTGATGAATTATTTTGTCTTGGCGCTCCATTTCAATTCCGGATGACAACTTACATTATGCAGTTGGTGCCAAAAAAACGTCCGGCAGCAGCATCATGCCCCTCATTTCAGCAAACATCATGATTTTTAATTGATTTTAAGTCCGGCAAATAGACGTCATTGCAAATCTGTACAAAAATACTTCTTTTAAATTTTAACAATTGACATTTTTTTCAACTGGTATTAAACTTAATACCAGTTGATGCTACCAAACCTGCCGTAAATAACAATTTCCAAACTACTGCTTTTAAAACATCCAATACCGCACCAAACGCGTTGCAAAGTTGAACTTAGCCAAATAACAGCTAAATCATAAGACTTTTTTATGCAGTTGTCAATATGTGATTTTTGAATTGCTTTGCAATTAATTCGCTGTAAACCTTCAGCCGCCGGACAATCGGCATTTAAAATTACCAAATAAAATATTCCAACAGATTAAAGCCGGGAGGTCATGCCTAGACGGAATAATTATTTAATTTCATGATAGTCCGTACTCTACTTCTGCACCTGAAAAAGACGAAGTGCACAAAAACCATATAACATTATTATTAAATAAGGAGATTTTACATATTTATGAGTTTTTTGTTTTTTATTGTCAGTTTTTTTGCATCTACCGTTGGGGCAATCAGCGGCATTGGCGGAGGCGTCATTATCAAACCTGTATTGGATGCAATAAGCGGACTCAACGTTTCAACCATCAGCTTTATGAGCGGCTGCACCGTCCTTGCCATGACCACCGTGTCGGTATTCAAGAGTATTCGGTCCGGTATCCAAATTGACAGAAAAAAAAGCACTCTGCTTGCCGTGGGCAGCGTAGTCGGCGGTGTTTTTGGAAAACTCATATTCAATCTTGCAAAACAGTTTTTACGGCATGACGCGATGGTCGGCATGATTCAGGCAATCCTGCTTATCATTATGACCGTCGGTGTGCTTATTTACGTACTCTGCCGCAAACGAATCAAAACGCTGATTATCGACAATGTTTGTTTTATCCTGCTGATGGGGTTACTGCTCGGTTTTTTGTCCTCTTTTCTTGGAATTGGAGGCGGACCTATCAATCTTGCAATTCTCGCCTACTTCTTTTCAATGGACAGCAAAACGGCTGCCGCAAACTCGATTTATATCATTCTCTTTTCACAGATATCCAGCCTCCTGTTTACCGTCACAAGCGGAACAATCCCAGCGTTTCAGCCTGTTTCATTGAGCGTCATGATGCTGGGAGGTGTACTGGGAGGTTTTATGGGCAGCATGGCAAGCGCTAAAATGACCAACAAAAATGTGGACCGTCTGTTCTGCATTGTAATGGCAATGATTATCCTGATCAATTGCAGCAATATATTCCAATACTGTAAGCTGCTCTGATTCCGTAAAATCGCCATGACAAAAATTCAGACCGTCCGGTTCAGGAATATAATAAATGGAGTGGATAATAATGTCACGGAAAAAAAGTCTTTTATCAAAGTTGTTATTATTTATCGGTGTTCCTGTTGCAGCTGTCTTTTGTATCACAGCATTCATCGTATTGATGAGCGTAAAGCAATCGGTTGCTCAGTTGACAACCAGTGAACTGGCCGAAAAATCAAAGGCAGCCTCTTACCAGATCAGTGAGTATTTTTCAAAATATTCGGACACTGTCATACAGATGGCGGCCAACGATTCATTTCAGCAATACTTCCAGCAGATTTCCAATGACACAGGATCGGGTAACGAGCAAAATTTTGCCGGTGTGAAAAAAACAATCGACAATATCCTTGAGACCGATCCCGACAATTACTCCTCGGTCTGGATTGCGGATTATGATACAAACAGGATCATTATATCAAGCAGCGATCAGCCTTATGAAATGAAACTTTCAGATAAATCCTGGTACCGGTCGATTGTTGATAAAAAAGTGATGGTGACTACGGAGCCATACAAAGATCAGACTACCGGGTCTTCTGTTGTAAGCATGGTTGCGCCTGTATTTAAAACCGGAACCAAAGACATCATCGGTTTTGTGGGTGTTGACATTACTATTAACCGTCTTTTTGATATGGTTAAAGGGTATAAGCTTGGGCAGACGGGTTTTTACATTTTAGCTACTGCTGAGGGCCAGCTTGTTTATCACCCGAATGCAAGCTTAAAAGGCAAAAATATTCTGGAATCTAAAATGTCTAAAAATATTATAAATTCAATCACAAAAAAAGCCGTGGGCGCTATTACATACACGAATATGAATCAAACTAATTTTGGATATTTATCCACAATAGGAAATACCGGTTGGACAATCACAACCGGTATTCCGGAAAAAGAATACAATAAAACTTATCATGCGGTACAGACTACGGTTTTAACTGTTTTTATTATCGCGCTGCTGCTTTTGATTTTACTGATTATTGTCGTATCTCAAAGTATTATTTATCCCCTGAAAAAATTAACCCGTGCAGCCCTGCAGGTCGCAGACGGCAACCTCGACGTTCAGATCGAACTGAAGTCGTCGGATGAAACAGGCCAGGTAGCAATGGCATTTTCAAGAACAATCGAGCGATTAAAGCAATACATTGACTATATTAATGAAATTTCAACGGTACTGGATAAAATCGCTTTAGGCGACCTGGTTTTTGAACTGCATTGCGACTATGCAGGCGAATTTTCCAAAATTAAAACATCATTGGAAAATATTAAGTTTACACTGGTAAAAATATTTTCCGATATTACTGTGTCCGCCGACCAGGTTGCAAGCGGTTCCGGCCAGGTATCCAACGGGGCGCAGGCTCTGGCACAGGGGGCGACGGAACAGGCCAGTTCAATTCAGGAGCTCTCCGCAGAAATTACTGAGATATCATCCAATATAAAATTGAATGCGGAGCATGCCTCAAATGCAAGCTTGAATGTTGGCCGCGTCCACTCTGAAATAGAAGTCAGCAATCAGTATATGGATAAGATGGTTGCCGCCATGGCTCAAATTAACGAATCCTCCGGTCAAATTAAAAAAATCATTAAAACCATAGAAGATATTGCTTTCCAAACGAACATCCTTGCATTGAATGCGGCTGTTGAAGCAGCAAGAGCGGGAGCCGCGGGGAAGGGCTTCTCCGTTGTAGCAGACGAAGTAAGGAACCTTGCCAGCAAAAGTGCGGAAGCAGCAAAAAATATTACTTCTTTAATTCAGGAGTCCATGAATCAAGTAGAAAACGGTACTAAAATTGTAGATGAAACGGCGAAATCACTTCTGAATGTTGTTGATAATGCAAAGATTGTTTCTGAAACGGTTAAGCAAATTTCTCAGGCGTCAAAGCAACAGGCGGATACAATCGGTCAGGTAATGCTGGGCGTGGAACAAATTTCAAGCGTAGTTCAGACAAACTCTGCCACAGCCGAAGAAAGTGCGGCCGCAAGTGAGGAATTATCCGGCCAGGCCAAAGTGCTTAATTCACTTGTGCAGCAATTTAAACTAAAAGAGGTTATTTCACCGGATAAAGAAGATGTTCCACAGTCAAATTCAAAGGCCTCTATTGAAGATTTATAATTTTTTATCTGCCTGATTCTGTAATCCGTCCGATCATTACTTTTATCAAAAACGCAATAAAAACGGAAAAGTAAGACCGACAAAAGTGTTAATTGTGTTCTCTCTTATTCATTACAAATTGGCCTTTATAAATTCTTCCAACGCCTGAGCGGCGGGGGCCTCGTCGTCCCCGGAAACGGTTATGGTAGGTAAGGGAATCCGGCAGGTGCAGCAGCGTGCTGACGTCCGCCAGCAGATACTGGGCGTGCCCTCCGTCGCGCTGCCAGCCATACGCGCGGCGCTCCGGAGATGTGCATCCGATCATGAAGCCCTTTTTGCATTCATCACAGTAGCCGCAGCCCTGAATATGATACACAACCACCCTGTCCCCAAGCTTGAAATCCGCCACATTTTCCCCAAGCCGGACAATTTGCCCGCAGGGCTCATGCCCCGCGATGACGCCGTCGTACCTTGCACCGCCCGTGCCGTTATGCGTATGATAGATATACTTCAGGTCGCTGCCGCACAGTCCGGAAGATTTCATCTTCAAAAGAACCTGCCCGTTTCCCGGAGTAGGAACATCATATTCCGCCATTTCCACCTTGTCATTACCGGGAAGCATCATCCCTATCATTCTTTTGGGGATATTTCCTAAAGTCTCGCTCATTTCTTATTCCTCCTTGAACTATTTGTTTATTCTGCTTAAAATCATTTTTAGATATTATCTTTTTCTGTGATTTTATCATATCATAACATTTTTTGTAGTAAAATATATTATCTTGCAAATAAATGGACAATCTTCTAATTTTTTATAGAATGATCACAAGAATATTCATTGATTCAAAATAAAAATAGGTAATCTGTGAATCTCATGCTTGCTGTGGCTCCGCTTGTTTCTCCAACAGCTTCAGATGACGGATTGCGCCCTGATGATCCGGAATACGGTTTAGAATATATTCCAGTTTTTTCTTTGCCTCCGTACTGTCTCCGAGCCCCAGCTTGCCCAGTGCCAGCAGATAGGTGCAGTAAATTTTATTGCCAAGTGCGATATCATTTTCATACACCATGGTGTCGGGGAGGGAAACGGCGAAATAGTCGTAGGAGACCTCGTCAAACAGATGTTTTTCACCGTAGCTCACTAGCTTGTGGTAGCATTTACGCGCTTGGGAAGGACGCCCCAGCCCGTCACAGGCAAGGCCCTGATAGAGAATGGTGTCCGCCGGCTGATCGTTATAATACATCATGCCCGCCGGCTCCTTCAGACCGACTGCCGCCTTTTCCCAGTATGCCTGCGCCTGCTCGTTGTCGCCCTGTTTCCTGTAGGCTTCGCCCAGATAGTAATGGATGATGTTATCCTGTGTATTCGGCAGTTTGCCCTCTCCAAGATTTTCCGGATAGTGCAGTGCCTCCAACAGATGCCGGACTGCGGCGCCGGGCTGCTGCTGCGTCAATTCCTGCTTTGCCATTTCCACCAGGCTGTAAACATACTGGCGGCTCACCTTACCCTCTCCGCCTTCCCAGGGGTGGAATTTTCGCCCGGAAATGCAGTCGTAAGCCTTTTGAAACTGTCCGCTGCTGTTTAACAGTGTAATATATTCCACATACAGGTCATCCCTCTGTTGGGTGACTGTGATATGTTTCTCTAAAGCTGCCAGCCGCTCTTTAACGGAAATTCCTGTTTTAGCCGAAAGCTGATCCATTTCGAGAAGCAGCCGGGCATCCCCGGACTCCAGAGCAAACGCCCTGCGAATCATCACAAAAGCATCTTTCGCTTTACCGCATTTGTTGTAATACGCAATGGAAAGGTTGCGCAAAACGATGGAAAAGGAAGGATTTTTTGCAGCGGAGTCTTCCCACTGACGGACTGCCTCTTCATACTGTTTTTTGTCGTACAAGAGATTCCCCAAATAATACGGCGCAAACGAAGCCTGTGGGAAGATGGCAATGGCATGCTCCAGAACTAAAATATCGGTCAGTTTGTTGGGAAAGCAATAGTCTGGTGAAGCTGCTTCCGCCTTTTTGCAATATTCCAGAGCCTTTGCACTTTTTCCTGCTTTATCGAGGAAATAGGAAGCATAGTAAGACACCATGGGGCTTGCTGCCGGGCACTGCTCCAAAATAAACACGGCATTGTCATATAGGCCCATATGCGCATAATCAATTGACAGTTCGAGATAGTTGTTGACGTCTCCGCGCATAGCGGCTTTCCAAGAATCCATATTGTGCTGTGTTAAAGCGCGCTCGTATCTGGCACCCATATCCAACTGATCGATGTGCAGGCTTTCACCAATGAAATCGCCGGTATCCTGTGCAAGCTTACGCAGAACAGCGGTCTTTACAGTGCGCGCCTTTATATTGTGCAGGTTCATAACAAGGGACTTGTTAATAAACGCCAGCGCATTGGAATATTTACCCTCTTTGCAGCAAAGGCAGGCCATCTGATAGAATGCGGCGCCCTGTGTTTCCTGGCTCCAGACAGCTTTGTAAAATGCGTCGTACGCCTGTTTGTCTTTGCCCAGCATCAGCAGAGCCAACCCCAGGTTGAAATAGCTCTCTCCGTGGTAGGGGTTCGGATTTTTCCATTCCTGTTTTTTGATTGCCCGGCGGAAAAACTCTATGCTTTCCTTAAAATTCCCCCTGCGATACTGCAGCAGTCCATAGCCGTTGTTCAGGCGGAGATCTGTAGGATCGCGTTTAAGACCTTCAAGGTAGTAATCCTTCGGTTCATAGGTTGCGTGGCGGTACTGTTCTAAATGTGCCGCGGCCAGATAAAGTTCCTCCGTACTCTTCAGCAGCTCCGGTTTCGGCAGCGGTTCCGCCGCATCCGGCACCGGTTCCAGCTTCTGCTCCTTCGGGGTGTATTCAACCAGAATTTTTCCGTTTTGGTCGCGTATGCATAGGCGCGTCCCCACGATGGTGGACAGGCCGAGATTCGGAGCCAGTGTGAGGGCTTTAAGGGGAGACAGGGTTTCAACAGCCTCAAAGATTATCTTTCCGTCTTTTTCGATTATAATTTTCGCATTTTCTGAAACCGAGGTTGAATAAACGTTGATTTCTGTTTTTCCGTTCTCACATACATAATTTACGGATGCGTCACAGGTAGCATTTTTTACCCGTCCTACCCCCTTATAGGGCATAAAATACTGGGTAAACGTTTTTTCCTCATAAGGCTTAAGCCATGTAAAATCGGGCTGGTTATCTGCAAAAACGCCCGTCATGAGTTCTATGTAAGGTCCGTCTGAATCCGTCAGGTTGCGATCCCATGCCTGCCCAAAATCGCTGTTGCCCCATGTCCATTGCTTTTTGCCGGGAGAAATGTGATGGTCGGCCACATGCAGCAGACCCGCCTGCCGCTGCTCATCATAGTTTCCGACAAAATCGAAATCGGAATGGTACGCCATATAAGAGGTTGGTACAGCGATATTCCGATAGCGTGAAATATCAATTCCTTCAGAGTAATCGTATTTATAATATTCCCCGGTAGCAATCGGGAAAGTGGAAACTGCCCGTTTCCCGTGATCCATGACCGCGTGAACATCCGGAGGAAACACGGAGAAGGTATGATCGTTGACCGGCACTGCGGGGTTGGCCCACCACAGGAAGGTCTGCGGTATGTCGGTACGGTTGAACACCTGCCCTTTGATTTGGATATAAGCCTTGTCAGGATACAGGGTAAATCCGGCCATTCCCTTTGTTCCGTTCATTTTATCAATTTCGCTGACCCATACGGTTTTGGAACCATCTTCATTTTCCATCAGGCTATAATCCACCGGGGAAAAGGTGGAGGGACGGTGGTGCTGCGGCCAGTTAAACTCAATACCTCCCGAAATCCACGGCCCTGCCAAACCCACAAGGGCGGGTTTGATCACATGGTTGTAATAAACGAAGTCATAATTGTTCGTCTTATCCAGCGCGCGCTGGATACGCCCCCCAAGCTCCGGCAGCACCATGACCTTCAAATAGTCATTTTCCAAAAAGACAGCCTGATAGCTTTTTTCTACCTTTCGGTCAAAAATTTTTTCCGTAACCGGCAGAGGATACACCTTCCCTGAACTACCCTGATAAGCCCTTCTTTCCAAAAACAATGGATTTTTGTCTGGTTCTGATACTTCATAAGTGGGAATAAAGATCTGTTCCTCCCACATCTGCACTTCTCCATGTTTCTGCATGCATACACACTCCTTTTCTTTTTGAACGTTAGAGAAACCAATTGCTGCGATTAATCTGTCATAAATTGCACAAATCTCCCAAATTCCACCAGTAGACATTCCTCTTTTATTCTTTCCTTTTTATAAAGAGATGAAAAAATAATTTGGATGCATTCCATATAAATTTCCAATAATTAAAATAATTTTCAGCTCTGTTTGTATATATCGTAGCATATTTATCAAAACACCAAAATGACATATCTATTAAAATCATGGACAATATTACAGTAATCATGTATAATAAGCTCATGATTTCAATTCAAAAACGAGACGGCTTTAAAGACGAAAAATTAATCGTGATTCCCACAGAATTTTTTGCCTCCTGCCGCGAGCATCCTCTTGTTAAAACGCTGTTTCTAACGGATGTTGGCTTTTTCCCGGAGGCCAAGAATCACTATCGAGAGAGGAAGGAAGGGATTGAAGAATTTATTCTGATCTACTGTACGGACGGGAAGGGCGTTATTGAGCTTGCAAATAAGAAATACGAATTGCACGGCGGCGAGGTCTTTTGCATTCCGGCCTATGCCGGGCATCGGTATTATGCAGACCAAAACGAGCCCTGGAGCATTCTCTGGGTGCATTTCAAAGGAGAGAACGCCCAGTATTTTCCCTTGACCGAAAAACGGATTGTCCAGCTTGAAACGCCTAAGTCAAACGACAGGCTGCAATCCCTGTTCAGCCTGCTGATCAGTGTATTGGAACGCAACTACACGCTCGGAAATTTCATCTATACCTCTCAGCTTCTGTCGGTGATCCTCTCCGAAATTTATTTGCGTGAGAAAGCTTCCGACATTGACAAGCAGAACCAATACCTGACGAAGGCAATCCGCTATATGTACAACAATATGGACGTTGAATTGACACTGGATGATATCGCTGATTACATGAAGCTTTCAAAAAGCTACCTGAACAGCATTTTCAAAACTTTTGTCCAGCGTTCCCCCGTCGACTTTTACATCCATCTGAAAATGCAACAGGCCTGCAAATATTTTAAGATGACCAATATGTTTGTTTATGAGGTCAGCAAAAAGCTGGGGTATCAGGATCCTTATTATTTCTCCCGTATTTTTAAAAAAGTGATAGGAGTATCTCCCCGTGAATATTGTAACAGCAGTGAGTTCTCCGGCGAAAAACTTTCCAGTATTTCCCACCGTCTGGAAGCCGATGAAAAACCGTATTTAACTTAAGTCAATGATCGCGGATAGTAAAATGTCTGCAAAAATCTTAAAAATGGCTCTCCGGCAGAGATTTTACAACTCAAACTGCGTAGGGATAAGCCGGCCAGCGTTAAATGAATTTGTCTTGCGTTGTAATAGGTTTCCTTTCCGGCTCATGCACTGATGTAACCGAAATAATAAAAGCACAAGCAGCCAGCCCGTATTACCCGGGTCATCTGCTTGTGCTTCTTTTTTTCGCTGGAATATTGTTAGCAGGAATATTCCGAAGTCTCAGAAAGGCACTTGGGAAGGGCGATTAAAACTTTGCCTTTCCCAAACCGCACTTCAACCAATAAGATGTAAATCGGAGATCCATTCTTAAAGCTGATTATCAGAAAAAAGATCATAACAACATATTGCCAAATAGAGAGAGAATAACGCATTAATGTTATTGTCAAAGTCAAAATCGAAACGAAGCAATTCTTTAATTTGACGAAGGCGGTAGTTAAGAGTATTTCTATGAATGAACAGGTCCTCCGCCGTTTTGCTGATATTAAAAGTATTTTGAAACAAGGACCTCAGAGTATCCAGAAAATTAGTCCCGTTTTTCTTATCGTAGTCAATTAACGGCTGTATAATATCACAATACAGTTGGGAGAAGTGCTTCATGTTTGGTTGGTTGAGCATGTGATACACGCTCTGCTCCCAATAGGACGACGTTTGGCCGGGCAGATGGAGCTTATTTTGCATTTCAATGGAACGGAAACTCTCCTCAAAACATGTTGAGATCGTATGAATACCCGAATATGCCCTGCTGACGCCGATTCGGATATGAAATTGTTTCGATAGTTCCTCGAAGAGAAGCTGCGCGTGCATATAAGATTCTGTAATTGCGTCCAGCCCTTGATGGTTGGTCGGGAAGAACCGGAAAATTGAAATAAAATTATTTCTCAGGCAGCAGAAGTAATGAAAATCATCTCCGATAAAACGCTGCACCTGCTCCAATAGTGATTTGCTGGATTTCTTTTCATACTGGTAGCCGTCCTGCAGCTGAACGGTGATGCAGACCCGTTTAAGCTCCGGATTAAATGAATATAAGTCGCAGATAATCTGTAACTCCCTTATATCTCTTGTACTTTCGCTATATAAAAGGGTGAAGAAGGATGAGTAATAGTCTTCACTGCCAAACTTCGATCTCTCCCAGGACGATTTTTGCGCGGCGATTACAAGAAACGGAGATACTTTTTCAAAAATGCTTCTGTGTATTTCATCAATCGGATGCATGCCGGTTTGGAAAAATATATAAAATTTCTCATTCGGGATCTGCATACCGGAATAGATTACTTTCCGTCCACGAATCTGAAAACAATAATAATTGTTATTATACATGTCAGGCGGCGCGGCTTCGGAGATGCAGAAAATATCCGCAGTCTTACAGGGCAGCAATTCCTTGCAGGCTAACGGGATAAACGCATCCACTACTTTAAAGTCATGGCTGGTAAATATTACAGGGGAATTGTAATAACGGGAAAGATACTCTAATATTTTGGATAAATTCCTTTTACGGAAATATATTTCTGCAATATTTTGAACCTCATTGTAGATATAGGTCTTCGTTCTTAGTTCGCTTGCTTCCAGACGGTGGTTAATGCACGATATAATATCCCGGAATATGTGGTAACAGGGAATTAAGATGATGGGCAGTGCTTTCTCTTTTGCCGCAGCCACCATCCTTTCCGGTATTGTGTCAAAGTAGCTATTGATTTTGATACACAGTGCCGCGCATCCGGACTGCTTTAAATCATAAATTATTTTTATTTGCAAATCTTCCTTGTCCATAAAGATATACCCGGTACTTAATACCAATTCATTTTTATTAATCCAGCGCACGCTGTCGGGATTTTCCAAGATACTTACGCCGGAAATAGGAGTAGCCATCAATTCTTCGCAGCAAATAAACTTTAATCCCTGTACCGGGCTTTCTTTTACAAACCACTCCAATGTTGTCTGTTCCACTTGAATTCCCCCATTTTCCGGCATTCCAACTGAAATTCTGATTCTCATACATTAGATTATAAAGATATTAAGCCTTGTTTTAATAAGCGTTAAGAATATATTGTGTGCAAAAATGCCACATGACAGTATCCGCAAGGGACCTGTCATGTGGCATTTCTTCAACGGACGATTTCTTCAATGGCGGTATCTTCAAAAGGAAGGACAATTCGTTTTTTCTGCTGCGAAGACAAATAAATCCCTTTAATGATCTCAAGAGTTTTTCTTCCTTCCGTGCCGTCAACGGAAACTTTGGTATCGTTCAATACGGATTCATAAAAATCACGGATCTGAACATCATGGCAGCTCCCCCAGTAATCAGGTCCTACCTTCACTTCATCGTGCGTATTCCGAATTTCGGTATACATGCCGTCCAGATCGATAAAGCCCATGTCCTGAATTAAGCCTGCGCGGCCTTTTTCACCGTGAAATTCAATGGTTATAGGAGAATTGTCGGTATATAAATTACAGGCGTACAAATTATACAGGCATCCGTTTTTGAATTTTACAACCGCTTCCGCAGTATCCTCCACCTTAATCATTTCATGGCGGTAGTTATGAATGCTGCCTTCAATCCATTCGACATCACTGCCCAGAATATATCGCACCCGGTCAATACTGTGAATCGCCTGATCAATTAAGACTCCGCCGCCTTCTTTATCCCAAGTACCTTTCCAATTGCTTTCTTCGTAATAGGAGTCCGGCCGCGTCCAGGTCAGATAAGACCGCGCGCCGGATATTTTCCCTAATTTATTTTCGGCAATCAGCCTTTTTATCGTCTGTACGCCTTTGTTATAGCGCGTCTGGAAAATAACGCCAAGCTGAACCCCGGTTTGTTTCTGAACGTCAATCATTTTGTCTGCGTCCTGCAGAGTGATTGCAACGGGCTTTTCAACCAGCACATTGATTCCGGCCTTCATCGCCCAAATAGCCAACGCGGGATGTAAGTAGTGCGGAAGGCACAGGTGCACCACATCAATGTTCTTCCCGATCAAATCCTCGTAATCGGCTGTATATTCACAGTGAAACTGTTCCGCAAAAGATTTTGCCCGGTCAATATCCGTGTCAACAGCGTAGCATACATCTATCATATTTTCCAATTTACGGAATGCATCGGCGTAAGAAGTGGAAATACGCCCGCAGCCGATAATCGCAATCCTTAATTTTTTCATTATAAAGTTCCTTTCAAACTACAAGTACTTTTTTAAAAATTGAATTGCTTCCGAAATATCTTTTTCAGGATTATTACCAACTTCGCGTTCAATTGTCAAAAAGCCATTATAACCGATTTCGTTTAAAGCGTTCAGATACGATTTGAAATCCACATTGCCAAGTCCCAGCGGTTTTTCAAGAAAGTAGTCCTCAAGCCGCATATCTTCAATTCCGCCTTCGGCAAAAAAACGGTAAATTATTTTTGGGTCTGTCTTTTTCACCATTACACCATCTTTTGCGTGCGTATGGACGATATAGTCCTTTAAAAGAAACACCGCTTCGACAGGGTCCTGATCGGTTACCATTACAAAATTGGCGGGGTCAAAGTTAACACAAACACCCCGTGTGTGTAAGGAATCCAGAAATTTTTTTAAAGTGGCCGCCTTTTCAGGACCGGTTTCTATGGCGAAATGTCCGCCCAGGCGGGAAGCATATTCACCCAATTGCCCGCAGGCATCTTGCATAACCTTGTACTGATCACAGGTGTCGTCTTCCGGGATGACGCCTATGTGGGTTGTGACCACACGGGTGCCCAGATCGGATGCAAGCTGCATGATTTGCATGGACTTTTCTATTTTAACGGGGTTATCCTGTTTTCTGGTAAATCCGTACCCGCCTAAATCACCGCATAGAGCCGATATCTCCAGATTGCTCTGACGGATCAGCTTTGAAAGTTCCTTCCTCTTCTGCGTATCCAGGCAGGAAGGCTCCATCTCACCTGAAACAGCGTAAATCTGAACCCCCTGCACTCCCATTTCTGACGCTTTTCGGATTCCCTCCCAAACGCCCAGTTTCAGGGAATCCACCATAATACCAATTTTCATTTCTTCCATATCCTCCTGACAACGAATCTGATTTGCAGCGCATGTCATTGCACAACTACTTCATGCCCGGTTTTCGAGGATTCATAAATTGCATCTACAATTTTCATAAGCTCCAGACCGTCTTCACACGGATTGATACAGGCAGCTTGTCCGCGGACACAATCGACAAAGTGACCGACTTCTTTGGCAAAACCGTCTTCCATCGTAAAGGAGGCCTTATCAAGTACTGGCGTTGTGTTTACCATATAATTATTTTTCGTTTCATAGAATTCGAGGGTTGGCTCCAGCTGAACGCCGCCTTTTGTGCCATATAACTGAATGACAAGCTCATCCTTTTTAATATTCTGCACCCAACTCGCTTCGAAGAAAACCGTCATGCCGCTATCAAACCGTACCATTGCAACGGTGCAGTCCTCCACATCATTGTGTTCAGAATAGTCTGCCGAATAATACTTTGTGACGCCTTTTAGTTCCGGCTTCATGCCAAGATGGCTGAAGGCGGCTCCGAAAACGGAGACGGCCTTTGGTTTTCCACCCATATAATAGGCCAGATCAATAATATGTACCCCTAAATCGATCAGCGGCCCTCCGCCGGAACGTTTCTTATCGGAGAACCATCCGCCCGGATTTCCCCAGCGGCGGATATAGCTTACTTTTGCATAATAGATATTACCCAGCTCACCCTTGTCGATAAATTCTTTCAGAACCTGCGCATTTTCACCGAATCGGCGGACAAAACCGACCATAAGAAGGTGTCCGGTTTCCTCTGCGGTTTCCACCATCTTCTGCGCTTCCGCTGCATTCATGGAAAGGGGTTTTTCACACAGCACGTCTTTTCCGGCTTTCAGCGCTGCAATACTGACTTCTGCATGCGCGTTGTTCCAAGTGGTCACACTGACAGCCTGGATTTCCTCCATTTTCAGCATTTCCCTGTAATCTGTGAAAACGCGCGGAACACCGTACTCTTCGGCAGNNATGCCGCGACAATTTCAACGCAGTCCAGCTTTCTATAAGCATCCGCATGAAAGCGGCAGATACTGCCGTTTCCAACAATAGCGACTTTTATTTTGTTCATTCTTTTTCCTCCGAGCATTCTAAATCATAAAAACAGGTCTGTTTCCGATCCCGCAGATAGGGAATCTCGGCCCGTGCCTTTAAAACATCCTGCAGGTCAATCGTCTCCACTAAAATATCCTCGCGGTCTTCCTCCAGTTCTTTCAGGATTTTTCCATTCGGCCTGCAGATTTTGCTTTTGCCAAACAGATGTATTTTGCCTTCCATTCCCACGCGGTTTACCCCGGCGACAAACAGGGTGTTTTCCAACGCGCGCTGGGACAGATTTAAATCCCACATATAGGAATCCTGCTTGCGCCATGCGGCGGGAACGAATACGATTTGCGCCCCTTTCAGGCAAAGGCTCCTGCAGATCTCCGGAAAGCCGGCGTCGTAACAAATCATAACGCCTATTTTTCCAAACCTGGTATTGAACACATGGATTTCGCTCCCTGAACGGAAATTGCACTTTTCTAATCCGCAAAGCTGAAATTTATCATATGCTCCTAACAGTTCCCCATCCTCATCAAACAGGGAAGCAGAATTCCACAGCACCCCTTTTAGATTGCCCTGCCTTGCAAACGGGGCAATCAGATAAACATGATTCTCTTTGGCCGCCTGGGACATAGTCCGTACGATTTCCTGATAAAAGCCACTGCCTAACAGAGTATTTCTTTCCTGCAGGATTCCCTGATTATACCCGGTTGCAAAAAGTTCCGGAAGACATATAATCTGCGCGCCTTTTTCAGCCGCACGGCCAATTAATGAGACAGCTTTCCTAAGGTTTGCCGGAACATCGCCAAGCTCGGACTCCATTTGTATTAATCCAATGGCCGCTTTCATCCAATTTTTCACCCCTTAATCCCGCTGGTGGAAATTCCTTCGACAAAATAGCGCTGTAAGACGAAAAACAGAATAACCATCGGCACAATGGCAATTGCGGATGCCGCCATCAGCAAGGCCCAATCCACACCGTATGAATTTGTAAATTGGCTCAGTCCTATGGAAATCGTCCACTTCGAATCGCTGGTCAAATAAATCAGGGGTCCCATAAAATCCGTCCATGACCAAACAAAGGCAAACAACCCTACGGAGACAACGGCGGGCTTTACCAAAGGCAGGGCAATTTTAAAATAAATCTGCAGCTCGGTCGCCCCGTCAATACGCGCTGCCTCCAGCAATTCATCCGGAAGATTGAGAAAAAATTGCCGCATTAAAAATATAAAATAAGCTTTTCCCAAAAAGTCCGGTAAAACCAACGGCAGATAGGTGTTTATCAAGTGTATTCTGGAAAACAGGCCATACAGCGGAATCATGGTTACAGTGAAGGGCAGCATCATCGTTGCCAAAACCAGCATAAAAACCTTATCACGCCCCGGCCATTTCAGTTTTCCAAATGCGTAGCCGATCATTGGAGCGGAGATTAGGTTCCCTATCACAGCCAGCGAAGTGGTTTCCATTGTGTTTAAGATATAACGCATATACGGAATGGCTGTAAACGCAGTAACATAATTGCTCAGCTTGATTGGGTTGGGAATCCATACCGGGGGATTAACGAAAATCTGACCGGTGCCTTTCAGCGAGGTGCTTAACAGCCATAAGAATGGAATCAAAAAAAAGGCACCCAGCGCGCACAATAACAGATAACACCCCAGTCGCTTCATTCTTTTTTTAACCATTCTTACTTTCCTCCATAATAGACCCACTTTTTTGAACTCTTAAAAATTAACGCAGTCACAATAATCATGCCAATCAGCATTACCGTGGAAAGCGCGCTGGCATATCCAAAGTTTAGATAGCGGAAGCCCTCGTTATAAATATTAACCGCGTAAAACATTAAAGAGTTTTGAACGCCTCCCAGGCTTCCGTTTCCTTTCTGTGAAGACGCAGCCACAATAAAAGACTGCGTAAAAGTATTAAATCCTACTATAATTCCGTTAATCACCTGAAAGAGTGTGACGTTGGAGAGCATTGGCCAGGTTATTTTCCAGAATTTTGTCCAAGGTCCTGCGCCGTCAATATCCATGGCTTCGTAATAGTCTTTAGGGATATCTCCAACCGCGGCAAGATATACAACCATGGTATTTCCGATAGCCCATAACGCCATCAGAATAATAGCCGGTTTTGACCATTCCGCAGAAGACAGCCAGAGGGGCTGGGGAAGGTTAAAAAATCTCAGAAACGAATTTACCAAACCGTATTGCGGATTTAAAAGCCACATCCATACCAGGGATGACGCAACCGGGGGAACAATAGCGGGCAAATAATAAATAGTACGAAAAAACGATTTCCCTTTTATGTTCATATTGAGCAACACTGCAGATAAAACCGATAACGCGATTTGAAGAGATACCCCAATGATCACAAAGTAAAAGGAATTATAAACCGATTTCCAGAATACGTCATCGCTCAGCATACGGTGAAAATTTGAAAAGCCGATCCATTTGGCTTTTGTAACCAGGTTATATTTTGTAAAGCTATAGTAAACTGTAGAGACTATAGGATAGAGGTTGAAAACCAAAAACCCAATTACCCAGGGAATCAGGAATACAATTGCCAGCCTAATTTGTGATTTTTGCGGATTGAAATTCTTTTTCTTCATTTTCCTCCCCTTCTTTCCCAGTAAGAAAAAGCAGTTAGCCTCGGCCTTTCAAGCAAAGGCAGAGGCCAACTGGTCTGTAATTATTGCATCCTTATCGGGACGATTTCCATTCGTCTGCAAAAGACTGCAACTTTGCGCTTAAGTCCTCCATAGCTTTATCAACCTTTTTTTCTCCGGAATAGATGGCTTGTTCGGCAAGCCCCTGTTCATTCGAGTATTCATTGCTGAATGGTATTGCAGGGAATGCCTTGGCTTTGCCTTTCAGGACCGATTCAATAAACGGTTTCAGCTGGGGCGCCTGCTGTGTTAGTTTTTCGGATTTTAAAGCCGTATAGGTGGTAGGCAGACTGCCCTTGCTGGCGCAGAATTTTATATAGGCGTCATCCGAAGTCAGGTAGTTGATCAGCTTAAACGCAGCTTCTGTGTTCTTGCTTTTCGTGCTGACGGAAAGCATGCCGGCCTGTAATCTTCCTGAGCCGGCGATTTCCGGCTTGGACGCTGTGACCGGTACGGTAACAGTACCCCAGTTAAAGTCTTTAGAAGCATACTGTTTGATAAAAGTCTCAAACCATTCGCCCTCAATGGCAAAAGCAACCTGACCCTTAAAGAACGGATTTTCTGCGGAAGCGTATGTGCCGAAACCACTCTTAAATTTCGTAACCTGTGGAATACCATAATCCGTGTAATATTCTGCTTTATAATTCATGGCATTCTTGAATTCCGGTGTCGTGCATGTTATCTTATCGGTTTTAAAGTCGTAAAAATCAGCACCGAACAGATAAGGAATTTCTATACGGTCAATCCAAGGGTAATCCGGAACATAACCAAGTCGGACATAGTTGCCGCTGGCATCTTTTTTTGCAACCTTTTTTGATATTTCAGCCATTTCCTCCAGTGTTTTCGGTGGCTGAGCCCCTACTTCCTTTAGAATGTCCTTATTATAGAACAGCATATAAGAATCCATTGTGTATGGCATACCATATTGTATTCCGTCATATGCGCCTAGTTTGTAAACAGAATCGTAAATATTTTTGGTGTCAATTTTGCCTGACTTGATGTAATCGTCAATGGGGGCCAGCATGCCGGCCTGAGCCCATTTGCTGACTGTTGTGTCAGCGGTATACACTACGTCCGGCCCGCTTCCGCCGGTCAGGGCTGTAAGCATTTTATCCTCAGTCTGTGAGGATAGGGTTTCCACATGTATTTCTGTCTGACTTTTATTGTAATCATCAATTACCTTCTGCAACGCGTCTGCTTCGGAACCGGTCCACGCGTGCCAGAACACGATATTGGTCGTGCCCGCCGACTTTGAGGATGCATTGGTAGCCGCCGAAGAGCCTGCGCTGTTGCTGCTACAGGCCGCCATTGACAATGTCATCAAACCTGCCATAATAAGTGCGACTGCTTTTTTCATAATGTTCCCTCCCTAAACTTCATCCCATATTCTTTTAATATTATCCATACCGATTCTGGAGCCCAGCCGGCAGTCTTCCATTCCCTCGAACTCCAGAGATGCGTATCCTTCATATCCGGATTCTTTAATCAGTTTCAATGCTTTTCGGACGTCCATATCCCCATGGCCAAAAATGGCTCCGCGAAGATAATCACCGACATTGGTTCTGAACCAATACCCTTCACCCATATCTACATCCCCGCTGCGGAGGTAAAAGTCCTTAAGGTGAATCATAGTCGCATATGGAAGAATTTTTTTCAATCCCACAATTGGGTTTTCATCCACACACATGAAGTTCCCGATATCTAAGGTCAGCTTAAAATTATCGTCGTTCACCGCCAGCAGCAGCTTCTCAATACGATCGCTTCCGTTTACAAAAAATCCGTGGTTCTCAACGGTTGTAATGATTCCGTACTGTTTTGCAAAATTTGTGATTTCCTGGCAGGCTTGCACCATGCGCGGAAAATCTTTCTCAAAGTTGGAAATTCTGTTGATTTCCGCAGAGCGGAAAAAAGCGGAAATATCGTGTCTCATATACTTAACACCCAGTTTTTGTGCGATTAAGACATGCTGCTTTACCCGTTCAATTTCAGCTTGATATTCTTCCTGTGTTTCAGGTATTAAGTTTGCGAGAATGGAATATGCAGATAGATCAAGGTTTAATGCTTTCGCTTTTGATTTAATTTTCTGTATTAAGTCGTCGTTATCCACAAGGTCAAATCCAAAAGGGACGATCTCCGCATGCTCACCGCCGTTCGCGGCAATCCAATCGAGCGCGTCCAAAACGGTCATTTGCTTTTTATCCCGTATTAAATCCACTAAACTGTAAGTACTTAACCCAACTTTCATTTTTCCAACTTCTCTCTTAACTTTCTAAGTTTTGCATTTTGTATTCTGAGAAAACGCCTTTTAAAGGATCGGATTGATTCAGCTCCTTCCATATATAAAATTAGGACAACAGAAATTCGACACTTACTTAAAAGGAAGTCGGTATTCCAATCGCCCCATTGCAATTTATATTTGTTTTATTATATTACATTAAAAATGCTTTATCTTCGTTATTTTGCACTTAGATTTAACATATTGAATGTCAATATGCACAATTTTGACAGAAAGACAGTTTCTAATTTATGATAAAAAATTACTTGATAATAAAAGGCTTCAGAAAGCCGGATTCTCTTGACGGATTGGTAATGAACCTATATAATGAGGTTGCATTTTGATTCAACCAGAAAACGCCTCCAAGTCTTTTAGCCAGAAACCGTAAATTTGGAGGTAATATTTATGCTATTCAGACCGTTAATGGAAATCTATGATTTATTGGATAAACCCCAGGCATCTGGTAACGAAGTTTCTGACTTTTTGAAGGCCAGGGGCGCTTTGGAAGTTATTGTAAAAAAAGCATCAGGGAACAAAGGAAGCACCGATTGCATTAAGATTCTTATTCAAGGAAGCAATGGAAAAAGTAAAAAGGGAACCGCTCCAACTTTGGGAATAATCGGTCGTCTTGGCGGACTGGGAGTACGCCCTAAATCGGCCGGTTTTGTTTCGGATGGAGACGGAGCCCTTGCGGCGCTTACCGCAGCTTTAAAGCTGTCTGAGATGAACCGGAACGGTGACGTTCTGGATGGTGATGTTTTGATCGCGACCCATATCTGTCCGGACGCCCCCAGCCTGCCGCATGAGCCTGTCGCTTTCATGGATTCCCCAATTGATATGGAAACGATGAACCTTATGGAAGTGGATTCGCGGATGGATGCCATTCTGTCTATAGACACCACAAAAGGAAATCGCGTTATTAACAACAATGGGTTTGCGCTTTCCCCGACAGTGAAGGCCGGTTATATCCTTGAGGCCAGCAACGATCTGATGGATATCATGACGCGTGTCACCGGAAAAATGCCGCAGATATTTCCCTTGGCTCAGCAGGATATTACTCCTTATGGAAATGATCTTCATCACTTGAACAGCATTCTTCAGCCGGCTACTGCAACAGATGCGCCGGTTGTTGGAGTGGCGATTACCACGGAACAAATGGTTGCGGGCTGTGCTACCGGAGCAACTCATGGCGCCGATGTTGAAGCAGCCGCGCGTTTTGCGGTGGAAACGGCCAAATCATTTACAGCAGGGACGTGTGCCTTTTACAGTGTGGAGGAATGGAATCGCCTGTTGCACTTATATGGTAAAATGGAGCATTTTCAAGTCCCGGGAATCGCATTAAAACAGGATTCCGCGCTGCAGAAGAGGGTATGAAATGAATCGTGAGATAGAAGAAAGCTGTAACAATATTTGGACCCAATGTATGGGATTGTCAGCGCACGAAAACGCATTGATCGTTACAGATGACGAAAAGAAAGATCTGGGGGATGCACTCTATAGAAGTGCAAAAGCGCTGGGTGCGAATGTGACGCTCATTCAGATGCCGGTGGCAAAAGTGAGCGGGGAAGAGCCTCCTGCTTCGGTATCCGCCGCGATGATGCATGCAGATGTCATTATTTGCCCTACCGAGCAATCAATCACCCATACTGCGGCAAGAATTCAGGCGGTTAAAAATGGCGCCAGAATTGCCACCATGCCGGGAATAACAGAAAAAATGTTTCGGGAAGGGCCCATCTGTGCAGATTACAGCATTGTGGAAAAGGTTACGGACCAGTATGCAGAATTGTTGACGCAGGCTGCATCATGCCGGGTTATAACGGAAAGGAATCATGAAATTATTCTGAATCTTTCCGGGCGCAAAGGGATAGCAAGTACGGGTGTTTACCGAAACTCCGGACAGGCCGGAAATCTGCCGTCGGGAGAAGCCTATATTGCCCCCTTGGAAGACGGAGCGAATGGTGAGTTCTGCGTAAACGGCAGCATTGTCGGTGTAGGCATTCTGCAAAGCCCAATTATTTTAAAACTTAAGCAAGGCAGACTGATTGAAATTTCAGGTGACCAGTCAGGTGAGGTAGCTCGTGCAATCCCTGATAATACTCTTTCTCGTACTATCGGCGAATTGGGAATAGGTACAAACACTCAGGCACATTTGACTGGAATCATATTGGAAGATGAAAAAATCAGCGGTTCGATTCATCTGGCCTTTGGTACGAATGTCTCATTCGGAGGCACTGTAAAAGCATCTTCACACATTGACTGTGTGACTCTTAATCCAACTGTTTATTTTGATGATGTACTGGTAATACAGGACGGAAAATTTTTACTGAGTTAATGTTTTAGCGAAAGTAAGTTTCCCGGTAGCCTTGCAGAGAGTCTTTTGCTGCTGAGAGATAGACAAAAGTCATCTGAAAATCGCTCCGCGGCAGCGCATTCAGGCGATTATCGCTTAGGCCGAGACAGGGCTGCCGTTATAACAGACGAGTGTACCAGATGATTTTCAGCACACTTTTTCGTAATATATCAGCATACATTTGTCAAGAGCTTTAGACGTAGCAGCTTTCGCCATCTACGTCTAAGCTCTTGTTTTTTACTTTTACATAAGAAAAGTTTTTATATTTTGTACGGGGGTCCCCGCCTTATAAAGAATTGACATGAGATGTGCCCCAATGTGGCCCTGGAGCAGCTCCCTGCGAGGATAATTCCGTTTCCGACTGTTTTGCTCCCCGCATTTCGTTTTTTACCTTTTCCGAAAGTATCCATGCAGGCTTCATTTTCTCTCTTTGCTTTTTTCAGCATATTGGAATCAATAAGTCCGCTGTGGCTTTTGCAGAATCCGGAGCTGCTGCAATGGCTGTTATGGACAAGGTGTCGTTGTCGGCATCCTGCGCAATATCAGAAGCAGTAAATCTTGCCGTACCGGTGCCGATTATCAATTGAGTAGGAACGGTGCTCTTCGCTGTCGGCGCAGCGTTATAGGTAAACTGATCGGCACTGCTTGTTGCACTCGTACCGCCCGCAGTAGTCACCGTAACGTCTACCGTGCCGGAACCGGCCGGCGAGGTCGCGGTAATCTGAGTATCCGAATCCACCGTAACGCTGGTGGCGCTGTCGGTTCCGAATTTAACAGCACTCGCGCCTGTGAATCCGGTTCCGGTGATTGTAACGGTGGTTCCGGCAGAACCGCTCGCCGGGGAAATGGATGTGACCGTCGGCATGGAGGCATCCGGCCCGGATGACAGGATCGTCCCATTTGCACCAACCGCTACAAAAGTCGAATTTCCGTAGCATATGCCGTTTAGGTTGCTAATCACAGGAGATACCCTGCTCGTCCAGATTTCACCGGCAGCCGCGTTTGCTGAAATCGGAAGCATGGTCAGCACCATGCACACTGAAAGCAAACTACTTAAAATCGTTTTTTTTATCATGTTTTATCCTCCTATTTTAATATTTTTTTCGGCCAGTAGCACACACCCACATCCAGTGAGCGGGGCTTGTCCAGATGAAAGTCGGAACATCGGCAGTACCAACACTGCCGTACCCCATCCGGAGCATCGGCTCTCGGCTCAAAAGAAGGACAAACCTGCAGTGGCCACACATTACCCTCGGCATTGGGGGCAGAGAGGGGCGCGTCCTCCTGCCTGCGCCGGCGGTTTTCCATAATATCACGCTCCTTCAGGCGGGAATACAGAAATATTTTTCCGTTAAGCTGTAATCTATTTGGCCGATGACCGCCGAAAGCAGGCAGAGTTGCTCCGCTGTGGCGATCAGGTCATCGCAAGGCCACCTCATGATAGGCGTTGATCAGTCCGCTTTTTTGCTGACGCTGGCGCCAATATCAATAACAGAGCCGTTCTCCGTATACTTGTACAGCGCAGCCGTATCCTTTTTGCCGGTGGTGATGACCGCAAAGGTTCTGGTGGCATCCAGATAGTCTGTGTTATTGTCAATCCAGGTTCCGCCGTTCAGGTAATATTTCCCGTTGCCCATGTCCCGATACGCGGGCACATGGGTATGACCGAACACGGCCACGTCCACGCTTTCGTTCGGGTTTTCCAGATACTGCGCCTTTGCTTGACTGAAATAGTATTCCCAATCCGTGGTTCCGGCTACCGCCTTGATAAAGCTGTTCGGGACCTTGACGTTATTGACCTTTTGGCGCTCGCTCCATGTGCGCTGAATATTTTTGAACAGCACCGGCGCGGAAATCGTTCCGTCCTTCTGCTGAGCCGGGTAGAAATCAAGATAAGTATACGCATTGTCAAATCCGGCGATGTGCATATCGAATATCTTCTTATCAAGGGCCTCTTTGGGCGTCATCCGCGTAGAGATGTTTTTGAGAAGCGAGTAATAAATATAAGCGCCATACTGATCCGTATTGGTCTTATTCGGCACGTTAGTTACCACCGGCAGATTCTTTTCTACCTTCGGACGACCCTCCAGCACCCATGTCGCGGCATAGCGGGCGTAAAAATAGCCCGCCGGCAGGATGGTGTTTTTATTGCCGCACAGCTCCGCGTTGGTGACCGTATCCGGAGCGGAAAACACATCGTAGCGGTGACCGTGTTCGATTGCGATCTCTTTTCGGTCGCCGGTGTAATAAGTGCCGAGCCCTTCGGCATCCCTGGCCTGAACAATTTTAGGGATCGCTTCCTGCAAAACGCCGGCCTTCAGCGTCATGTCATGATTCCCGGGCACGTAAACCAGCTTTATTCCTTTGTCGATCACGTCGTTCAACTCGTCGATCACGGCCTGATTTTTGGCAATCACATCCTTATAAAACTGTCTTTCATCCGTGTAGCTGGGATAATAGACCGGCAGAAACCATTCGTCCAGAAAATCACCGTCGATCACCAACTCCCGCACATCTGTTGTACTTTGCAGGCGCCGCAAAAACTCAATGAGCCGCGGACGGTTTTTCAGCGTTTCGGTATAGCTGTCATCGATGCCGAGATGGATGTCGCTCATAACGACGATCTTGTCTCTTGTGTCGCCGACATTCCACAAAGCTGTGACGCCCTTCGGCGCGGAAGTCTCCGGTGCGCCGGTTTTCGATGAGCATCCGGTGGTGAGCAGTGTAAGAGAAATTACCATGCTGGACGCCAGCAATAAAGAGAGAATTCTTGTTTTCATGTTCATTTCCTCCAATAATTCAATATTGTCGACCGGATGGTCGGCGCGGAGCAACTTAATTTCCAATTTCCTTCTAAAAAATACCATACGAAAAAGAAAAAATGAGCCTTTACACTTAAAAGACTCATTTTTACACTTAAAAACTCATATTCACTTAAAATTCGTTATTGACAACTGGATATTATCTGTTCTCACACCAACAGACGAACCCCAAAAATACCATTTTCGATGGAATAGATTAGCTCGCCGTCATATTTCTTTGTAAAGGCGATAACGCTCCTGCTGCCGATGCCGTGACCCTCTTCATGGGTGACAGGACAGCCGCTTTCATCGAGGGCAGTATCCTCTGCACAGGGATTTTCCATTTCCAAAAGCAGTCGTCCCACATTGCGGCAGATAAAATTGAGATATAATGGTCTGCTGCCCGATTGTTTCAAGCAAGCAGCAATGGCGTTTTCCAAAAGATTTGAAACCACCATGGAAAGCTCCAGGGAATCCACCTGAAGGTCGCTTGGAATATCCAGTTCAATCACTGTGGGAATCCCTGACTGCTCTGCAAGCTTTGCATAATGACAGACAGCGGCATTGACAACAGGGTTTTCACAGTAGACCTTGCTAATCTTGGGTGCAGTCTGATTTAGTTTTTTCAGAAGGGCGACAGCCTCATGATTTTCCCCTTTTTCTAAAAGCTCTAAAAGCATATTGTTGAAATGACGGCGGTCATGGGCGGCAAGGCTGTTCTGAGCCGACACCTCCTCCATAAGTTTCAGCCGTTCTGACATATTGCCGGCGGCTAATTGCAGATATTCCCGCTCCGCCTGCATTTTTTGATTCTCCTCTTTCACCTGATACTCTTGCTGAAGATTTTTGAGAGAGAGGAAAATAGAGCCGTAGGCCGCAAGTCCGATAAAAATCACTAAAAGCAGTGGAACAGCCTTTTCGGTCAGGGTGACAACAATGTCATCCGAGGACAGAACATAATAATTAAATGTAATGTAAATGCCCAGCGCCACGGCGAAATACGCCGTCCAATGCTTCACTGCCTGCCAATATAGCGGACGCACATAGCGCGACAAGACCAACAGAAATACGCCGAACAGGATCACGCGCAGCAGCGAGTTTGCGTAGGCGGGAAATGGCAGTTTCCTTGAGCCGATAAAGCTGAGGATAATGACGATGTCGCTGATGTTCTGGACGGTGAGATAGGAGAACAGCCACTGCATAAAAGTGTCTTTGAACAGCGGCCGCACAGCGAAACACAGCACCGCAAACAGAACAATATCAAGTTTTGAAAGCAAGGTCAAGTTCCCGCTGAGATAACAGAAGATCGCTGTGCCTAAATCAGCGGCAAGAATGCCAAGCATGGCGAGCAGCGTAACCTTTTTGGAATATTTCGGCTGCAAAAGCGTCATCAGCAGCAGGACATTGGCGGTGGTGGAGACCGCCGCCCGCAATAAGTCGGGAAGGAGCTGGATCATTGCTGCCCCTCCTTTGCCATCAGGTAGTCCATATATGTATCACGCACCGCAGGGTATTGCTTTGCCGCAATGGGAACAACTTTTCCGCCGTGAAGGGTAAAGCTATCCTTTGCAAAGCGTTCTACCCGCCGTATATTAATGAGGTACGAGGTGTGACATTGTAAAAAACGAGCATCCTTTAAAACGGGCATACTATATTCCGCAAAGCTTTCCCGAATGGTACGGCTGATTACCTCCTCGCCATTTGTCAAGGTAAAGATGACAGCATGACTGCGGTATTCGCAGCAAAGAATATCTGATAGCTTTAATACCCGAAGACCATCAGTGGTTTTAATCGTAACCGTCTGCTCTTCGGACAAGTCTGTTTTCGAGATGGCAAAAGTGAGTGTGTCGAACAGCTGCTGTTTACCGATCGGCTTAATCAAATAGTTAATGGGGCTTGCGGCATATGCCTGTAAAGCAAATTGAGGCTCGGTGGTGGCATAAATAATTTGCGCCTCACGGTCAAGGCGGCGAATTTCTTTGCCAAGCTCAATGCCGCTGACCATGGNNCATGGGCATGACAATATCCAATATGTAGAGATGAAAGCTCTCAGTTTCAATGGCGGTCAGCAATTTATCAGGGTGAGAGAATTTTTTCACCTTTGCTTCCAATGTATGAGTAGCAAGGTATTCGGTTATGTATGCGTTAATGATTTCCACCTCTCTCGGCAGGTCGTCACAAATAGCGATTTGCAGCATGGCTGTACCTCCTGCGAAGCGGCATATCAGTCTCAATTAATGTAAAAACGAATGCCGTAATTACTATAAATATGTATAAATTTATTATATCATGTCGAATGTTGCATGTCTATCGTTCCATTCATCTATGAAAAACGGGAGTC
>DENA01000020.1 GCA_002359465.1 Ruminococcaceae bacterium UBA2656
CTTCAGCATATCGTCCACCGTCATGGTCTCTCCCGGCTTCAGCCATATGTCGGAACCGCCCATGGACGCTGCGTGTTCGCTGGTGGATACCGTATCGGTGAGCTTGATTTTCCCCGAGTCAATCGCTTCCATGACAAGAACCAGCGTCATAACCTTTGTAATGGATGCACACGGGCGTTTTTCATGTGAATTCTTTTCATAGAGTACTTTTCCGGTCTGCGATTCCATCAGTACGGCTGACGGAGCTTTTACCTCCGTGTCGGACAGTGCAGCCGCTTTCACCGGCAAAACTGAAACAATCATTGAAATCACAAGGAAGCATGCCGACAATTTTTTGAACTTCATTTCCAGCACCTCCAATTTATTAGTAATTCTTATGCCAAATAATGAGGTTCTATCCATAAAAAATGAGGCTGAACCAAATTCAGCCTCAAATATATCACTGCCTGACGGGGATTCCTTTTTGTGCAAGATATGCTTTCAAATCGGGAATCGTAATCTCGCCGAAATGGAAGAGAGACGCCGCTAAAACCGCGTCCGCTTTTCCGTCGGTAAAAGCGTCGTAAAAATGTTCCATCTTCCCCGCGCCGCCCGAAGCAATCACCGGAATACGGACACGCCGGGAGATTGCCGCAGTCAGTTCAAGATCATAGCCGTTTTTCACGCCGTCACAGTCCATGCTGGTCAGAAGGATTTCACCCGCGCCAAGCCGGGCCGCTTCCATCGCCCACTCAACGGCGTCTTTCCCCGTGTCGATACGGCCGCCGTTTTGGTAAACCGTCCAACCGCCCGTCCCCCTGCGCTTTGCGTCGATTGCGCAAACAACACACTGGCTTCCGAACTTTTCCGCCGCCTCACTGATGATGGAAGGGCGATTCAGCACGGCGGAATTGACGGAAACCTTGTCCGCCCCCGCCCTTAAAAGGACTGTAAAGTCTTCGACCGTCCTGATTCCGCCTCCAACCGTAAAGGGGATAAAAATCTGGTCGGCAACCTGACTTACAACATTCAGCATAATTCCCCGCGCCTGAGAGGACGCGGTAATATCCAGAAGTACAAGCTCGTCCGCACCCTGCCTGTCATACTCGACCGCAGCTTCAACCGGATCGCCGGCGTCACGCAAATGAATAAAGGAGGTTCCCTTTACAACCCGGCCCTCGTTTACATCCAGACAGGGAATAATCCGTTTTGCATACATAATCATGACCTCCGCGGGAATTTTTAATGAACAAACGAAACAAAATTTTTCAGCATCTGCAAACCGGTTTTTCCGCTTTTCTCCGGATGAAACTGTGTCGCGAAAAGATTGCCCCGCTGAACGGAAGCATCGATTTCAACCCCATAATTTGTGGTGGAAGAAACAACATCCGGGTTTTCTGCTTTCAGGTAATAGGAATGGACAAAATAAACATAGGGATTCGGTTCCAGATTTCTAAACAGGCTAGCGTTTTCTTTTACAACGAGTGAATTCCATCCGATATGGGGTATTTTTAGCCCGGTTTCCGCCGGTATTCTGATAATTCTTCCTTTTAAAACACCCAATCCGTTTACACCCGGGGTTTCTTCACTTCCCTCAAAAAGAAGCTGCATGCCCAGACAGATACCCAAAAAAGGTTTGCCGCTTTCAATAAAATCGAGGACGGGATTTATAAAATCAGACCGTTTTAAGCAATTCATGGCGTCGCCGAACGCGCCTACGCCGGGAAGCACTGCGGCGGAGGCTTGTTTCAGTTCATCCTGATCTGCCGTGACTAGGATATCACAGCCTATAAAATGGAATGCCTTTACAACGCTTTGCAGGTTTCCTGCACCGTAATCAATCACAGCAATCATAGCACATTATCCTTTGCATATTCATTGTTTTTATATCAATTAAATAAATACAGCGGAATTCGTTTTGATGTTTCCCCCACCGAAAGTGAGAAAAGTACCCTGCTATCATTTTATCATTCAACGGCAGGAAAGGCAATTGATTTAACATATTAATTTATTACTATATTAAATTAAAAACTTGTCCAACGTTATGATTGACATTGTTTTCATAAAAAGGTATGATTTAATTCATGTCTTTTTTGGATTCGGAGGAAAAACCATGGATTACGTTTCATTGGTTGGCATTGCTTTGGGCCTTGCCATGGACGCATTTGCAGTAAGTATTACAAAGGGAGCAACCATTCGAAAAGTAACACCGAAATTCTCGTTGAAACTGTCATTCAGCTTTGGCCTTTTTCAGGCGCTAATGCCTATACTCGGCTGGACGATCGGAAAAGCGGGAGAAAGCTTTATCAGCGCTGTGGATCATTGGGTCGCTTTCATCCTTCTTTCTTATCTTGGTATCAGAATGATGATAGAATCCAACAAGGCACCGGAGGAAAAAAACTCTGATCAGAAAGAAAACGATATCAATTTCAAAACTCTTATCACTCTTTCAGTGGCAACCAGCATTGACGCGCTGGCCACAGGAATAATTCTGCCGTCCACGGTGGGTGCAAAAAACGCCGCAGCGATGATGATATCTGTTGGGATCATCGGCGCCATCACGTTTATCCTTTGTGTAGCAGGAATCTATATTGGGAAAAATTTTGGAAGACTGCTGNNCGCATTGGGATAAAAATTTTTATGGAGCATATGTTTTTTACGTGATCTGATACGCAGCGTACATTGCTTTGATGCGTTTCAGCATTTCGTCTCTTAATGTCGGCGGGGACAAAACCATAATCCTGTCTCCGTACTGCAACAGCCATTCAATCAGGCCGTCACTGACATATACGGATGTCCGCACAGTAAACGCATTGCTGTCGTGACAGGAAAACTCGATTTCACTTCCGAATTTATCTGCTATGGTTTCAAGCAGGCTGTTGGAACATCTCAAAACGACCCGTTCCTGTTCCCCGTTATACATATTGAAGGTTCTTTTTAAATAGTCTGCGGTATCAAAATAATCCTTATAAGCGCAGACCTCACTGAACGGGCGCGATTCCAGTGTCGTCACGGTCATGCGTTTCATCCTGTCCAGACGGTAATTGCTGACCGCGTCGTATTTTTCATAGTTTCCCGCCATATAATATTTGTCGTTTGCCCACAAAAGCGCATACGGACTGATGATAAATTCTCTGCCTTCATCCGGTTGTGTTTTCCGATCCACAATCACGCGATGGTGATAAGAAAATGATATTTTTTTATGCTGGGCAATTGCGCGGTTGATTATATCAATATTATAATAAATTTCTTCATTTTCAAATTTTTCGCGCTGTTCTACATAAATCTGCTTTAAAACAGTTTCAGCCTGATGATAGCTGATAAGCCCGCAAAGCTTGTCCGCCAGTTCGGCTGTTTTTTTATTTGTAATAAACGGTGCCGTTAGCACGGCATCCATTAACAGCCGGATTTCCGGAAGCTCGAAATCCCGTTTTGCTATAAAAAATCCCTGTTTTGGGGAACGGGTGTAAAGAATATCAATCCCATATTTCGTAAGGATATCAATATCTCGATAGATTGATTTTCTTTCAGTCTCTATCCCCTCTTTTTCAAGCAGTCTGCATATTTCTACTGCTGAAATCGGGTGCTCGTCATCAGAGTATTTTCTCAGCAGCTTCAGTAATAATAAAAGTTTGATTTTTGCACTGTTATTATTTTTCAAACGCTCACCTGCTTTCAATTTTAATATTATTCTATCATGATATTCTATATTATGGTATCTATTTTTTAGCTTATGAGTTAATGGCTTCACATCAATGTTTAACGGAATTTTCTTTGGCTACCTCTGCCGTCTGCAAAGAAGAAGCCATGAAGTGACATAATATATAAAAATATATATTTCAAGCGAAAGTAACTTGTAATTCTGCGTTGAAATGATATAATATTAACAAAGTATTTTTTCGGAGGATTGAAAAATGGCTGTAAAGATCTTGACCGCGCGGGAAGCGGCCGATTTAGTTCCAAATAATATTAATTTTGCAATGAATGGATTCATGGGTGCTTCGGTTGCTGAAGAAATTGCCATGGAAATTGAAAATCGATTTTTAGAAACCGGAATGCCAAATAATCTAACGCTTTTATTTTGCGCCGCCCAGGGAGACGGTAAAACCAAGGGATTAAATCATTTCGCTCACGAAGGCTTGGTTCGCCGCGGGATTGGCGGCCATTGGGGAATGGCTCCAAAGCTTGGCAGGCTGGTCATTGAAAACAAAATATTGGCGTATGATTTCCCGCAAGGCGTTACCACTCATATGTTCCGCGATACGGCGGCGCATAAACCGGGAACTATCTCTCACGTGGGACTGGGCACTTTTGTCGATCCTCGCAATTTAGGTGGTAAGCTAAATCCCCTTACACGGGAAGCGGAGGATTTAGTCAGCTTAATGGAGGTCGATGGAAAAGAATATCTTTTCTACAAGACGCATCCCGTTGATTTTGCAATTCTTGGCGGCACCTATGCGGACGAGAACGGAAATATTTCCATAGAGCGCGAGGGGGTTCGCGCAGAGACGCTCGCCGTCGCACAGGCCTGCAAGAATTCCGGCGGAACTGTTATTGTTCAGGTGGAGCGCGTTGTAAAAGCCGGGTCTCTGGATCCGCAAAAAGTAGAGATCCCGGGTGTCCTGGTCGATGCTGTGGTCGTGGTCAGCGATATAAAATACCATATGCAGAACTATGGAACGCAGTATAATCCCGGATTTTCCGGTGAACACAGAATGGGATCAGCTGAATTTAGTCCGGTTCCGCTGAATAATAAGAAGATCATTGCCCGCCGCGCGGCCATGGAATTAAAAGACGGCAGCGTTGTCAACCTTGGTATCGGCATTCCGGAATACATTTCCTCCGTTGCCATGGAGGAGGGCATCACCAATAAATTCTCGCTTACGGTGGAATCCGGTATCTTTGGCGGTAATCCGCAAAGCAGCATTGACTTCGGCGTCAGTCTGAACCCCGACGCCATCATTCCAATGCCCTCAATGTTTGATTTCTATCAAGGCGGCGGACTGGATCAAGCTTTCCTGGGCTTTGCAGAATCAGACAAAGAAGGCAATGTAAACGTTTCTAAATTTGGTCCCAAATTGCCCGGATGCGGCGGATTTATTGATATCTCACAAAACTCCAAACAGGTGTTTTTCTGTGGGACCTTCACAGCGAACGGACTTAAAACAGAGGTGAAAAACGGCAAGCTTCATATTCTTCAGGAGGGAAGCGTCAATAAATTTCGTGAAAACGTGGAACATATTACGTTCAGCGTAAAAACAGCTATTAAAAATAACCTTCCCGTTATGTACATTACAGAACGCGCTGTGTTCAAACTGACAAAAGAGGGCATCGTTCTTACTGAAATCGCCCCCGGAATTGATTTGGAAAAGGACATACTCGCACATATGCCGATGAAACCGATGATAGCACCGGATCTGAAGCAAATGGATGCCCGTATTTTCAAAGACAAAAAAATGGGTCTGAAAAAATAACAGCATCGATAAGAAACGACGGCCCTGCCAATANNCTTATGCAAAAAAAGAGTTCCGCGTACATGATACACGGAGCTCTGATTTTAGTATGAACTTATGCGTTGCGGGCAGCCATTGCTTTCTTGATTTCCTCAGTAAACAAAGGCAGAATTTTCGTCACATCCCCAACGATACCATAGTCGGCGACTTCGAAAATCGGAGCGGTCTCATCCTTGTTGATTGCAATAATCACATCAGATTCTTCCATGCCTGCAAGATGCTGAATAGCGCCTGAAATACCGCAGGCAATGTAGAGGTTCGGGCGAACCGTTTTGCCTGTCTGACCAACCTGTATGTCCTTTTCAACCCAGCCGGCATCCACGCAAGCTCTGGAAGAACTTACAGTACCGCCGATGGCGTCGGCCAAATCCTTAAGAAGGCTGAAATTTTCCGGGCAGCCCATGCCGCGTCCGCCGGAAACCAGTATCTTTGCATCCTGAATATCCATTTTATTGGATACCTTTTTAATAATGTCAAGAATTTCGACATTCTGATGTTCCGCACCGATCTCAAGATCATACTTTTCGACCGGAACTTCCGCGCCTTCGATCGGCTTAATTTTCTGCATTACACCGGGACGGACGGTAGCCATCTGGGGACGGTGGTCAGGGCAAAGGATGGTTGCCATGATATTGCCGCCAAATGCAGGACGGGTCATTCTCAGGTTCTTAGAGCCGTCATCCGCGATTTCAAGTTTTGTGCAGTCCGCAGTCAGACCGGTCTTTACCCTTGCAGACACACGGGGAGCAAGATCGCGGCCAATTGCAGTCGCACCGTAAAGGACAACCGCAGGTTTGTATTTTTCAATCACATGATACATGCTGTGCGCATAAGGCTCTGTAGAATAAACTTCAAGAGCCTTATTGTCAACCATGATAATTTTATCCGCGCCATGACGCGCCAGTTCCTTGCAAAGGCCGGAAACGTTGTAGCCAAGCAAAACAGCCGTAACTTCTGTTTCCATATCTTTTGCAAGCTCTTTGGCTTTACCGAGAAGCTCAAAAGAAACACCGGCTATTTTATTGTCGACCTGCTGTACAAAGATAAATATGCCTTTATATTCTTGTATATCCATTCTGCTCACCACTTTCAACTATATAATGAATTTTTCTTTAAGCTTGTCGAGCATATATTCCGCTGATTCCTGCGGGTCAAGATTGACAAGCTGACCCGCCGCTTTCAAACTCTTTGTAAAGGTTTGCGCAACTCTGGTTGGTGAGCCTTTTAAGCCGATTTGAGCGTCGTCCACATCAATATCCGCGCGGGTAATGGTTTTGACTTCCTTGTTCCTGTATGCATCAAAAATTCCGCCCGGGGCCATATAACGTGGCTTGTTCAGTTCGCTTAAAGCAGTAATCAGGCAGGGCATTTTCACCTTGATAATATGATATCTGTCTTCGTACTGGCGTTTAACAGTGATAGCATCTCCCTCGACCTTGATCTCTTCCGCATAGCTGATATTCGGAATACCAAGATGTTCGGCAATCTGCGGGCCAACCTGTGCGGTATCGCCGTCAATAGCCTGACGTCCTGTAATAATCAGGTCGTATGGAAGTGTTTTGACCGCTGCGGCAATCGTAGTGGAAGTCGCTAAAGTATCGGCACCGCCAAAAGCTCTGTCCGTTACCAGAATTGCCTCGTCCGCACCCATTGCAAGTGCTTCACGCAAAGCGGCGTCTGCCTGCGGCGGACCCATGGAAAGAACGGTAACATGTGCGCCCTTCTCATCCTTCAGACGAAGAGCCGCTTCAAGGCCAGCCTTGTCATCGGGATTGATAATGCTGGGGACGCCTTCTCTGATCAGCGTACCGGTTACCGGATCAAGTTTAACTTCATTGGTATTTGGAACTTGTTTTATGCAAACTACAATATTCAAAAATTGTCACTCCTTTTGGGCTTTTATAGTTATCTAAGTTCGTTAGAGGAAATAACCATGCGCTGAACTTCGCTGGTACCTTCGTAAATCTCGGTGATTTTGGCATCACGCATCATGCGCTCAACTGGATATTCTCTCGTGTAACCATAACCGCCATGAAGTTGAACTGCTTTTGTTGTAACTTCCATTGCAACTTCAGCCGCAAACAGCTTTGCCATTGCAGCTTCTTCGGAATAAACCTTCTGCGTATCTTTTGCCATCGCAGCGCGGTAAACAAGCAGCTGTGCCGCTTTGATTTTTGTGGCCATATCCGCAAGCTGGAACTGTGTATTCTGGAATTTCGCAATCGGTTTGCCAAATTGCTTTCTTTCCTTGACATATTTGACGGTTTCCTCGTATGCACCCTCGGCAAGACCCAAAGCCTGAGCCGCGATACCGATACGGCCGCCGTCCAGCGTATTCATGGCAATGTTAAAGCCCTTGCCCTCTTTGCCGAGCAGGTTTTCTTTCGGGACAATGCAGTTTTCAAAAATGAGTTCGCAGGTGGAAGAACCGCGGATACCCATTTTCTTTTCTTTCTTGCCTACGCTGAAGCCCGGGAAGTCCTTCTCAACGATAAATGCGGAAATGCCCTTTGTTCCCTTGCTCTTATCGGTCATTGCAATAATGATATAAGTATCGGCATAACCGGCGTTCGTAATAAAGATTTTGCTGCCGTTCAGCACATAATGATCCCCGTCCAGAACCGCTTTTGTCTGCTGCATGGAAGCGTCTGTGCCGGCATTCGGCTCAGTCAGTGCGAACGCGCCTAATTTATCGCCTTTTGCAAGCGGGACAAAATACTTTTCAATCTGCTCCGGAGTGCCGTATTTTAAAATCGGCGCCGCACCCAAAGAGGTGTGACCGGACAGTACAACGCTCGTGGTACCGCAGACCTTGGCGACTTCTTCAATACACATGACATATGAAAGCGTGTCGCATCCCTGTCCGCCGTATTCCTTCGGAAAGGGAATGCCTAAAAAGCCGTATTTGTGCATTTTCTCAACCGTCTCAACCGGAAAGCGCTCCTGTTCATCCAGTTCCTGAGCCAAAGGCTTTATTTCATTTTCCGCAAACTCTTTGTAAAGAGTGCGGGCCATTTCATGTTCTTTGCTAAGTACGAAGTCCATACTCGTTCCTCCAAAATCTATATTTGCAACAACTGTTTATTTGGTATAGTCGTAAAAGCCCTTACCGGTCTTTCTTCCCAGCATTCCGCCGCGGACCATTTTTCTGAGTAAGGGGTGAGGACGGTATTTGCTGTCGCCCGTTTCGGACTGAAGCACTTCCATTACAGCAAGAACAACATCCAGACCGATTAAATCACCCAGCGCAAGCGGTCCCATGGGGTGATTGGCGCCCAGCTTCATTGCCGTATCAATATCTTCAGCGGAGGCGGTGCCGTCAGCATAGATTCCAACTGCTTCATTAATCATAGGAACAAGGATTCTGTTGACAACGAAACCGGCTGCTTCCTTTACCTGAACGGGAGTTTTTCCGATTTCAACAGCGATGGCTTTGATCTTTTCAACTGTTTCGTCAGGCGTGGTGATACCTGCGATGACTTCGACAAGCTTCATTACCGGAGCCGGATTAAAGAAATGCATGCCGACAACGGCCCTGTCAAGGCCATTGGAAATTTCGGTAATGGAAAGAGAGGACGTATTGGTGGCAAAAATCGCATCCGGCCAGCAGATGCCCTGCAGCGCCTTAAACAGTTCCTTCTTCAGATCCATTCTCTCAAGGGCGGCTTCGACAACCAAATCGCAGTCGGAAACGATCTCTCTGGTTCCCGTTGTGATTTTAGCAAGGATTTCGTCCGCTTTTGCCTGCTCCATCTTCCCTTTTGCAATGAGCTTTTCAAAGCCTTTGGCAATTTTCTTTTTCCCGCCGGCGGCAAACTCTTCATTAATATCGCAAAGTTTAACCGTATATCCGTCAGTCTGAGCAAACGCCTGGGCAATTCCGGAGCCCATGGTACCCGCGCCAATAATACCAACTTTCATTTTAATTCCTCCTGATTATATTAAAATAGCTTGTAAGGGTTATTTATTAACGAACGGATCCGCCTTGCGTTTTTCGCAGAAGGCCGTCATCGCATTTTTCTGATCCGCTGTTTCAAAGCACGTGCCAAACTGCGCGGCCTCAATTGCAATTCCGGAATCGATGTCGACCTGAATGCCGTCATTGACCGCTTTCTTAGTCGCACGGACAGCAATCGGCGCGTTGCCCGCAATCCTGCCGGCAAGCTTCAGGCATTCATCCATGAGCTGATCCGCCGGATAAACCGCATTGACCAGACCAAGCTTCAGCGCTTCCTCAGCCTTGACCTTTCCGCAGGTATAAAGCATTTCCTTCGCCTTTCCAATGCCGATGGTGCGTGCAAGCCTTTGTGTTCCGCCAAATCCGGCGGTAATNNAATTCCAAGCCCCGCCTCCGGCTGGGCAAATACCGCGTTCTCAGCAGCAATACGGATGTCGCAGCTCAGGGAAAGTTCACAGCCGCCGCCAAGTGCAAATCCGTTTACCGCCGCAATGACAGGGATCGGGAATTTTTCAATTTTCCTGAAAACAGCGTTGCCCTTTGCACTGAAGGCCTGCCCTTCCGCTTTTGTTTTGCTGCTCATTTCCGCAATATCCGCCCCTGCAACAAAGGATTTCTGTCCGGCGCCGGTAATGATCAGGCATCTGGTATTGTCAATGGAAACGCCGTCTATCACAGCCTCAAGATCTGTAAGCACCTCGCTGTTTAAAGCATTCAACGCTTTTTCGCGGTCAATTGTTATGATTCCGATAAAATCTTTTTGCTCGTATTTCACGTAACTCATAATCCAATAACCCTTCTTTCTTCAGCTTATTAATTACTCGTCGTCGCCCATTTTTACAATTGCGGAAACACCCATGCCGCCGCCAACACAAAGTGTCGCAAGGCCGTACTTGGACTTCCTGCGCTGCATTTCATATAACAAAGTAACAAGGATTCTGCAGCCGGAGCACCCTACCGGATGTCCAAGTGCAATGGCTCCGCCGTTAACATTTACTTTTGATTGGTCGAATTTCAGGTCATGCGCAACTGCAAGCGTCTGGGAAGCAAAAGCTTCGTTCGCTTCAATCAGATCCATGTCGTCTACAGTGAGTCCTGTTTTTTTCATTACTCTGCGGGTGCTGTAAATCGGGCCAAGACCCATGACGGAAGGATCCACACCGGCGGAAGCGCCGCCAATCCAGGTCGCCATTGGTTTCACGCCGAGTTCTTTTGCCTTTTCTTCACTCATCAGAACGATTGCAGCCGCACCGTCGTTAATGCCGGAAGCATTCGCTGCAGTAACAGTGCCGTCCGCTTTAAATGCCGGCTTCAGTTTGGAAATGCCTTCTGCCGTAACACCTGCGCGCGGGCCTTCATCCTTGGTGAAAAGAACGGTTTCTTTTTTCACTTTAATCGGAACAGGAACAATTTCTTCGTCAAATTTGCCTTCTGCCTGTGCCCTTTCACATTTCTGCTGGCTGAACGCTGCAAACTCGTCCTGCATTTCACGGGTAATTCCATACTGTTCCGCAACATTTTCAGCCGTAATACCCATGTGGTAGTGGTTGAAAGTGTCTTCAAGGCCATCGTGGATCATGGAATCAAGCAGTTCACCGTTGTTCATGCGATAGCCGAAACGGGCATTTTTCAAAAGATACGGAGCACCTGACATGCTTTCCATACCACCGGCCACAATAATGTCCGCCTCACCGGCCTCGATCAGCGCGGCGGCAACATTGACGCTTTTCAGCGCGGAACCGCACAGGTTGTTCAGGGTAAATGCAGGAACGCTTACCGGGATTCCGGCATAAACGGCAGACTGACGGGCAACATTCTGGCCAAGACCAGCCTGATACACGCAGCCCATAATGACTTCGTCAACCTGTTCCGGAGCAACATTTGCGCGCTTCAGCGCTTCTTTTATGACAATTGTGCCGAGAGTCGGTGTCGGGACATTGGAAAGCGCGCCACCCATTTTACCAATGGCTGTGCGGCATGCGCCTGCTAATACTACTTTTTTTGACATAACAATTTCCTCCATTCATCTTTTTGCAACTATCCAATTGCGAAGCCTCATGTTCTTAAAAATCTAAATTCTTACTGAATGCGGGGTATATGTTAAATATATCACAATATACT
Source organism: Ruminococcaceae bacterium UBA2656 (assembly GCA_002359465.1). Taxonomy (GTDB): domain Bacteria; phylum Bacillota; class Clostridia; order Oscillospirales; family Acutalibacteraceae; genus Caproiciproducens. The sequence goes on from DENA01000020.1 coordinate 11,572, forward strand.
CGAATTTGCAATACAATATAAATGAATATCTAAAAAAGTGTGATATATTTATCCATAATAGTAACATAAACAAAAAGCCAAACCTATAAAAAAATAGTAAGTTCCTATTAAAATCATAAAAAAGGTCCGGCCTTTTGAGCCGGAACCTTTTGGGCTTATGACAGCCGGTTTCAATATATATTCATAATTTTTAATTATTCTTTCAAGATTTTCACCGTTTATTCAGAAAAAAACGTCATCATCCAAATTGTGCTAAGCAATAAAATCATGAAAGTCTTTTATAAAGAATTCCACTTCCGTTTTTGGCGTTGCCCACGAAGTAACCAGCCTGATCGCGGACAAAGAACAATCCATCTTTTCCCAGAATTCAAAATCATATTTCCGGCTGAGTTTTTCAATCAAAGAGTTTGGAAAAATGGGGAAAATCTGGTTTGTCGGAGACGGGGACAAAAATTCAAACCCTGCGCCGGCAATTTTATCTCTCAGCAGAGAGGCCATTTCATTTGCGTACTTTGCCATTTCATAGTACAGATGATTTTGAAACAACTGCTCAAACTGAACGCCCAGCACCATGCCTTTTGCAAGCATGCCGCCTCTTTGCTTTTGCATATATCTGAAATTTTCTCTCAGTAAAGGATTACAGATAACGAGAGCCTCCCCCAGCAAAGCTCCATTTTTTGTGCCTCCGATATAAAAAGCGTCGGTAAGACCGGCAATATCCTTCATCGTCAGGTCATTTGCACCAGAGGTAAGCGCCGAACCCAGCCGCGCGCCGTCCAGATATAAGTAAAGCTGATTTGCCTTACAGAACTTGCTTAAGGCAGAAAGCGACGCCTTGGTGTAGATCGTTCCTATTTCGGTAGAATCAGATACATAGACAAGTTTTGGCCTGACCATATGCTCGTCCGTGTGCACGTCCAGTATGGCCTGAACCAATTCGGGTGTCAGAAGTCCGTCGCTGGAATGTGCGGTAATCACCTTGTGCCCAGTGGCTTCTACCGCTCCGGTTTCATGGACATTGATATGCCCGGTCTCCGCCGCCACAACCGCCTCGTAAGGACGCAGGAAAGCGGCGATTGCCGTCAGGTTCGTCTGGGTGCCGCCCTCCAGAAAATACACTCCGGCATCCTTGCGGCCGATGTGCTGTTTGATCAACTCAGCCGCGTGCAGGCTGTGGCGGTCGTTCCCGTAGGCAGCGCTTTGTTCCGCACCCGCCTTTGCAAGCGCTTCTAAAATTTTTGGATGGGCGCCTTCACTGTAGTCGTTTCTAAAGCTGTACATTCATTTTTCCCCGCAATCAATTGTGATTTTCAATAAAAAGTCTGATGTCATCCTGCGCTCCGAAAACGGTGCCCTGTACCAGTTCCCTCGAACCCCCGCCCCTTCCGCTGAACGCCTGATTCAGTTCTTTACCGTATACGCGGATGTCTTCCTTCGCACTTGCCAGAGCATATTTATAACCTGCTGCGTCATCACCGGAAAAAATGGCGACAATCCCGCTGCAGCGGCTGCAAAGCAGCAGGCAGAATGCACGGAGGTCCGCGGGTTCCAGATCCGGCTCAAAGAAGCAAATGTTTTTAGTCCCTTCCTGGATGTTTGCGCATCTGGATGTAAATATCTGATTTTTCAGAGAAACAAGCTGTTGTTTCAGCGCGCTGTTTTCTCCCAGCAGATGTTCCACCGCATTCTCAATTTGGTCAGGCTTGGCAGACAGAAGAACGGAAACGGCTGCAACACTGTTTTCCTTTTCAGTATAATCGTCCACCGCTTTTTTGCCGCAGAGCAAGGCGACACGCGTGCCGCCTTTATAGCGCTGCGAGGATATCAGTTTGATAACCCCGATTTCCCCGGTTTTTGCAACATGCGTTCCGCAACAGGCGCAGACGTCACAGCCGGGAATGGTCACAATGCGCACTTCCCCCGACAGCTCTTTTTTGCTTCGGTAAGCAAGCTCGGAAAGCTCCTGCCCGGAAGGATAAGAAACCTCAATGGCAGCATTCCGATAAACCGCTTCGTTGGCCAACATCTCAACAAGAGCAAGGCTGTCCTGATTAAGTTCTCCGTTAAAGTCAACGGTCACTGCCTTTGAGCCCATGTGAAAGCCGACATTGTCAAGCCCGAACAGACGGTGTACGATTCCCGAAACAATATGTTCTCCCGAATGCTGCTGCATCAGTGAAAAACGGTGCGGCCAGTTGATTCCTCCGGGGACGGCGGCGCCCGCTGCCAGCGGTCTGTCCGTCGTATGAACAATACGGCCGTCATGCTCATGTACATCCAGAACATTCACGGTGTTCAGCACCCCGATATCTGCCGGCTGCCCCCCGCCTTCCGGATAAAATAAAGTTCTGTCCAGAACAACGCTGTAACAGTCTCCCTGTTTGTCACAGCTTAGAACCTTTGCAGTGAAGGTTCTTAAATACGTATTTTTATAATATAATTTCTCCGTTCCCTGATTCATTTTATTTCCAGCTTTCTTAAAACTCTCATTTATGATACCAAAACTCAACAGCCGTTCCACAGCCCCCCTTGCCCGATTCATTCAATGGCCGGATTGTTACTGTTCAAGGATATAAAACGATCCCTCCACAGGCACCATCCTGTTACGGCTGCAATCACAATTACCCCGCCAATCAGCGCAAATAGCCCCGGCCTTTCTCCGTCAAAAAGGAATACCCAAACCGGATTCAGCAGAGGTTCAATCGCACCGACCAGAGAGCACGCAAGCGGCGGGCAGTTCTTTACGGCCAGGCCGTAAAGTATGTACGGTATTCCAAGCTGTACAACGCCGAGTGCCAGAATACTCATCACCGCAGTCGAAGAAACGGGCGTCGGAAACACAAAAATCATAGGCACACCGATGACAGCCGTAAACAAATGTCCGAAAAGAATACCGCTCATACGGGAATCGTCATCCGTACGCCCGGTAATTACATACATCCCGGCCATAAACAGTCCGGCGAGTATTGCAATACAATTGCCCGCCGTCTTTCCGGTTCCCAGCTTATCAAAGAAAAATAATGAGATGCCAAACAGCGTAACCACTACGGCCAAAAGATCCGCCCTGTGAAAATGCTGATGAAAAACCAGCGAGGAAATAATTAAAATAAAAACGGGGGATGTAAACTGCAGTACAATCGCGTTGGCCGCCGTAGTCATTTTGTTGGCCGATACAAATGCAAAAAAAGTTGCCGCAATAAAAACACCGCTTAATAATGAAGGCCTGTTCAACATAATCCGGCGCCCGGTTGCGCGCATAAAGACAAACACGACCGCCGCAGCCAGCAAGCTGCGAAGCCCTGCAATAACGAAAGGGTTCCATGGGATTAATTTAATAAAAATGCCTGCAATACTCCACAGACCGGCACAGGTCGCCATAAGTCCGATGGAACGCCTTTGGGATGTTGATGAAGCCATTCTCACATATCCTCTGTCTATATTTTTTTGAAGCGCGTCCGGGTAATTCTGCGCTTTTTTACATACCACATATAATACTTGAAATACCATAAAATTGCAATAAAATACGGCTGAAATGACTTAGTCTTTTAAAGTATTTAAAGATGCGTTACAAGAAATTAGCACATTGCATAATGTTTTTGGAATAAAACCGTCTATTTTAATCTATATTTACATGTATTTACGTGATATAATGCGGAATAAATGAACATTTTATTAACGAGGAGCTGGTATCATGCAATTCACCGTCACGTTTTTCCTGTTGGTTTCCATTGCGGTCTCCGCCTTTTCATTTCTCTTCGCAGCCTGGCTGTATCAATGGGTTAAGAACCGTCCGTCTTCCAACAAACGTATTGCGGAAGTCGGCACTCTGATTAAAAATGGAGCAAATACATTTTTAACCAAAGAATATACGGTTCTCGCCGAATTTGCCGGTGTTGCGGCAGTACTTATTCTTATCCTTCTGCCGGCGCCAATATGGAAAGGCAATCCTTTGGACAATTTGGTAATGGCTCTGGCTTATTTGTTTGGCACCGTTTTTTCCGCGATCGCGGGTGTCATCGGCATCAGGATCGCCACCATAGCAAATGTGAAAACAGCTGAGGCGGCGCAGAACGGCATTAAACCGTCTTTCATGTCCGGATTCCGAGGCGGCGCGGTAATGGGAATGGCCGTTGTGGGCAGCACCCTTCTCGGCGTTGCGCTCGTCATGCTGATTACCAACAACACTACCGCCCTGCTTGGTTTCAGTTTCGGCGCAAGCTCCCTTGCCCTGTTTGCAAAAGCCGGCGGCGGTATTTTTACAAAGACAGCCGATATCAGCGCAGACCTTGTGGGCAAAGTTGAACTCGGCATTCCTGAAGACGACCCCAGAAACCCTGCGGTCATTGCGGATAATGTAGGCGACAATGTAGGCGACGTTGCCGGCATGGGCGCGGATCTGTTTGACTCCAACGTTGCTTCCATGGCGGCGGCGCTTGTCATCGCGGCCTCCTTGGACAAAGCGGCGGGCGGAGCAGTCAACGCAAGCATGGTATTCTGCTATGCGGCAATCGGCTTGCTGGCATCGATCATCGGTGTTGCGACCGCCAGAATGGGCAAACACGGCAATCCTACAAAAGCGTTGAACAGCAGCACCTATGTTACAACAGCGCTGTTCGGTATTCTAACAGCCGCCGCCACATGGGCTTTTAACTTTGAATGGCGTATTTGGGGCGCGAGCGCAGTCGGACTTCTGGTCGGCGTTGTCATTGGGATTGCAAGCGACTATTTTACAGACGACACAAAGAAACCCGTACATAATGTAGCCAAAGCATCCGAAACCGGCCCGGCGTTTACTATCCTGTCCGGTATTTCTTACGGATTCCTCAGCACACTCCCCGCCATGATCGGCATTGCGATCTCCGCTTTGGCCGCCTATAAGCTCTGCGACCCGATCGGCCCCGGATATGCCATGTTCGGCATTTCCATGGCCGCAGTCGGCATGCTTTCCATTGTCGGTATGATCATCTCCAACGACGCCTACGGACCGATTGTTGATAATGCGCGCGGACTTGCGGAAATGGGTGATCTGGGCGATGATGTTCTGGAAATTACGGATTCGCTCGACAGCGCCGGAAACACCGTCAAAGCAGTTACAAAGGGATTTGCAATCGGCGCGGCAGGATTAACGGTCATTGCACTTCTCGGCGCATTTATCAGTCAGGTGAATGACTCCGCCGCAGCGCTTGGTCTGGAAGGAATCACGGGTTTTGACATTATGAATCCAATTGTCTTCTTCGGACTGCTCATCGGCGCCTCCGTCCCCGCCGTGTTCTCCGCAATGCTGATGCTTGGCGTGGACCGCAACGCGCAGAGAATGGTTTCCGAAATTCACCGGCAGTTCAGGGAAATCCTCGGCCTGAAGGAAGGTAAGGAAGGTGTTGTCCCCGAATACGACAAATGTATCGAAATCGCCACCTTCGGCGCTTTAAAGGAACTGATTCCGGCAGGGCTTGTCACGATTATCATCACTCTGCTTGTCGGCTTTATCGGCGGCGTTCAGGCCATAGGAGGCTATCTTGGCGGCAATATTATCAGCGGCCTGCTTCTGGCGCTGTTTATGAGCAATGCAGGTGGCCTTTGGGACAACTCGAAGAAATACATAGAGTCCGGAAACAACGGCGGCAAAGGATCGGATGCGCATAAGGCCGCGGTGGTTGGCGACACAGTGGGCGATCCCTTTAAAGACACTGCCGGCCCTTCTATTAACACACAAATCACCGTGGTTTCTCTCGTTTCTTCCCTGATGTCCACCCTGTTCCTGACTTTATCTATCTTCCATTAATCGATTTTTTACCTGCCATATAGAAGGCTCCCGGCTGTTTTATGCCGGGAGCCTTTCTGTGCAGCGGGTTTACTTTTCAGTTCCGATAAAAAACAACGCGGCAATACCGCATCCGGTATGGGTCCCGATCACGGGACCCATGTCGCTGATAATGATTTCCTTTACGGAGAATTTTTCCTGAACAAGGGATTTCAGAAATTCAGCCGCTTCCATATCATCTCCGTGGCCGATAAAAATGGTCTGATCCTTCGGATCAACGCAGGTTTTTACCATATGATCAACCAACGCTTCCAAAGATTTTTTTCGTCCCCTCACGTTGCCTACAGGAATTAAATTCCCGTCCGTGTCAACATGAAGCACCGGTTTAATCCCCAGCGCTGTCCCAACCACGGCGGTTACTGCGGAAACCCTGCCCCCGCGTTTCAGGTGATTCAGGTCGTCAACGGTAAACCAGTGGCAAATATGGTCGCGGTTTACCTGAACCCATTTTGCCAGTTCATCCAGACTTAGTCCCTCCCGCTTTTTTTGAGCTGCATAATAAGCAAGCATCCCTTCCCCCACGGAAGCCGCTTTAGAGTCAACACAGACGATTTTCCTGCCGGGGTACCGTTCCATCAAATTATTTGCAGAAAGCCGGGATGCCTGGTAAGTACCGCTGAGGCAGGATGAAAACGCAATATACAAAATGTCTTTCCCCTGTTCAAGGATCGGGCTAAAATACTTTTCATAAGTGATGCTGTTTATCTGGGACGTAACGGACATTTCTCCATTTTTTGTTCTCTCATAAAAGGTGTGGAAACTCATTTCACGCGCATCGGGGAAATGCCGATAAATTTTACCGCTCATCGTAAATTCCATTGGGATAATAACGATTTCAAGCTGCTCCGACAAAGCAATCGGAAGGTCGCAGGTGGCGTCTGATACGATAACATATTGATTCATATTTGTACTCCTCCATTTGCTTTTTCAATCTTAACATTGAACACAGGCACAGTCAATGAAAAATGATAAAGAAATTTGTCTCGAAAAAGATAAACCCGGAGCGGCATTGCTGCCATTCCGGGTGAAAGAGTCCATACCGCACTTTGCGCGGCAAAGCGATTGCTTCATAAATCAAATTATGCCTGGCCGTCTTTTTTTTCCATGGATATGGGCGGAAACGGCGGCCGGGGCAATTCACTGAAAGCCTTCATAAATTCCATTGGCAGCGGAAAAACTATCGTGGAGTTTTTCTCTACAGAGATTTCCGCCAAAGTCTGCAAATAGCGCAGCTGAAGAGCCGCCGGTGATTTTGTGATAACTTCCGACGCCTCAAAGAGTTTTCTGGCTGCCTGCGCTTCTCCTTCAGCTGCGGTAACCTTTGCGCGGCGCTCGCGTTCAGCCTCAGCCTGTTTTGCCATGGCGCGCTTCATGGAATCCGGAATCTCGATGCTGCGCAGCTCAACCGCGGTGATCACAATGCCCCAGGAAGACATCGTCTCTGTAAGCATATCCTTGAGAATCGTATTGATATTATCCTTGCTTGTAAGAATCTCATCCATTTCATGCTGGCCTAATACGGAACGTAGAGTGGTCTGTCCAAGCATGGTCGTGCTGCGGTCAAAATTGACCACCTTTGTAATGACAAGAACCGGATCCGCTATATGGTAATACACAACCGCGTCAACTATAATGGAGATGTTGTCCTTGGTAATGATTTCCTGCTGCGGTACATCAATGGTGCGCGTACGCAGGTCTACTTTGCGGACAACGTCAATTCCGAATGGGATACGCAGCCTCAGGCCGGGATTCAAAACGTCAATAACGTGTCCAAACCGGAATACCACACCCCGTTCATATTCATTAATGACGACAAGAGAAAGGGAAGCCAGTATAATAAGCACAATTACAATAACAATCAGAGGCATCAGATAAAAAAACATTTTTACAACTCCTCCTTAATTTCTGTGAGCTATATAGTTTATCTTTTATACCTACAGACTAGACCCAATGAAAGATGTTGTCAAGTATAAATATTGACTCATGTGAACGAATTTTAATTTGCTATGGATAATATTATTTTCAAAACAATCATAATAACTGCAGCGACAGGACCTAAAACCGCAACAACTCTTTTGTCTTATTTTTTCCTATCTAAATAAAAATTATTGGATCAAAATGCCAACAAATCCACCCGCAAAATTCAGGTACGGACTTCCGATGCTTTGCTGGATGATCTGAAAGAAAAAAAGAGTCTGGTGGTGCGAGGGGAGTTGCACCCTTCGTGGACGTACAAATCGTTGGCCTGTTTTTAAAAATTTCTCACAGCATATGACTATTTAATTATCGTCGCTAATATCGCCGCCACAAGGCCGGTTACTACCGCACCGATAAACGCACCTTGAATCTTGTCCCATATTTTCCCGGGCTTGCTTTCAAGCGTTTCAAGCCTTTTGTCGTGATTTTCGAGTAGGCGGTCGTGATTCTTTATGATCAGATATCATTTTACATCCCGTGTATAAAAATACAAGTGGATTTATAACAATGTTTCGTAATAGTAGGAAACTTTATTTTTTACCAGTGTTGTAAATAATTGACATCGTCTAAAAATATGATATGATAGTTGCAGGAGGGAAATAAAATGAAAAGAACAATCAAATCTTTAAGCATGGTTTTGGCTTTGTCTGTGCTAATCTCTGCTTTTTGTATATCTCCCGTTTCCGCAGACACAAGGGTTATTACTGATGGAACGTACAGGGTTGGCACTGATATTTCAGCAGGAGAATATATCATAACACCAAGCACAAACTACGATGCCAATTACGCAATCATAGACGAAAACGGACAATACATTGAGAGCGATTCATCCAGATCAAGAAGCGTGGTTCAACTTTCAAATAACCAGTCAATCCGGCTTAGTCATTCAGACATGATGACCGCCCTGGATTCTCCGCAATTGGATTTGCCATCAAGAATATTGCCGCAAGGAACATATCGAGCTGGGATAGATATACCCGCCGCCAGATATGCTTTAAAACCGAACACCGACCAATGGGTTTACGGGACATATGAGATTTATGAAGTATATTCTGATTCCGCCGGATATCATAAACGATTTATCAATCAAGAAATGATTACGGAAGAAACAACCGTATTTTTGAATCCGTGGCAATACATTAAGACGAGAAACTTGAACATTATTATTCCAGACAACACCCCCACCTCCCCTCTACATGATAACTGGATAAGCAGTTGACATTAAGGCAAAACGGAATTTGAAAAGACGAGTTTTTACGCTCGTCTTTTCTTTGCAATTTAGCAATTTGTGATAATATATGGGTGGAGGGGATTATTGATGGAACTGAAATATTGCTTTACTGAACAAGACTATATTGAATTTGCTCTACGATCTACTCAAAAACGTAACAGAAAAATATTGGTCATCGCCTCGGCGTTTCTTATTGTATTTTTTACTATTATTTCAATTGCAAGCCGCGCCCCTATAGAGGTAGTTGTATTCTTTGTAGTTATTCTACTTATATTTGTTCTAATCGTCCCGCTTATGCAAAAAGCGATTCAAGCAACGGATAAAAACGCAAATTAAAAAATTAGGAAATGATTTTTTTAAGACAGAAAAGCATGTTGAATTGACCGACGACGATTTAATTTCGATATCGAGTCTTGCAACATCTAAAGTCAACTATAACAATATCGTGAGGACATATCAAGACGATAGATTTGCCTACATCGAAATTAAGGGCGGAAGTAAAATGTTTATTCCTCTAAGCACGCCAGAATTAAATCAATTTCTTGAGGCGCTACAGAGCAAATTAAAGTCATGACCCCCGGCAAGCCGGGGGCTTGACTAAGCCCTAGAAGGGCATAATACCAGCTAGCCTCTTAAGAGGCGCCTGAAAGGTTTGACCAACGCATCGACTTTTTCAGGCCGCCGCTAAAGCGGCCTGTTTTTATGCCTTCATATTCTTGCTACCCGTAAACGGGTCCATATACTCCTTGAATGAAATTTGGTCTGCCGCAATATCTTCCTGTAACTGATTCTTGATATACTCTGCAATCGCAGTTTTATTGCGCCCAACCGTATCGACATAATACCCTCTGCACCAGAAATGCCTACTTCCGTACTTATACTTTAGATTGGCGTGTCTGTCGAAAATCATCAAACTGCTTTTACCTTTGAGAAAACCTACAAACTGCGCTACACTTAAGCTAGGCGGTATACTTACCAGCATGTGTATATGATCTGGGCACGCTTAAGCTTCAAGAATTTCTACACTTTTCTGTTCGCACAATTTCCTCAATATTTCTCCGATGTCCGCCTTTATCTTTCCGTATATCTCTTTGCGCCGATACTTCGGTGCAAAGACTATATGATATTGGCATCTCCACTTCGAATGTGATAAACTGTTTATGTCAGTCATGACAAAACCTCCTTTTGTTTTAGTGCGGTTGGCCAACCTGCTACTATTTTAACAAAAGGAGGTTTTCTTGTATCTAAAGATTTTTAATCTGCACCGGCAGAGCCGGTGGTTATCTTACGCTAAAGCCCCAATAGAAATAGGGCGGCATCGAGCCGCCCTATTTTAATATGGTTTGACTGTGTGATATGGAGCATCTTTTTGCTTTATTATCGTTTCCATTTTGCTTGCAATTGGCCTGCTGTCAGGACTAGTCTTTACATTAACCTCTGGAACCGGCATATCCTGTAAAGCCCTCGAAAATGCATGGTACAAAACATTCTCACTAAAGCCGCTCCCATTGTCATTAATTCCTTTTGCAATGATTGAAAAGACTTTGTCGTTAAGCGGAATAACGGCTTAATTGTCTTTGCCTTCACCAGTCAAAGAATAAGTTGGCGCAGTTACAAGCCCACCCGTAGCAAGGTCAATTGGTGCAAGCGCCGCTACTGCCGGTATAAGCATCAGTCCAGAGAAGATATCATACAGGCTTTAAAGTTTATCGGAAACCCCAAGACTGACAGCAGACATATTTTTAGTTTTGTAGAAAGCGTTGTTGTGTATGACGATTTTATAGATATCTATGTTTACCCACACAAAAATTCTGGAAATAAAAAAGAAGTATCGGTTCCTCCTATTCCAGAGAAAACCGGTACTTCTATCAATGGTGCGAGGGGGGGGACTTGAACCCCCACGTCCGTAAGGACACTAACACCTNNGGGGGGGGACTTGAACCCCCATGAAATTGCTTTCACATGGACCTGAACCATGCGCGTCTGCCAATTCCGCCACTCTCGCATGACGACTTGAATATATTATCATATTGCAGCCCATGTGTCAATACAAAAATGAAGATTTACAATATAAAATGTCGCTTTCTACCCCAGAAAGGCTCTGCTTAATGTTAAACAGGCAATATCTGCGAAGAGTTGTTAAAAAAGTCGGTAGCGCGGTTGATCTTCCCCAAAAATCCAGCAGCGCAGATAATCGTCCAGAACTATTCCAACCGACGAAAGGAAATACCACCCGACACTCGCAGAAAGACAGATCTGACCCAAAAGATTGGCTGGCTCCTTCGAGTAATCCCAGACGCCCCAGCCGAGACAAACATTTACAGCTATACCGGTGATAAACTCCAATACCGTAATCATAAACATTCCAATCAGCATCTGAAACACAAGCGGCGTTTCCCAAGGGAGAAAGCGATTGATATAGCCCAGACCTAAAAAACAAATACCTCCCAAAACAAACATACTCCAGTGTGAACAGCCTCTGAAACAGATTTCCAGAAACACGTAAATGTCCCCGCCAACTACAAATAAAAAAATATCCTTAAATAAAACATTTCTTACTTCCTTTTGCATAACATCACCCAACTGATTGTATTCCGGAAATCGCCTGTCTATTCCGGAAAATCATTCTGGTGTGCAAATGCTATTTGAACGGCCACGGGAACTGGTACTGTAATTTCAGCCGAAACAGACGGGACTCCTAATTTTGTAAACAAGACTCAGGACCCCTTTTTAATCTCATCAAGCTGCGCAACCACTTTTCTGGAATAGTCCGTAGAATAGATTCCCCGTTTCCAAAGTTTTTGCGCACCGGATTCTCCGCTGTTATAAACCATCAGAGCCTGATTGATGTTGCTGTATTTATTAACAATCCATGAGAGCATGTGAACACCGGCCTTTATGTTCTGCTTACTATCCAGCAAATCCGTAACCTGCAAATCTCTTTTCAGGGACTCCTTATGGCAAATATTAATCTGCATCAGACCGTAATCGTTTGTTCTGCTGATGCATTTGGGATTATAACGGCTTTCTACGCCGATCAGCGCGATAACCAGATCTTCCGGAACATTTTTTACCTTGCATTCTGTAAAAATCGCATCCTGTATTTCTGCAGACAGCGGAACGTCGTAATACTTTGCCTGATTGTATTTTTTCTTTTTCGGTAACTGCGATGCGGAGACCTGTATCTCTTTCTTTTCAGGCTGTTCCGCCTGCGAATTCATTTCTGCCTTGCTTGTCACCACCTCCGGCAATGCAGAACTTGCTGTNNAAAACTGTTTGGTAACGATAAACTAACGCTTTTAGATTTGCTAAATATTTGGAATCAACCAATAGCTTATACATGGTATTTGTTTGCACTGTTTGATGGTGCAAGGATTTTCCTATTAAAAGAATGGCGGCAATCATGCACAGCGCATAGAATACTTCTATTTTCAAATGTATTTTTTTTGTAACTTTCATTCTTTCTCCCCCGTTACCTTAAAAATCTGTAACCTAGGATTTTATGCCAAAAATGTAAATTAGATATGAATTTTAAAGATTCATATCTCTTATTTAGCAATTTTTGACCTATGTTTCAGAAATTATTCATAAAAATGCTGGTAAATACAAAAACAGGCTCTCCGACCACTTATAGGGTCAGGGAGCCTGAATAGTGAATTATGAATTATTTTGATGATAAACACTTCGCAGGAGTTTTATTTCGGCCGCATAGCCGTCAAGATCGTTCGGCGTTTCCAGATAAAACGGTAAATTGCGTAACAGGGGGTGATTGATGATACGCGTGATAGCCGCAAGCCCGATTTTTCCTTCTCCGATTCTCGCATGTCTGTCTTTATGGCTGCCCAACGGATTTAAACTGTCATTTAAGTGGACGGCCCGTAAACGGTCTAGGCCGATAATCTTATCAAAACGGGCAAGTACTTCATCCAGGCTGTCCGCAATATCATACCCCGCGTCGAATACGTGGCAGGTATCAAGGCAGATTCCCATTTTCTCTTTCAGCTCGATACTGTCCAAAATTAGCCGCAGTTCCTCAAAAGTGCGCCCGACCTCCGTGCCTTTTCCCGCCATAGTTTCCAGTAGGACAGTGGTTTGCTGTTCAGGCTTTAAAACGGAATTGAGCATCGCAGCAATCCATTCTATTCCCTTTTCCGCTCCCTGACCCACATGGTTCCCCGGATGAAAATTATAAAGGTTATTGGGCAAAAGTTCCATACGCGTAAGGTCATCCGCCATTGTTTCCGCCGCAAAACTTCTCGTACTTTCATCCGCAGAACAGGCATTCAGCGTATATGGCGCATGCGCCAATACAAGCGCAAACTGGTTTTCGTCCATCAGTTCCAGTAAAGCCTGAACGTCATCGGAATTGATCTCTTTTGCTTTACTGCCCCTCGGGTTGCGCGTAAAAAACTGAAAAGTGTTCGCGTGTATTTTAAGAGCATCTTTCCCCATTGCCAAAAATCCTTTAGACACGGAGAGATGGCAGCCTATTTTCAGCATTTGACTAACTCCTTTTTATGAATTTTCATACCTGCTTTTACTTTGCCGTAATATGCTGATGCAGTGCAAAGTTTCCCCATAGAAAATATAGCATAAAGCCCGATTTCCCGCAATACATTGGTATTATACAGCAATTTCAGTTAGGATTGCAATGCCGGATGTGTTCCTCCCATGCCTTCAGCGTGGGAGGAACACGAAAACAATCTACAAATCAATGAGAAATGCTGTAAGGAACAGAGCAAGTCTTTTAATTGAATTTAGGAGGTGAAACCATTATGAGAACTCTGCGAATGGGAATGTCCGGAACCGATGTTATGGAAATTCAGGCGATGCTGAAAAAAATCGGCTACAACCCGGGGCCTGTAGATGGGAATTTCGGTCAACAGATGCGCAAGGCAGTTTTACAGTTTCAGCGTGCCTTCGGCCTCGCCCAGGACGGTGTAATTGGCCCGGCTACTTATCAGGTAATGGAACGATATCTGCTGGGATATGATCTGTACCGTGTCAGACCGGGTGATACCTTTTACAGTATTGCACGCCGTTACCACACTTCCCTCCCCCTGCTTCTGGCCGCAAACCCTGATATAAGCGCCACGAACCTGACGGTAGGGCAGCAAATTGTCGTTCCCTACGGTATGGATGTAGTCGACACCAACATTGATTATACTTATCAAATTTTGGAAAGGGATCTGCAGGGTTTAAAAGCGCGGTATCCTTTTCTGGAAATTGGGATTGCCGGTCAGAGTGTCCTTGGGAAAAGCCTTTACTATGTAAGGCTCGGTTCGGGCCAAAATCAGGTATTCTATAACGCCGCCCACCATGCACTGGAGTGGATTACATCGCCGCTTCTGATGAAATTTACAGAAAATTTTCTTTACGCCTATACCCAGAACCGAACGCTGGAGGGCGGATATAATCCACGGGAAATATGGAACCGAAGCAGTATTTATATCATCCCAATGGCAAATCCCGATGGAGTAGATTTGGTGCTGAACGGCCTTCAGCCAAATAATCCGTATTATCAGGATCTGATTCAGTGGAACCGCGGAAGTACAGATTTTTCCACGGTATGGCAGGCAAACAACCGCGGTGTAGATTTAAACCATAATTATGATGCGGCATGGCAGGAATCGAAAAATGCGGAAGCTGAATACGGCATTGCCGGGCCCGGACCAACAAGATATTCGGGGCCTTTCCCTGAATCGGAACCGGAAACAAAAACTATTGTCAATTTTACACGGGCACATGATTTCAGACTTGTCATCGCCTATCACACGCAGGGCAGAGTCATTTATTGGAATTTCATGAATATGGCGCCTCCGGAAGGAAGAACAATCGGAGAGGAATTTGCATCAATCAGCGGCTACCGGCTGGACCAAACCACCGGCATTGCCTCTTATGCGGGATATAAGGACTGGTTTATTCAGGATTACCGCAGACCGGGATACACCATTGAAGTAGGCCTTGGCAGAAATCCCATACCGATCTCTCAGTTCGACGCAATATATCAGGAAAATATCGGGGTGCTGCTTTATGCAGCCATCGTATAAAAAAATTCCCACCAAAAAATTTGGAGCGCCATACCATTTGGTACGGCGCTCCAACAGAGGAATTTTTACTTCATATTCTGCTCGTAGCTCTTAATCATGTTTTTGACCATCTGGCCACCGACTGAGCCGGCTTCTCTGGATGTCAGGTCACCGTTGTAACCTTGTTTTAAGTTTACGCCGACTTCAGAAGCGGCTTCCATCTTAAATTTGTTGAGAGCTTCTCTCGCCTCAGGAACTACACTATTATTGTTACTTGCCATAATCAAAACACTCCTTAAATCATTAAAATTTATTCAGATCTTTTTCGTTTTGCGTTTGCTTTCCTATTTTGCGTACCTGAAGCACTTTTATGAATGTTAATTATTGCAAGTTAAATTTCATATCCCTTTGTCGAGTCGACACCGGACAGAAGCAAAACCGCACACACTGCTAAAATACGGGTTGGGCTGAGCTTTGACAACAGCCTGACGGTAAAATCATGAGGTTCAAGCATTTTACCGTCAACCGTCATCACACTGCGCTGCAGACTCAGGGCGGCACTCATTTCATCAATTCCGGCAATGCTGAGCGTGTCTTTGGAACTGGTACCGCAGGTAATGGCCGCGGCTCCGGTACCATTGAGCATTTCTGCCGCATTAAAATTTTTCATTTCCAAAATGGATAAAAATCCTTCCGGTATTAAAATTTTTTCGCAGGAATGAAAACTGTTTTTAAACACGATAATTCCGCTGTCCAGTTCAATTTGCGGCAGTTTTTCACAATCATATAGAAAAAACTTTATTTGACCGTTTCCAAACCGTACAAGATGCTCCGCGCTGAAATACTGTACCCCGCCGTATTTTTCCAACGCAGGAAGCATGGCGGAGGAAACGGATGTATCGGTTGACTTTCCACATAAAATAATGTTTGTCATTTTTACACTCACTTCCGTATATCAGTACAAACATTATTTACGTTTGCTCTTGAAAGTATGTAGTGGAATCGGAATCCAGACATTATTTTTTTAAAAATTCGTTTAAATAATTTCTGAGCCTCTCAGCCATCGCACTGTCCAGCTGTACGTTCAGCGGACAGGTTTCAAGCCCGGACTCCTGTCCCGCGGCATGCACCCAAATAGAAAAATATTTCTGATTAAAATTAACGTCCATTACGGTTTTATTATGAATGTTGATCAGTCTTCCGCATTTGCGTATATCTGTTATCTTTGCCATTTTCTGATCTCCTTAAAATGAAACTCGAGCGGTCAAGGTTTCCAATCCGTACTATCATTGGCATATTCTTGAGCTGCAATTATTGTAGCATCCGAAAATTTGCAAAACAAGTGTTTCTGAATAAACCGTAAGACCTTATGTAAATTAAAACAAAACTCCTTCAGAACCATACGAAAGCGTTCCAAAGGAGTTTTGTTCTATTTATTTGCGCTCAACTCATCCAGGGTCCCGAAGGTATACCCTGCAGTCTCCCATTTGGTAAGCAATGTATCCAGTATCTCAGAATTGGTTTTAGATGTACTGTGCAGCAGTACGACGGCTCCCGGATGGATACGGGGAAGCAGCTTTTCAAAAGCCTGTTCCTTTGTCGGCTGTTTATCCTGGTACCAGTCCACATAAGCCAGGCTCCAGAAAATAGTCTTGTATCCAAGCTCGTTTGCCTGTTTCAGATTGCTTACGCTGTATTTTCCCTGCGGAGGACGGTAATATTTTTTCATGTCCTGCCCTGTAATCTCTTTAAATTTACTTTCAACAGCGGAAATTTCTTTTTGAAAAGACGTCATATCTGAAATTTTTGACATGTCAGGGTGCGTATTGGTGTGATTTCCGACAATATGGCCTTCCGCAATCATCCTTTTTACCAGATCCGGGCTGGTGTTCAGGTAATTTCCCACAACAAAAAAAGTTGCTTTAACATTATGTTTTTTTAATGCATCCAGGATTGCAGGCGTATATCCATTTTCGTACCCGGCGTCAAAGGTCAGGTAAATGACTTTCTTATAANNCGTTATATTGCTTTAAAAAAGCAGATGAGGCGTTTCCTGTGGGCTGTTTGCCGTTTCCGCCAAAACCAAGGCCCCAATTGGTATTAGCAGCCAAGGTCTGTACAGCGGCAGACTGCTGACGGTGGGTAAGCATCAATATGCCTGCCAGAAAAATAAGAAAACATGTCAATGCGGTTGCAATTTGCTTTTTTTTAATAGTTATATACACAATACCTGTCACCTGCCTTAATAGTAAAATATATTACCGGCCATAGGATAATATCAGTAAAATTTTTATTTCAAATGGCTGCAGGAATGATTCTGAACGCTGCCCAAAGAAGAAGGTTATATTGCCAAAACTTACATTTGCAAAATGGTTACAAATTTGTTACTATTTAATTGTCCTCGAGAGACGAATACTTAACAGGAGGTTGCTGTATGAATTGCCAAGAATTACTTCAACTGCTTCTCCAGTATTTCAACAAATGCAATAAATAGGATTTTTATTGTCTTCCTTTGCCGCCCTGAAAAACGGGCGGCTCTTTTTATAAAATCTCTTCTGCCGGATAAACTATTGATGAAGGAGATGATTTTATGGATGATCATTTTGGAAAATCGTTAATGCCTGATCCCGGTTCCGTTTCGCCGTCACATTTACCGGCAGTTCCGGCACCTGTTCCGGTCCTGATGCCTTCTCCCGGCAAAGGAGTAAAAGCTCCCACCAACAGTAAGACCGGTCCGAAACCAGAAACTACAAAAGATAATCTTCAATACAAGTAACTTCTTAGCCGTCCTTTATTCAGGACGGTTTTCTTTGTACGCACCTTATACGATCGTAGCCGCGCCGCTTAGCTTGTCTTCACCTGCATGCCCGTATTGTCGACGGCATAATTCTCTTTATAGATCAGCTGAGAGACCGGGACAATCTGATATCCCCGTCCTTGAAGGGTTTCAATAATTTTTGGAAGAGCAGCGGGCGTATTTTTGGCACCATTGTGGAACAGGACAATGGAACCGGGCTTTACCTGAGTGGTCACACGGGTGATCATATCGTTCGGCGTTGGATTGCGCCAATCTAAGCTGTCAACATCCCATTGGATACAATACATATTGGAGGATTTTACCGTTTCGATCAAAGCGTTATTATAATCACCGTAGGGTGGACGGAAAAGGAGCGGACTGGTACCGGTCACGTTTTTAATTTTATTATTGCAGTCCGTCAGCTGCGCCGTCATTTCTGTCCGCGCAAGCTTTGGCATATGAGGATGCGTATTGGAATGGTTACAGACCTCGTGTCCGACATCCACCAGCGCTTTGACGGATTGAGGATATTTATCTACCCAAGCGCCTACTACAAAAAAAGTTGTTTTTACATTGTATTTATTGAGAATATCAATTAAAGTCTGCGTCTCTTCATTTCCCCACGCCGCATCAAACGAAAATGCAATTTTCTTTTCATCTGTTTTTACACAGTATATTGGTATCAGGCGTTTATTGGAGGACGCTCTGATAGCCTCAACACCATGAAATGCAATCATCACAGCCAAAATACCGCAAACCAGACAGCATAAAACCGTCAGTATCCTTTTTCCGGTAAGAATCAGAAATTTCATAATAAGCCCCCCTGGCACAAATATATGCGCACAAGGAGGGGAACAGACGAATCAATTTGTACCGCTAAAAAGACAAATTATCCGGATATAATCATATTTTGGTGTTTCCTATAAAAGGAAAGAATGATATACTAAAAAAAGACTGCCAAAATAAACCGGAGGAATGAAAATGCCGAAATTATATTTTAAATACGGAGCAATGGGCAGCAGTAAAACTGCACAGGCTCTGATGGTAAAATTCAACTACGAAGAAAAAGGCTATCAGGTAGGCCTGCTGAAACCCTCTGTGGATAGCCGTGACGGCCTTACAGTCGTAAAATCCAGAATTGGGCTGAAGGACACCGGTATATTAATTGAAAAAGATCTGGATCTTTACAAATGGTTTCAGCACAATCGTTATGATGTTCTGATTATAGACGAAGCGCAGTTTTTATCGGGTGCACAAATTGACCAGCTGAAGGATATCGCCATTGAGTTTGTCCCCGTTCTTTGTTTTGGATTAAAGACCGATTTTCAAACGCATATGTTCGAAGGCAGTAAGCGTCTTTTTGAAATTGCGGATTCTCTGACGGAAATTAAATCCGTCTGCACCTGTGGACGCAAGGCTGAAGTAAACGCAAGAATCTGCAACGGAAAAATCGTCCGCGAAGGTGAACAGGTTTTCCTTGGCGGTAACGAAAGCTATATTGGTTTATGCTATGATTGCTGGAAAAACGATAAAACCGGCAGTATTCGCCAGAAGCAGAAATGACAAAATCCCCCGTCAGTCTTATTGGACTGACAGGGGATTTTCATAATAGCAACCATTAATTTGCAAGCGCGTCCGTTTCCTCCGCGTGGCCGGAATAAGTCGGTACCAGTTCATGAACAACATTCATCATCTCTACATTATTGGAACCGGCAACCTCCCTAAGCTTTTCAATCTGATTGATAAATGTATCCTCATTGAACGGAATCGGCGTACCGATATAAATCAGCTCATGGGAGGTTTTCTGACAGCCGCCTTCACTGTCCAGCAGCAGTTCTTCATAAAGCTTTTCACCGGGGCGCAGACCAGTATATTCAATTTTAATGTCAACATCCGGCTGCAGGCCGGAAAGCCGGATCAAATTTCTGGCCAGATCTACAATTTTAACAGGCTGTCCCATATCCAGCACGAAAATTTCTCCGCCCCGCGCCATTCCGCCCGCCTGTATAACCAGACGCGCCGCTTCGGGAATCGTCATAAAATACCGGATAATATCGGGGTGGGTAACGGTGACCGGGCCACCGGCTGCGATCTGCTTTTTAAAAAGGGGAATCACGCTGCCGTTGCTGCCCAGAACGTTGCCAAAACGGACGGCAACATAATCGGTCTTGCTGTGGCGGCTGCTGTATTGAATAATCAATTCACAGATGCGTTTCGTAGCACCCATAATATTGGTCGGGTTGACCGCCTTGTCGGTGGAGATCAGCACCATGCGTTTTACACCGTATTTGTCGCAGGCCTGCGCCACGTTGAGCGTACCGAACACATTGTTTTTTACTGCTTCCCCGGGGCTTAATTCCATAAGCGGCACATGTTTGTGGGCGGCCGCATGAAAGACAACGTCCGGCCTGCAGACGGAAAAGACATGCTCGATTCTTGCCTTGTCTCGGACGGAACCAATCAGCACTTCCAAATTCAGATGCTTGAAGCGCATTAAAAGTTCATTCTGCAAATCATATGCATTGTTCTCATAAATGTCAAAAATAATCAGTTTCTTAGGATTAAAATAAGCGATCTGACGGCACAACTCACTGCCGATGGAGCCGCCTCCGCCAGTTACCAGTACGGTTTTATTTTGCAGATACCCGCTAATTTCAGCGATGTTTAACTTTATTTCGTCCCTGCCCAAAAGGTCTATGATATCCACATTCCTGACCTTGAGTGGATCGGCGCTGTCCTCGATAATTTCATACAGCGCGGGAATCGTCTTCAGCTGGCAGCCTGTTTTCGCGCAGATGCTTAAAATATCCTGCTTATCCTTTTTGCTGGCCGTCGCAATAGCGAGCACGATCTGGTCAATATTATACCGGACGGCCATCTTTGGGATGCTCTCCCGGCCCCCCACAACCTTGACTCCGTGAATGCGCGTTCCCTTTTTGCTTTTGTTGTCGTCAATCGCTATAACAGGAATTCCCTTGCTTTCGGGTGCGGTCTTCATATCTTTGATGACCATGGAACCCATTTCCCCCGCGCCAATTATCATAACGCGGTGAAATTCCTCGCTGTCCTGCTTGCTGATCTGGCTTTTTCGTTTTACCCTGCGAATCAGGCGGAAACTGAACCGTGACGCACCGACCAGAAAAATGGTAAACACCCAGGCGATGATATAGACACCCCAAGGAAAGCGTCTGACATGAAATACAGGCCAGGAAAACATAAAACCGCTGATTGTCACAATCAGGGCCGCGGTGGTAGTCCCATAAAATATCATCAGCAACTCGTCAAGACTGGCAAACTGCCACATAGTCGTATAGAACCGAAACACGGTGAAACTGATAATAAAAATAGCGGTTATCCACGGAATCCATGCGCTGAAGGATTCCCAGTCGTAGCTACGGGGGAAAATCCGCCCGTCATAACGCAGTATAAAAGCAATCCAGTAGCTGAAAAAGACGCAGAGAATATCTATTATGATTTGAATAAATGACTTTCCTAAAGTGGCTCTTTGATTCTTCATATAATAAACGACTCCTACTAAAACAAATTTAACTGGTTTAGTATAGCACAAACTTTACATGAATTAAATACACAATTTATTACGAAACACTTTACATTGATAAAATATGCAGTTTTATGCATGTTTTTTTATAATCGTGTCGACAATTCTTACAGGCGGGCCGTCCAGAACATAAATCACGTCAGCCAGCATTTGCGCCTCCTGAAAATCATGCGTGACGATAATCTTCAGTGCATCGGCCGTTTTTTCTTCAAGCAGCGCAATCATTTCTTCCTTACATTCCGCATCAAGCGCCTGAAAAGGTTCGTCCATCAGAAAAAGATCGCCCCCGAAAGCAAGCGCGCGCGCAATGGCGACACGCCGCCGCATTCCGCCGCTCAATTCCGCCGGTCTCCGGTTCCCCGCACCCGTAAGACCGACCAGCTGCAGCCAGTTTTTGGTCTGCTCTGCGTTTTGTCGCGCGCTGCCCACAAGAACCGCGGCGATATTATCCCTGGCGGAAATCCATGGCAGCAAACGGTCCTCCTGAAAAAGATATGAAATTTTCAGATCGCCGGTGCCAAGGATTTCACCGGAATCAAATGGCTCCAAACCCGCGATACAGTTTAAAAGCGTCGTTTTCCCGCAGCCGGACGGGCCAAACAGACAAACCGTTCCGGATGAAGGAAGTTGGACGGAGAATTGATCCAACACGGTTTTGCCATTATACAATTTTGTTAAATGATTAATTTCCAATTTACACACGGCTCCATTACTGCACAATATTATATTTCTGCCCCACCGTCCTCATGAAACGCACCATCAGCCANNCAGCCATTCCAGAATAACGCTCATGGTTACAACCACAACCGTCCACGCAAACAAATCATCCGTTTCAATGTAAATCTTAGAACTGTAGATTTGCCTGCCGATAGACAGCGGGGTGACCGCAAGCACCTCGGCGGCTATCCCCGCTTTCCACGCAAGTCCCATGCCGGTGGTACAGGCCGCGGTAAAATATGGCATGATAGAAGGCAGGTAAACGCGTTTTATGGTCTTTATCAGACCAAAACGGTAACACGCGGCCATCTGCAAAAGATTATGATCGGTCTTTTTGATTCCGTTCACCACGTTCGCCCATACGATCGGCGTTACCATTAAAAATGAAGTGAAAGCCGGCACATGGGGGGACGGAATCCATACAAGCGCAAGAATAATAAACGAGGCCACGGGAGTGGCTTTAATAATACTGATAACCGGATGAAAAATATCATACATCATACGCGAAACGGAAGTCAGTACCGCCAATATGTTTCCGCAAATAAGGCCGAACAGGAAGCCTTCCAGTATGCGAAGCATGGATAAAAGTGCGGTCAGCCAGAACTCGCTGCTTTGGGAAAGCTCCAAAAGCCTTTGCAATACACGAACAGGAGATACAATTAGTATCTCCTGTTTTACCGTCAGATAAGCCAGCTGCCACAGTCCAAACCAAAACGCGGCGGCTAAAAGCTTTCTGAAACCTTTATTTTGAAACAGATTCCTATTTTGTGTAGTAGAAGTCATCACCCGGCACACTACCTCCAACGGACTTCTTATTGGCTGTGAACAGAACGCTTAGAAAATCAGGAATTTTCGCTTTCATGTCGTTCCCGTCAATATAGACGATATTGCAGTTTGGAATTGCCTTTTTGGCGACCGCCGCAGGCATAATGTCATATTTCTCCGACAGGGCAGCCGCTTCCTCCACCTTGGTGTTGGTAAAACTGGTGGATTCCTTATACTCGTTAAGGAACGCGTCAAAGGCTTCCTTATGCTGCTCGGCAAAATCTTTGCGGACAATCAGGCAGCCCATGGTCAGTACGCTTTTGCCACCCGCAACCTTATTCCATTCATCTGTTACATTCAGCGCAATTTTAACGTCCTTGTTTTTTGTCGTTACCTGCGTTACAAAAGGCTCAGGCAGAACTGCAATTTTTGCCTTGCCGGAAAGGATCAGCGCAGCCAGTTCCGCATGCTCCGCTTTATATTCTACCTTAACATCCTTACCAACTTCAAGACCGTTTTGCATTAAAATATAATTTAATGCATATTCCGGCACGGAACCCTGACCGGAAGAATAAACCGTTTTCCCTTTCAGATCCTTTATGCTGGAGATGTTCTCCCCCTTTGTCAGAACGGAAAGCACGCCAAGCGTATTGACCGCCGCCATCTGAATCTTGCCGCTTGTCTTATTATAAAGCGTAGCCGCAAGGTTGGTGGGGACGGCTGCCACGTCCACCTCCCCTTTGGAAATTTTGGATACGATTTCATCAGGGGCACCCACAATCGTAAACTCATAATTTTCGGCGGAGGTTTTGGCGTCATTGTCGCTCATCAGCTTTAGCATGCCCAGTCCTGTCGGCCCCTTGAGCGCCGCGATTTTAATGGTTGTCTTTTCAGCAGCGGAGCTCTGCTGCGCGCTGGATACCGCTTCACTGGCAGCCGGTACGCTCGCTTTGGAACTGGAGGCCGCTGAAGGTCCTGCACATCCTGCCAGCACAGACAGGGCAAGACAGACGGACAGGCCCAGTGAAACTATTCTTTTTGTCGGTTTCATTCTATTCCCTCTTTTGTATAAATGAATTATTCATCATCAAACTGACCGGACTGCAGCCGTTCAATCTGATTGATTGTAATTTTTCTTCCCTCACGCCGGATGATGTCCGCCCCGCACAAATCGTCGAAAGCACGGTATAAAGAGGCACGGCCGATGTTCAGCGTGTTGGAGAGCTGCGTCAGTGTACAGGGCAGTTCCAGCGCAAGGGCGTTTTCATGCTGCGCGGAAAGCGAAAGGAGAAACGTTGCCAGACGGCAGACAGCAGTTCCCCCCGTAAAATTATCGATCCTGCTGTTCAGAAAACAGATCCGGTCCGAAAGATAACCGATGTAATTTTCAGCTATCAGGGGATATTTTTCAAATAGCTCATGCAGAAGCTTCTGTGATAAAAAAAGGACGCGGCTTCGCTTTACTGCGACTATCTCGGCAACATACCGTTTTGAATTGTTGAAAAGACAGGCAACTCCAAAAATTCCGCCGGAATAAAAGGTATTCATTACCAAAGAAGCGCTTTGCGGCTTCATGGCCTTAATGACTCCGGAAAAAACGATGCCCATACTTTTTTTGTAATTGCTTCTGGTATATATTTTCTCATCAGCTTCATATTCCATACAATAGCATTCGTCGTTTTTGAAAGCAGTTTCGGCAACTTCGTATTTAATTCCGTTGAACAAAAAACTTTGCGCCAGCAAAACGCAATACTTGCCCTGTTTTTTAATTGGTTTCATAAACGTTCACTTTCTGTTTCATATGATACATATTTAATACTATTATAAACATCACACCGGAATCTGTCAATATATATAAGAAAAAAAGAGCACTGCACGAGGCAGCACTCTTTCAATCCAGTTGTTCAAGTTTATTATTGGTGATCGCAATCGTCACAGCCGCAGCCGTCGTCATCCTCATCGATGTCGAATTCCAGTGTTTCACCGCAATTCGGGCAGTCCATCTGGCCGTCCTCAATAATATCCTCTGACAGGCAAATGGTCTCATGGCAGTTCGGGCAAGTTACTTCATAGTAGCAGTCCCCTTCATCGTCATCACCGTCTTCGTCCCCGTCGTCCTCATCTTCATAAAAATCTTCTTCCAGAGAACCCAGGTCCTCATCGACAGCGTCAAGCTGGTCTGCCATGTCATCAAAGCTGTCCTGCATATCGGAAACGGATGCTGCCATGTCGTCCAACAAATCAATTATTGCGTTAATGACCTTAACTTCTTTTTTGTTTTCATCAAGCTCCAGGCCTTCCGCAAGGCCGCGAATGTAAGCAACCTTTTCTTTGTTTGTCATAATTCTGCCTCCTTTTAATTTCATTCATTGAACATGCATAGTGTTGGTTATGCACGCTCCATATATTCGCCGGTACGGGTATCTATTCTTATTTTTTCTCC
The DNA here is from genome assembly GCA_002359465.1 of Ruminococcaceae bacterium UBA2656. Classification (GTDB taxonomy): domain Bacteria; phylum Bacillota; class Clostridia; order Oscillospirales; family Acutalibacteraceae; genus Caproiciproducens. The sequence goes on from DENA01000020.1 coordinate 36,911, forward strand.
TTCCTCAATAAACAGAGGAACATTGATTTCAGCACCGGTCTCTACTGTGGCGGGCTTCAGCGCGTTGGTAGCAGTGTTTCCCTTAAAGCCCGGGTCTGTTTTTGTGACTTGAAGCTCTACAAAGTTCGGCGGCTCAACCCCGAACACATTTCCTTTGTAGGAAAGCACTTTGCAGTTCATATTTTCCTGAACGAATTTAAAATTATCGCCAAGAACACTTTTATTAATTGGAGTCTGCTCGAATGTTTCCGAGTCCATGAAATAATATAAATCCCCATCGTTATAAAGATACTGCATGTCCTTGCGCTCAATATAAGCGGTCGGGTATTTGTCATTCGGATTGAAAGTTCTTTCAACCACACTGCCGGTAATTACATTTCTGATTTTTGTACGGACAAACGCCGCGCCTTTTCCCGGCTTGACATGCTGAAATTCAATAATAGAAACAACGTTGCCATCCATTTCAAATGTAACGCCGTTCCTGAAATCGCCTGCTGATATCATGGTAATATCCTCCAATAATTTTTTGCCAACTATTATCTTATAATAATTTCAGAAATTTTTCAAGATATTTTTAATTGAATTACATTAAATCCTTTAATGCCGCAAGTGCGAGGAAATAGCTGTTTTTCCCGAATCCGGCAATCTGGCCGGCACATACTTCGGAAATAACGCTCTTGTGGCGGAATTCCTCGCGTGCGTAAATATTGCTCATATGGGTCTCCACAAAAGGGATCCTGACACAGGCGATTGCATCCCGCAGCGCATAGCTGTAATGTGTAAGTGCGCCCGCGTTGATGACTACGCCCTGATAGACCCCGCGCGCGCTGTGAATCTTGTCAATCAGATCGCCTTCGTGGTTGGACTGAAAAATGTCACAGTCATAATCGAGCTTTTTTGCGTTCTCAATAATCTGTAAATGAATGCTCTCTGCGGTTTCGTCCCCATAAACACCTTTTTCGCGAACACCCACCATATTGAGGTTTGGCCCAAGCAGGACAAGAACTTTTTTTCTGCTCATCAAAACACCTTCTTAATCAAAGTATTTCTTTCCCCGTCCCGTTGCCTTTATTATGTAACGGATCGGCTTTTCCATACCGCGGCGTATGGCAAAGGAAAATGATTTTTCCTTGCCTGTCGGAACGAGCAGAATGGATTTCATAAATGCTAAATTGGAGCCGATTACATCGGTAAAAACCTGATCCCCAACCACAACAACCTCTTTGCGCTTCACACCCATCTGATGAATCGCGCGGTAATATGCAAGAGGAAGCGGCTTTAAAGAAAGGGACAGAAAAGGCAGACCGTATTTTGCCGCAAACGGTTCTACCCTTTTCTTGAAATTGTTTGACATAATGATGATGCTGATACCGTTTTCATGCATGTTCCGGGTCCATTCTATCGTCCCTTCAAACGGCACCTGTGAACCGTGAATGGCCAGTGTGTTGTCTACGTCAAGGATAATTGCCCGGGCATTCATGGCGCGGATAAGCTTTGGAGTAATATCGGTAACCTTATCCACAGCAACAGTAGGCAAAAACAATGCCAATAACAAGCCCTCCGTTTCGGAGAAATTTAAAATCAAGCTAAAAAAGCGGGCAATCAAGCCCGCTTTTCCAAATCGATTTTTGTACTGTTCCGCTTACTTGAACTTGCGTTTGCGGGCTGCTTCGGATTTCTTCTTACGCTTAACAGAAGGCTTTTCATATGCTTCTCTCTTGCGAACCTCAGCAATAACCCCGGCTCTTGCGCACTGCTTCTTAAACCTTCTTAGAGCGCTGTCCAAGGATTCGTTGTCTTTAATTCTGATCTCAGCCATTTATCTTTTCCCTCCCATCCGCCATAAGGCAGGGGTATTAGTAAGTCATATTACATAAAAATAATTATACATAACACACCGGAATATGTCAAGCCCAATGTGCTAACTTTGCAGAAGTTGCATGAGTTGCGAATTTTGTATTGACATAAAAAAGAGAAAATGATAAGATAATATCCGCAGTTCAAAAATACATACAGGGGTATAGCTCAGTTGGTAGAGCAGTGGTCTCCAAAACCACGTGCCGAGGGTTCAAGTCCTTCTGCCCCTGCCAGCGATTCGCGCTCACAGTTTTGTGGGCGCGTTTTTTTGTGCTGTTTTTATTTATTTGGAATCATTGTGCAGGCAGTTATCTATTGCGATTACCAGCGTGGTAAAAAACGCGGCATCCTCCGGCTTTTCCACAGTAAGGCAGTAGGTGTCGCCCCAAGAGAGCCATTGTTTATGGATCTGACCGAAAATCTGTCCGTCACGCTGGATGTTAAAATCCATTTCCAGAAAGCTGCCTTCAATTTCAAAATCGCCGTAGCTGCTCTGCACATTCAGTCTTGGCGTAAAAAATGAAAACTCTTTTTTTATTCTCGCACAAAACGTATTTCCCATGAAAATTTCATATTCGGGAAGAAATGTCAGAACCTTCTGTTTAATATAATACAGTTCTCTGCCATTTAAATCATAAAGATGTATTTTTGCCCCCCAGCTGAAAAGCTCCCCTTCCACAGAATAAACCGGCTCTCCCAATTCATCGCAGACATTGTATTTATCCTTGAAGGAAAAGATTTTTTGCTTGATGTACAGGTTCAAAAAAACGCCTCCATTCATATCTGCCGTAAAACATAATTTATCTTTATCTTATCATAAACAGAGAAATATTCAAGCGACTATTTTATTTCATTTTCAGAATGATTACATATTTGTTTGTTGTTTTCAATACAGAATCATATTAGAATAGAAGTTACCAGATTATTACTTTTTTATTGCCTGAATTTAATATTTATTTAAGTTTGGAGAGTCCTTATGAGCCTGATTTGCTTAAAAAATGTCCGCAAAGTCTATCATGTGGACAAAGAAAAAATTGTTGCGCTCGGCCGCATCAGTATTGCAATTGAGCCCCGGGAAATCTGCTGCATCCTCGGAACCTCCGGTTCCGGCAAATCAACTTTGCTGAACATTATGGCGGGGCTGGAAAAACCGACAAAAGGCAGTATTATCATTGACGGAACCGATGTGACGGATTTTTCTGAAAAACAGTGGGCGCTGTTCCGGCAGAAAAACATCGGTTTTGTTTTCCAGTCCTACAACCTGATGCCGACGATGACTGCGATAGAAAACGTGGCAATTCCCCTGATGTTTAAGGGCATGGGAAAAAATGAGCGCATAAAAAGAGCGGTACATATGCTGAAGGTAGTCAATTTAGGCGACCGGCTGCTGCACAAGCCGACCCAGATGAGCGGCGGGCAGCAGCAGCGCGTGGGAATTGCGCGCGCATTTATATCCCGCCCCAAGATTGTCTTTGCCGACGAACCGACGGGCAATCTGGACAGCAAAACCAGCCGGGAAGTGATGGAAATCATGGTATCCATGGCAAAGAAGTATCAGGAAACATTAATTATTGTTACGCACGACATGGAAATCGCGAAATATGCCGACCGAATTATCACCATCCATGACGGCAGCGTGCAAAATGATGTCAGCAATCTGTCAATTTTTAACGATCGGGAAAACAAGGAGGAAATGAGTTCATGAAAAAGGCAGCAGGAAAACGTGCGGCACTTGCTCTGACAGTATTGCTGGTGACGGCACTTTGTTTTGGCAACCCTCCCGCATCGGCAATAACCTATGCTCAACCGTCGCCAACGGTGTACAGCGAAAAGCTGACCGTTTCAAAGGGCAGTCCTTTTGAAGCTACTTTTTATTTCGTTCAGCCAGATTCCACCCATAAATTTAATTCTATTACAATCACTGTAGAAAGCTCCAATGACGCTATTTCATTAAAGAAAAAAACATTTAGATATGATGCTGATCATAATGAAATTAATACAAAAGTTGATGACACTGATTATGGCGACGTCGACTTTAGCCTTACCATTCCGGAATTATACATGAAACGGGTAGGTGACGGAGCGGGTACACTGAAATTTACAATTTATTATGACGACGATAAGTCAAAAACATATGTCGCGCAGAAAACCGTATTTGACCCCACCGGCACCAGCAGCACAACGGAGGACCAAGGAAAACTGGTCGTACAATCCTATCGGCTTGACCATACACCGGTCAAGGAAGGGGAAAAGTTCACCCTGACCTTTACGCTGAAAAACACCGGCAGCGTCGTCTGTGACAACATTATGGCCGTGCTGGACACTTCCACGGCTGAGGGCGTCAGTATCAACGGCGTTACGGATACACAGTACATCAACTCGCTGGATACGGGCGCGACCGCAACCATCTCCTACCCCATGACCTGCCTGTCAAAAATGGCAACGAACAACTACGCCGCAAGCCTGATTCTCTCTGCGGATGAGCTCAGCAAATCAATTACCTCCAAGGTCTTTATCCCCATTACCGGTACAAAAACCGACAAGGACGATACCAGCACCACTGCGAGCAAGCCGCTGATTATCATTGAAAATTACGACTACGGCGGGAAAGCGGTCATGGGTGGAAAAGAGTTCAACCTTGCCATGCGCTTTAAAAACACCAGCGCCGCCACACAAATTGAAAATTTGAAAATAACCATATCCTCCGTAGCCGGAACCGACGACAAATCCGTGGCGGGCGCGTTTACACCCGCAAAATCCTCCAATACCTTTTTCATACCGAAAGTCGGGCCGAATTCCGGCTTTTCCGAACAGATTGCACTCATCCCAAAGGCCGACGCCACGCCGAATTCCTACGGAGTAACCGTCGCATTCAGCTACGAAGCAGTGCTTAACAACAAGCGGGAAACCATTGAAGCAACAGAGACGATCTCCATCCCTTTAACGCAGTCCGACCGGTTTGAAGCGAATGAAGCGGAGCTTCAGGGGCCGATTGCTCTGGGCGACTCCGGTCAATTGAACATCAACTATGTAAATAAGGGTAAAAGCAAAATCTTCAATCTTTCCGTCAAGCTGGAGGGCAACTTCACCACAGGCGAATCCAACACCTATATCGGCAATGTCGATTCCGGCGTGGGAGACACCTTCAGGGCAACGCTCAATCCCACGGCAGAGTCGACGATGAACGGCAAAGCAACCTTCAGCTACGAAGACGCCAACGGGGAAATCAAAAATCTGGTAAAGGAATTTTCCTGTGAGGTGATCGCCGCGATGGATCAGGGTGACGGAATGAGTTCCGAACCTGCTGTTCCGGCAAACGCGGGCGCCTCTTCCCCGCCGCTCTGGATAATACTGGCAGGGGCCGGCGGCGTGGCTGCGGCCATCATTGTATTTGTCATCATACATAAGAAAAGAAAAGCAAAGAAATTGAAGCTGCTGGAAGAAAGCGACGATTATGACGATACTCCCACCAATCCAGTGCCCCCGGCAAATGAGGAAAAGCTATGAAATGGAAGGATATGCTTTCAATGGCGCTTGGCAATTTGTTCAAGCGCAAAGTCAGGACCATCTTAACGGTGATGGGCGTTGTCATAGGTACCTGCGCGATCGTTGTCATGATGTCGTTCGGCATTGGGATTAAGCAGACAATGGAAACTATGATGAAGAACATGGGCGATCTTACTGTGATCACGATTAACAACCAGTCGCAGACACCGGACTCGGCGGCACTGGATGATAAGACTCTGGAAAAAGTAAAAAAAATCAAAAATGTTGTAGCGGTAACCCCTGTTTTTTACCTTGATCCGTCCGCTGTTACGATTAAGAGCAAAAAATATAAATATCAGGGAATGATTTACGGCGTTTCCCTAAGCGCTCTGAAAGAATTCGGTTATCAGGTGGACAAGGGCGTTCTTCCCGCGGAAGGCGCCGCAGAAACAACTGTACTGTTCGGCAAGGACGCGGAATATGATTTTATTGACAGTCAAAAATCCAGCAACAACATGGTGTATCCGCAGGCTGACAAAAACGGAAAGATGCCTGACCCATACGTTTCGCCTCTGACAGACAAATTTCAGGTTCTGGGGAACCTGCCGGAGAATTCCACGGGAAAAGTCAAACCGGCAAAACTGCAATGCATCGGTACGCTTGCGGAAGACTGGGGAAAGAACCCCTCCCCCAGCCACTCCATTTTTATGGATGTCACCTTTGCGAAGCAGCTGCGGGACAAATACAATAAGCTGAATAACGTTAAAAAGGATCCCAATAAAAAAGACGGCTACGACAGTGCAAGCGTGAAAGTCACATCTGTTGAGGCTGTTGCGGAGGCCGAAAAGGTAATACAGGATATGGGCTTCTCCACATACAGCATGGAAAGTGTCCGCAAGCCGCTTGAGGAGCAGATGAGAACCATACAGATGATTCTGGGCGGCCTTGGTGCAATCTCGCTTCTGGTGGCGGCTCTGGGAATTACAAACACCATGATTATGTCCATTTATGAAAGGACGCGCGAGATTGGGATTATGAAGGTTCTTGGCTGTGTTGTCCGGAACATCCGCACCATGTTTTTGATTGAGGCGGGCGCCATCGGGTTTATGGGCGGCGTGATCGGCATTGCGCAGAGCTACGCAATCTCGTTCGTCATCAATATGCTGTATGCCGCCCGAAATACGGGTGGCGGCAACGCGGCGGGCGCTATGGCAGGCAATGCAGCAGAGGCTGCCGCCGGTATTTCCATCATTCCGCTTTGGCTGGCCCTTGGAGCACTTCTCTTTTCAACCATGATCGGTCTGATCTCCGGATTTCACCCCGCAAACCGTGCCGTAAAAATCAGCGCACTGACCGCAATCAAACAGGAATAGCAAAAACCTCCCCATATCAAATCGGGGAGGTTTTGTCAAGTAAAAAATAATTATTTTTTTTGATGCTATATGTTGACAAGTACCGACCTTTTCAGTATAATAATATTCGTTGTCCACGGTAAATGGCTCGGTAGTTCAGCTGGTTAGAACGCTAGCCTGTCACGCTAGAGGTCGTCGGTTCGATCCCGATCCGAGTCGCCATTTGCTGCTATGGCTCAGTTGGCAGAGCACATCCTTGGTAAGGATGAGGTCATGCGTTCGAATCGCATTAGCAGCTCCATAAAAGACCCGGTAACTATTTTGGTTGCCGGGTCTTTTACTATCCTTCAAGCACGATGTACAGAAAAATAACAAATAAGTATAAAAAGTCATTTGACAGACAGAAAGTTTTCCTGTATACTGAATAACAGTGTTTAACCTATGTTAAGCATATATTTTATAAACGAGGTATACTACTACATGTACGAAGACAAAACTTTAATTTGCAAAGACTGCGGAGCCGAATTTGAATTTACTGCCAGCGAGCAGGAATTCTATGTTGAAAAAGGCTTTACCAATGAACCTCAGCGCTGTAAGGCTTGCCGCGATGCTCGCAAGAATGCAAGAGGCGGTTCCAACGGCGGTAGCCGTGAAATGTTCGAAGCAACCTGCGCAAGCTGCGGAAAAACCTGCAAAGTCCCATTCAAACCCAGCAACGACCGTCCTGTTTACTGCAGTGATTGCTTTGCAAACAGAAGATAAATCTTAAAATTATAAATTTTAGTGCGCCCTTCGGGGCGCATTTTTTTACTCTGTTTCATTTGTCGTACAGCACTCCCCCGCATTTGCATATTATGTAACAACGATTGCTTTAAGGGGGAAATAACTTGATTCAAAATATAAATAATCAATCAATGGATTGCCGCAAGAGAATTGATATAATAAACATCTTTCGGAAGCTGTGGGAACAACACATCATGTGGACAAGGGCGTTTATTATCAGCACCGCAGCAAATCTANNCAGCAGGACGGCTGATGCGAAACCCGTCTGATTTTTCCAAAGCGCTGGCTCCCTATTACGGTGAAATGAACGCTAAAAAATTCGAAAATTTGCTGACAGACCATCTTGCAATCGCGGCAAGGCTGGTTAACGCTGCCAAGGCCGGGAACACGGAGCTTGTCAATGCGGAACGGACAAAGTGGTATGCAAATGCGGACGCAATTGCCGATTTTCTTGCAAGCATCAATCCGTACTGGTCAAAGAACGAATGGAGAATGATGCTGTATGACCATCTGAAATTAACAGAAGACGAAGCGGTCAAAAGACTGTCCGGAGAATACGCACAGGATGTGGCCCTGTTTGATGTTATAGAAGATCAAGTTCTGCTAATGGCGGATAACATGGCCAACGGTATTATTAAACAATTTCACATTTAAAATAACTGAGCGGGGCGAAAACACCCCGCAATTTTTATAAAGGCGCAAAATCTATGCGGTTTTTTCCATGCTCAGCTCCTGCTGCCCTGCTTCAGCATGTTGGGAAAGAATTGCCAGGCAGACGGATAGAACCAGTTCAGCGCACGCTTGTATTGCACAAAACAGTTCCGCACCATAATCGTTCTCTTCCGCAGGCTTCTTTTCAATCAAACCGCGCATCCTGTTATTAATTTCTGTAATGCTTTCAGGGATAATCATATTGGTTACATAATCCATTTGGCAAAAATCGGAGTAATTTTCCCGCATAAACCGCAACAGTTCATTTTCATACCTCACGTGTTCCTTTATACTGCCGCTAAACCGGGGGCTATGTGCACAGCAAAAGAAGTCAGCGTAGTAATGGCATAGAATTCCGAATTTCTTTGATGCTTTTGCACTGACAGGCTTATAATCGGTCTGACAAAGCTTTGCGGTCTTCTTTCTTACCATTTTATTGCAGTATCTCATTCTGTGCGGACGCAGAAAAGAGATGCCATGATCCGGACAGGTGTTGCCCGTTAAAAAACTTGATTTATTTAAAACAATACCATATTTCTGATTCAGGTACTCATATACGATGGTTCCAATCAAAATATGATTCATACTGTTCATGTCCTTTGACGCCTCACTCAATCTTTATATCGAACTACAGCAATTTATAAATAAACGGAATTTCTTACTGTCTCCCCCACCAAAGGAGGAAAAACAATAACCTATTTTACTACTATTTATTAAATCGCCTTAACTTAATTCAATATAACATATAAGGTCCAATATTTAATATGTTAAAGGGATATCCATAACTTTCTTTTGTTGGCTGATTTTTTATTAAGATAAAAAATGCACCCCCTTTGTTAATTGCAGTATCATACACTGCATGACTTCCGGGGTGCATTTCTATTTCAAATCATTTTGCAGCAGTATCGCAGCCATTTTGGTACCAAAAATCCAACATCCTTGCGGGTTTCAGGCTTTTCTATTTCATTCCCACTCGATCGTGGCCGGCGGTTTTGAAGTAACGTCGTAAACAACGCGGTTAACATGTTTGACTTCATTCACAATGCGGTTGGAGATCTTTGCAAGCAGGTCGTACGGGATTCTGGCCCAGTCTGCGGTCATAAAGTCGGAGGTAGTCACTCCGCGCAGCGCGATGGTATTGTCATAGGTTCTGCCGTCGCCCATTACGCCAACGCTTTTAATACCGGTTAAAACGGCGAAATATTGGTTGATGTTCCTGTCAAGGCCAGCATTTACAATTTCCTCACGGAATATTGCATCCGCGTCCTTGAGGATTTCAAGTTTTTCAGAAGTAATCTCTCCTATAATCCGAATGGCAAGCCCGGGTCCGGGAAATGGCTGCCTCCAGACAAGCGGCCCCGGAATACCAAGTTCAAGGCCGACTTTGCGAACCTCATCCTTAAATAAATTCCTCAGAGGTTCAATCAGGCCTTTAAAATCGACATCGTCAGGGAGTCCGCCCACATTATGGTGGCTTTTGATGACCGCCGCATCCCCTGTTCCGCTCTCTACAACATCGGGATAAATCGTTCCCTGGCACAGATAGTCAACATGGCCTATTTTTCTGGATTCTTCTTCAAAGACGCGGATAAATTCTTCTCCGATTATTTTCCGTTTGCGCTCAGGTTCGGAAACACCCTCGAGTTTAGACAAAAAACGTTCCTGTGCGTTGACCCGGATTAAGTTCATATTAAACTGCTTGCGGAAGACTCTTTCAACGTCGTCACCTTCGTTTTTGCGCAGAAAGCCATGATCCACAAAAATACAGGTAAGATTTTTTCCCACAGCCTTATGAACCAGCAGAGCCGCAACAGAAGAATCCACACCGCCGGAAAGCGCGCAGATCACCTTCCCGTCTCCCACGGTTTCTTTAATATGCTTTATCGTATCCGCCGCAAAAGAGGACATCTTCCAGTCGCCTGTACAGCCGCAGATCTGATAAAGGAAATTCCGCAGCATTTCGTTCCCGTGCTCTGTGTGCTCCACCTCCGGATGGAACTGAAGCGCATACAGACGCCTTTCCTGGCTTTCCATAGCGGCGGTAGGACAGTTTCCGCTTGTGGCAGTCACCCGGAACCCATCAGGAACTTCGGCAATATAAATGGTATGGCTCATCCAGCAGACCGACTGCTTTTCCAATCCGGAAAACAGCTTGCTCTCTGTATTAAAATTCACCGTGGTTTTCCCGTATTTNNCTGCTTTCGACCCTGCCGCCAAGCAGATAAGCCATCAGCTGTGCACCATAGCAGATTCCAAGCACAGGAATCCCCAGTTCAAAAATTTTCGGGTCGCATTTTGGGGCATTCTCATCGTACACAGTGTCCGGCCCGCCGCTGAAAATGATCCCCTTATATCCTGCTGCGTGAATCTGCTCAGCAGTAGTTTTATAGGATTTTATTTCACAATATACGTTTAAATCCCGAACTCTGCGCGCAATCAGCTGGCTGTATTGCCCTCCAAAGTCAAGAATCAGTATTGCTTCATTCTGCATCATAGGTTAGTGCACTTCCATTCTTTGAACTGTCGCCGGATTTTACAAAAGCAACAGAGTTATCTTATTCAACAGTCACTGATTTTGCGAGATTGCGGGGTTTATCAATGTCGCAGCCCTTCATCGACGCAACATAATACGCGAACAGCTGCAAAGGAACAACTGCCAGGGACGGCAGCATCATCTCACACAATTCGGGAATATACAGCACATGGTCGGTCACCTGTTCAATCTTTGTGTTGTTTCCGGTAGTCAAGCCCAAAACAACAGCGCCGCGGGCTTTCACTTCTTTTACATTGCTCATCATTTTATCGAAAAGCATCTGCTGCGTAGCAAGAGCCACCACCAGAGTACCGTCTTCCACAAGAGAAATGGTGCCGTGCTTTAGCTCTCCTGCGGCGTACGCGTCCGAATGGATATACGAAATTTCTTTCAATTTGAGTGAACCCTCAAGGGACATGGCGTAATCCAGATTTCTGCCTATAAAAAACACATCTTTCACATTGAAGAACTGTGAGGCAAGAAACTGAATATGTTCTTTATTACCGAGAATTTCAGAAATTTTATCGGGAAGAGCCTGAAGCTGTGAAATATAATAGTCATAATCTTCTTTGGAAAGATTTCCAAGGCAATCTGCAAAATAAATTGCAAGAAGATAAACAACCGCAAGCTGAGTGCTGTATGCCTTGGTCGTTGCAACTGCGATTTCAGGACCCGCCCAGGTGTACAGTACATCATCGGACTCGTTTGCGATGGAACTGCCGACCACGTTTACAATGGAAAGCGTCCTTGCCCCAAGCTTCTTTGCTTCACGCAGAGCCGCAAGCGTGTCTGCCGTTTCACCGGACTGGCTGATGACGAGCACCAGCACCTTGTCGTCAATAATCGGCTGGCGGTACCGGAATTCGGAAGCGACATCGACCTCCACGGGAATTCTTGAAAATTTCTCTAAAATATATTTGGCAACCATGCCCACATGATAAGCCGACCCGCAGGCCAGAATAAATATTTTTGAAAAGCCCTTCAACTGTTCGGCTGTTAACGTGATGTTGTCAAGAACAATTCTTCCATTCTTAATTCTGGGAGAAATCGTATCTCTTACCGCTTTGGGCTGTTCCATAATTTCCTTGGCCATGAAATGCTGGTAACCGCCCTTTTCGGCTGCGGAAATATCCCAGTCAATATGGCAGGGCTCCTTCGGAACGATATCTTTATCAGTATTGTAAATGGTAACGGAGTCACGCTTTAAAATGGCGATTTCGTTATCATTCAGGCGGTAAATGTCCCTTGTTTTACTCAGGATTGCGGGGATGTCGGAAGCAATGAAATTTTCTTCCCTGCCCAGACCGATAATCAGGGGGCTGTCTTTCCTCACCGCAATAATCTGATCGGGATTGTCTTCACAGATGATTCCGAGCGCGTAGGAGCCTTCCACTTTATTGATTACACGGATAACGGCGTCCAGAATATCCCCTTTATAGTAATACTCCAAAAGCTGCGCGACCACTTCCGTGTCTGTTTCAGAGACAAAGGTCTTCCCTTTTTTAATAAGCAGATCCTTCAACGCAAGATAGTTTTCAATAATCCCATTGTGAACAACAGCAAATTTACCGGAATCACTGACCTGCGGATGAGAATTGATATCCGATGGTTTTCCATGTGTCGCCCACCTTGTATGACCAATGCCCACGGTTCCAAGGACATCTTTTCCGCCATTGATTATATCGCTTAATACCTTGAGTCTTCCCTTCGCTTTCACAACCTGAATAGAAGTGCCGTCATAAACGGCCACGCCGGCTGAATCATAGCCCCGGTATTCCAATTTTTCAAGTCCATTCAGCAAAAAAGGAGCAGCCTGGTCATCTCCGATATAGCCAACAATTCCACACATAATATCACACTTTCTCCGGCAGAAGTTTATCAAAATAATAAGTGCCAACACTGCCACCGGAAATGTTGGCGCTCAATTATATGAACTTTATCTGTAAATAATATCCTCACGTGCCGGGCCGTTGGAAACGATCTTAATCGGAATTCCGATAGTCTTCTCGGCAAATTCAATATATCTGCGCGTGTTTTCCGGAAGATCTTCATATTTTCGTATTCCGCGGATATCGCATTTCCAGCCGGGCAATGTTTCAATAACAGGTTTACAATGCTTTAACTGTACGGTCGGCGGGAAGGAGTCAATTCTCTTTCCGTTCAGTTCATAGGCAACACAGACCGGAATTTCATCCAGATATCCCAGTACATCAAGGACGGTAAGCGCAACACAGGTGGAACCCTGTACCTGGCAGCCGTACCGTGAAGCAACCAAATCCAGCCAGCCCATCCTGCGCGGACGTCCCGTCGTGGCTCCGAATTCACCGCCGTCTCCGCCTCTGCGGCGCAGTTCGTCGGCTTCGGCTCCAAAAATTTCGCTGACAAACTCACCCGCGCCGACGGCGCTCGAGTAGGCTTTAACGACCGCGATAATTTCTTTAATTCCATAGGGCGGAAGGCCGGCGCCGATCGCGCCGTATCCGGCCAGTGTCGAAGACGAAGTTACCATGGGATAAATGCCAAAGTCGGGGTCCTTCAAAGCGCCAAGCTGCCCTTCAAGCAGAATATTCTTGCCGTCCTGAACCGCCTTGTGAAGGATTGAAAAAGTATCCGCGACATACGGTTCCAACAATTTTCTGTATTCCATAAGCTGACTGTAAACCTCATCCACCGTGAGTTTGGGCTGGTGGTACAAATGCTCATACAATACATTTTTTAAGGTAATCACACGATCTATTTTCTCTTTTAAAGCATCTTCGTCATCGTAAAGCTCACTGATCTGAAAACCGATCTTCGCGAACTTATCGGAATAGAAAGGCGCTATACCCGACTTCGTCGACCCAAAGGAATGAGAGGAAAGGCGCGCTTCCTCAAAAGTGTCAAGCTGGATATGGTAAGGCATGACCAGCTGCGCACGGTCCGAAATAACAATATTTGGTTTGGGAACCCCGCGTTCTTCCAGCGCCTTTAACTCTTTGATGAAATTTTCAACGCTGAGTGCAACACCATTGCCGATAATATTGGTAATATGGCTGTAAAAGACACCGGATGGCAGTTGGTGAAGGGCAAATTTCCCGTAATTATTTATAATGGTATGTCCGGCATTGCTGCCGCCCTGAAACCGGATGACGATATCGGACTGAGCGGCTTCAACATCGGTAATTTTACCCTTGCCTTCGTCTCCCCAGTTTGCACCAACAATTGCTTTAATCATAAACATTCACTCCGCCGTGCCGCAACGGAATCTGCTGAAAAACTGCCCTGCGGCCGAATTTAGGCAGTAACTGACATGACAACTCAATTATAATATCACACTTATCCTGAAAATCAAAGCGGATTCATAATAAAAAAATAATTCCTATTTCACCGTATCAATTATAAATTTATTTCCGTTTTTTCATCGGGAATAAAATCATATTGTTTGATCGCTTTGCCGACAACCTCCAAAATAAACTCTTCTGTCTGCTGCGGCGCCCTGCCAACGTATTTTTCCGGACGGATGATGGCATAAAGCTCATCAAGGGTAACGCCGAAAATCGGGTCGGCGGCAATACGGCCGAGAAGATCGTTTTCTCCGCCCTCTTCCTTAATCACTTTGGAGGCGGCCATAGAATGTACCCGAATTCTCTCGTGAAGCTGCTGGCGGTCCGCACCGCGTTTCACGGCGTCCATCATAATATTTTCCGTCGCCATGAAAGGCAGCTCCCGGAGCAGATGCTGCTCAATGACCTTGGGGTAGACAACCAGGCCGTCCGCCACATTCGCATACAGATTCAGGATGCCGTCGACGGCCAAAAATGCTTCCGGTACGCTGATGCGCTTGTTGGCGGAATCGTCCAGCGTTCGTTCAAACCACTGTGTCGCCTCCGTGATATAGGGATTAAGGCTGTCGATCATTACGTATCTTGAAAGTGAGGCAATACGTTCGCTCCGCATCGGGTCGCGTTTATAGGCCATTGCCGAAGAACCGATCTGATTTTTTTCAAACGGCTCTTCAATTTCTTTCAGATGCTGTAAAAGCCGGATATCGTTTGAAAATTTCGCCGCGCTCTGTGCGATTCCGCTCAGAACGGAAAGCATCTGGCTGTCCAGTTTGCGCGAATATGTCTGGCCGGATACCGCAAAACACGAAGAATATCCCATCTTGTCAGCGATGATCTCATCCAGTTTTTTCACCTTGCGGTGATCGCCGTCAAACAGTTCCAGAAAGCTAGCCTGTGTGCCGGTGGTTCCCTTGGACCCCAAAAGCTTCGCCTTGGAAAGCTGGTATTCCACGTCCTCCAGATCCATCAGTAAATCCTGAATCCAGAGCGTGGCCCTCTTCCCCACCGTCGTGGGCTGAGCCGGCTGAAAATGGGTAAACGCCAGTGTCGGCAGATCCTTGTACTGCATGGCGAAACGGGAAAGCACACGGATGACGCCGACCAGCTTGTTCCGCACAAGCCTGAGCGCGTCCGTCATGACGATAATATCCGTGTTGTCCCCCACATAGCAGGACGTCGCACCGAGATGGATAATCGGCATTGCTTTCGGGCACTGTTGCCCGTAAGCGTAAACATGCGACATCACGTCATGGCGCACGACCTTTTCACGCGCTTCGGCAACCTCATAGTTGATGTCGTCCTGATATCGGACCATTTCATCGATCTGTTCCTGCGTGATATTCAGCCCAAGTTCTTTTTCAGCCTGCGCAAGGGCAATCCACAGCCTGCGCCACGTTCTGAATTTTTTATCCGGTGAAAACAAATATTTCATTTCGTCGTCGGCATAGCGCGACGAAAGCGGTGATTCATAAGTGTTTTTCAATGGTGTTCTCCTCCAAACAGGGAATTAAAATCTTTTGATCGGTGTGCAATAATCGTAATTCTTATTTGCAATCAGGTAGTCCGGTACAGGCGCGGGATATTTTCCGGAAAAACACGCGTCGCAGAACCCGCTGCACCCGCCCATCATTTTGGGCAGGTTCTCAAGGTGCAAAAAATCGATGGAATCGGCAAAGCTCATTTTCCCGATTTCCTCAATGCTGTGCTGACAGGCAATCAGGTCGTCCTTTGATGGGATGTCCGTCCCATAATAGCACGGCCACAAAAACGGCGGGGAGCTGATTCTGAGATGGACCTCCGTCGCACCGGCATCCTTCAGCATCGTGACGATACGCGCACTGGTCGTTCCCCGCACAATGGAATCATCCAGCATCACAACCCGTTTTCCCTTTACACAGGAGGAAAGCGCATTCAGCTTGATGCGTACACTGCGCACACGTTCCAATTGATTCGGCTTGATAAAAGTCCGACCGATATAGCTGTTTTTTACAATTCCTTTTTGGTAGGGAATTCCCGATTCCTCACTGTATCCAATTGCGGCGTCGATGCCGGATTCGGGTACGCCGATCACAATGTCCGCTTCGACCGGATTCTGCCTTGCAAGCAAACGTCCGGCTTCTTTACGGGCCTCATACACGCTCTTGCCGTCAATAAAGCTGTCCGTTCTCGCAAAATAAATATATTCAAAAACACACAGCGATTTTTTGATGTCTACGGGGTCTTTAATAGAGCGCAGTCCGTTGCTGTCAACCACGACAATTTCCCCGGGCTCCACGTCCCGTACAAACTCCGCCCCGCACGCGTCCAGCGCGCAGGTTTCGGAGGCAAACACATAGGAATTGTCAATCCGGCCGATGCAGAGAGGGCGGAACCCGTGAGGGTCGCGCGCGGCGATCAGCTTTTGCGGACTCATAACCACAAGGGAATACGAACCTTGAATTTTTGGAAACGCACGGTGCACCGCCTCCTCAATGGAGGGGGCATCCACGCGCTCCCGCGCGATAATATAGGCGATGACTTCGGTGTCGATCGTCGTCTGAAAAATACATCCCCGGTGCTCCAGCTCGTGGCGGAGTTCATAGGCGTTTGTCAGATTGCCGTTATGGGCAATCGCAAGGGTTCCCTTGATATACCGCATGACAAGCGGCTGGGCGTTTTCCCGCACACTGCCGCCCGCCGTGGAATAGCGGACATGTCCGACCGCCATCTGGCCGACAAGATCATCCAAAACCTTATCGTTAAACGCTTCGGTAACAAGACCCATATCTTTGGAATAGGAGATCACCCCGCGGTCGCAGACGGCGATTCCGCAGCTTTCCTGACCTCTGTGCTGCAATGCGAGAAGGCCATTGTAAGCCGCGTAGGCGGGTATTGTCCCGCCGTCGGAATAAATACCGAAAACTCCGCATTCTTCGTGCGGCTTGGAAACGTCGTAATCCATAACAGAGCTGTTCAAATACTCACCATCCTATACATTATAAGCCGATGCGTTTCATAACCTCGGCATAAGCCTCTTCCACTCCGCCCAAGTCCCGGCGGAAACGGTCTTTGTCAAGCTTCTCATGGGTATTGACATCCCAAAAGCGGCATGTATCCGGAGAAATTTCATCTGCAAGAATAATTCCGTCCGCGCAGCGGCCAAATTCAAGCTTGAAATCAATCAGCTCAATATTGACGGAAAGAAAAAATTCCTTTAAAATTTCATTGATTTCCAGAGACATGGCGCTGATCCGGTCAATCTCATCCTTTGTAGCAAAACCGGCGGCAAGAATGTGATATTCGTTGACCATAGGGTCGCCGAGCTCGTCGTTCTTATAGCAGAACTCCAGAACGGTTGATTTCATCGGGGTGCCTTCCTCCATGCCAAGCCTTTTTGCAAGGCTTCCCGCCGCCTTATTGCGGACAATGACCTCAAGCGGAACAATTTTCACTTTTTTGACAAGGGTTTCCCTGTCGCTCAGTTCTTCAACAAAATGGGTTTTAATACCCCTTTTCTCCAGCATTTTAAACATATAATTAGACATTTTATTATTGACAACGCCCTTGCCCACAATGGTCCCCTTCTTTAGTCCGTTAAAGGCGGTTGCATCGTCTTTGTAGTCTACAATGCAGTAATCCTTATTATCCGTTGCATAAACCTTTTTTGCCTTGCCCTCATAGAGAAGTTCACATTTTTTCATTATCTTTTCCTCCTATACGTTATTTATATCAATTTACTGAATAAAGCGGTTTTTCAGATATACAGATTTTTTCTTGCTATATAAAGTTCAAAAAAGTAGAAACTTTTGTGATATCGATGACCGAAAGCTGTGTAGTTTCAACATGTCTGGCACAGGTAAGGAACGCGTTGGCGGTATCGAGCGAGGTCAGGCACGAAATCCCGGATTCCACCGCATTCCGCCGTATTTTATAGCCGTCCCTGTTGTGTACCATGCCCCGTGAGGGAGTATTGATGACCAGATCGATTTTACCAGAAGTGATATGGTCCAGAATATCCGGATTGCCCGTACCGATTTTATTGGTGCGGATGGTCGGAATCTCGTGATCGTTGAAGAAGTCGGAGGTTCCGGCAGTGGCATAAATCGTCCAGCCAAGGTCGTAAAGTCCCCGTGCAATCGGCAGGGCCTCTTCCTTGTCGCTGTCCTTCAGCGTAAAGATAACCCTTCCGTTTTTAATCATGTGCATCCCGGCGCCATAAAACGATTTGATCAGCGCTTCGTCAAAGGTACGCGCAATTCCCAGCACCTCTCCGGTAGATTTCATTTCCGGGCCAAGGTTGACGTCGGCTCCGTAGAGCTTTTCAAAGGAGAAGACCGGCATTTTGATTGCAATCAGGTCCCTTTCCTTCTGTAACCCGTAATGATATCCCATGTCCGGCAGGGTTTTGCCGAAGAAAGTGCCGACGGCCAGCGGAACGATCGGAATACCGGTTACCTTGCTGATATACGGCACGGTTCTGGAGGAACGCGGGTTGGCTTCAATCACATACACTTCATTATCTTTTACGATAAACTGGATGTTCAGCAGCCCCTTGACCTTCAGCGCCTTTGCAAGCCGACGGGTATATTCCACAATCAGCTCCTGCATGTCTTTCGGTACGCCGATGGCCGGATAGACGGAGATGCTGTCACCGGAATGAATGCCGGCGCGCTCAATATGCTGCATAACGCCCGGAATCACCGAATCGATTCCGTCGCAGACGGCGTCAACCTCAACCTCGGTCCCCATGATATATTTGTCCACAAGGATAGGGTGCTCCTGCGCGATGCGGTTGATAATGCCGATTTGCTCGACGATGTCCTCATCCGCGTAGGCAATATGCATTCCCTGCCCGCCAAGCACATAGGACGGCCGGACAAGCACCGGATAACCCAGTTCATTCGCCGCCCGGATCGCTTCCTCACAGGTAAAGACCATGCGGCCCTCGGCGCGGGGAATCTGGCATTCAAAGAGGATTTTGTCAAAGCGTTCCCTGTCCTCCGCCTCATCAATGCTGTCAAACGAGGTGCCGAGGATGGGGATTCCCATTTTCTCAATAGCCCCGGCCAGTTTGATCGCCGTCTGGCCGCCAAACTGTACCACCGCGCCGTCCGGTTTTTCAAGATCGACAATATGGCGCACGTCCTCTTCCGTCAGCGGCTCAAAATAGAGTTTGTCCGCAATGTCAAAATCCGTACTGACCGTTTCGGGGTTGTTGTTGACGATGATGGTTTCATAGCCCAAATCCTTCAGCGCCCAGACGCTGTGAACGGAACAAAAATCGAATTCAATTCCCTGACCGATCCGGATGGGTCCGGAACCGATCACGAGAATTTTCTTTCTGCTGCTCTGCGGTGTGGACTCGTTCTGAATTCCGTAGCTTGAATAGTAGTACGGCGTTTCGGCGTCGAATTCGGCAGCGCAGGTATCCACCATCTTATAGACGGGGTGGATGTCCCACTCGTTTTCCATGGCGCGGATTTCCTCCACTGTTTTCCCGCTCAGTTCCGATATGGTTTTATCCATAAACCCAAAGTCCTTCGCTTTTAAAAGCAGGTCCCTGTCAACAGGCTGTGCCGCAAAGGCCTTTTCCACCCGGATAATCGAAAGCAGCTTGTCAAGGAACCAGAGGTCTATTTTTGTAATGTCATGGATTTTTTCCGGCGGCGTGCCGCGCCTAAGAGCCTCGGAAACGACCCAGAGTCTGCGGTCGTCTACGACATGAAGACGCTCCTCCAGCTCGCTATTGGTAATTTTCTGAACACTGCGGTCAATCAGGCTGAAAACATTCTGTTCCAGCGAACGGATGGACTTCATCAGGGCCGCTTCAAAGGTCGGGGCAATTCCCATCACTTCTCCGGTCGCTTTCATCTGGGTGCCCAGACTGCGTTTCGCATAGACGAACTTGTCAAAAGGCCATCTCGGAATTTTCACGACGCAGTAGTCTAAGGTCGGCTCAAAGCAGGAATAGGTCTTTTTCGTAATCGCGTTCTGAATCTCGTCCAGCGTATAGCCAAGCGCAATTTTGGAAGCCACCTTCGCAATCGGGTAACCTGTCGCTTTGGAGGCAAGCGCGGACGAACGGCTTACGCGGGGATTTACCTCGATCACGCAGTACTCAAAGCTTTTCGGATTCAATGCAAACTGAACATTGCAGCCGCCCTCCACCTTCAGTTCCCGGATGATGGAAAGCGCGGCGGAACGGAGCATCTGCGTTTCTTTATCCGCAAGCGTCTGACAGGGAGCGACGACAATGGAATCGCCCGTATGGACGCCGACCGGGTCAAAGTTTTCCATGTTGCAGACCGTAATGCAGTTGCGGTTATGGTCGCGCATGACTTCGTACTCTATTTCTTTCCAGCCGGAAATGCACCGCTCAATCAGCACCTGATTCACACGGCTGCGATGCAGCCCCAGCGTCGCTATGGAAACAAGCTGCTCTTCGTCGGCGGCGATTCCGCCTCCGCTGCCGCCCAGCGTGTATGCGGGACGAACCACGACGGGGTAGCCGATTTTTTTCGCTATTTTAACGCAGTGCTCGACGGTTTCTGCAATCTCGCTCTCCGCGCAGGGCTGATTGATGCGCTCCATCGCTTCCTTGAAGAGCTCCCTGTCCTCCGCCATCCGGATGATGTCTGCGTTTGTGCCGATCATTTCCACGTTGTTTTCCTTTAGGAAACCGGATTCTTCCAGTTCCACCGCAAGGTTCAGCGCGTTCTGTCCGCCCAGAGTCGGAAGGATGCTGTCCGGATTTTCCTTCAGTATCACCTTTTTGATGGTTTCAACAGTCAGCGGCTCAATATAAACCTTGTCGGCAATCTGCTTGTCCGTCATGATAGTCGCGGGGTTGGAGTTGATCAGGATCACCTCCACGCCTTCCTCACGGATTGCGCGGCAGGCCTGTGTTCCCGCATAATCGAACTCCGCCGCCTGACCGATGATGATTGGGCCTGAGCCGATGATAATCACCTTTTTGATGTCTGTTCTCTTCATATCCGGCCTCCTCCTGTCAGCTTGAGAAATTGATCGAAAAGAAAGCCTGTGTCAAGCGGGCCCGGAGAAGCCTCAGGATGAAACTGCACAGAAAACACTTTTCCATTTTTATAATTTAATCCCTCAATACTGCCGTCATTCATGCTGATAAAGCGGATGTCGGCTACTGAAGGATTGATTGTGTCGCCATTCACCACAAATCCGTGGTTTTGGGAGGTAATGTACACCCTGTTTGCAAACAGATCTTTTACCGGGTGGTTGATGCCTCTATGGCCATATTTTAATTTATAGGTGTCGAATCCCTGGGAAAGAGCCATCAGCTGATGGCCAAGACAAATGGCAAAGGTAGGGATGCCATGCGCGTAGACCTTTTTCAGTTCGGCTATTGCCTTTGCGCACTCCTTCGGATCCCCCGGGCCGTTGGAAAGCATAATGCCGTCTGGCGAAAAAGACATCATATCTTCAAAGGAAGCGTCATACGGGAAACATTTTACAGTGCAGCCGCGCCTGACAAGCGAACGGATAATGTTGCTCTTCACCCCGTAGTCCGCAAGCGCAATCTTTACAGGACCGTCGCCGTATACCTTTTGTTCCCTGCTGCTGACAATCGGAACGCAGGATTCCAGTACAAAGGCGTCAATCTGTTTTTTCATCGCAGCGGTGTCAATGGCATCTCCATACGCAATCATGCCGCGCATGGTACCGCTTTCGCGCAATACCTTTGTAATAGCGCGGGTATCCACCCCCTGAATACCGGGAATGCGGTTCTGTTTCAAAAAGGTGTTTATGTCCTCGTCACAGCGGAAATTGCTCGCGGCGCCTGAAACAGACCGGACAATGTAGGCCCGCAGCCATGGCTTTGTAGATTCCGCATCATCATAGCAGATGCCGTAATTTCCAATTAAAGGATAGGTCATGACAACGCCCTGTCCTGCATAGGATGGGTCGGTCAGCAGTTCCGTGTACCCACACATTGCACTGTTGAACACAACCTCGCAAAGGACGTCATGTTCGTCGCCAAAGCCTGTTCCCTCAAAGGTCATTCCATTTTCTAGCATCAGCAATGCCTTCATTTAATCACCAACCATTCTTTTTATTCAACATCTATCTCAATAGCATTTCCAGCTAAACTGTAGAATTGGTTTGTTTTCCTTCCCTTCCGCAGGCGGGGGGAAGGATTGCCATCTCTGCATAAAGCATTATGCTTTAAAATATTTTATAATCCTCTCAACTGCCTTTTGCGTATTTTCCGTTGTATTGAAAGAAGTTAAGCGGAAATACCCTTCGCCGCCAACCCCAAAGCCGGAACCGGGGGTACCGACCACGCCGGTTTTTTCAAGCAGAAGATCAAAAAATTCCCACGAAGTAAGCCCGTCAGGCGTTTTCAGCCAGGCATAAGGCGAATTCACGCCGCCGTATACTTCAAATCCGGCCTCCGACAATCCATCCACGATGATTTTGGCATTGTTAAGATAATAAGCAATATTCCCTTTGACCTCGCGCTTCCCTTCTTCGGAAAAGACAGCCTCGGCACCGCGCTGGACAACATAGGAAACACCGTTCATTTTTGTTGACTGACGTCTGTCCCACAGCTTATTCAGGGATACTCCGTCGAAAACCAGTTCCTTGGGGATCATGGTGTACGCGCAGCGCGTTCCGGTAAAACCGGCGGTTTTGGAAAAGCTCCTGAATTCAATGGCGCATTTTTTCGCACCTTCAATTTCATAGATGCTGTGCGGCATATCCTTATCCGTAATAAACGCCTCGTATGCCGCGTCATACAGAATGACAGACTGATTTACAAGAGCGTAATCCACCCATTTTTTCAGCTCGTCCCGGCCGATGCCGACACCGGAAGGATTATTGGGGAAGCAAAGATAAATGATATCTGCATGCTCTTTCGGGAGCACGGGCAAAAAGTTGTTTTCCTTTACGCAGGGCATATAGACAATTTTGCTCCAGCCGCTGCCCTCGCGGTATTCGCCGGCCCTTCCGGCCATCACGTTGGTATCGACGTAGACCGGATAAACAGGGTCGCAGACCGCGACGATGTTATCCACGCCGAAAATATCACCGATACTTCCGGTGTCGCTTTTCGCGCCGTCGCTGACGAAAATCTCATCCGTGTCAATCTGCACTCCGCGCTTTATAAAATCGTTCTCCGCAATCGCGGCGCGAAGAAATTCATAACCCGCCTCAGGGCCATAGCCGCGAAAGGTCTCCGCCCTTCCCATTTCTTCGGCGGCGGCCTGCATGGCCTTCACCACAGCCTTTGGCAGCGGGCGGGTAACGTCCCCGATTCCCAGCCGGATAATTTCCGTTTCCGGATGCTGCCTGGAAAATTCATTTACCTTCCTTGCAATATCCACAAACAGATAGCTGGCGGGCAGTTTCACAAAGTTTTCGTTTACTTTCAACAAAATACTACATTCCCTTCATCCATGTTTTCCTGCTGTACAACAGGAATCAAAGCTCAATGGTTCCGTCAAATACAAATTCCGCCGGACCGCGCATCCGTACCGTATCAGTTTTTTCATCCCATTCTATCTGCAAATCGCCGCCTTTCAGATGGACGGTTACACTGCGGCCGGTCTTATAGTTGACCGCGCAGGCAACTGCAGCGGCGCACGCACCGGTGCCGCACGCCCAGGTTTCCCCGGAGCCGCGCTCCCACACGCGCATGTTAATCTCATCTTTGCTTAGTACCTGTACAAATTCAATATTCGCTCTTTTGGGGAAAATCCGGTCGCATTCCAGCTTAGGACCGATTTTTTCAATCTTCACTTCATTTACGCCGTCAACAAACAACACACAGTGCGGATTTCCCATGGAAACACAGGTGATTCTGTATTCTTCCGAGCCAAACGCAACGGGTTCGTCAATCAATTGCTCTTTCGGATAATCCACCGGGATATCCGCCGCGTAGAAATCCGGTTTTCCCATATCGACTTTAACAGATCTTACTTTTCCATCCTGTACATCCAGAAAAAGTGTTTTCACACCGCTCATCGTATCAACTTTCAGAACATCTTTTTTTGCAATGCCACGCTCATACACATATTTACCCACACAACGGATGCCGTTGCCGCACATCATGGCCTGCGACCCGTCCGCATTATAAATATCCATACGGCAGTCGGCTTTTTCAGACGGTTCAATCAATATGATGCCGTCGGAACCGATGCCGAAATGCCTTTCGCTCAGCTTAACGGAAAGCTCGGACGGATTTTGGACCTTTTCTTCAAAGCAGTTGATATAGATATAATCGTTGCCTATTCCCTGCATCTTTGTAAATTTCATCAAAATCCTCCTCCTCACATGTTCAGAATGATCATTGCGGTTTCTATCATTTTTTTACCGGAATCCATACTTTTCTTTTGAATAAAACGGTGAGCCTGCGGCTCAGTGAAATTATTGCGCTCAATCAGAATATTTTTTGCTTTTTCAAGTACCTGTCTTTCATCGAAGCCGCCGTTGGCAATTTTCTTCTTAATGATAAGGCTGCTGTAATCTGAAATATCCAAAAGCATGCTGACGGAGGAAATCAGATCCATTCGATTGATCGGCAGTATTAAACTGGCACAGGAAAACGACTCGGAAATATCAGTTTGCCGGGACTTGACAATGAATAAAAAATCATAGCCGGGACCGATTGTTCGTGGGAGATTCAGCGCGGGCATATCCATCAGTTTTACGCTGCAAACAACTACTCCCCCGTGATAATGTCTGTTGGCAAAGTCGATTACCTGCGAGCCGGTTGTACACACACCACTGACGTTCAAACCACCTGTACGGAGCACGGCCGCTATTTTCTTAGCGTAATCCGCATTTGAATTCGCTACAAGAATACTGCTCATTTTCAACAACTCCGCGGAAAGGAATGTGGTGTTTTCATAATAGAATCAGAATTTATTAAGATATTGATCCAGTTCCCATTCGGTAACCGTGGTGGAAAATTCATACCACTCCTTTTCTTTCGCCTCTGTATATTTGTTAAACACATGGTCGCCCAGCACTTTTTCAATGAAGGGGTCCGCCTTCATTTCCAAAATGGCGTTGCTCAGATCCGTCGGCAGGGCATCTATGCCCGCCGCTTTCCGCTCTTTTGCATCAATATCATAAATATTCGTGGCAACCGCATCCGGAGGCATCAGGTCGTTTTTAATTCCTTCCAGTCCGGCTGCAAGCAGCACGGCAAACTCAAGATATGGATTGCACGCGGGGTCCGGGTTACGCAATTCCACGCGCGTACCGGCGCCTCTGGAGGCAGGTACGCGGATCAGCGCGCTGCGGTTGCTCAGGGTCCATGCAATATTGCACGGAGCCTCAAAGCCCGGAACCAGTCTTTTATAGGAGTTGACAAGCGGATTCGTAATGGCGCACATACCCTTGATATGCTTTAGGATTCCCGCAATAAAATTATATGCAATGTGACTAAGCCCGGTTTCACTGTCCGGGTCGTAAAAAACATTGTTTCCGTCTTTAAACAGCGACATATTGGTATGCATACCGGAGCCGCAGCGGCCATATACCGGTTTCGGCATAAACGTTGCGCAAAGGCCGTGTGAATCGGCGCAGGATTTTACAACCATCTTAAAGGTCAGAATATTGTCAGCGGCGGACAGTGCCTCGCTGTATTTGAAATCAATTTCATGCNNACGCAAAGGCGACTTCATGGTGAGACGCTTCGATTTCGAATCCCATCTCCTCAAGATTCAGGCAAATATCACGGCGCGCACTTTCGCCAAGATCGGACGGCCCCAGGTCAAAGTAACCGGCGGTGTCATGGGTAATTGTCGTGGGATGACCGAATTCATCCGCGTTAAACAGAAAGAACTCGCACTCCGGCCCCACATTAAAAGTGTATCCCATATCCGCCGCTTCTTTCAGCGTTTTTTTCAGGACATAGCGGGGGTCGCCCTCAAACGGTACCCCGTCCGGTTTGTAGATATCGCAGATCAGCCGCGCAACCCGGCCGTGCTGCGTGTGCCACGGAAAAATGGTAAAGGAATCCAGGTCCGGTCTGAGGTACATGTCGGATTCTTCAATTCTGACAAAGCCTTCAATGGATGAGCCATCGAACATACATTTATTGTCGAGCGCTTTCTCAATCTGGCTTGTCGTAATGGCCACATTCTTCAAAGTACCCAGGATATCCGTAAACTGCATCCGGATAAACCGTACATTGTTCTCATCAATCATTCTGATGATGTCGTCTTTTGTATATTTACTCAAATCGATACCTCCCTGAAAATAAAAATAACAAGGGTGCTCTTTTACAGAACCTCCTTGTCTAAATAATTTCAATAATAAGTATATTTTATTATATTCTGTATACAGTGTCAATCATTTTCGAATTGAAAGGAACATTTCATTTTAATGCACAAATTTTCAATTTTTCTCTTTTATTTTCCGTCTTTTTGCAGAATTCATACGTTTATCCTGCAAAAAATAAGTGTTTTTTAAAAATTCTGAATATAAATGATTGTATCCCGGCTTTTGCTGTGCTAAACTGGTGAATTGAGAAGTATTTATTAAGTTGAATAATATCTTTCTCAATTAAATATAGGAGGATATCCCAATGCCTTATGTTGACGAGCAACTTGCACAGGTAATCCAGCAAAACCCAAACCAGCCGGAATTCATTCAGGCCGTGACCGAAGTTTTAACGTCTTTGACTCCGGTTATCGAGCAAAATCCAAAGTATCAGAAAGCCGGTATTCTTGAAAGGCTGACAGAACCGGACAGGCAGGTCAAATTCCGTGTATCCTGGACGGACGACCAGGGCAACGTGCGGGTAAACCGCGGCTACCGCGTTCAGTTCAACAATGCAATCGGACCCTACAAGGGCGGACTTCGTCTTCATCCGTCCGTAAACATCGGTATTCTGAAATTTCTTGGCTTTGAACAGGTGTTTAAAAATTCTCTGACCGGGCTCCCGATTGGGGGAGGAAAAGGAGGCTCCGATTTTGACCCGAAAGGGAAATCAGATCGCGAAATCATGGCGTTTTGTCAAAGCTTTATGACGGAGCTTAGCCGCTACATTGGTCCGGACACTGATGTTCCCGCCGGAGATATCGGCGTGGGCGGCCGTGAAATCGGCTATCTGTTTGGGCAGTACAAGCGTCTTAAAAATGAATATTCCGGAATTCTGACCGGCAAAGGACTTCCCTTCGGCGGCTCTCTTGCACGCACAGAGGCGACCGGTTTTGGCCTGCTCTATTTTACCGACGCAATGCTGCGGAAGAACGGAAAATCCATCGAGGGTAAAATCATAGATATTTCCGGCTCGGGAAATGTCGCCATTTACGCATGCCAAAAAGCACAGGAGCTTGGCGGCAAGGTGGTTACCATGAGCGATTCAATGGGCTGGGTTTACGACCCCGAAGGCATAGACTTGAAGGCTGTTAAAGAAATCAAGGAAGTAAACCGCGGCCGTATGTCTGAATATAAAAAATACCGCCCAAATTCCGTTTATCATGAGGGCAGAGGCGTTTGGAGCATCCCGTGCGACATTGCGCTCCCCTGTGCTACCCAAAATGAACTGCTGATGGAGGATGCGAAAATGCTCGTGAAGAACGGTGTGTTTGCTGTAGCGGAAGGTGCCAACATGCCCACAAGCATTGAGGCAACCGAATATCTGCAGGCAAACGGAGTTCTGTTCGCACCGGGCAAAGCCTCCAACGCCGGCGGCGTTGCAACCTCCGCTCTGGAGATGAGCCAAAACAGCATGCGCCTTTCCTGGACCTTTGAAGAAGTGGACGCGAAACTGAAGAGCATTATGGAAAATATTTTTGCAAACGCCTCCGACGCCGCAGAAAGATACGGCTGCCCGAAGAATTATGTAACAGGAGCCAACATTGCGGGCTTTATCAAAGTCGCTGACGCTATGCTTGCGCAGGGCACCGTTTAATAACAGGGNNGACCAATAACAGGGATAAAAAAGCTGCCGCCGGCCGGGAAATCCAGCCGGCGGCAGCTTTCATTTCCGTTCCTCCTATTTGTGGTATTTACCGTGGTTGATGATCTGAAAAGCGCGGTATATCTGCTCGCAGAGCATTACACGCGCAAGCTGATGCGGAAAGGTCATCGGCGACATGGAAAGTCGAAAATCAGATCTTTGCTTTATGTCATCACTGAGGCCAAACGAGCTTCCGATTAAGAAACTGATGGTACTGGTTCCGTTGATGGCCAACGTGTTCACCTTCTCAGATAGCTGTTTGGAAGAAAGCGTTTTTCCCTCGATGCAAAGCGCCAACAAATGAGAATTACCCGCTGCGGAAAGGATACCGGTTCCTTCGGTTTTCAAGGCAGCTTCTATCTGCGCGGCCGAAGGGTTATCAGGCACCCTGCATTCCGAAAGCTCCGTAATGGAAAAGTTACAAAATGCACGCAGCCGCTTTTCATACTCCGCGCACGCCGCTTTCCAATAGGCTTCCTTCAGTTTCCCAACGCAGATTATTTGAACCGTCAGCATCATTCCACCTAAAAAATAATTCCCTTTCCCTCTATATTTTCCCTTGGCGCAACAGAAAGCAAAAAATCCGTCCCTTCCTTCAGCCCCGCGAGGGTCAGCGAACACAATGCGGTCTGAAACGCAAGCTCCGGCGTATTGTTTTCAGAGCTCAGGTGTGCCAGAATAAATCGTGTGGTTCCATTCTGCGCCAGACCTGAAAGCTCATCCGCACAGGCTTGATTGGAAAGATGGCCCGTATCGGACAGGATACGCCGTTTCAGCGGATATGGATACGGCCCGTTTTTCAGCATTCCTATATCATGGTTGGATTCCAGCACCACCAGATCCGTCCCGGTCAGTTCTCCGCGCACTGAGTCGGACAAAAATCCAAGATCCGTTGAAAAGCCGACGCTGCGCCCGTCGGAAGTCTGCACATGGTACCCCACGCTTTCTGCGCTGTCGTGGGAGGTATGAAAAGGCCGGATAAACATGCCGGCACATTCCATCCCCTTTTCGCCGATTGCGTCCGCCTGAAAAGTTCCGTTGGCACATCCCATTTCCTCCAGCGCACGCAAAGTGCCGCGGGAGGCATAAACCGGTATATGTTTACGGGAAGCCAGTACACGAAGCCCCCTGATGTGATCGATATGTTCATGCGTCACAAAAATCGCTTTGACCGCATCAATTCCAATCCCGCAGGTTTCAAGCATATTATTGAGCTGCTTTGCGGTTCTCCCCGCATCGATTAAAACACCGGCGCAGGACGAACCTATGTAATAACTGTTTCCGCTGCTGCCGCTGAAGAGAGGACATAATCTCGCCATACAAAAACCCCCAAATAAAGAAAAGGGAAAGACCGCTGTCAATCCCTTTCAAATCGTCTGAAATATTCAGATTGCCTGTGCCACCGTCGGCTCAGGAACATGGACCCGCTGAATATCCGCCCCTAAATTCAAAAGCTTCTGTTCTACATTTTCATAACCGCGCTCAATATGGTTGATATCTTCTATCTGAGTGGTACCGGCCGCAGCGAGCGCCGCAATCATCATTGCCGCACCGGCACGCAAGTCGGTTGCCTTTACAGGAGCGGCATTCAAATGGTCTACCCCTTCAATAACGGCAAGTTTGCCGTCCACCGAAATCTGTGCGCCCATCCTTCTCAATTCTTCCACATAACGAAAACGATTGTCCCAAACGCTTTCATTGATAATACTCGTCCCGTTTGCAATGGAAAGAAGCACCGCTATCTGCGGCTGCATATCCGTGGGAAAGCCCGGATGCGGCATCGTTTTAATATTGCATTTATTCAGTTTCCCCGTCCGGCTGACACGAACGGCGTCGTCAAATTCCTCCACCTGAACGCCCATTTCCTCCAGCTTGGCTGAAATGGATTCCAGATGCTTCGGAATAACATTTTTTACAAGAACATCGCCGCAGGTCGCAGCAGCAGCAACCATATAAGTGCCGGCTTCTATCTGATCCGGAATAATGGAATAGGTCGTTCCGATCAGGCGGGACACCCCGTAGATTTTTATGACATCGGTGCCGGCCCCTCTGATGTCGGCTCCCATTGAATTTAAAAAGTTGGCGAGATCAACAATATGCGGTTCCTTTGCGGCATTTTCAATAACCGTCAAACCTTTGGCCTTTACAGCAGCCAGCATGATGTTTACTGTTGCGCCAACAGACACAACGTCAAGATAAATGTTGGCTCCTGTCAAAGACTCCGCATAAACGTCTACCATTCCGCCCTCCAGTTTGTAGGACGCGCCGAGTGCGGCAAAACCTTTTAGGTGCTGATCGATGGGACGAACCCCAAAATCGCATCCGCCGGGCATAGTGACAACCGCATGGTTAAAACGGCCGAGCAAAGCGCCTAAAAGATAATAGGACCCACGTATATGGCGTGCAAGCTCATAGGACGCCACGTGGGTATGAATCGGTCTTGGATCAATTTCAATTGTGGATTTATTGATATTGCGGATTTTAGCGCCCATATCAAATAAAATTCTCGTAATGGAAGCAACATCTGTAATATTCGGGATATTTTCGATACAACACACGCCATCCGCCAGAATAGCTGCCGGTATAATTGCAATCGCGGCATTTTTTGCCCCGCTGATGCTGACTTCACCGGTAAGACGATTGCCACCTTTAATAACATACTTGTCCAATGCGGCACGCTCCAATCTAAAGTTAAACAATAATATTATTACATTTTTGCGCAAAATATTAAGCGTTTAATATCAATATATTATTGTAAATATTTTGAAAGTAATCAACTAAAATCTACAAGAAAAGCAGTAAAAAAAAGACATTGATTTCATTTATTACNNGGGCATTGATTTCATTTATTACACTCTTACTGATAATAATACACATAGCTGGAAAAGTCAATAACCAACAAAACAAATAGGACGTTTTTGTAAATTTTACTAAAAGACGCTCTGCCTCCCGCCCAAGAAGCAGAACGCCCTCATCATTTATAAAAATGATTATCGGCCGACATAACTCAGAGGATTTACCTTGGTACCGTTTTTAATTACCTCAAAGTGACAGTGCGGGCCGGTAGAGTTTCCGGTGCTGCCGACAAGCGCAATCGCCTGCCCTTTGGACACCCTCTGGCCCGGCGACACTAAAATTTTGCTTGCATGACCGTAAAGCGTCTGAAGGCCGCCGCCGTGGCTGATCTTTACGCAGTTGCCGTAACCGTTGCTCCAGCCAGCAGAAACGACGGTTCCGCCGTCGGCCGCAACGATCGTCCTCCCGTAAGCGCTTCCGCCTGATATATCAATGCCGGTATGGAAGCTGCCCCACCGCCAGGTGAAATAAGTAGTAATCATATGGAGAGACGGAACAGGCCACATCAGATCCCCGCTGCTTACACCGGCGCCGCTGTACTGAGGCCGCTTTTTTGTTCCTGTAATTACGACCTTATCCGTAGACGGTACAATAATGGTCCTGCTGATAATGTCACGCTTTTGCTCAACGCCGTTTACATAGTAAACCTTGTCAACGCATTTCTGCGTCCCGTTTATTCCCGCAGTCCTCATTTTTGAATAATCGGTATATTGAGAATCGTCTTTTACCGTTACCGTTTTATACGAAAGCGGAACCTCGTAAGCAAGGGTTTTGATCAACTGGACGTTCATCATAGGAACCGCAACCTCCAGATTGATTAAATCCCCCGGCATCAGGTTGTCCCCCAGCTGATTATTGTTAATCTTGTTGAGTTCGGCAATCGTTGTGTGGTTTGCTTTGGCAATGGAGGTAACCGTGTCGCCTTCCTTAACAGTGTAGGTAACAGCAGACTGTGAAGTGCCGGTAATCACCTTGTTCATCGATTCGGTTGTCATAATGGTAGTGGTCGGAAACAGGCCGTTGATGGTTTCCACATCCTGCGCAAAATCCGCCGTGGCGCTTTTATCGCTGCCCTTCGCCGCGTTCAGAACATTCTGCAGCATATAGCG
The DNA here is from genome assembly GCA_002359465.1 of Ruminococcaceae bacterium UBA2656. GTDB lineage: Bacteria > Bacillota > Clostridia > Oscillospirales > Acutalibacteraceae > Caproiciproducens. The sequence goes on from DENA01000020.1 coordinate 68,854, forward strand.
AAGATCCGCACTGCTTTTTACCGCGCCAATCAATTCGCCGTTTACATAAAGGCCGCTCGCTTCTTCAATAATTCCGTTGGACTGCTGGATAATCTTATCGCAGACGGAATTCACCGCCAGAAAACTATTCTCATCCACTATCTCAAGCTTGAAAGTCGGTGTTACATTGATATTAATATTATTGTCAGCCGTGTCGTGAACCATGCGCTGACTTACCATTTCGCTTGCCTCTTCAAAAACCTTTTCATTCTGTATGGCGGCAACCTCTTTCCCGTCATAGGCGAGAATAAGGCCATAATTCAGCCCGGTCCAGAAACGAACAGTTGCCCCTAAAAGAATAATCGCCCCAATTGGAGCTACAATGTTTAAAATGGAAAATACAAAGCCTTTGTGGCGAACAAAGCTTTTTCCTGTAACCGTAACATATTCTTTCAGGACACGGCCATAACCCAGCTTTTTCGCTTCGGATATTCTTGCGCGGGCAATGGAAAACCCTTCCCTTATGAACTGAAACTCTTCTTTCAGGTTGGCAATCCGTCTGCCTATAGAAGCGGCATAAAGCGATTTGCAAAGATTTGTAAATGGTCTAAAAAAACGGGAGAGCCTGCGTCCAACCCGCTTCAAAATTCTGACTGTCTGTACGCCGACAATATATAAATAATCTGTTGTTTTATTTAATATTCCGTAAAACGAATTTTTGCATGCACTTTTCGTTAGCTTAGGGAGCTGCATGAGACAAAATCCTTTCGGGTTAATAAATTGTTACAAGTTTGTAATACGTTTTTAATCATATAACAAAACTTCCTATTTTGCAACCCGTTGGCATCAAATTAACAAATATGCAACAATTTGACAATTTAAATTCAGCTTAAATAACGGAGCTTGTCTTCATTCCACCCGGCAATAACCGGAAGAAATGTTTTTGCTTCTTTTTTCGCGCCGTCAAGGTCGTGTTCCAGATAGTTCCCGCACTCCGCCGCTGCCGTCCCTGGAATGGTACCCTTAAAATCGGCAATAAAGGCAAAAGCGTCGATTATCAGCTGAATGGCATCCGTATGACCCATATTTCTTGTTAAAAAATAGAAACCGGTGCGGCAGCCCATCGGGCCAAAATAAATGACATGGTCTTTCAGGCTGCTGTTCCGCACGAAGGTCGCAAACAGATGTTCAATCGTATGCATGGAGGCATTGGGGAGAAAGGGCGGTACATTCGGCTTTCTCATTCTGATATCATAAGTTACAATATCGCCGTCGATGCGGGAAGTGTAAATACCCGGCAGCAGTTTCGTATGGTCAACACAAAAGCTTGCAATTCTTTCCATTATCAAATCCCCTTTATTATATAAATAGGATATTACCTGTCAGTTTTTTATAGTCGTCTGTTTTCAAGAAGCCGTTAATTAAGTTCATGCTGTCCTCAACGGATTTTTCATAGAGATCAAAAAAGCTTTCTTTCCGATGAACCGTACTGTGTGACGGCCAGCACCAGTCCGCATGCAGGATATTCGCATAATCATATTCGCCGTCCTCGCTGATTCCCCGAAAATGACAGGAAATTGTCCGCTTTCCCCTTTTTTCCAAGCGTTCCGCAATGGCTTTTTTCATCGTTGTGCGATCATTTAAGAGCCCGAACACCATGCGGCAGTCATTGGTCGCCTGCAGAAGTGGAATTTCTGCGTCCGCGGTTCCAAATAAACCGTAAAGCAGAAACGCGTACAGATCCGCGATGGCTGACTGAACTTCCCCATTTTTCGGAACCGTTTGTTTCAGATCGAACTCCGTCGGAAGCGCGGACATTTCATAGCGGAGCATAATCACGTCCAAGTCAGATTCTATTTGATTGTGCAGGATATCCTCATCCTGTTCCGGATTCTGATCATGCAATGCCAATGCACCGTATCGGATAAAAGGATGGCTCAGCCTGTCTAAAGAATAATGGCAGAGGAAGCCGTAAATATAAGATAACGTCACTGCCGTCCGTGGCTCCAGACCAAGGTACTCGCGCATAAACGCCAGCGTTTTGGATGGTCCTTCCAGATGCAGTTTCTCCGCGAATTCTCTCAGACTTGTGCCCCGCTGCCACGGAAAGTACCGGTGACAGTAGAGGAAATCAGGCCCCTGAGCTCCCCACAGAAACGCATCTTTGTTCAATTCCGGTTTTGTTTGCTGTTTTTGCAACAGTTCCAAAACTCTTTGCGCATGAAGAAAATGCGTGATCGCAGCCGGCATTACAAGAACCACCTTCAAAAAAATAAGAGCACAGTACCACTGTGCTCTTTATTCTATCATATTCGCAATGTTTTTTAAAGAACTTTGGATAAAAAATCCTGCAGTCTGGGGTTTTGAGGATGATCAAAGAATTGATTGGGGGTAGCTTCCTCCAGTACCTGACCGTCATCCATAAACAGCACACGGGTTGCAACCTCACGCGCAAATCCCATTTCATGCGT
>DENA01000021.1 GCA_002359465.1 Ruminococcaceae bacterium UBA2656
ACTTCGACAGCGGGAATATACCGGTAAAGCTGGATTCCAAGGTTTTTGGAAATCATGAGTCCGTTCGGGCACACAAGCAGGACTTTGTTCCTGCGCACGCCGCTGTCCCGGCTCCCCGAAAGGTAACCGCCGAAATACGCGGTGATAAACCCGATTTCCTCGTCGCGCATTCCGTGAAATTCCGGGAATTCCCCGTCGATTTCCGTTAAGACGGACTTGATAATCCTGTACAGGGGCCCCTGCCGGACGTTGGTGTCCGCCAGTCCGGGGCTGCTGATGGGAAAGTGAAATTTGATTCTGTAGTAAGATGAAAGCAGGTGCCGTTTGATGCTGCTTTTGAACTCGTCCCTGGATTCCAAAGTGATTGCCGTTTTTACTTCGAATTTTTCGATTAGCCTGTTCACATAGCGCTCAATCAGGCAGTCGTCCACGTTGTGGTTCAGGCTGGGCAGCGAGGCGATATAAGCGGACAGATACATCTGCTCCGGCTCGTTTTCCCGACCGAGCAGCGAAGCGGAGGAGGAATAGAAGGGGAATTTCCGCGTTTCCGCCAGCTCCGGGCTGCTGCTTACACAGCGGCCTTTCTCCATTCTCATTTTGATGAATTCAAGGAAAGCGGAAAGGCTGCCAAGGGAATAATCGGTCAGCTGCAGATTGCACGCGTGGTCAAAAGCCACGGCAGCGGGCGAAATGCGTTCAATCAGACCGGTGTTTTCCTGCAGAAGAATCAGGTATAATTCACGGATATGAATCTCGTTTCCCAAAATCTCGTAGAACGGCTTTGTCTGCAGCCGCAGTCCCTTGGAACGGAGCGTTGCTTTCACAGCGTCCATATCACTGATACAGGTGTTTTTGCTGATGCTCAGCTCTTCCGCAAGGCTTTCCAGCGTAAAGGTCTGTCCGGTCAGAATTTTCCCTAAAATGTAATCCTGCCTGCTGTATGATGTGAGCATGCCGACCGGACCGGCGCCGCTGATCATTTTTTTCAGCGCCTCGTAATTCCCGATATAGGAGAACTCCTGCGCAATATTTTTGATCTGGCCGCAGCCCTTGATCTGACTGTTGATTTTTTCAACGTCATAATAAAGCGTTCTTTTTGAAATGCGGAAATGGGACAGAAGTTCCGCCAAAGTTACCCGGCCGTTTTCCAGTATAAAATTCAGAATGCTTTTTTCTCTGTCTTTCATGTGTTTTCCCCACCATCTGATTTTGATCAATCAGAAGAGCCTCTGTTTTCATTATAAATAATCGGAACCGATCTGCAATACCAACTTATTGCACACGTATTGCACAATCAACCAACGGAAGCAAACAATATATTTTGGCTAAATCTATAAATAATATAAAATAATTATTAATGAATTGTAAATTTTATTCGAACACAGAAGCGGTTATTCCTGATTTAACCGGTTGATTATAATGAGAGCCGCTGCTTGGCTTCAGGCAGCGGCTCTCCCCGGATTAAAGGTTTTTCTTAAAGAAAGCTTCCAGCGCGGCGGCGGCTTGCTCCTCGTCCCCGCCCTCCGCGGTTACGCTGACGGTTTCTCCCTGCTTGGCGGCAAGACCCATCACCGAAAAAATACGCTTGGCGTCCGCCTCAATATTCCCTTTGCAGATTTTAACCGATGACGAAAACCGTTTTGCCTCCTGCGTCAATAAACCCGCGGGCCGCGCGTGAATTCCCTGCGCATCCGTAATTTGATAAGTGAATTTTTTCATAATATCCCCGCCAATCACAAATTTCAACAGTTGCCCTGTTTCTTTCATTACAAAAAGTAACACATAAACCACCGTAATTCATGATAGCATACGTTCACCGCCTTGCAAATAACCATTCTTCTGCACATGCCTTGCACATGAGCCAAGTCGGCCAATGGAAATACGGGACGTGACGGAAAGCTGCGTAAACAAAAAACGATGCGGTGCCAAACGCCTTCAAAAATGATAAAAGCCGCATGAATACTGAAAATTCAGTCGTTCATGCGGCCATTTTCGCGCGGGTCATCCAGTTATGGGAATATTACAGCATTTGGGCCGCTGCTTTTCCGACCCAGCAGGCGAACAGGGCGAGAAATAAATTGAGGCCCGCGTTTGCCCCGCCCATCAAATATTCTCCGTCCGTCAGCAGAGAAACTGTTTCATAACTGAACGTGGAGAAGGTCGTCAGCCCTCCCATAATCCCGGTGGTAAGAAAAATTCGGACATTGGCCGGAATCGGCCATGTATCTGCGCTGGCCTGCATAATGAAGCCGATCAGAAATCCGCCGAGAACATTTACGATTAAAGTCCCGACCGGAAAATTCCCAAAATGTTTTTCCGCCGCGCCGGAGATCACGTACCGCAGCACGGCGCCAAGGGAACCGCCCAGGCCAACAATCAATATCCTGCTCCATTTCAATCGAATTCCACCTTTGCAAAAATAAAGGGCTTCTGCTAAAAGCAGAGGCCGCCGGCGTACGCCGCAGTAAGCTTCCTTATCAATATAGTATAGGATAAACGATTTGGACAGATTTGTAAATGTGCAAATCGGTAAAACATTTCCGCTCCCGTCCGCAGGATTCGTATCCCTTTTACAACAGGGACAGATTAGATGATCGGGTGTTCTGCCGGAATCGGGCGGATCATTGGAGAATATTTCTTCAAATTTTCAAATCAGCTTCACCATAAATACACATTATGTGCCTATACTATAGCTATCACAAATACATCAGATCATTTCCCCCGGTGTTTGATCGTGACAGAATGTCGGGGCGGGGACCGGAAAGCCGATTACAAGCTCCTCTTCGGAGGATTTTAATATCTTTTTCATATTTCTCTTCTTTCTTAAATACCGCCTGTAAAACGGCGGTATTTTTCTTTTTTCATCTATCGTGCATCATTTTCGTACGGCGCATTTTATTGAATTTACCAGAATATAGGAATATAATAAATAAAAATGGAAGACGGGATTTACCGGAAAGACGGAAAACGCAGCTGCGGCAGGAATTGAGATGCCCGTCGGCGCGCATACTAAATCCGGCTGGAAATTCCGCACATATTGACGGCAAAAGGTCTATTTCTTATTGCGCCTGATAAAGTGCTTACGGCAATTCCGCTCAGAATTGCGGGATGAACACGAACGAACCCTACAACTTAACCGGAAATCCTGTAGAACGCTTTATGCGGTGGGGAGGAGGACATATGAAAAAAAATACCGGGGGGCTGCGCATTATTATGATGCTCGGCCTGTGCGGGGCTTTTGCGATTTTCAGTTCCACCATTTCAAAATCGCCCATTCTGCCCATCTTTGCCAAGAGCCTTGGCACAACCGGCGCGCAGATCGGCTGGATTGCCTCGGCTTCCACCGTGCCCGGAATTCTGGTCAGCTATCTGGCCGGGGATCTGGCCGACCGGTTCGGCTATAAAAAAATCCTGATCGGTTCGCTGCTTATTTTTGCAAGCGCGCCGTTTCTCTATCTTCTGGTGATCAATCCCATAGGGCTTGCCGGCGTCCGCTTTTACCACGGCTTTGCGACCGCCGCGTTCGACCCCGTGGCAATGGCAGCCATTGCGGCGTTCAGCCGTAAAAATACCGGACAGAATTTATCCCTTTACACCTCTGCCACGCTGATCGGCCGGGCGCTTGCTCCGACGGTGGGTGGCTCCGCGTATGAGTACGGGGGGACGGTCAGCGTTTATGGAATTGCGGGCGCCGCGGGAATTCTGGCTTTGGCGTTTGCAATGTGGTTTTTCCATAAAAGTAAAAATATGCACGATGCGGAGGAAGCCGCCCGGGGCGTAAAGCAGGAGGCCGGAAGGATTCCGTTCCTGAAAAAACTCTGGGGTTTGCTGCGCTACCGGCCGCTGCTGCTTGTGGGTATACTGAACGCCTGCGCGTATTTCTCCTACGGCGCGTTTGAAATGATCTTCCCCCTGTATGCGAAACAGCTCGGCATGTCCACCGGAGAGATCGGTTTCGTGCTCGGCGCGCAGCTGGTCGGAATGATTTTGCTGAAACCCCTGTTCGGCAGGGCTTCCGACCGCCTTGGGCGGCTGCCGCTGATGGTCGCGGGGCTGCTCGTCTGCTCGGTTATCTTTTTCCTGCTGACCGTTGTGAAATCGACCCTGATTGTCGTGCCCCTGATCGTTGCATACGGTCTGGGCTTCGCGCTGATTACCTCCGGAACGAATGCGCTGGCGGCGGATGTTGCGCAAAAAGGGCAGCTCGGCGCGTCCTTGGGTGTGATGAGCACACTGATGGACGTCGGCCAGACCTTTGGCCCGCCCGCGATCGGCGCACTCAGCGACCGGTACAGCTACACCGCGGGAATCGGTATGCTGGGCGCCATCCTGCTGGCTGCCGCCGCCGGATGCGTTTTCGCGCTTGTCAAACAGCGGCATACGCCCGGTTCTGACGCTTAACCCAATTAAATTGCAGAGTGGTTTTGTGGTTCTCCCCCGCCTTCGGCGGGGGAGAACCACATTTAACATTGCAATCCTGACTGGAAACGCTATAATCACACGGTATAAAAAGTAAGTATTCATATATTTACCATATTTTTACAATTTTTATTTGACAGAATTGATAAATTTGTGATATGATAATATGCGAAGAAACAATCTTTAAAAAAATATAAGTTGTTTCTTTCAAAAAGAGCGTTGAAAAGGAGGGCATTTATGATTGAATACAAAAATGTAAGCAAGTCTTACGGGAAACAAAAAGTCGTGAAAGATTTGAGTTTAAAGATACCTGACGGTGAATTTGTCGTGCTGATTGGCCCGTCCGGCTGCGGAAAAACAACAACGCTGAAAATGCTGAACCGGCTGATTGAGATGGATTCGGGTACAATCAGCATTGATGGAAAAAATATTATCGATATGAATCCGGAAAAGCTGCGAAGCCATATTGGGTATGTGATTCAGCAGATCGGGCTTTTTCCCAACATGACGGTGGAAGAAAATATCTGTGTGGTGCCCCGTCTTTTAAAATGGGACAAAGAGAAGAGCCATCAAAGAGCAAAAGAGCTTTTGGAGCTGGTCAACATGCCGTATGAGGAATACGCCCATAAATATCCGAATGAAATGAGCGGTGGACAACAGCAGCGTATCGGCGTGCTGCGCGCGCTGGCGGCGGAGCCTCCGATTATTCTGATGGATGAACCCTTCGGCGCTTTGGACCCGATTTCAAGGGATTCGCTGCAGGACGAAGTGAAGTCGCTTCAGAAACGCTTGGGAAAGACGGTTATTTTTGTCACCCACGACATGGATGAGGCTTTGAAAATGGCGGACACGGTCGTTTTCATGAGCGATGGCCAGATTTTGCAGGTCGATTCTCCCGAGGGAATTCTGCGCGCACCGGCAAATGATACCGTGCGGGAATTCATGGGCAAGCATGTACATAATTTCTCACAGAATCAGCTGGCTTGCGCAGATCTGATGAAAACCAATGTAGCAAAAGTCACGCAGGAGAAGAAAACGCTGGAATGTGTCGCCATTATGAGCCGCAGGGAAATTGACTCCCTTGTTGTGGTGGATGACGAGGAGCGCTTTGTGGGCGTACTGATGATTGAAACCGTCAATGAGCGCGGCAAGGCCGGCAGCTCGATCAGGGACCTGATTACGACCGGCTTCCCGACGGTTGCGCTTGACACTCCCGCGAAAACCGCGTTCGACATCATCAGCAGCCAAAGGGCGGAATATGTTGTTGTACTGGCGGAAGATAACAGGGTAGCCGGCATCATCACCAAAACCAGTATGTCAAAAGCGCTGGCAAGCGTTGTCTGGGGTGATGGAAATGAGTGATTTCTTCCAGCTGTACGGGGATAAACTGCTTCGTTCCATTCTTGTCCATCTGGGCTATGTGCTGGTGTCCGTATCCATTGGTTTTATCATCGCTTTGTTTTTGGGAATTCTGCTTTCCAGACTTCCGAAAATCTCAAAATTTGTCATCCCGGTTCTTTCCGTAGTGCAGACAATTCCCGGAATTGTCTTTATTGGAATCCTTTTTTTGTATATCGGGATGGTTCCCGCCACCGTGCTGATCGCGCTTTCTGTTTACGCGGTTTTCCCGGTGCTGAAAAACACCTACACCGGCCTTCTGGGCGTTTCGGAGCAATATAAGGAAGCGGCGAGGGGCTGCGGCATGGCGCCTTTGCAGGTGCTGCTGCGGGTGGAGCTTCCGATGGCGCTTCCCTCCATTATCGGTGGGCTTCGGATGTCCACCATCTACATTGTGAGCTGGGCGGTGCTGGCCTCTATGATCGGACAGGGGGGCCTCGGCGATTTTATTTATATCGGCGTCAGCACGAACAACAATACTCTGATTATTGCCGGTGCGATTCCTGCCGCAATCCTTGCGGTGGGCTTGGGGCTTCTGATTGATTACCTTCAGAAGAAGGCCGTACCGAAAGGGCTGAGGGGGAGTGAAAAATGAGTATTGGCATGATCTTTGACCATCTTTACATTGTTTTGCTGTCGGTGTTTTTCACTGTCCTCATTGGTCTTCCGCTCGGTATTCTCGCCTATATGAAGCAGCGGGCGCGCGCCGTTGTGCTGTGGACGGTGGATATCCTCCAGACCATTCCTGCGCTGGCCCTGCTGGGTATCATCATGGTTTTTCTCGGCGCGGGAAAGACGACGGTTATTATTGGGCTTGTTCTATATTCCCTGCTGCCCGTTGTCCGCAACACGTATCTTGGACTCAGCAATATCGATCCCGCCGTCAAGGAGGCTGCCGACGGCATGGGAATGAGCAGGACCTACCGGCTGATGCATGTGGAAATCCCCATCGCGTTCCCCGTTATTTTTACGGGGATCCGGATTGCGGCCGTCACGTCCATCGGCGTGGCCGTGTTTGCCGCCTTTGTGGGCGGCGGCGGGCTTGGGTCCATTCTGTACAGGGGAATCCATATTCAGAACATGCAGCTGATTATGTCGGGCACACTGTCCCTTATGGGAATGGCTGTGCTGTTTGACGGCGTTATGGCTTTTATTGAAAAGCGGCTGTACCGCCACAGAAAATCTTAAAGAAGATTTCAATAATATGACAGAGAAAAGAGGGAACAGAAATGAAAAAAGCAATTGCCGGCTTTTTATGCCTGCTGACAGCGCTTTTTGCCGTAGGCTGCAGTGCAGGGAAAACCAGCGGCAACGAAATTGTGATTATGGACGGACAGTTCTCGGAGATGAAGCTGATTCACCAGATGGTGAAAATGCTGGTGGAACAGGACACCGGGGCCAAGGTTGTGATCAAGGATGAGGTGTCCCCCGTCAACTCCTTTAACGAGCTGGTAAAAGGGAACTGCGACCTGATGAACAGCTATGACGGAACCCTGCTTACCACCTATTTGAAGCTGGATACCAAGGATATCCCGCAGGGGAAAACCCTGTACGATTTTGTGAACGAAACCGCGCTGAAAGAGAAGAAGGTCTATCTTCTGGATAAGCTCGGGATTAACAATACCTATGCCATCGCCGTTCCGCAGAAGATAGCCGACCAGTACAAGCTGAACAGTGTCAGCGACCTTGTGCCGGTGGCAGACAAACTGGTGTTCGGCGCGGAGCATGAGTTTTTCAGTGAAGAGGGCAGTATGAAATACAATCCGTTTGTAAAATTTTACGGGCTGAATTTTAAAGAGAGCAAGCAGGTGGACCTTGGGCTGAAATATTCCGCGGTGTCAAACGGGAATATCGATGTTACGGAGGTGTACGCCACCGACGGGCTGAACAAAAAGGCGAATTTAAAGGTGCTGAAGGATGATAAAAACTTCTTCCCGGAATATAACGGCGCGCTGCTCGTAAGAGCGGACCTGTTTGAGCGTTTTGCAAAAACGGCGCCCAACCTGAAAGAAACCCTAAATAAGCTCGGCGGAATTTTTGACAACGAAACCATGGTCAATCTGACGTACGCGGTCGACGTGGAGGGAAAAACACCCCAGGAAGTCGCGCAGAAGTTCCTTCAGGAAAAGGGACTGCTGAAATAAAATTCAAAAAATAAAGGCGTTATTCCCTCATTTGACGGAATAACGCCTTTTGCTGTTTTTCGTTTCACTCAGCGTCCGGATACAGAAAGCTTTTGACCCGTTCCCGGCAGTTCTCCTCGCCGCAGTAATAGAGAATGTCGTGCTCGCAAAGAATCGCATAGGGGCCGGGCGACATCATCAGCGTGCTGTCCCTTTTAATGGCGATGATGGTTGCGGCGGTGTGATGCCAGAAATTCAATTCTGAAAGGGATTTGTTAAGCAGCGGAGTCCGGTCCGTAATTTCGATTTCAAACGGAATAAACGGATTGATGGCCTGAAAACGCTCCGTGCGGTCCATAATGCCGGAAATGGATTTCAGCAGAAATTTTGTCTCTTTTCTCTGGCGTTCAATACTGCTTAAAATATCTTTCTTTAAATCGTTCAGCGACTGAATGTCGTTGTACTGATGGACGAATTTCACCGCATTGTCATACGACTTGATAATGACGCCGCTGCCCTTTGTCACGTCGACAATATCCAGATCGGACAGTACGCAGATCGCGCGTCTTGCCGTTTCGGAAGAAACGCTGTACTGGCTTGCAAGAGCGGAGCGCGCGTAAATTTTTTCGCCGATACGGTACCGGTTATCTACAATTTTTGCCGCGATATCGGCGGCGATCTGCTGATAAACCGGCGCCGTAACTTTAATGGTTTCTTCCATATGTGTCCCCTTGTCTGTTGCGGAAATCCGCTTTTGTAAAGTATCCTGCATGGAGCTGAAAAGCACTTTTATTTTTATGTGCGGTTGCTTCTTTATGCAATCTTATCTTATCACAATCATAGGGGAACGACAACCGGAAAATCACATCCCGCTGAACCGGATTCCCGCCTGACTGCGCCCCAGCTCCAGCAGCCCGGTGCAGCGGCGCATGCGCCGGCAGGCGTCCTCATACGCGGAGGCGTCCTTTTCCAGCAGGATATGTGCAAGGGCTTTCTGCTGGCAGAACATGGAGGACGGTCGCTCTGTGGAAAGCAGCTGCTCCCCGTTTTCCCGCGTGTAAAGCCGGATGGCACCCAGAGAGGTGGGGTTCTCAATGGTAATGGTGCCATTTTCCCCCTGAATTTCGCTGGGCAGCCTGCTGAACGATATTTTGGAAGCGCTGAGCACGGCGCGGAAGCCGTCGTATTCCAGAATTTGTGTGCAGACCCCGTCCACTCCGCCGGGGAGCAGCGACGCGGTGCAGGAACTGGAGTCAGGGGCGCCGAACAGGCCGACACACAGGTAAATATTGTATATCCCCAGATCGGCGAGCGCGCCGCCGTCGTACTCCGCGCTGAAAACGGGAGGGTTCTTCCCGGATTTATAGGCGTCGTATTTGGAAGAATATTTCATGTAATTAAAATAGGCGTAATGAATCGGAGCGATTTTTTTCACCGCCTCTTTCAGGACGGCCAGATCGGGGTTGTACATGGGGCGGATTGCCTCCAGCAGGTACACGCCGTTCTGGCGCGCAATCTCCAGAAGCTCTTCGAGCTGCGCCGTGGTGGCCACCGCGGGCTTTTCCACAATGACATGCTTTCCGGCGGACAGGCACGCCTTTGCCTGCGGGAAATGCAGGCTGTTCGGGGAAGCGACATAGACGGCGTCCAGCTGCGGGCAGGCCGCCAGATCCTCCAGTTTTGTAAAGACATGGGGAATGTGGTGGCGGGCCGCGTACTGCGCGCCCGTTTCCGCACTGCGGGAATAAACGGCGTAAGGCTCATATTGGGCTGTTTCAACCGCGGCCTGTACAAATTTGTGTGAGATTTCAGAGGTGCCGATGATTCCTAGTTTCATAGAACCGTTCCTTTCCTGAACATCCTGTGTTTTTCTGCGGAATTGGATTGTAAATCAGCTATAGTGTAGCATGGAACCGGCGGCATTTCAAGCTGCGCCCGGCAGGTTTTACGGTACGCTGCGGCACCGGAAAGGCTAAAAAAACAGAGACAGGGAAAAATCCTGTCTCTGTAAAGGGGAATGGGGGAAAATCAGGCGGCTTCCGGCTCTGCTTTGGCCGCGATTTTGTCTTTAAGCCAGTTCTTGCCTTCCATCACGCGCGCAACAATCATTGCCACGCCGGTGTCGCCGGTGGAGTTGATCGCGGTGGCAGGCGCGTCGGTAATGGTGCCGATCAGCACCATGATCGGAATGGAGACCTCGGGGAACCCGAACGCGGAAATGATGAAGATTTCACCCACATATCCGCCGGCCGGAATCGCGCCCATTACGGTGGAGGCGACAACCGATACCAGAATCGCGGTAAACAGAATATGCGGGTCGAGGAAGTTCACGTTGAACACGGAGCACATGAACGCGATTTTCAGGATGGTAATGAGGCACGCCCCGTCCTTATGCAGGTTTGCGCCCATGGGAATGGTAATATTAGCGATATCGTCGGAAATATGCATCTGCTTCGCGGCAATCAGTTCGGTCGGAATGGCCGCGGCGCTGGAGCAGGTTCCCAAAGCGGTGAGCGTCGGGGAAATGATGGGCCGCCAAAAACGCTTGACGCCGAGCACGCCCCCGCCGATCAGGGCAAACAGGGTGTTGGAAAGCGCATAGTAGACAACGGCGGCAATCAGGTAGATAATGAGGGAACGGGACAGCGGCCCCGCGATTTCCCCGCCGTACTGGCCGATGAGCGTTGCGAAAAACGCGCCCAGCCCGATCGGGGCAAGCAGCATCACATAGCCGACCATCTTCATGATGACGGCCGAAAGGGAATCAAAGAACTGGACGACCGGTTTCCCTTTTTCGCCTATGGAAACAAGCGCTACGCCGGAAATCATGGCGAACACGATCAGCGCCATCAGGCTCTTGCGCGACCACAGAAGCGAAAAGTCGTTTACCGTGAACATGGAGAGGAAGTTATTGTTGCTGGTCAGCTCGCCTACCTTTTCGTTCATGGCAATCTGCGCGCCCTTCGCGGGGTCAAAAACACCGCAGATCACAGCCATGTATACGCTTGCGGCAATTTCGGTCAGAATGAAGATTGCCATCATGACGCCCAGAATCTTGCCCAGCTTTTTCAGGTTTTCCATGTTTGCAATAGAGGATACCAGGGAAACAAAAATCATCGGCACAACGCAGCAGTACAGGAGATTCAGGAATACGTCCGCGATCGGGGAAAGCACGGTCGCGCCGGAGCCCCAGACCGCGCCGATGACGGAACCAAGAAGCATGCTGCCCAGAAGGATAAAAGGGAACTTGTTGTTTTTAAAGAATGTTACCATTTGTCTTCCTCCTCATATTTCTTTGTGTGGACTGTTTACAGGGCCTGTATGTTTTTAATGATATTCTCCACTGCCGCTTTTACGTATTTGGGGTCTGTCGCAAGGTTGAGTCGGATAAACCCTTTGCACTGGGCGCCGAACCACTCGCCGTAATCCACCGCCAGACGGCATTTATTCTGCGTAAAGTCCCTTACGTCCTCCGGGTCCAGATACTGCCGCATGTCAAGCCACATTAAGTACGTGCCTTCCAGCGGGGTAACAATAATTTTCGGCGCGCCCTCGGAGAGGGTTCTGCATACGTATTCGTAATTCTGCTTCATGACGTCCAGCGCGCCTTCCAGCCATTCCCCGCCGTGGGTGTAAGCCGCCTGTGCCGCGGTAAGGCCCATGATGTTGACCTCGGTCTGGTTGACGGTTTTGGCGTAGTCGTCGTACTGCGCGCGGATTTCAGGGTCTTCGATTATGATGTGGGAATTGAGAAGACCCGCAAGGTTGAACGTCTTGGACGGCGCGGTTACGGTGATGAGGTTGTCCGCGTATTTGCCGCCTTTTACAATAGCGGAGGGGATTTGCTTTTTATCGCCGAGGATGATGTCCTGATGGATTTCGTCCGAAACAACCAGCACGTTGTGGCGCTTGCAGATATCCAGAACCGTGTCAAGCTCCTCCTCCGTCCAGACGCGGCCGGCCGGGTTGTGCGGCGAGCACTGGATGAACAGCTTTACGTCGTTGTCAATAATGTCTTTTTCAAACTTTTCATAATCAATGGTGTAGTACCCGTTTGTGTTGACAAGCTCGCAGGTGACCAGCTTGCGGCCGTTGTCCTTCACCGCGTTGTGGAACGGATAGTAAACGGGGGTCAGAATCATCACCGAATCGCCGGGCTTGGTAAACACGTTCACAAACCAGTACAGCGCGACCACCACGCCTGTGGAAAAACGCATCCATTCCTTCTTCGGGCGGTATCCGTGGCGGGTTTCCTCCCAGTTGAAAAAAGCCTCGTAATACTCGTCCGGAACAAAGGAATAGCCGAACACCCCGTGGCGCACCCTGTCGGTCATCGCTTCAATCACCGCGTCGCAGGTGCGGAACTCCATGTCCGCCACCCACATGGAGATTAAGTCCGGGTCGCCGAAGCGTACCTGCAAAGCATCCCATTTCAGAGAGCTGGTCCCCATTCTGTCCACCGCGTACTTTGCGCAAAACTGTTCTGCATTCATTGTATTTCACCTTTCTCTTTTCTGCTTTTCATCAATTCATTTATTGTTTAGCAGTTAAACTATTTTCTGCTTAGAATATAGCACCGTTCCAATAATATGTCAATTAAATAATACTATAATTTAAATATTTGTATATTATCACATATTTTTCTCTTTTGTTTTGACGAAATTACCTTTTTATAGTTTAGCTATTAAACTTTATTTCAGACGATGGAAAGAACGCTATATTGTAATTTTATCTGTTTTATGGCATAATAAAAATACAATAGGAAACGGGGGCTCTCACCATGGCAATTCAGGACCAGCGCGAGGACTTGGACCGGCTGTACCGCGAACTGAACGCGCGCGCGGACAAGCTTTATAAATTTGTACTGCTGTACAGTGATTATATACATACCCAGCGGGATTATGGTACCGGACAGGAAATTGGAATGATTGAAGTCCATACCCTGACCTATATTGAAGAGAATCCGGGCACCACCATTACAGAGCTTGCAAAAGACTGGAACAAAACCAAGGGCGCAATTTCCCAGACCGTGAAAAAGCTGGTGGAGGGCGGGCTGGTTACCCGCAAAATGAAGGAAAACAACTCAAAAACCGTCCTGCTTTACGCCACGGAGGAAGGCACGCGTCTTTCTATCGCGCATAAAATGTACGATCTGGTCGACATTGCCCAAACCACCGAGGAACTGATGATGAAATGCACCGCGGAGGAAATCGATACTTTTTATAAAGTGATTGACGTTTACATTACCCTGTTGAAACAGGATTGAGCGATTTTTTATTTTTCGCTGCTTGAATAAAGCACCTCACGGTGCTATAATGCAGATGGAATAACCGGCTGTGAAAATCCGGATGGCGGGAGTGGATTGCAATGACGGTCATCGACAGGTATTTTGCCCTGCTGGACTTAGCGGTAGTCAGCGAAGACAGTTTAACGAAACTCGCTGATTTGTTTTCCGAAAACGCCGCCCTTCAGTTGAAGGGGTACGACGAAATTCGGGGACGCGAAAATATCAAAGAATTCTTCCGCGTTTTTCTGGGGAAAAACACGGTGATGAAGCATGTCTGGAAAGCCGAACAGGACGGCGGCGGCTACCGGGTGCCGTGGGCGGTTTCCTGCATCGGCAAAACGGGGGACGTTTACGCCATGGAGGGAGCGGACCAAACCGTGCTTGACGGCGACGGGAAGATCCTCCGCCTGAAGCTTCGTTTTGGCGGGCAAAAATAAACCGTGCCGGAATCACTGTGAAATCAAAGCTCCCGAAGCCGTAGGGCTTCGGGAGCTTTTTGCGCAGCGGATATTTTATGGACCCCATAGCGAACAGAGAGGGTTATTTAAGGAAGAAACCGGCGGAAAAAAGCCAAAATGGGGGACTCTTCCCGCCGGTTCTGCCCGCAGGGCACAAAAAAACGCCGTACACGGATAATTTTACCCATATACAACGTCATCAAAGTGCCCGCGGACAGAAAATCCCCTCTGTACAAAAGCGTAAAGAGGCGGTATAATAATATCCGCAGCGCGCCGATTATTCGGTTGTGTATGGAGNNATTCCCGCCGCTTTTTTTACAGGCTGCCGGCTTCAAAAACCAACCAGCAGCCCGCCGTTTTCCGTGTAATAGCTGGTCAGGCCCCTCGTCTGCATAATCGTGATTTTCGTGGTCAGGCAGACATGCGCAATCAGTTCTTTCAGACGCTGCGCCCCCTTGGGATTGTTGCAGTGGCTGATGACAACGGGCTGACCCGCCATGTTTTTCAGCTTGTTCATCGTTTCCACAATCTGAAGGATGGCGCGTTCCTCGCCGCGCGGCTTTTGTAGCACCTTGATCTCCCCCTGCGGCGTGTTGGAAGCGACGGCGCGGATGCCGAGGGAAGTGGCCAGAATTCCCGCCACGCGGGACATGCGCCCCGCTTTGATTAAGTTGTCATAGGAGCCCAGCGCGAACAGCAGGAACAGGCTGCGCGAGTAGGCTTCCGTTTGTTCCGCGACGTCGTCAAAATCCAGACCGGCGGCGATCAGCTCCGCCGCTTTGCGCAGAATCAGCACCAGCCCTCCGGCTGTGGAACGGGAGTCCACCACATGGATTTTTTTCCAGGGGAATTCTTCCAGAACCATGTCCCTTGCGACCAGCGCGCTGTTGTAGGTGCCGCTCAGCGCGCTCGTCATGGTGACGGCGATGGTGCAGTCGCTGTACCTGAATTCGCGCGCCCACTCTTCGGGCGAAGGGCACGCCGAGGAAGACGGCCCCTTGTAATTTTTCATCTGGGCCAGCATGATATTCACATTCAGGGAATCGTCGTCCACATATTCGGTATTGCCGACAATCAATTTCAGCGGCACGGTTGCAAAGCGCAGGCCGGAACCCTGGAATGCGTTTGACGGTAAATCGCAGGAGCTGTCTGAAAGGATACTCCAGGTCATAAAAGCACTTCCATATTCATCAGTTTTAATATATGGTTTTTAAAACCATATAGTTTGGTTTATAATATCATAACAGGGAGCGCTAATTAATCCCCGTGGGGAATTTAGGCCGCTTTTCTCATGGAAATTTTCCAAACCAAATGATTTTATTCCAATGGCGCGCTGTCAAACACTGTAATTGCAAAATATATTTAATAAGCTTATAATATTTGTCAAAACTACAAATATTATAACTGGAGTTGAGATTTATGTATAATGAAATTGCATCGCAGGCGAAAACAATCGTCAGTGAGCTGATAAAGGCCGCCGGTCTGACCGAGGGGAATATACTGGTTGTGGGCTGTTCTTCCAGCGAAATCGGCGGGCATGATATCGGCTCTTCTTCCAGCGTGGAAATCGCCAACGCGGTGTTTCACGCCATCTACCCGGTGCTGAAGGAAAAAGGGATTTATCTTGCCGCGCAGTGCTGCGAGCATTTGAACCGCGCGATTATTATTGAAAAAGAGGCGGCGGTGCGGGACAGGCTGGAAATCGTCAACGTTGTTCCCCGTCCAAAGGCCGGGGGTTCCTTCGCCACGGCGGCTTATGCGAATTTTGAGCATCCCGCGGCGGTGGAGCAGGTCACCGCACAGGCAGGTATCGACATCGGCGGCACGCTCATCGGCATGCACCTTGCAAAAGTGGCTGTTCCGGTCCGCCTTTCCATCCGCAGAATCGGCGAAGCAAACGTGACCTGCGCGCGCACAAGGCCGAAATTTATCGGCGGAGACCGCGCCGGTTATGACGAAAACCTGAAATAAAGGAGAATATTTCCTTTGGTAAAGCAGCGCCTTCCGTAAAAACTATCGGTAGTTATCAAATTACAGCAATTCCACAGTGAATCCGGCATCGCAGAATTTACTGAAAATACTGTAAGAGAAAAATTACTGAGGTTTTGGGGAGGCGTTTCTTTTGGGACAAACCTTTTATGAAAACAACCCGGATTTAAGGGGCTATTTTGAAAATCTGCCCATCGATGTAAAAAACCGGATTCTGGAGTCCGGCGTGGAAATCTCCACACTCGGCGAACTGATGCAGGTCGCGGAACATATTCGGGAAACAAAAGGATAAAATTGTAAATGCGGTAAAAACTATTCCCGGAGGTGAGTCCGATGAAAGGCAAGTACAGCAGTTTATACGAGCTGATTGAAGAGGACAGCGAGGCCGGTGAATACTTTGACAACCTGCCGGAATATGTGCAGGAGTCCATCAGTGCGCGCGAAGAGAACATCAATTCCTTTGCAAGCCTTCGCGATTACGCTGAAAATCTGATGCGGGACGATGAATGACGACGGGCGGGGCGTTCGCGCTCCGCTCTTTTCTTATATATACCATTTGACAATTTTGCTTTTCTGTGATAAACTGGCAAAAATATATTTTTAAACACAGCGACGGAGAAAGTAACCCTTCCGAATGCACACAGAGAAGCTTCCGCGGCTTTGCCGCGCTGAAAGGAAGCGGGCGGGAAGCCGGGCGAAAATGGCTCCCGAGTGGCGCACCGAGGCTGGCTCAGCTTAGGCTGCGACGGGATTTCCCGTTAAAGAAAGCAGGTATAGGCGGCGCTTTATGCCGTAATACTTTTAGAGGTCCGTTTCGTAA
Organism: Ruminococcaceae bacterium UBA2656; assembly: GCA_002359465.1. Taxonomy (GTDB): domain Bacteria; phylum Bacillota; class Clostridia; order Oscillospirales; family Acutalibacteraceae; genus Caproiciproducens. The sequence continues at coordinate 16,495 of DENA01000021.1, forward strand.
GGGGCGGGCGAATTTGAAGTGGTAACACGGGATTTTTTAACCTCGTCTTCAGAAAGCAATGCGCTTTTGAAGACGAGGTTTTTCTTTTTCCGGCCGACTGAAAGGACTAAAGCAATGAAAATCAGCGACATTTTAAACAGCGGAAAAGTGACGGTTTCCTGCGAGCTGTTTCCGCCGAAGAAAGATGATGATATCGGCCGGGTGAAAGAGGTTGTGCGCGGCATTTCCGCGCTGAAACCCGATTTCATGAGCGTAACCTACGGCGCGGGGGGCGGAACGTCGAAAAATACGGCGCGCATCGCGACGGAAATACAGAGCTGCGGGGTCACGGCGCTGGCGCACCTGACCTGTGTTTCCTCCACAAAGGAAGAGGTCGGGCAAATATTATCCGATTTAAGAGAAAATAATATTGAAAATATCCTTGCCCTGCGCGGGGATATTCCGCAGGATTCCGCGTTCCCCTCCCCCGGCCAGTATCGCTTTGCCGGAGAGCTGGTTGCTCAAATCAGGGAATACGGCGGCTTCTGCATCGGCGCGGCCTGTTATCCGGAGGGCCACGTTGAGTGCGCGCGCAGGGAGGACGACATCGGCTACCTCAAGCGGAAGGTGGACAGCGGCTGCGACTTTCTGACCACGCAGATGTTTTTCGACAATAACATCCTGTATCAGTTTCTTTACCGCATTCTGGCAAGAGGGATTCACATCCCGGTCGTGGCGGGCATCATGCCTGTGACCAACAGCGGCCAGATCAAGCGCATCTGCGCGCTTTCCGGCACGGAGCTGCCGCCGCGCTTCAAGGCGATTGTGGATAAATTTGCCGACAACCCCGCCGCCATGAAGCAGGCCGGCATCGCCTACGCGACCGAGCAGATCATCGACCTGATTGCAAACGGCGTAAACGCGGTTCATATTTATACGATGAACAAGCCGGATATTGCGGCGAAAATTATGGATAATCTGTCGGAGATCATACGGCCATGAAAGAAACGCAAGAAGTCCTGCGCTACCTGGGCTACCGGGGCAGGCCCGCGGATGAGCGCACTTTACAAAGTATAACATCCTGCATGAACGAACTCAGAAATACAGTCACTCCCCGCAGTCTCAGCCTGCTTTTGCCGGTGGAATTTGACGGGGACGCGGTGCTGCTGGGAAACCTGAGAGTGGAAAGCGCCGATCTCAGCCGACATATCGCCGGCTGCGGGGAAGCGTACCTGTTCGCGGCGACACTCGGCGCGCAGGCGGATTTCCTTTTGGAGCGCGCCTCTAAAATCGACATGAGCCGCGCGGTGGTGATGCAGGCCTGCGCCGCCGCTTTGACCGAGAGTGTCTGCGACGAGGCGGAACGGGAGCTTTCCGCCGGGGCGGCGAAACGCAGGCTGTTTTTAAGGCCGCGCTACAGTCCCGGCTACGGGGATTTTTCCATCCTGCATCAGCGCGATCTGTTGGGGATTTTACAGGCCCAGAAAAAAATCGGCCTTGCCATGACGCAGGACAGCATGCTGGTGCCGACAAAATCCGTTACCGCGGTGATCGGGCTGACAGCGGAAAAAACGAGCTGCCATATTGCGAAATGCATGGAATGCAAGTCTTTGGACTGTTCGTTCAGAAAGGACTGATATGATGAGAATACTGGAAGATCTGGGAAAGCGTATGCTCTTTTTTGACGGCGGCATGGGCACGCTTTTACAGGAAAACGGCCTTGGGCCGGGCGAACTGCCGGAGCTTTGGAACCTGACCCGCCCGGAGCTGATTGCGGATATTCACCGTCGGTACCGCGCAGCGGGCGCGGATATCCTGACAGCCAACACCTTCGGCGCAAACCCGGTCAAGCTGAACGGCAGCGGTCACAGCACGGAGGAAATTGTTGCCGCGGCGGTGGCAACTGCCAAAAAAGCGGCTTCCGGTGCGCTGGTCGCCATGGATATCGGCCCGACGGGCAAGCTGCTGAAGCCGCTCGGCGACCTCGCCTTTAAGGACGCCGTATCCGCATTCGCGCAGGCCGCCGCCGCGGGGGAAAAAGCGGGAGCCGACTTGATTCTGATTGAGACCATGAGCGATACCTACGAATGCAAAGCCGCCGTTCTCGCGGCAAAGGAAAGCACAAAACTGCCCGTTTTCGTCACCATGGTGGTGGACGAACAGGGAAAGCTGCTGACCGGCGGCGATATCGCGGCGGCGGTCGCGCTGCTGGAGGGCCTCGGCGTGGACGCCGTCGGGCTGAACTGCGGGTTCGGGCCGGAACAGATGAAAAAATTTCTTCCGCAGCTTACAGAAGCCTGCTCCCTGCCCGTCATTGTCAACCCCAACGCCGGGCTGCCCCGCACCGAAGGGGATAAAACCGTGTTCGACGTAAAGCCGGAGGAATTCTCCGCCGCCATGGAGGAAATCGTGAAAGCGGGCGCGTGGGTCGTGGGCGGCTGCTGCGGCACAACGCCGGAGTATATTGAAGCGATGGTGCGGCGGTGCAAAGACCTTTCTCCCCGCCCCATCGTCCCGAAAAACCGTACGGTAGTTTCCTCATTCGCCCGGGCGGTTGTGTTCGGAAAAAAGCCGGTGCTGATCGGCGAGCGCATCAATCCGACCGGAAAATCCCGGCTGAAGCAGGCGCTGCGGGACAGCGACATGGATTACCTTCTGCGCGAAGCGATTACCCAGCAGGAAAACGGCGCGCATATCCTCGACGTAAACGTCGGCCTGCCGGAAATTGACGAGCCTGCCCTTCTGCGCCGCGCAGTGACGGAGATTCAGGGGATTTCCGACCTCCCCCTTCAGCTCGACACCTCCGACCCGAAGGCGATGGAGGGCGCCATGCGCGTTTACAACGGCAAGCCGCTGATTAATTCAGTCAACGGGAAGGCGGAATCCATGGAGGCGATTTTCCCGCTCGTGAAAAAATACGGCGGCGCAGTCATCGCGCTGACGCTGGACGAAAACGGGATTCCGCCCACGGCGCAGGGACGGTTTGAAATTGCGGAAAAGATTGTGAAAACAGCTCAGTCGTACGGTATTGATAAAAAAGACCTGATTTTTGACACGCTCGCCATGACGATCAGTGCCGGGCAGGAAAACGCCGCCGTTACGCTGGAGGCCCTGCGGCTCATCCGCGACCGGCTGGGACTCCACACCTCGCTCGGCGTTTCCAATATTTCCTTTGGCCTTCCCCAGCGGGAGCACATCAACGCCGCGTTTTTCACCATGGCGCTGCAAAACGGGCTGGGCGCGGCGATTGTCAACCCCAATTCCGCCGCGATGATGGACGCGTACTATGCGTATTGCGCGCTCAGCGGAAAGGACGAACAGTGCATGGCGTATATCGCGCGGTATTCTGCGCAGAAGACGGAAGCCGCGCCGCTCGCCGCCGGGGAGATCTCCCTTTTTGATGCGGTGGTACGCGGTTTGAAGGAAAGCGCGCACGCGGCGGCGCTCAGGCTGTTGGAAACGGAAGAGCCGCTCAATATTATCAATACCCATATGATTCCCGCGCTTGACCGGGTGGGAAAGGATTTTGAGCAGGGCGTGCTGTTTCTTCCCCAGCTTCTGATGAGCGCGGAGGCCGCCAAGTCGGCGTTTGAGGTCATCCGCGGCAAAATGACCGCCAACGGGGAACAGACGAAAAAGGAAAAAATCATCCTGGCGACCGTCAAGGGCGATATCCACGACATCGGAAAGAATATCGTCAAGGTGCTGCTGGAAAATTACAGCTACGACGTGATCGACCTCGGCAAGGACGTTCCCCCCGAAACGGTGGCGGGTGCGGCCGAGGAAGGCGGCGTCAAGCTGGTCGGGCTCAGCGCGCTGATGACGACCACCGTTGCCAACATGGCGGATACCATCCGGCTGCTGCATGAAAAGGTTCCGGATTGCCGGGTGATGGTCGGCGGCGCGGTTTTAACGCCGGAATACGCAAAGCAGATTCGCGCCGACTCCTACTCCAAAGACGCCATGGGAGCGGTGCATTACGCGCAGAAGCTGTTCGGCGGGGAATGATTTCCGCCGGTTTGAAATACAAATAAAAAAGCTGCCGGAGGGATTTTTTCCTCTGGCAGCTTTTTTCAGGTATCCCCGAATATTTCTTTTTTCAGCCGCTTTCCGGTCGGTGTGGAAGCAAGCCCGCCCTCCGAGGTCTCCTTCAGGCTGCGGGGCATGGCGTCGCCGATCCGCTTCATGGCGATAATCACCTCGTCGGCGGGAATGGCGCTTTCAATTCCGGCGAGCGCAAGCTCCGCGCCCACAAACGCGTTGGCCACGCCCATGGCGTTGCGCTTTATGCACGGAATTTCCACCAGCCCCGCCACCGGGTCGCACACAAGGCCCAGAATGTTTTTCAGTGCGATGGCGCAGGCGTGTTCCGCCATCCCCGGCGTTCCGCCCGCCAGCTCCGTCAGCGCCGCCGCGGCCATGGCGGAAGCGGCGCCGCACTCTGCCTGGCACCCGCCCTGCGCGCCGGAAATGCTCGCGTTGTTGGCGATCACCATGCCGAACGCGGAGGCGGTGAACAGCGACATGACCACGTCGCGTTCCGGCAGCTCCCGGTCCTCCATAATCGTCAGCAGCGCCGCGGGGATAATGCCGCAGGAGCCTGCCGTGGGCGCAGCGACAATCTTGCCCATACAGGCGTTGCTTTCCGAAACCGCCAGCGCGCGGACCAGCGCGTAGCCGAAGACTTTGCCGCAAAGGCTTCGGCCTTTGTCCACCGCCTGCTTCATTTTGTATGCCCCGCCGCCGGAAAGCCCGCTTACCGAGCGCATGTCCGGGTCAATGCCGTCCTTCACGGACCGCTGCATCACCCGGAAGCTTTCCAGCATGGTTTGGTACAGCGCCTCCTCGGGCTTTTCCAGCTCTCGCGCCTGATCGGTCAGCACAATCTGCGATATTTTTCGGTTTTCCCGCGTCGCCGCGTCTGCCAGATCTTCCACAGAATAATAAATTCCCATCTATAATTCAGCCTTTCCGATTGTCTTGTTCCTTTTCCGCACGGACTCAGTCCGGCCGCAGGACGGTAGAGCGCAGGACATCCGGAAGTTTTTCAATGCCCTCGTTGCTTACGCGGCTGAAATCCCCGTCCACCTCGATGGTCATCAGCGCGGTTTCGCCTCTGTGGCCGCGGGTCAGCTTGAAATTCCCGATGTTGACCCCCTGCGCGGCAATGTAGTTCGTAACATGTGCGATAACCCCCGGAACGTCCCTGTGCAAAATTAAAAGCGTGGTCTGCTGCCCGGTGACGTCCACCTTCATCCCGTTGATCTCGCTGACGACAATATTGCCGCCGCCCACGGAAGCCCCCTGCAAGGTTACGGTACGGCCCTGCGCGTCCGTAAGGGTGATCACCGCCGTGTTGGGATGCGCCCCCTCAATTTCGCCCTTTTCAAAAACAACGGAAAGGTTGCGTTCCTTAGCGAGCTCCAGACTGTTCCGGATGCGGACGTCGCTCGGCGTCATGCCCATGATGCCGGCGACAAGGGCTTTATCCGTCCCGTGCCCGCGGTAGGTCTTCGCAAAAGAACCGTGCAGAAGGATGTGCGCGTGCACGGGCACGTCTTCCAGAAGCGCGCCGGCAATCCGCCCGATGCGCACAGCGCCCGCCGTGTGGGAGCTTGACGGGCCGATCATCACCGGTCCTATAATATCAAAAACGTTCATAGCCAGCCTCCGTGCCCCTAAAATAATAGGCGTCCTGCGGTTATTATACCATAATGAATATGCGATTCAAACGTTATTTTTATACGGCCAACTGTGAAAAGGCTGTTCTTCTTTTTTTGGAGGTTTGCATTATATTGCCCCGAACCGGTCATAATTATTTGTAATAAATTTCCAATTATTATTTTGAAAATCAAAATATTCTTGACAGAGTAGTGGTTTTTTGGTATAATTCGAATTGTTTTGAACTTCAAAATAAATTGAGAAAGGAGTGAACTGTATTGGATAATGAATACTCTCAAATCAATGATTTTCTTGTAAAAGTGTTTAATGAGGTGTTAAGGACGGAAGAAGCGAGCCTGAAAACAAAAGAGTCCCATAACCTTTCCATGAGGGAAATGCATGTCATTGAAGCGGTGTGCGACGGTACCCGGTCGGGAAAAAACACGGCTTCGGAGATCGCGTTTTCCCAGCGGATTACGGCCGGCACGCTGACGACCACCATCAACACGCTGGAAAAAAAGGGCTTTGTCGTCAGGCGGCAGGACCAGCACGACAAAAGGGTTGTCCGCATTTTTCCCACCGACAAGGGGAAAAGTGTAAATGAAGTTCATTCCTCCTTTCACCACAAGATGGTTTCGGCCATTATGTCCGCAATGGATGAGGATGAACTGGCCATGTTTGTAAAAGGGCTGGCTGCGGTGAAGAGCTTTTTAGAGAGCAATCAAAAGTAGTGGAGGCATTTATGGCTATTAAAATTATAACGGACAGCACGTCGGACATTCCCTTTGACCGTCAGGCGGAGCTTGGCATTGAAATCGTTTCGCTGAGCGTGCATTTCGGCGACCGGGAATATGTGGACGGGGTCAGCCTTACCAAACCGCAGTTTTTTCAAATGCTCCGTGAAAGCGCAGAACTCCCCACCACGGCGCAGGTCAACCCGGAACGGTTTGAAAAATTATTTGAAAAGTATATGAAAAGCGGGGACGATGTAATCGGTATTTTTATTTCCGGCAAGCTCAGCGGCACGTACCAGTCGGCGGTAATTGCGAAAGAGACGCTGGGCGCGGAAAATATTTATCTGATCGATTCGCTGAGCGTCAGCTTCGGGCTCGCGCTTCTGGTGTATGAGATGATAAAAATGAGGGATGCCGGGAAGACGGCGGCTGAAATCTGCAACGCGGTGGAAGAGCTGAAAAAGAGGCAGAAGTTTTACGCAATTATCGACACCCTGAAATATCTGAAAATGGGCGGCAGGCTTTCTGCTTCCTCCGCTTTCTTCGGTTCCATGCTCCATATCAAGCCGATTGTCTCCATAGAGGACGGAGAAATCAAAGCTTTTGACAAGAAAAAGGGCCATAAGGCGGCCTCCCAGCGCATTGCGCAAAAAATGACGGAGGAAAAGCCGGATTCCGACTATCGGATTTTTTTCGGCGATACCGATTCTCCTGAATTCTTGAATCTGCTTAAAGAGGCGGCGTCGTCGGTCACGGATATTTCAAACAGTGAAACGATTGCCCTCGGTTCGGTCGTCGGCACCCACGGCGGGCCGGGCTGTGTGGGCGTGTCCTATATTGCGCAGGCGGATTCCTGACGCGGAATACGGAGGAAAAAATGAGCTTTACGATTATCGGCACGGGAAGTGCGTATCCGGCATGCTCCAAAACAAACGAGGAACTGTCGCTTCTGATTGATACTTCGGACGAGTGGATTTCCACGCGCACGGGCATTAAAAGCAGGCATATTTCCACCACGGAAACCCTGTGCGACTTTGCCGCCGAAGCGGCGGCGCGCGCGCTGAAGGATGCTTCCACCGCGGCGGAGGAACTGGACCTGATCATCTGTTCCACCGCGCGCGGGGACCATGTCACGCCGTCGCTCGCATGCGAGATTCAGCAAAGGCTTGGCGCAGTCTGCCCGGCGTTCGACCTGAACGCGGCCTGCACCGGTTTTGTCTATGCGCTGGATGTCGCATTTTCTTATTTTTCGGCGCGCAGGGCGAAAAAAATTCTGATTGTGTCGGCGGAGGCCATGTCCAGGCTGCTGGACTGGCAGGACCGTTCCACCTGCGTCCTTTTCGGCGACGGAGCCGGCGCGGCGGTGCTGGCGCCGGGGGACAGCCTGCTTTCCATTAAAATCGGGGCGAAGGGCGAGGTTGCCCCGCTCTATGTGGAAAACACGCGGGGCAACTGCCCGTATTCCCAGATCAGACAGGTCGATCCATACCTGAAAATGAACGGCAAGGATGTTTATAAATTCGCCGTGGCCGCCATGTGCGGCGACCTTGCGGAGGTTATCCGCGAAGCGGGCCTGACACAAGCGGATGTGGACTTTGTCCTGCCCCATCAGGCAAACCTGCGGATTATCGACGCGGCGAAAAGCAAGCTCTCCATTGCGCCGGAAAAATACCGGCACAATATTGAGCGATTCGGCAATACCTCCTCGGCGAGCATTCCCATCCTGCTGGACGAACTGAACCGCGCGGGAGAGCTGCACGCCGGAAATATTCTGGCGCTGACCGCTTTTGGCGGCGGCATGACCACAGGCGCGTGCGTCCTCCGATGGGGGCAAAAAGACGGTTCGATCAAAAAGAAGGCGGGGATGATAGATGATAAAAACACCACTGTGTGAGCTGCTCGGGATAGAATATCCCATTATACAGGGAGGAATGGCTTGGATAGCGGACGCCTCCCTTGCCGCCGCGGTTTCCAACGGCGGGGGCCTTGGTCTGATTTCCGCTATGAACGCGGACGCAAACTGGCTGAGGGGCGAAATCCGCAAGGCAAAAACGCTGACGGACAAACCGTTCGGGGTGAACATTATGCTGATGAGCCCTCACGCCGAGGAGGTTGCCCGGCTTGTCATCGACGAGGGCGTTCCGGTCGTAACGACCGGCGCGGGAAACCCGTCCCAGTATATGGGCGCATGGATGGAGGCCGGGGTCAAGGTGGTTCCCGTGGTACCGTCCACCGGCATCGCGAAGCGCGTCGCCCGGTGCGGCGCGGTCGCCGTGATCGCGGAGGGCTGCGAGTCCGGCGGGCATATCGGCGAGCTGACCACCATGACGCTGCTGCCGCAGGTGTGCGACGCGGTGGATGTCCCCGTGATCGCGGCAGGCGGCATTGCGGACGGCCGGGGAATCGCGGCGGCTTTCATGCTCGGCGCGGTCGGCGTGCAGGTCGGAACGCGGTTTTTGGTGGCGAACGAATGCGGCGTGCACCAGAATTACAAAAATAAAATCCTTCATGCGAAGGATATATATACCCTGACGACCGGCAAACGGACCGGGCACCCGGTCAGGGCGCTGAAAACCAGCTTTACCAGGGAATTTGCGAAAAAAGAATACGACGCTTCGGTAACCAATGAGCAGCTGAACGCTTTCGGCGCGGGCGCGCTGCGCCTTGCCGCCGTGGAGGGCGACGAGAAAAACGGATGCTTCATGGCCGGACAGATCGCGGCGATTGTCCGTAAGGAACAGCCGGCGGCGGAAATCATCCGGGAGATGTTCGGGGAAGCGGAAACTGTGTTGGGCGGTGCGGGCAGATGGGTGAAATAGCGTTTGTATTTTCCGGTCAGGGCACCCAGTACAGCGGCATGGGAAAAGACCTTTACGAAAACAGCCCCGCCGCGAAGGAGGTCTTTGATCTTGCCGACGCGGTTCGTCCGGGGACTGCCGCGCAGTGCTTCGGCGGCACGCAGGAGGAGCTTTCCCAGACCATCAATACGCAGCCCTGCGTTTTCTGTGTGGATCTGGCGGCGGCGCAGTGCCTGAAGGCCGGGGGGATTCTTCCCCGCGCGGTCGCGGGTTTTTCGCTTGGCGAAGTCGCGGCGCTGACCTTTGCCGGTGCGTTCGGTATGGACGCAGGGTTCCGGTTCGTCTGCAAACGGGCGGCTTTTATGCAGGAAGCGGCTGAAAAGCACCCAAGCGGTATGGCTGCGGTGCTCAAGCTTCCGGTGGAAACGGTGCGGGAGCTTTGCTCCCGGCGGAAAAACACGTACCCGGTCAATTACAACTGCAAGGGACAGACCGTGGTCGCGCTCCAAAAAAGCGCGCTCGGCGATTTTTGCAAAGAGGTGCAGGCCGCGGGCGGCAGGGCCGTCCCACTGGCGGTCAGCGGCGGGTTTCACTCCCCATTCATGGACGAGGCGGCGCAAAAGCTGCTGACAGAACTTCGGACGGAAGACGTCCGTCCGACTTCTCTGCCGGTTTACTCCAACGTCAGCGCAAAGCCCTACGGAGAAGAAATGAAGGCAACCATCGCAAATCAGGTGAACCATCCTGTTTACTGGCAGAAGTCCGTGGAAAATATGATCGCGGACGGAATCGGCACCTTTATAGAAGTGGGCCCGGGGAAAACCCTGTGCGGCCTGATCAAAAAAATCTCTTCACAGGTGCGTATTCTCAATGTTGAAAACTTTGCGGACGCGCAGGCCGCTGTGGAAGAATTAAGGAGGAACCCATGCTGACAGGGAAAACAGCCGTCGTGACCGGCGGCTCCAGAGGAATCGGAAAAGCCATCGCGCTGAAAATGGCGCGGGAAGGCGCGGACGTAGCCGTTCTCTACGCCGGGAACGAAGCGGCGGCGCAGGAGACCTGCTCCCTGATTGAGCAGTGCGGCGTGAAAGCGAAAGCTTACCGGTGCGACGTTGCGGACGACCGGCAGACCAAGGAAACGGTCGATGCGATTCTTGCCGACTTCGGCGGAATCGATATTCTGGTCAACAACGCGGGCGTTGTGCGGGACGGACTGATTCTTTCGATGAAGGAAGAGGACTTCGACACCGTGGTGAATACGAACCTCAAGGGCGCGTTCCATATGATCAAGCATACCTACCGCCATTTCATGAAAAAGAGAAGCGGCAGGATTATCAATATCACCTCCGTTTCCGGCGTTACGGGCAACGCGGGCCAGGCCAACTATTCCTCCGCGAAGGCGGGGCTGATCGGCCTGACCAAATCCACGGCAAAGGAGCTTGCGGCAAGGAATGTGACCTGCAACGCGATTGCGCCGGGCTTTATTGATACAGACATGACTGCCGCCCTGCCGGAGAAAGTAAAAGAAACGGCTGTGGAAGCCATTCCGTTAAAGCGGATGGGTTCCCCCGCGGACATTGCCAATCTGGCGGCCTTTCTGGCCGGGGACGAGGCGGGTTATATCACCGGAGAGGTGATTAAAATTGACGGCGGCCTTTGCATGTAATGTTCAGTCTACCCCGCTTACTGCGGAGAATCGAGGATACGATGGCTTATTTTGATCATGAACCCCTTGTAATCGGCGACCTTGTGGCTCAAACGCCCGTTGTGCAGGGCGGAATGGGCGTCGGCATTTCCCTTTCCGGGCTTGCCTCCGCCGTGGCGAACGAGGGCGGAATCGGCGTGCTTTCCGCCGCGGTCGTCGGCATGATGCATCAGAACGGCCCCGGCGCCCGCAACAATATTGTCGCGCTCAGGGAGGAAATCCGACGCGCGCGCGCAAAGACCAAAGGCGTGCTCGGCGTCAACGTGATGGTCGCGCTGAGCGATTTCGGTGAAATGGTGAAGGCCTCCGTGGAAGAGGGCATCGATGTGATTTTCGCGGGCGCGGGCCTGCCGCTGAACCTGCCCTCCTTTGTGGAAAAGGGCTGTAAAACCAAGCTGGTGCCGATCATTTCCTCTGCCCGTGCGGTCAGGACGATCACGAAATGGTGGCAGGAGAAATATAATTACATTCCGGACGCGTTTGTGGTCGAAGGCCCCATGGCCGGCGGACATCTGGGTTTTCATAAGGATCAGATCGACGATCCCGCGTACCGGCTGGAAAAGCTGGTGCCGCAGGTACTGGAAGCGGTTCGCCCGCTTGAGGAGCAGGCGGGGCGCAAAATCCCCGTGATCGCCGCGGGAGGAATTTTCAGCGGCGCGGATATCCGGCGGTTTTTCAATCTGGGTGCTTCTGCGGTGCAGATGGCGACCCGCTTTGTGGCCACCGAGGAATGCGACGCGGACATCGCCTTTAAAAACGCGTATGTGAACTGCAAAAAAGAAGATATCGGTATCATTCAAAGCCCCGTGGGCATGCCGGGGCGCGCCATTGTGAACGGATTTCTACAGCAGGCGGCACAGGGGCACAAGCATCCGACCGGCTGTCCGTTCCACTGCATTATTACCTGCAAGCAGAAGGAAAGCCCCTACTGTATCTCCATGGCGCTGATTAACGCCTGCAGGGGCAGATTGGAAAACGGCTTTGCCTTCATTGGGGCAAACGGCTATAAGGTAAAGGAAATTGTATCGGTCAAAAAGCTGTTCGAGACTCTTTCAGAGGAGTACCGGCAGAGTGAAGACGGCGCGGATGCCGCAGTAAGAGAGGAATCAATATGAGAAGAGTGGTTGTTACCGGGCTGGGCGTGATTTCGCCCGTTGGAAATACCGCAGAGGCGTTCTGGGACAGTTTGATCAGCGGCCGGAGCGGTATTGACTTTATTACAAAATTCGATACTACTGATTATAAGGTGAAAATCGCGGCGGAGGTCAAAGATTTTGACCCGCATGACTATATGGAAAAGGGCGAAATCCGCAAAACGGACTTGTTCGCGCAGTACGCCATCGCCGCCGCCGCACAGGCGGTGGAGGACAGCGGGATTCTGGGGAAGGTGGAGCCCGAGCGGTTCGGCGTTTACGTCGGTTCCGGAATCGGCGGCATGAACACCTTTATCAATGAGTGCGACAAGCTGCTCAAGGGCGGGCCGAGGAAAGTCTCCCCCCTCTTTGTCCCGATGATGATTTCCAACATGGCGTCGGGCAATATCGCCATCAAATACAACGCGCAGGGCCCCAGCCTTCCGGTTGTCACCGCCTGCGCAACCTCCACCAACGCGGTGGGTGAGGCGTTCCGCGCCATCCGCTTCGGGTATGCGGACGCAATCCTCGCGGGCGGCGCGGAAGCGACCGTCAACCCGCTCGCCATTGCGGGCTTTACCAACTGCATGGCGCTTTCCACGAAAAATATCCCCGAAGAATCCTCCATCCCGTTCGACAAGCGCCGGGACGGCTTTGTCATGGGCGAGGGCGCGGGAATTTTAATATTGGAGGAATATGAGCACGCGAAGGCGCGCGGCGCGAAGATTTACGCGGAAATCAGCGGTTACGGCAACACCTGCGACGCGCACCACATTACGGCGCCGCATCCGGAGGCCATTGGCGGAGCAAGGGCAATTTCCCTTGCCATGGAGGAAGCCGGACTGCAGGAGGAAACGGAAATCTACATCAACGCGCACGGTACGGGTACCCCTCTGAACGATAAATCCGAAACCATTGCGATTAAAAAGGCGCTGGGAGACAGGGCGTATCAAATCTGTATCAGCTCCACGAAATCCATGACCGGCCACATGCTCGGCGCGGCGGGCGCGGTCGAGGCAATCGTCTCCGTGCTCGCCCTTGAGCGGGGAATCATCCCCCCGACCGTCGGCTACCGCGAAAAGGATGAGGACTGCGACCTTGACTATGTGCCGAACACCGCAAGGAAAAGGGAAGTCAATGCCGCGCTGTCCGTCTCTTTGGGATTCGGCGGTCACAATGCCTGTATTGCCCTTCGCAAATACCGCGGTGAATAGGATTTGAATCTGGAAAGGACTGGTTTGGATTTGGATATTCAGCAAATTAAGGAAATCGCGGAAACCATGCGCGAAAACGGGCTGACGTTGGTTGAGCTTACGGAGGGCGGGAACACGCTCCATCTGGAGCGGGGCAGCGTGCCCGCCGAAGCGGCGCTTCCTGTTCCCGCAGCCGCGCAGCCGACGGTTGCCGCAGTACCCGCCCCCGCGCCGGAATGCGGCGGCATCGAAGTAAAATCGCCCATTGTAGGCGTGTTTTACGCGTCCCCTTCACCGGATTCCGAGCCGTATGTACAGGTCGGCAGCCATGTGAAGAAGGGCGATACGCTCTGCATTATTGAAGCCATGAAGCTGCTCAATGAAATCAGCGCGGAGTGTGACGGAGAAATCACCGAGATCTGTGCGGCCAGCGGCCAGGTTGTTGAGTACGCGCAGGTACTGTTCCGGATAAAGTAGGAGGCAGGGTATGGACAGAGAAGAAATCATGAAAATGATTCCCCACAGGGAACCCATGCTGCTGATCGACCATGTGGAAAAAACAGGGGATACGACAGCCATGGGAACCTATACCGTAAGGGGAGACGAGTGGTTTTTAAAGGGACACTTTCCCGGAAATCCGGTCGTTCCCGGCGTGGTTCTGTGCGAAATCATGGCGCAGGCCTGCTGCATCCTGNNTAAAATACAGGGCCGTACGCCGTACTATACAGGACTGGACAAGGTGCGCTTCAAGCACACGGTTGTCCCGGGGGATACACTCACAGTCGAGTGCAGCCTGACAAAGGAAAGAGGCCCTTTCTGCTTTGCAAGCGCCAAGGGCTATGTGGGTGAGCAGCTGGCGGTTTCCGGCGAGCTTTCCTTCGCGCTGGTCAACGGCTGACAGGAAAGGAAGTCTGATGCTTGTTTTCTAAAATATTGATTGCCAACCGCGGCGAAATCGCCGTCCGTATTATCCGCGCCTGTAAGGAAATGGGAATTTTAAGCGTGGCGGTTTTTTCGGAGGCGGACAGGGATTCCCTGCATGTCAGCCTTGCGGATGAAAGCATCTGCATCGGCCCCGCGCAGGCGAAGGACAGTTATCTGAATATGAGCGCCATCCTTTCCGCCGCCGTTGTGACGGGTGCGCAGGCGATTCATCCCGGTTACGGCCTGCTTTCCGAAAACGCGGAATTCGCGTCGCTCTGTGAAAAATGCGGCATTGCGTTCATCGGACCGACCGCCGACCTCATCCGCAGGATGGGCGACAAGGACGCGGCGAGGAAAACCATGCGCGAGGCCGGGGTGCCCGTTGTGCCGGGCTGCGATATTATCAGCGACCCCGCTCTGATTCAGCAGGAAGCCGATAAAATCGGGTACCCCCTTCTGGTCAAGGCCCGCGCGGGTGGCGGCGGCCGGGGAATCCGTACGGTCAACAGCGCCAAAGAGCTGAAAAACGCCTTTGCCGCGGCTTCTACGGAAGCACAGAGCGCGTTCGGCGACGGCGCGGTCTATATGGAAAAATATCTTTTTCCGGTAAAACATATTGAAATGCAGATTTTATGCGACAGCTACGGAAACATTGTCTGTTTGGGCGAGCGGGAATGTTCTGTCCAGCGCAAACGCCAAAAGCTGCTGGAGGAAAGCCCCTCCCCCGCCGTCGGCGCAGAAACGCGCCGGAAGATGATGGAGGCGGCGGTCAAGGCGGCCCGGGCGGTAAAATACGTCAACGCCGGTACCATTGAATTTTTGATGGATAAAACCGGAAATTTTTATTTTATGGAAATGAATACAAGGCTTCAGGTGGAGCATCCCGTAACGGAGATGGTGACCGGAATCGACCTTGTTAAATGGCAGATCCGTATTGCGTCCGGCGTGCCTCTCTCTTACAAGCAGGAGGATATCAAGATCGAAGGCACCGCGATCGAGTGCCGCATCAACGCGGAAAATCCGCGCGACGGGTTCCGCCCCAGCTGCGGTACCATTTCCTTTCTGCATATTCCGGGCGGGCCGTGGGTACGCTTCGACACGGCCCTTTATCAGGATTATACCGTGCCGCCGTTTTACGACTCGATGATCGGCAAACTGATTGTGCACGCCAAAACGCGCGAAGAAGCCATCCGCAAAATGCAGGCGGCCCTGTGTGAGCTGGTGATTGAGGGCGTGGAGCACAACGCGGAGCAGCAGATGGATATTCTGAGCGACAGCGAATTTCTCGCCGGGGACTATTATACCGATTTGATCGAGAAACGGGGGTAAGGCGTAATGCTGAAAAAAGAATTTTTCCGAAGGCCGAAGAACGAGCTTGAAAATTACAGCAGGCATTTCAAAACCGTGCCGCCCGACGTTCCAAGTGAAATGTGCGTTCTGTGCCCGTCTTGCAAAAAAACTCTTTTTACCGGCGCGCTGAATGAAAACTGCAATGTCTGCCCGAAATGCGGATATCATTTTCATATGAACGCGCGGCAGCGCATCAGTATGCTGACGGATGAAAATACCTTTCAGGAGCTTTACGGCGGTATGCTGTCGAAAAATCCGATTGATTTCCCAAATTACCCGGAAAAAATCAAGCACGCAAGGCTGGAAAGCGCCGAAAAGGAAGCCGTTGTCTGCGGAACCGCCGCAATCGGCGGAAACAGCTGCGCGCTTTTTGTGATGGAGCCGCGCTTTATGATGGGCAGCATGGGCACGGTGGTCGGCGAAAAAATCACGCGTATTTTTGAATACGCGCTGGCTCATTCCCTGCCCGTCGTGGGATACACCGTATCCGGCGGGGCAAGAATGCAGGAAGGCATCCTGTCGCTGATGCAGATGGCTAAAACCAGCGGCGCCGTTAAGCTGCACAGCGACGCGGGGAACCTGTACATTGCCGTTCTGACCGACCCGACCACCGGCGGCGTGACCGCCAGCTTTGCCATGGAGGCCGACATCATCCTTTCGGAGCCGAACGCGCTTATCGGTTTTGCCGGGCCGCGCGTGATTGAGCAGACCATCCGGCAGAAGCTGCCCGCGGGCTTTCAGCGCGCGGAATTCCTGCTTGAAAAGGGGTTTGTGGACGCGATTGTGGAACGCAAAAATCAAAGAAAGCAAATCGCCGGGCTTCTTTCTTTGCACAAAAGGAGGGAGTTCTGATGGGCGCCTACGATAAGGTAACCGCCGCCCGCGCAAAGGGCAGGCCGACCGGAATGGATTTTATAACCAATATTTTTGATGATTTTATCGAGCTGCACGGCGACCGGCGTTTCGGCGACGACAAGGCCGTTGTGGCAGGCATCGCGCGGCTGAACACCATGCCGGTGACGGTGGTGGCTTTAGAGCGCGGGCACGATACCAAGGAAAAGGTTTTCCGCAATTTCGGTTCCGCTCATCCGGAGGGCTACCGCAAGGCCCTGCGCCAGATGAAGCTCGCGGAGAAATTCGGCCGGCCCGTGGTGTGCTTTGTGGACACCTCCGGCGCGTTCTGCGGCATCGCCGCGGAGGAACGCGGGCAGGGGCAGGCCATCGCGGAAAATTTAATGGAAATGATGACGCTGAGGGTCCCGGTTGTCTCCGTGCTGATCGGCGAGGGCGGAAGCGGCGGGGCGCTCGCGCTCGCCGTGGCGGACGAGGTCTGGATGCTTGAAAACGCCATCTACTCCGTCATTTCTCCGGAAGGATGCGCCAGCATCCTTTGGAAGGATTCCTCAAAGGTGAAAGAGGCTTCCGAATGTCTGAAGCTGACCGCGCAGGATCTTCTGGAGATGAAGGTGATTGAGAAAATCATCGGCGAAAACGGCAAAAGTTTTCACAAAACCTATCTGGATTTAAAGCAGAACCTTTACGAAACCCTTGTAAAAAACAGCGGTCTTGGCACGGGCGAGCTGGTTGAAAAAAGATATGCCCGGTTCCGGAAAATCGGCCCCGGCCTTAAATGAAAAAACGCGCCCTGGAACGGCTTTGAAAGCCTGATCAGGACGCGTTTTTTATGCTTATATGATTTTATTCGTACCGCAGGGCTTCGATGGGGTCGAGCTTCGCGGCTTTGTTGGCGGGGTAGTATCCGAAGAAAATGCCGATTGCCATGGAGAAGCCCACGGCGACCGCGATGGAAGAGAGGGTGGGGTAGGCCGTCTGTTTCAAGAGCATCCCGCCCACGTAGCCAAGAATGCCTCCCAGAATAATCCCGAAAATTCCGCCGATAAAGCAGATGATCATGGACTCGACAATAAACTGGGTGCGGATGGCGCTGTCCGGCGCGCCGAGCGCCTTGCGCACGCCGATTTCCCGCGTGCGTTCCGTGACGGAGACCAGCATGATATTCATAACGCCGATTCCGCCGACCAGCAGGGAAATTGCCGCAATGATGGAAATGGCGAGGGTGAGTGTGCCCATCATGGTGTTCATTTCCGAAATCTGGGATTCCAGGCTCATTGCAAAGCACTGAAAGAATTTATTTTTCGTATAGAAGGTATTGAAATAATTCTGTGTGTCGTCGGCGAACTGCGTGTAGTCTATTCCGCGCGCGGCCATAACGGTCAGGCTCTGGTACCCGTCGTCGCTGCCGGCCAGTTCCTTCGCGGTGGTTACAGGAATGTAAAAGGTGGTGCGCGTGTCCTGCCTCATGAACATGGAGGAGGCCGCCTCCTTGTAAACGCCGATGACCGTGTAGGTCTGATATCCGTAATTGGTTTCCACTTTGATTTCCTTGCCAAGCGGGTTGTCGCTGGCGGCAAACAGTTCGCTGACAAGCCGTTCGGAAACGACGGCCACTTTTTTTACACGCTGTTCGTCTTTCTCACTGATAAACCTGCCTTTGAGCAAAGTGACGTTGTTGACCAGCGCGGAACCTTCATTCACGCCGGACATAGAAATATCGGTTGTCTTGTGGCCGTTTTTTATTTTTCCTGTACCGGCGCTTGCTTCCAGGGAGATCGCGGTGATTTTATCGGCGTATTTTTTTTGATATTTTTCAATCATCTCATTGGAGATCAAATCGTCTTTCGTAACGGCGGAACCGCGTCCGCCGCCGTCTTTGCTTGAAAGATAAACCGAAATATTGGTAATGCCGAAGTCTGCCAGTGCGTCGTTCACGGAGGTGGTCATCGCGTTGCCGACGGAGGTAATGGCAATCACCGAGCCGATGCCGATGATAATGCCCAGCATGGTGAGCAAGGCGCGCATTTTATTCGCAAAAAGCCCGTTGATGGCAAGTGAAATATTTTCAAGCAGATTCATGGTTTGCCTCCTGAAAAACGGGCTGGTTGCTTTCGTCGCTTTGAATTCTTCCGTCGTGAATGGTAATAATCCGTTCGGTTTCCTTCGCCAGCTCGTTGTTATGGGTAATCAGGACGATGGTTTTGCCCTGCTTTCTGTGGAGCGTATGGAACAGATCCATTACCAGCCGGCCCGTGGCGCTGTCCAGCGCGCCGGTCGGCTCGTCCGCAAGGATGATCGCGGGGTCGTTCGCCATGGCGCGTGCAATGGCGATTCGCTGTTTCTGTCCGCCGGAAAGCTCGTTGGGCATATGCTTCGCACGGTCCTTCATTTCCACCAGCTCCAGCAGCTCCATCGCGTGCGTCGCTCTTTTTCTGCCGGGGATTCCCGCGTAAAGCATGGGAAGCTCCACGTTCCCAAGCGCGGTAGAGCGAGGAATCAGGTTAAAAGTCTGAAAGACAAACCCTATTTTTTTGTTGCGGATTTCCGAAAGCTCATTGCTGCTCATTTTGCTGATCGGCACACCGTCCAGACTGTATTCGCCCGAGGTCGGCCGGTCCAGCGCGCCGATAATATTCATCAGAGTCGATTTGCCGGAGCCGGACGCGCCGACGATAGAAACAAACTGCCCTTCATAAATATTCAGGCTGATGCCGTGCAGAATTTCCAGTTCGTTCGGCGTTCCGATATAGAAGGTCTTGACGATATCATGCATGTCGATTACAGTGTTCATGGCTTCATACCCGCCCTGAGCTGTTTTGTTCCGCCGGCGGTTCCGGCTGCCGTGTCCGCCGTCCCGGCCACCTGTACGGTCATGCCCGGTTTTACCTGCTTGCCGTCGGAAATAATCTGCATGCCTTCCTTCAGCCCGTCACCGGAAATCTCCTCTTGCGAATCCGTCTCAATTCCCGTTGTGACGGAAACGGCTTCCACTTTATAGGTTCCGTCCTTCTGTGCCTTGGGCGTGTATACGATGCTCTTGCCGGAGGCATCCGTGGTCACTGCGTCGTACGGCGCCGCAAAAACGTCGTCCTTCTTCTGCAGAATAATATCCGCGCTGGCATTCATGCCAATCCGTAAAGGAGTATCCTTTGAGGTCACCAGAACGTCCGCTTCAAATTCCGCGTCGGTGCTGCTTGCGGTTTTTCCGTCGGTTCCCTTGAGGGAGGTCGGGGAAATCCTTTGCAGCACGCCTTCAAATTCCTTGTCGCTGATCGCGTCCGCCCTTACGACCGCCTTCATGCCCTCTTTTACGCTGGCAATATCGTATTCCTTTATTTTAACGGTCAGCTTCAGCGCGCCGGTGTCTTCAATGACAAACAACAGGCCGTTCGCGGGGGCGTTCTGCACGGCGTAAACCGCCGTAACCGTTCCGGCATTGGGCGCTTTCACCGTGCATTTATCCAGTTTGGTCTGCAGCGCCTGCACCTCTTTCACTGATGCCGTGTCGTCGGCGGAAAGCTTCGCGGTAATGATATCGTCCTTTGAGGTCTGCAGATCCTGACCGACAGAGGTCTGCGTCGCCGTGAGCGACTTGACCGCGCTGTCATAGGCCGTCTGCGCCGCAGCGGTTGCCTTGGCGTACTGGTCGCGCTCCTCGTCCGCTGCGGTATTGGCTGCGTTTAGACTCTTCACTGCGTTGTCATAGGCGAGCTGTGCGGAGTGCAAGGCATCCCTTGCGGGATCAAGATATTTTTCTTCCGCTTCATCGTCAGTTTCGGCATAATCGCCGTCTTTTAAATGCTTTTTAACATCGTTGTAGTCTCTGGTGGCACTGTCAAGTTTAAGCTTAGCACTGTTAACTTCATTTTTTGCATTTATCAGTGATGTGTTCAGATTTTCCTGAATATGTTTTTCCGCGTCGCTCTGCTTCTGCTGCGCGGTTTCAAGGTCGTGCTTGGCGGAAGTCACCTTGTCCTGCGCCGCGTTGATCTGCGCGTTCAGCCCGGCGTTCAGCGTGCTGGAGGTATCGTTGTATTTTTTCTGACTCGCCTGTATTTTTTGTAAAGCCAAAGCCGCGCTGCTGCTCAAAGCCGCCTTTTTCTGTGCAATGGTATCCTGCAGGTCCTTGGAATCAAGCGTACAGAGCACGTCTCCGGCGCTGATCTTATCGCCCACTTTTACCGGCAGTGTCTTAACCGCGTAATTTAAATCCGTGTATACCTTTACGGAGTCGGTGCTTTCCACCACTCCGGTTGTGCTGACGGTGTTGCTCAGCGATGTTTTGCTCAGGGGGGTACACTGCACAGATTGTACCTTCGACCCTTTTTTGCTTGACAAAAAGGCGTTTGCCGCAACGGCAACAACCACAACAACCGCAACGGCAATCAAAATCTTCTTTTTCCTATTTTTCTTCACAGTGGTAGTCACTCCTTCATTTCATGAGACAAAAACACACAGGACATTTCCATTTCAATATGTACTATTTAATTAATACAATGATACAACCGTGGGATAAAAATGTCAATATTAAGACTAAATGATTTCTCTGTAAAAGAGATTAAATAATTATTAAAAGAAATGGCAGATTATGTGAACAATTACAGATAATGGCTTTTTGAGACAAAAAAGCCTGCAAAACCCGGTGCGTAGCTAGGTTTGCAGGTTTTAGAAACGGCCGGTCGGTTCCGTGCCGGAATCCAGAAGCTTTATTTCCCCGGGACGGCCCGGTCCCGGGCGGGATTTCCGCCCGGTGTCAAACTCGGTCATGCATTTCCAGTAGCGCTTGGGCATATGGCTCATCCGGCATTTCGGATTGTGGCGCCCCTGCACCTCAATGGTGTTGTAAAAAAGGCGCCAGAGCTCGCGGAAGGAACGCTCTTCCTCGTCCGGCTCCGGCAGCTGCAGATCGTCCACGGGGATGATTTCGGAGCGGTAGGGCCGGTAGATGAGCGCCATCGCGTGCGTCCGGTCGTAAATCAGAAAGCGCTCCTCCGGGTACCGTTCCCGGAAATGGAGCGTCAAAAGGGGGAGCACAATATTTTTCGGCTCTATTTCGGCAGCCAGCGCGCCGTTGAAGACGGAAAAGCGGATAAAGCCCTTCAGCAGGTGCGTTTCATTATTTAAATATTTCACCGCTTTAAACAGCGTGTTTACCACGTCGTCCGCCAGCATGTTCATTACGGAAGGGCCGAAGCGAAAGCCCATACGAAGGAAAAGCAGGATATACAGTTCCTTCCGCGGCAGGCAGGTCAAAAAGGCGTGCCGGATAAAATCCAGCGCGTCGGCGCCCATCTTTTTCGGAATGGAAACCAGCACCCGCGCCGCCTTTTTTTGGTCGGTCACAATTTCCTTCACCGGCAGCAGAACGGTCTGGACTGTGTCGGGCGAAAAAATATCCGCCGGAATTTCTTTCTTGTCGTAGCTTTCAAACACGCAGCATAAAAGCCCGTCGAAGCTTCCGTCGTAAAGATAAATCAGATTTGACCTGTCAGACATTTCCGTACATCCTCCTGTGTCAGGCGCGGCTGCTCAAAAAGGGAAAGCTGCTCCGGTTCGGAGCCGGACGGCAGTCCCTGTCGGTACATCCCGAACGCCGTGTCGGACATCAGGGAGCGCAGCGCGGCGTCCTGCGTGATTTTCAGCCCGTCGGCGGTCCTGCCGCCGCAGGTGATGAAATACTGCGCCCGCTTCAGCACCACGCCCAGCTTTTTCAGTCCGTCAAAGTTCAGCGGCCCGGTGCGCCGGGCGGTGACAATGCGCTTGGCGCTGGTCACGCCGATTCCCGGTATGCGCAGCAGCTCCGTGTACGGCGCGCGGTTGACCTCCATGGGGAAATGCTCCATATGGTTGAGCGCCCAGTTGCATTTCGGGTCAATATAGGGGTTGAAGCTCTGGTGGCCTGCGTCCAGCAGCTCGTTTGCGGAAAAGCCGTAGAACCGCAGCAGCCAGTCCGCCTGATACAGCCGGTGCTCCCGCAGGAGCGGGGGCTTTGTATCCAGAGCGGGCAGCAGGGCGCTGTCCGAAACGGGCATATATGCGGAAAAGAAAACGCGTTTCAGCTTATATTTTTTATAAAGCCCCTCGGTAAGGTTCAATATCTGAAAATCGGTTTCCGGCGTGGCACCCACAATCATCTGGGTGCTCTGCCCCGCGGGGGCAAAGCGGGGCGCGTGCCGGTACCGGACAAGGTCGGTCGTGTTCTCCCGTATGCGGTTCTGAATATATCCCATGGGGGTCAGGATGGAATGCTTTGTCTTGTCGGGGGCAAGCAGCTTCAGGCTGCTCTGAGAAGGCAGCTCGATATTTACGCTCATGCGGTCGGCCAGCATGCCGAGGCGTGAAATCAGCAGGCTGTCCGCGCCGGGGATCGCTTTCGCGTGGATGTAGCCCGAAAACCGGTATTCCTCGCGCAGGATGCGCAGAGCCTCAATCATCTGCTCGCAGGTGTAGTCGGGGTTTCTCTGGATGCCGGAACTCAGGAAAAGCCCTTCTATATAATTGCGCCGGTAAAAATTGATGGTCAGCTCCGCCAGCTCCCGCGGGGTAAAGGCGGCGCGCGGGGTGTCGTTGGAGCGGCGGTTGACGCAGTACTGGCAGTCATAGGTGCAGGCGTTGGTCATCAGCACCTTTAAAAGCGAAATGCACCGCCCGTCCGCGGCGAAGCTGTGGCAGATGCCGCAGGCCGTGGCGTTCCCCATCCCTCCGCGCGCGGCCTTTTTATCCACCCCGCTGGAGGTGCAGGCCACATCGTATTTTGCCGCGTCGGTCAGAATTTTCAGCTTGTCAAAAACATCCATGTTCCTCAGCTCCGTATCGTCATGAGTAGTTTCCCAAATAAACAGGATTTTATTGCCGCCCCTGTTTCCGGTTCAGTCCTCATTATTTGTTTCCCTGTTGGCATAAGCACATCATAGCACAGAACATATGTTCTGTAAAGAGAAGGCTTCATTTTGTACCGATTTCAATTGAAAAGAAAACTGTTTCACTGCAGACCTCAGCCTTTCAGAATTTTGAAAATAACAGCGTATAATCGTAAGATTACGAAAGATATCATTACTGACTTTTGTTGAATCCGGGCCAGAATTCCTGAAAAGCAGAAATAAAATTCTCATTGAAAGGAATTTATTTTGACTAATGTCCTTATAAGTTATATAATATAGTTGAAATTTATTAAGAAAAACAGCAAAAAACAGCGGATAATCGAAAAGCAAAAGCAAAAGGTTTCAATAATTTATTTTTTAATAAAATATATTGACTTTTGAAAGTAAATGATATATTATTAAAACGCAACGAAAGGGAGAACAAACATGCTTACTGTAGAAAAAAAGAATTTGATCCTTTCCATGCTGGAACAGAAACCAGTCGTAACGGTTCCGGAACTGAGCGAGGCGCTGGAAACTTCCGAAGTCACCGTGAGAAAGATCCTGAATGAACTCGACGAGCAGGGCTTTTTAAGACGGACCCGCGGCGGGGCGGTAAACATCTCCACCATTCGTGAATTCGAAGAAAAAGAAAAAGAAAAAAAGAACACGGGCGAAAAACGCGCAATCGCAAAGAAAGCCTATGAATATATCAATCCCTCCGACACCGTCTTTATCGACGCCGGCTCCACCACGCTGGAGCTTGTCAAGCTGATCAAAAGCGGAAACAAGCGCGACATCGTGGTCATCACCAACGCGCTCAATATCGCGTTTGAGCTTTTGGACGCCGACGACATTGAGCTGGTGTTTATCGGCGGGAGCGTCCGCCACAAAATCATGTCCTGCGTGGGCGGATTTGCGGAAAATACAATTAACAGCCTCTGCATGGATAAAGCGTTTATCGGGTGTAATAGTATTACCGTGGAAACGGGAATTACCACGCCCAACCTGTACGAGGCGCAGGTAAAGCAGTGCGTTCTGAAAGCCGCGCGCGAAACGATTCTGATATCCGATTCCACAAAATTCGGACATACATCCATGGCGAGAATCAGCCCGATTAAGAACATCACAAGGCTGATTACGGACAGCCGGATCCCCCAGCAGCTCAGAAGCCAGATTGAGGGCACAGGAGTCGACCTGGTGGTGGTTGATCCGGAGGAAAGCAACTAAAAGGGAAAGGACAATGGGTTTTGAATAAGATAATCAACGAGCCCGAACAGATGGTTCAGGAGATGATTGAAGGCTATGTCGCCACGTGTCCCGGCATGCTTGAGCCTTTGCCCCAGTACAAGGGCATTCTGATGAAGCAGAAAAAGGACAAGGTGAGCATCGTAACGGGCGGCGGCTCCGGAAACGAACCGTGGATCATCGGTTACGTGGGAGAGGGCCTCGCGGACGGCGCGGCTTTGGGAAATGTGTATATTGCGCCGCCGTCACGGGCAATCCTAAATGTGACAAAGGCCGTCAGCCACGGCAGGGGCGTGATTTACATCGCCACTAACCACGCGGGCGACGTGCTGAATTTTGAACTGGTCGGCGAGCTTGCCGAGCTGGAAGGAATCGAAACCCGCTGTGTGTTCGTGGCGGACGATATCACCAGCGCGCCCAGGGAACAGCAGGGCGAGCGCCGCGGCGTGGCGGGTGTGGCAATGGTGATGAAGGTCGCCGGGGCGGCGTGCGACGCCGGTCTGGAGCTGGATGAAGCCGTCAGGGTGATTCAGAAGGCCAACCGGAACACCTTTACGTTCAGCGTGACCACCTCGCCGGGCTACCTGCCCAGCGGAAAGGCCATGTGCGAACTGCCGGACGGCTTTATCGAATACGGCATGGGCTTTAACGGCGAACCCGGCGTTCTGCGCACGGAGCTGAAAAGCGCCGATGAAATCGCGGACACCATGCTGAAATACCTTATGGACGACAGCGGGATTACGCGCGGCGACGAAATCGCCGTCATGGTGAACGGATTCGGCTTTACCAGCCTCTTGGAGCTGAGCATTGTCAGCCGCAGGGTCGCGGAAAACCTGAAAGAGAAAGGCGTTATCCTGCATGATATTTTCATCGATACGCTTTTCGGGCCGCAGGGCACCGGCGGCTTCTCCATTTCCATGCTGAAGCTGGACGGCGAGCTGAAGCCGTACTATGACGCGCCGGCCTATTCGCCGTTCTTTAAAAAATACAGGTAAAATGAGGCGCGCGGCTGAAGCGCCGGATTTTTTAGGAGTGCAGAGTATGAACAATACCATGAATACACGGCAGCTGAGGGACATGTTCCTGTCTGTGGCGCGCAGGGTTGTGGACAGTGAGGATTTTTTAACGGAAATTGATTTGAAAATCGGAGACGGCGACCATGGCTTCGGCATGGCGCTCGGCTTTAAAGCCGTGAAAAAGGCTTTGGAGGAAACAGAGTTTCCCACCGTGGAAGCTGTTTTTCAGGAAGTCGGCATGACGCTTCTGGACACCATGGGCGGCGCTTCGGGCGTGCTTTTCGGCACCGTGTTTATCAGCGGCATCGCAAGACAGGAGCCGCATGAAGAAGCCGACCTGGCCCTTCTGGCCGGCATATTCCGCCGCTCGCTGGAAGCGCTGAAAAAAAGAGGCAAGGCACAGATCGGCGACAAAACCATGGTGGACGCGTTTGAACCGGCGGTCGTAGGGCTGGAGGAAGGCGCCGGACAGGGAGTTTCCCTGAAAGAGGGCCTTGCCATGGGCGCGGCAGGCGCCAAAAAAGGGATGGAATACACCCGGGAATGTGTGGCGCGGTTCGGCCGCGCAAAATCGTATGGAACCAAGGCAATCGGACTTCAGGATGCCGGCGCGACCTCTGTGTGGATTATCTTTCAGGCAATGTCGGACTGGGCTTCAGAAAATATCTAGTATTTGAATCAAAAACATTGAAATAAGGTGGGTACGAAAGATGATCACCACACTTACGCTGAACCCGTGTATTGACAGGACCGTAACTGTTGACGGCTTTGCCTACGGGGGAACCAATCATGTGGAAAATTTCCGGTGCGATGTTTCCGGCAAGGGAATCAATGTCAGCATCGCGCTGAACAATATAGGGGAAGCCACCTGCTGCCTGGGTTTTAATTATATGGACGGCGGCACGGTTTTAACCGATTTTTTAAATGACGAACATATTTCGAATGACTTTTTGGATGTAAAGGGACAGCTTCGCACCAATATCAAGATATTTGACAGAAAATCAAGCGTGATGAGCGAGCTGAACGAAAGCGGCAATTTTGTGGATGGCGGCTGCACCGAAGACCTTGTGAAAAAAGTGGAGGAGTATCTTCCGAAAACCTCCCTGCTTGTGCTGGACGGCAGCGTCCCGCCGGGCGTATCGAAGGATATCTATAAAATCCTGACGGACAAAGCCAGAGAGTACGGCGTGAAGACCGTGATCGACGCGTACGGCGAGCTGCTTCTGGAAGGAATCAAAGCCGGACCCTACCTGATTAAACCGAACAAGGACGAGCTTGAGGAAGCGTTCGGGGAAAAGATTGCGTCGCGGGACGATGTCGTCCGCATTGCCCGGAAAATCATCGGTCAGGGCGTCACCATGGTCTGCGTTTCCATGGGAAAGAGCGGCGCGATGCTCATTACGGCTGATAAAGCCTACTTCTGCGCGGGCGCGGAGATCGAGGTGAAGGGCGTTCAGGGCGCCGGCGNNCCGTGCATGGCCTGTCCTGCGCGGAAATGCTCCGTTACGGCGTGGCTGTGGCGCACGGTTCCCTGATGCTGGAGGGCACGCAGATGTGTACGCAGGAAAGCTTTCAGCAGATGCTTCCGCTGATTCATACCGAGGAAATATTTTAAGAATGGAGTCTTCATCATGCCATTAGTATCGACCAGAGACCTCTTGCTGGACGCAAAGCGCGGCGGCTACGCCGTTGCCGCATTCAACATTGAAAACATGGAAATGGCGCAGATTGTTATCCAGACGGCCACGGAGCTGAGAAGCCCCGTCATCATACAGACCACGCCGGGAACGGTGAATTATGCCGGACTGGACATGCTGCGCGCAATGGTTGCCGTGGAAGCGGCAAAAACAGACATTCCGGTCGCCATGCACCTTGACCACGGCGACAGTTATGAAAGATGTATCGCGGCGATCGGCGCAAACTATACGTCCGTCATGATCGACGGTTCAAAGCTTCCCTATGAGGAAAACGTCACACTGACAAAATCCGTCGTGGACGCCGCCGCAAAACAGGACATCGACGTGGAAGGCGAACTGGGAACGCTCGGCGGCAAGGAAGATACCCACGAGGTAAAAGCAGGCGCGGAAATTTATACAGACCCCGCACAGGCCAAAGACTTCGCCGAAAAAACCGGCGTTCACTCGCTTGCGGTTGCCGTCGGCACCGCGCACGGCTTCTATAAAGGGGAGCCAAAGCTCGATTTTGACCGTCTGAAAAAAATTATCGAACTCGTCAATATACCGATTGTGCTCCACGGTGCGTCCGGCCTGCCGGACGAAGCGGTCAGCCGCTCGGTGAAGCTGGGCGTCTGCAAGGTGAACTTCGCAACCGAACTCAGGGTAGCCATGACCAAGGGTGTGCGCGAGGTACTGCAGGACGAATCCGTTTATGACCCCAAGGTATATATGAAGCTGGGCAAGAAATATGTCGCGGAAACCGTAAAGCACAAGATTATTGTGTGCGGCTGCAACGGAAAAGCCTGAAACCACTGATGAAAAGACGAATTTGGAGCAATCCATTTTCATAAATTTTTAGGAGGATTAATCATGAAAAGGTTTGGCAAATTATTAAGTATTGTTCTGGCAGCGGCAACCCTTATCTCCACACTTGCAGCCTGTTCCGGTCCCGGAACCGCAAGCAGCGCGCCTGCGGCAAGCGCGGCTCCCGCATCGGCGGCGAGCACAGCCAAGAAGGAAATCACCGTCGGCGTCAGCCTTCTGACCAGAGAGCACGTATTCTACAATAATATTGAAACAGCATTAAACAGCAAGGCAAAAGAACTCGGCGTAAAGCTTGTGGTTCAGGACGCCAATCAGGACGCCAGCAAACAGCTGAGCCAGGTTCAGGACTTTATCACACAAAAAGTTGACGCGATTCTTCTCTGCCCCACGAACTCAGCGGGCAGCAAATCCATGGTTGAACTGGCGGAAAAGGCAAACATTCCGGTTCTGACAATGGATGTTCCGTCCGACGGAAAAACCGTCAGCCATATTTCCACCGATAACTACAAGGGCGGCGAGCTGGCTGCCGAGTATCTTGTCAAGAGTGTGCTTACCGCTAAAAAAGGCAACGCGGCAGTCATTACCTACTCCGAAATCGAAGGCTGCGTAAACCGTGAAAAAGGCTTTACAGAGTGGCTTGCAAAGAACGCCCCGGATGTCAAAGTAGTGGACGTTCAGAACTATTCCGGCGACCAGGCAAAAGCTGCCGACGTCATGCAGAATATGCTCCAGAAGCACGCGGATCTTGACGCGGTGTTCTGCGTCGGCGATCCGGCCGCGATGGGCGCTCTTTCCTCCATTAAATCAGCGAATAAAAAAGTAAAGATCATCGGCTTTGACGGAAACGCGGAAGGCGTTGCCGAAATTAAGAAGCCCGACAGCCTCTGGGTAGCAGACGTTGCGCAGGACCCCGCAAAAATCGGCGAAACCGCCCTTCAGGCCGCTGTTGATACCGTAAACGGCAAAACAGTCGAAAAACTGATTGCAATTTCCCCCTATATCATCGATAAATCAAACGCGAAATAATTTACCTTGTTGTTCTGCGGGGATGGGTGAGCCATTGCCTGTCCCCGCGATTTTATCTTGTATGGAAAGGAAGCATACAAATGGGGCAGAAACCGATTGTAGAGTTGTCCAATATCAATAAGTCCTTTCCCGGTGTTAAAGCACTGTCTGACATTTCAGTGGATTTTTATCCGGGCGAAGTCCATGTCCTTTTAGGGGAGAACGGAGCAGGAAAATCCACGCTGATCAAGATTATTTCCGGAGTATACCAGACGGACAGCGGAAGCCTGAAAGTCAACGGCGAAGAGGTGCGCTTCATGAACACCCGCGAGGGGCTGGCGCACGGCATCAGCGTAATCCATCAGGAATTGAGCGTAATTCCCGACCTGACTGTAGCGGAAAATATTTTTCTGGGGCGCGAGCCAAAAGTAAAAGGAACCGGCCTGATCGATAAAAAGGCCATGAATCAACAAACGCAGGAAATTTTGGATTCCATTGGCGTAAAAATTAGCGCAAAAGCCATGATACGCCGCCTGAACAACGCCGACAAGCAGATGGTGGAAATTGCAAGGGCGGTTTCACAGGACAGTTCGCTGGTGATTATGGATGAACCGACCTNNATATATCGCACAGGCTGAAGGAGATTACGGCAATCGGCGACCGCATCAGCATTCTGCGCGACGGACAGCTGATTAAAACGGCCCTTCTTTCCGAAATTACGGAGGATGACATGATCACCCTGATGGTGGGGCGGCAGATGACCCAGTTCTACTACCGGCCGGAAAAAGACGCGGTCAAGGATGAAATTGTGCTGAAAGCGGAACATTTAACGCGCAGCGGCGTTTTTGAGGATGTTTCCTTTGAACTCAGAAAAGGCGAAATCCTCGGCGTTGCGGGTCTGATCGGCGCGGGCAGGACGGAGGTTATGCGCGCGATTTTCGGAGCGGATAAGCTGGACGGCGGAAAATGCTATGTCTTTGGAAAAGAAGTCCGTTTCGATTCCCCGCGTCAGGCGATTAAGGCGGGAATCGGCCTGATTCCCGAGGACAGAAGGGGCCAGGGCCTGCTGCTTCAGAAATCCGTAAAAGAGAACACCTCGCTGGCTAGCCTGTACTCAAATTCCAGNNGGCGGAAATCAGCAAAAGGTGGTTATCGCCAAATGGCTGGTGGCAAAATCAAAAATACTGATTATGGATGAGCCGACCAGGGGTATCGACGTCAACGCCAAAGCCGAAATCTACGCCCTGATGAAAGAGTTTGTGGAAAACGGGGGCAGCATTATCATGGTTTCGTCCGAAATGCCGGAAGTGATCGGCGTTTCCACCCGTATCATGATTATGCGCGAGGGACACGTTTCCGGCATGCTTGACAATACCGATATCGCTGAAAAAGACATAATGAAGCTTGCCAGCCTGAATGCTGGCTGAGCCGGGAGGCATAAAAATGAAAAATGAAATTGCTATGAAAAAGCTGAAGCATATTACCCAGGATTACACCATGGTGCTCTTTTTGGCGGCGCTGTTTATCATTTCGCTTGTCTTTGTCCCCCGTTTTGCCGAAATGGGGAACCTGATCAATGTGCTGATGCAGATCACCATCAACGCGCTGATCGCAACCGGCATGACCTTTGTCATTCTGACCGGCGGCATCGACCTTTCGGTCGGTTCGGTCGCGGCGCTCGCCGGCATTGTATCCACTTCCCTGATCCAGCTCCAGCCCAACGCCGGAATTCCGATGAGCCTTCTGGTCATCTTCGGCACCTCCATTGTGGTCGGCGGCGTCTGCGGTACAATCACGGCGTTTAACATCGCCAAGCTGCGCGTGCCTCCCTTTGTGGCGACGCTTGCCATGATGAGTATTGCGAGGGGCCTCGCATATGTCTACACCAACGCAAAGCCGGTGTTCGGCCTTCCGGACGCTTACGCCTGGCTCGGCCTCGGCTATATTGGGCCTATTCCGGTCATGGTCATCATTATGATCATCATTCTGGCAATCGCTTCCCTTGTGCTGCGCAGGACCTGCTTCGGCCGTTATGTGTTCGCCGTGGGCAGCAGCGAGGATGTTTCCCAGCTGAGCGGCATTAACGTAAAAAAAGTGAAATTTAACGTATACATTATCTGCGCCATTCTGGCGGCGCTGGCCGGCGCTGTGCTTTCCTCCCGGCTGCAGGCAGGCCAGCCCGCGGCGGCCAACGGCTACGAGCTGAACGCCATCGCGGCGGTCGCCATGGGCGGCACCAGCATGAGCGGCGGGCGCGGCGGCATCACGCAGACCATTCTCGGCCTGTGCGTCATCGGCATCATCAACAACGCGCTGAGCCTTCTTGGGGTTTCCTCTTACTGGCAGACCATCGCCATGGGCGCCATTATTCTGGTGGCCGTTATCTTTGACCAAAACAAAAAGGATATATAGACATTTTGAAATCCCTTCATCGGCAGGTCTGGGCATGCCTGCCGAAAAAGCCGCGTCATGCGCCAACACCCCGGCTGCCGTTTTTACACGATAGCCGGGGTGTTCTTTTCGCCAGATTACATTTCTTTCCCCTGCGGGGTTTTCCGAATGATCAATCGGTCTGTCACCGGCGTTGGTCGGCGGACTGGGAGGAAATCTGAAGCGCAAGGTACGCCGCGCCCAGAATCGCGGCGGAGTTTCCGTTGGCCGCGCGTATCAATTCGACATGCTTTGTATGAACGTTGCCCAGCGCGGCATATTGTTCCGTAAAGGCGTCCCACCAGTACGGATAGGTGTCCAGCAGGCCGCCGCCAAACAGAATCGCCTGCGGGTCGAACAGATTCGCGCACGACACGGAAAGGACCGCCAGATCCCGGACGAAGCCGTCCAGCACCTGAAGTGCGGCCGCGTCTTTCCGGCTCACTCTGGAAAAAAACGCATATCCGGATTGAATCGTGTCCGCGCCGCACTTTTCATTGTAAAGACTCCAGAGCGCCGTTCCCGACAGATACTGCTCCACGCAGCCGTTCTGGCCGCATGTGCAGGGCCTACCGTCCGGGTGAAGGATCCAGTGCCCTATCTCGCCCGCGCCGCCGTGGGTTCCGCCGATCATCCGTCCGTTATAAAGGATTCCGCCGCCTACGCCTGTTCCGAGGATCAGCCCGAAGACATTCCCGAATTTTTTTACGGGGCTGGCCCAGCTTTCCCCCAGAACAGCCACTTTACAGTCGTTATCGACGGTGGTGGGAATCCGAAACCGCTCTTCGATCGTCTTTTTAATTTCACAGCCGATATAATCCTGATAGATTCCGGCCGCAAAAACCACCCTGCCTGTTTCTGTATCAATGCGCCCGCCAGCCCCGATGCCAATGGCGGATATTCGGTGTTTACGCAGAAATCCGTCAATGATCTTGCAGTAGGTATTCAGAATAAACGGGCCGGTGCGGCCGGTATTTTCATATTTTACTTTTTCAAGAATGGATCCGCCGTCGTCAACGACGGCCCCCATGATTTTTGTTCCGCCCGTGTCAATCGCAATAACGTTCAAGAATGTGCGCCCCCTTGTTGAGGATTACCCGAGATAGGGTTGGATATTGTCCACAATTTTCTTCGTAATGATCTGCGGACGGGTGATGCCCGCTCCGATTACGACATTATGCGCGCCGGCCTCGAACGCCCTGATCGCCAGGGTGTCGTCCCAGTACCGGCCCTCTGCGATGACGGGGACACCCGCTTTTGCCGCAAGGTCGGCGACCAGCTGGATATCCGGGTCCTGCAGCTCGATAATGCGCGGATCGTCAAGGTGCCTCGTATATTCGGTATACCCGGCCAAAGTGGTGGAAAGCAGATCCACGCCCACGTCAACCGCCGCCAGCCCTTCCTCCGCGGTGGAAACATCGCCCAGAAGCAAAATATCGGGGAAGTGCTTTTTAATTTCTCTGATCAGCGTGGCGGCGTCTTTTCCCTCCGGCTTCGGCAGCCTGCTCACGTCCACTGCCACTATTTCCGCACCCGTAATATAGACGGACTCCACATCGCGCAGCGTCGGCGTGATATAGCTCCAATAGCCGGGATAAGTATGCTTGACCAACCCGATCACCGGTACTTTGACGAGCTGCTTTGCCGCCAGTATGTCCGCCACGCCATTGATGCGAACCCCGACGGCGCCGCCGATTTCCGCCGCGAGCGCAAATCTTCCCATGATCGCGCTGTCGCGCATCGGTTCCTCGGAAGTCGCTTGACACGAGACGATCAGGCCCTTTTTTAATTCGTTTAGCTTCATTGTTTACTACCTCGATATCTGAAATTTAAGTTATTAAGCTTTTTTGTTGGCTTTTATCTGACTCATTTTATCATAACTTATGGCCAGCAGCAAGACAAATCCTTTCACCACGCGCTGATAATAGTCCGGAATGTTCATCATGATCATCCCGTTGAGCAGAACGCCCATCAGCAGCAGTCCCACGATCACGTTTACGATTTTTCCCTCTCCGCCGTTGGAGCTGATCCCGCCCAGAACGGTAGCCGTAATGATATCCATTTCATAGGTCTCGCCAGCTTTTGGCTGTCCGCTGTTGACGCGGCTGAGAAGAACGATTCCGGCCAGCGCCGAAAGCACGCCGCAAATACCGTAAACCATGTACATGACCTTGCGCACGTTGATGCCGCTCAGTCTGGAGGCCTCTATGTTGCTGCCGATGCCGTAGACATAGCGGCCGACGGCGGTTTTTTCCAGAACAAAATATCCCGCCGCGAAGCACACGGCCAGAATAAGGACCGGAACCGGGATGGGCCCAAGGTATCCCTGACCTAAGACCGTAAAGCTTCTTGGAAAGCCGTAAACCGGAAGGCCGCCTGAAATGATGTAGGATACGCCCCGCAGGATGCTCATGGTCGCCAGCGTGGCGATCATGGGGGGCAGTTTGATCTCATAAATAAAAAACGCGTTGAAAATACCGATCAAAAGGCCGCATACGAGCATCAGCAGCACCGCGTACGCGGGAGAGACCCCGTGAATCATCATTGTCGCGGTGCCGATGCCCGCCACGCCGATAATGGAGCCTACGGAGATGTCGATTCCGCCCGTAAGGAT
Source organism: Ruminococcaceae bacterium UBA2656 (assembly GCA_002359465.1). Taxonomy (GTDB): domain Bacteria; phylum Bacillota; class Clostridia; order Oscillospirales; family Acutalibacteraceae; genus Caproiciproducens. The sequence continues at coordinate 50,501 of DENA01000021.1, forward strand.
GACAAAGGTCATGCCGACGGCGGAAATACCGTTTACCGCCACTTGCCTTAAAATATTGAGGTAATTGTCCGGGGAGGCAAAGCCGTCGGCCACTACCGAAAAGAATACAATCATCGCGATCAATACAAAATAAATCGCAAATCTGGACATATTCCTGCTCAGGCTGATCGAATTGCTGGATTTCATATCATGCTCTCCTTTTCCTTTTATGATTACAGAGTCGCCAGTTCAAGGATGCGCTCCTGTGTTACCGCCGAACGCGTCAGTTCGCCCGCGATCCTGCCGTTCTGCATCACCAGTATACGGTCGGACATGCCGATCAGCTCGGGCATCTCAGAGGAAATCATAATGATGGATTTCCCTTCATCAATCAGATTTCGCATCAACTGATAAATTTCCGCTTTGGCGCCGACATCAATTCCCCGCGTCGGCTCGTCGAATATCAGAATATCGGACAGAGTGGCAAGCCATTTCCCAAGCACGACTTTCTGCTGGTTTCCGCCGGAAAGCGTCTTAACAGGCTGGGCGAGGGAATATGCTTTGATCTCCATTGCTTTCGCGTATTGTTCCGCAACGTTCCGTTCCTTCGTCCGGTTGATTACACCGGCCTTTGCGAACCTCTCCAGTGACGCATACACCACGTTGTAATCAATTCCCATATTGAGCAGGAGGCCTTGATTTTTCCTGTCCTCCGTAATCAGGCCGATCCCCTGCGCGATTGCCTGCCTTGGATTTTTGATGCGGATTTCCTTTCTGTTTAGCTTCAAAGTGCCGGCGCTAACGGGGTCGGCGCCGAAGATGGCACGGGCCAGCTCTGTGCGTCCCGCGCCGACCAGGCCCGCAAGCCCTAAGATTTCCCCTTTGTTCAAGGTAAAGCTGCAATCGTGCACGAAATGGTTGGTAAACCCCCGCACCTCTAGAACCGGCCCGCCCGTCTCGGTCGTACGCTCGGGATAATCCTGCCCTATTTCATGGCCGACCATATATTTGATCAGCAGCGGTACGTTCGCGTCGGCTGTGTTCATGGTAGTGATCGTCTGACCGTCCCGCAGCACGGTAATGCGGTCGGAAATTTTAAATACCTCTTCCAGGCGGTGGGAAATATAAAGGATGGAAACGCCTCTTTCCTTGAGGCGGTCCACGATTTCAAAGATCTTGTCTATTTCCGTGTTTGTCAGAGGAGCGGTCGGCTCGTCCATGATCAGGAATTTGATCTCGCTCGAAACGGCCTTCATGATTTCCACCAGCTGCTGCCCGGCGATGGACAAGTCTTTTACCGTACGTTTGGGATCCATGTCGATGCCAAGCTCTTCAATGAGTTTTGCACACGCTTCATTCATTGCCGCTTTATTTAAAAGCACGCCTTTTTTTATCTCTTTTCCGAAAAACACGTTTTCGGCAACCGTCAGATGCTTCATCAGGTTATGCTCCTGATAAATGACGCTAATCCCGGCCTCCTTGGCCATGGACGGGGACATGTTTTCCATTTTGCGGCCATCAAACCACATCTCGCCGTCGGTGGGTAGGTGCGCGCCCGCGATCACTTTGATCAGTGTGGATTTTCCGGCTCCGTTTTCTCCGATCAGCGCGAGCACCTCACCTTTGTTCACGTCGATCGAAACGTCGTTAAGCGCCGTAACCCCAGAAAACTTCTTGGTAATATGCTTCAGCTCCAGTATTTTTTCAGCCAATTTGCGATCATCCCCTTTGTTGCGGCAAGCTGCAAATACCGGCCGCGGATTCTGTCGTTTATCCCGTTGTGAGAATAAGAATCTTCCCCCGCGCGGCAGTCCTCTCTAAAAACGGCGGGGGAAGATTTATGGGCGATATGCCGTATTATTTTTTATATTCGGCAATGTTGCTGGAATCAACGAGCTTCATCGGAATTTTGATGGTGTCCTTGATCGGCCCTTCCTTGATGACCTTGAGCGCGGTGTCGACAAACAGCTTTCCCGTGTTATACGGCTGAATATCGACTGTCGCACGGTAGATACCGCCTTCCGCGATTTTGTCCAGCGCTTCTTTTGTCGCGTCCAGCCCGCCGAGGAAGACGCGGTCGCTTGCTTTTCCGGCCGCCATCATTGCTTCGTACGCACCGAGAACAGCCGCGTCGTTGACGCCCGCAAGCACCTCTACCTTCGGATGAGCCTGAAGGATGTTTTCCATGGCGGCCATTCCCTTTTCAGGGTTGTTGGCGCTTTGTCTCGCCACGATCTTCGCGTTCGGGGCGATTTTCAGGATGCCTTCCTGAATGCCGTCGCCGCGGGCGATGATCGACTCCAGTTCGGGGTAATCAAAAATCGCGACTTCCGCCGTGCCGTTGAGCTTGTCCTTGATCCACTGCCCGGCCGCCTCGCCGATCATCAAGCCGTACTCATGCTCCGGAACAGTGACGAACGCATCCGAGCCCTGGATGTTCTGATTACCCGCAATGACAGGAATCCCGGCGCTGTGCGCCGCCTGAATGGATGGAATCAGCGATTTGTCGTCTACCGGGCTGACGATAATGGCGCTGACGCCCTGTGCGGTAAAGTTTTCAAACGCGGAGACCTGATTGGCCGCGTCCGTCTTGCCGTCATGGATGGTAACGTCGATTCCGAGCTCTTTACATCTGTCGCGGACGCCGTTTGCAACTTCCACAAAATATGTGTTCGCAAGATCCTGCACGGTGTAAACCAGCTTGATTTTTTTGTCGCCGGTTGTTTGGGAAGACTGCTCCGCTGTGCTTGCCGGTGCGGAAGCCTGGGACGAAGGTGCGGAAGTGGGGGCTGCGCAGGCGGAAAGGCTCATAATAACCGCCATGGTACATGCCGTTAGTCCAACGAGTCGCTTATTCATCTGTTTGCTCATTTTTCTTCCTCCTTATATTAGACAGAAATTGCAGGCACTGTTTTCCATTGCACTTTTTGTTCGGCGCTTTGAAAAATATGTGGCAAGCGTTTGCATATCGCCTATGGAAACGCCGTTCTGCAGCTTCTAAATCTTGATCGGTGTCCGGCCTGATTATTTTAACTCGATTGTATAAATGTATTTATTCCCCTTGTAATAACGGTAATTATATTCAATGGGACGGTCTTTGCAGTATGTTTTTCTTTCCACCTTGAGTGCCGCGCTTCCTTTTTCAACCATCAACAGTCTGGCGTCTTTCGGATTGACGGATTCCGCGGTAAACGATTCGACCGCGCGGTCCGGCAGCGCGTCGTACAGCGCCAAAAGCGTGTACAGCGAATTTACCTGAAGCTGCTCCCGGGTAAACCGGCTTCCGACAGAAGGGTGGATGTAGGAGTGATCCAGCGCAATCACCTCGTTATTTGCAAGCCGCTGCCTGCGGATATAGAGGACCTTTTCCCCTTTGGGCAAATGGAAAAAATCCGTGATATTGCTTTGGGGGACAATGAGGTCAAAATTCAAAATGGTGTCGGACGGCGTCATTCCCAAACGCTTGATCTCCTCGGTAAAGGAGTAAAAGCTGGAAAGCATGTGGCTGATCCTGATATCCGTTACGAAACTGCCTCTGCCGGGAATCCGGTTGATATATCCTTCGTTCACCATTTCGTTTAAGGCGCGTTTCGCGGTGATGCGGCTGACTCCGTATTTTTCACATATCTCGCTTTCCGAATCAATTTTTTCGCCTACTTGGATTTCTCCGTTCCGGATCAACTGGATCAAATCGTCTTTGACCTGATCATACATTGGAACTAGGCTCGTTTTATCAATCATATACGAATCCCCGCCTCATTTGCTTTATTATTGATATATCAACATACTAGGTATATTAATATATCAGGTTGTGATGTAATATTATCATAAATCCGGGATGGTGTCAATATAAACCGTGAACAATTTATAAAAAACAGACAGTGCCTTTATGCTCCACTGAATGATATGCAGAGATCGGTTAGAAAGGGATGTTGCCGTAATGGCGGAAAACGCGGTCCTGCAGGCTCTTTCCAGCAGGGGAAGCAGCGAAAAGCTGAAGCGGTTTGCGGAAAAGTTCCACCCGCGGAGAACCTATGAAAGCTTCGAAGCGCTGCTGGAAGATCCCGACGTGGACGCGGTCTATATTCCTCTTCCGAACGGATTGCACTGCGAATGGGTATTGCGCGCCGCAGGGAAGAAGAAGCATGTGCTCTGCGAAAAGCCTCTCGGCGTGTCCGCTGAGGAGGTCAGGCGGATGAAGGCGGCGTGTAACGAAAACGGCGTCCTCCTGATGGAGGCGTTCGCTTACCGCCAAAGCCCTCTGACAAAGAAAGCGAAAAGCATTGTGGAGTCGGGGGCTTTGGGTACGGGGCAATGCCGAAGTCATAGAGGAAGCCTTAAAGCAAATTCGAATTTGAGCTTTGAATCTTTTTCATTCAATAAAATCCCTTCATCGGCAGGGACCGTTTCGGCAATTGGCTGAAACGGTCCCTGTTTTTCTGTTTCTAATATGTTTTATCATTTCTCCCGCTGTGCTATAATAAATGCAGTGGAATAGATTTCGTTATCTCCCCCGCCTTTGGCGGGGGAGATAACATCCGTTTTTCCGGTTTTTACTTAATAAAAAAGGGGTGCCGCCCATGCAGAGCAACCGGCTGTTTGAAATTATCTATCTGCTTTTAACCCGTTCCGGTATGACTGCCGGGGAGCTCGCGGAGCGCTTGGAAGTTTCTGCCCGGACCATCTACCGGGATATCGACACGCTTTCCGCGGCGGGAATTCCGGTTTACGCCAGCCAGGGGAAAGGGGGCGGAATCCATCTGCTTCCCGACTTTGTACTGGATAAATCCCTGCTGTCCGAACAGGAGCAGAATGAAATTCTGTTTGCCCTGCAAAGCCTGAAAGCGACCAATACCGGGGAGGGCGACGCGGTGCTTTCCCATTTGAGCGCGCTGTTCCAAAGGCAGAGCGGGGACTGGATCGACGTGGATTTTTCCGCATGGGGCGGCGGCGACAACGAGCGGCGGAAATTTTCGGCCTTGAAAACGGGAATTCTGGAGCGTCGCGTCGTAACTTTCAACTATTATGCTTCTAACGGTGGAAAAAGCAGCCGGAAAGTAGAACCGGTAAAACTGAGGTTTAAGGGCGCGGGATGGTATTTGCAGGGCTTCTGCCTGGACAGGCAGGCTTTCCGTACCTTTAAGATCATGCGGATGCAGGATGTGTGCCTGACAGAGGAACATTTTACGCACAGGAGCCGGCCGCTTCCGGAGCTGGAGCCGCAGTCCTACGGGGCGGGTGCGGAAGTCATGCTTGCGCTTTGGTTTTCGCCCCGGATGGCTTACCGTATTTATGACGATTTTGACCACAGCCTGGTTCAGAAAAACGAGGACGGCAGTTTTCTCGTAACGGTGAAGTATATAGAGGACGGCTGGGTATACAGCTACCTGCTTTCCTTCGGGGAGGACGTCCGGGTGCTTTCTCCGCGGCATATTCAGGATATCCTGAAGGAAAAAGCGGAAAAAATTGTTTCGCTGTATCAGAAAGATGGATAATATGACACTCTGCTGTCATATTTCATATGGTATGCTTGCTTCATCAAATGGAAAAGAGGGAACCTTATGGATTATGAAATTGTTGAATTAGAGCAGAAAACAGTGGCGGGGCTTTGCACCCGCACGGGAAACGCCGAAGCGGACATGCCGGCAAAAATCGGCGGCCTGTGGCAGTCGTTCTTCGCCGGGGTGATTCAGAAGATACCCAACCGAACGGGAGAAACCACCTTCGGACTGTACACCAATTATGAAAACGGCGTGCAGGGAGAATATGACGTGATGGCGTGCTGCGAGGTGTCGGGCGCGGGGGAACTTCCGGAAAACGTGAAGGTTTCCGTGATTCCGGCGGGCAAGTACGCCAAGTTTTCGTTTCGCGGGGACACGCGCAACGGCATGGCGGCTTTCTGGCAGGAGATATGGAATACGGAACTCAGCAGAAAATTTTCCTGCGATTTTGAGGAATATCTGCCGGACGGCAACTGCGCCGACGCGCGTGTCAATATTTATATCGCGCTGCATGATTTCTGCCAGAGCTGCGGCATGCCGATGACGCAGGAGGAGCAGTACGGAACGGAAAAAGACGGCTCCAAAAATCCGGATTACTGCTGTTACTGCTATCAGAACGGCGCGTTTACCGCCGACTGCACCATGGAGCAGATGATCGATTTTTGTCTGGATTATGAAAAGGATTCCGGTATGTATGAGGACAGGGAGCAGGCCCGCACGGCCATGCTGGAGTGGTTCCCGACCCTGAAAAGATGGCAGGAGCGTTCATAGGCCATGCATGTACAGTCAAAAAATAAAGGCAGATGGCAGAAAAATTAACATTCCCATGTTATAATATTGAAAAAACGAAGGGAATGAAGCTGCTTGTCCATAGAGTACCGGCATGAAATTACTGTTGAAGATTACAACGCGCTGCGCAAGGCGGTTGACTGGGATGCCGTTGAGCCCGGCCAGGCGCGGGAGGGACTGCGCAATTCCGCTTATATTATCTGTGCGGCTGACGGGGAAAAAACCGTTTCACACGCCCGCGCAATCAGCGACGGAGGTTATGTTGTGTTTATAGCCGACGTCATTGTCCATCCGGATTATCAGGGGCGGGGCATTGCGAAGACCATGATTCAGGAAATCCTGGCGCATTTTACATCGGAGTTGAAAAGCGGGCAGAGAATCCTGTTTAATCTGATGGCGGCAAAAGGAAGAGAATCCTTTTATAAACAGTTCGGGTTCGACGAAAGGCCGGATGAGTCGGTCGGCGCCGGTATGACGCGGCTGATTATTAAACCATAGATAATACGGATAGTATAATATTCATTGAATAAACAAATACCGCGCGTTTACGGACAGCCGTAAACGCGCGGTCAATTTTTTACAACCCGGATGCATCAGTCAGCGGCTGAAATAATTTTCATCAGAAGGTCGGCGATTCCCACATTGTATCCGCTGCACGCGTAAATACCGCGGGTACCCCGCGCAATAACGGTAAGAGGAAGCTTTTCGGGGTCAACGAACATCCTGCGCGCCATGGCGACAGCCGTTTCGGAAAAATCCGAATAATAGACGCGCACGCCGGGTATCGTCCTGCACGCCTTCACAAAGGTCTCGTTGTCCCACGCGCGTCGGTCACGGACGAGAAAAATCAGCTCGCAGCCGAGGGTACTAAGAGCATCCTTCGCTTCCATAAATTCGTTTAAAATATGTTCCGTGGGTTCGCGACCCTCTTCCAGCCAGATGAGCGCCGCGGTCTTTCCGCCGATTACGGCGTCAGCCGGCACAGGCTCTTTCTGATCGCTGAAAAGCTGGAAGGACGGCAGGGGAATATCCAGAAGCAGATCCGTAATCCGCGTCCGGCACAGAGAAACGGTAAGTTCCTTTGTCTCGCCGTCCGAGAGGCGGAGGCAGTATTTTCTGGCGAACTGGTTGCCGTTAGGCGTCCGGCTGGAGGTAATCAGCCGGTAGCTGCCCGGCGCAAGCGTCAGGGCAAGCTTTCCGTTTTCCCACACGGAGTCCGTAAGCTCCAGAGACTGGTACGCGCCGTCCTTTAATACGGCGATGGTCCAGTTGTGCAGATACGACCAGTTTTCTGTACCGCCTAAAAGGGTCAGCGTGGATTTTCCGCAGGGTTCCTTTGCAGATTCCGGTACGATATGAAATTTTTCATTCTGATAATACTGAACGGATAAATCTATAGGACTAATGCGGGCGGGGATTCCCAGTGTGCGGCAGATGGCGGTGAACAGCACCTTGCGGCCCATTTCATTCGCCTGTCCGCTGCGAAGGATGCCCGCCGGCGTACCGGCCAGACGTTCGCTGTCCCGCTCCGGCGGAGACTGAAACCGCGAAACATAGTCCCACACCCGTTTAGGCTGTCTGCGGAACGCATTTGCCGTCTGTTCGTCCAGCAGTGAGGTAAGCAGCTTGCTGTAAGGCGTCAACTGTTCGTAATGCGCTCTGGGGCAGAGAAGGTAAGGAACGAAGATTTTTTCGGGATAATCCGCTCGGTACTTCAGCGAATGTGTGAAGTGTTCCGCAAGCAAATCGGCCCCGATATCCCGAAAGTCCTTTTTCGGCAGGGATTGGAGCATTTTAAGCTGAAGTTCGCGGTTTTCCGCGTCGAAGTCCATGGACAGAAAAGCGTACAGCTCCTCAAAATTGCCCTCGGCGGCCTTTAACAGATCCAAAACATCCTGCGGGCGGCTGAATTTTGCCGCGAGCGTTTCGGCTTTCTCTTTTTGGTAAAAATCCTTAATGTACTGCCGGCGTTTCTGTTCGGCGCCGCCGATGACAGATTTGCGCAGTTCCTTTTGTTCCGGGGTCAGCTGAATCATATTTCTGGTGCTGTCCTTCGGTGCGTGGAAGCAGAAATCCTCCTGCGTGTCCGGCTCGGCCTGCACCGCGCGGGAAAAATCGACGGTGATACCGTCGGTCTCCGCCGTGTCGGCAAAGGCTTCGGCAAAACGGCCGTCCTTCACCGCGTGGATATGGACGCTGCCAAGTCCAAGCGTAACGCCGGCCCGGCCCGTTTCGCCGGTCACTACGGACGCAATGGGGGAAAACTCCGCGCCGTTCAGCAGTTCAAACTGCACGGTCACGCCGGCAAGCGGGCCGGGGTTTACAACGGAAACCGTAAAGCGGCGCGCCTCCGCGTACCGGCCAAGCTCATTCAGAATCATCGTCTGCCCGTCCGTCGCAATAACTTCCTCGCCCGGAAGGGGCAGGAACGATTTGCTGTCCATCAGCATGGAGCGGGCGGCGGCCTCTGTAAACCATCCGCGGTTCAGAACCGGTTCCGGCTCGCACGCGCCGAGGAAATACCATTCCCCGTCGCACCAGACTTCCACCCAGGCGTGGTTGTCGTCACAGTGCGCCCAGCGCGGCGTGTAGACCTGCCGCGCTGGAATGCCGACGCTGCGCATGGCGGTGACCACAAGGGTGGATTCCTCCCCGCACCTGCCGTAAGACGATTTCAGTACGGCAAGGGGGGAGGCGGTCCTTTCGTCCGTCGCCTGATAGGTGACGTGTTCGGCGCACCAGACGTTTACCTCCAGCGCGGCTTCCTTCATGCTTTTGCCGGCGATTCTGTCTTTTAAGGTATCGTAAAAAATTTTTCGGCAGTCCTCAATTTTCTCATTGTTGATACGGTAGTACAGAACATAATTCAGAAAAATATTCTCGGGAATCCGGCTGCTCCACGGGGAGTGCTCCCTCAGGAACAGGCCAAAATCAACATAGCTCAGGTAGAGGGAAAAATCATAATCTCCCAAGTCGGAGGACGGCATAGTGCTGTAGAAAAACTCCAGCGCGGTTCGCCGGCCGCCCTCGCAGCCGTCCAGCCGTGAAAGGATTTCCCCTCCGCCAAGGCCCAGAGAAGATTGCGTTTTGAGGAACTGCCGGTGGACGGAGTCCTGTAACTCCTGTGAAAATAACATTACATAATCCTCCTAACATACGCCCTGACCGATCATTTTCCGGGGGCCTGAATCAAATGGCAGGCCACCCAGTGGCCCGGCTCCGCCTCAACCATTTCGGGGGCCTGCTTTCTGCAGCGCTCCGTCGCTTTCGGGCAGCGCGAGCAGAAATGGCAGCACTCCGGCAGATTGATCGGGCTGGGGATGCTGCCCTCCAGCACAACGCGGCTGCGGGACTGCTCCAAATCCGGGTCGGGCAGGGGGATGGCGGAAAGCAGCGCCTGCGTGTAGGGATGCAGGGGCTTTTCAAACAATTCGCGGCTGGAGGCCAGCTCCGCCATGCTGCCGAGGTACATGACGCCGACGCGGTCGCTGATGTGCTTGACCATGGAAAGGTCGTGCGCAATAAACAGATAGGTCAGCTGCCGCTGTTCCTGCAGCTTTTTCAGCAGATTGATCACCTGCGCCTGAATCGAAACATCCAGCGCGGAAATCGGTTCGTCCGCGATAATAAAATCCGGGTTGACCGCCAATGCGCGCGCAATGCCGATGCGCTGGCGCTGGCCGCCGGAAAACTCGTGAGGGAAGCGGTTGGCGTGTTCCTCCTGCAGGCCGACAACCTCCAAAAGGTCAACGACCATCTGAGCGCGCTCCTGCGCAGATTTTGCAAGCCCGTGCGCGTCGATTCCCTCCGCGATAATGTCCATGACTTTCATGCGCGGGTTCAGGGAGGCGTACGGGTCCTGAAAGATCATCTGCATCCGGCGCGAAAGCTCATGGCTCTGCGCGCCGTTCAGCCTGCCGTGCACATTGACGCCGTCAAACAGGACTTCCCCGCCGGTCGCGCCGTAAAGCCGGATGATCGTGCGGCCCAGTGTGGATTTTCCACAGCCGGACTCGCCGACCAGCCCGAAGGTTTCCCCTTTATAAATGGTAAAGCTGACATTGTCAACCGCCTTGAGTATCTGCTTTTTTCCTACATCAAAATACCGTTTCAGGTTTTTTACCTGCAGGATAACTTTTTCATCAGTCATGATTTTCACCGTCCTTTGCGGCGTCTCCACGCGCCCGCTTGTCAAGCAGCCAGCAGGCGGCGCGGTGCGTGTCGGAAAGCTGGGTGTACTCCGGCATGAATTCCTGGCATACCTTCATGGTATGCTCACAGCGCGCGGCAAACGGGCAGCCCTTCGGCGGGTCCATCAGGTCGGGCGGCGTGCCGGGAATGGAGAAAAGCTGCTGTTCGTTTTCATGCAGCTTCGGAATGGAGGACAAAAGTCCCTTTGTGTAGGGGTGGGCGGTGTGGTAGAACAGGTCGCGCACGCTGCCGGTTTCCACCAGCTTGCCGCCGTACATGACGGCGACGCGGTTCGCAATGTTGGCAACCACGCCCAGATTGTGGGTGATAATAATAATCGAGGTGTCAATTTTCCCCTGCAGATCCTTCATCAGATCAAGGATCTGCGCCTGAATGGTCACATCCAGCGCGGTGGTGGGTTCGTCCGCGATCAGGATCTTGGGGTTGCACGCAAGCGCGATCGCAATGACCACGCGCTGCCGCATGCCGCCGGAAAGCTGGTGCGGGTACTGGGAAAAGCGCGTTTCCGGATTGGACAGGCCGACCAGCCTGATCTGCTCAAGGGCTTTTTCCCGAAGCTGCTCTTTGGTCAGTTCCGGATGGTGTTCGTGCAGTACCTCTATGATCTGCTTGCCCACCGTCATGGTCGGGTTCAGCGAGGTCATGGGGTCCTGAAAGATCATGGAGATGTCGCAGCCCCTGATTTCCTGCATTTCGCGCTCGCTCAGGCGCGCAAGGTCCCTTCCCTCCAGATGAACGGAACCCTCCGCAATTTTTCCGTTTGTGGGCAGCAGTCCCATAATGCCCTTGACCGTGATGGATTTTCCGGAACCGGATTCCCCCACGATGGCGAGCGTCTCGCCCTTTTCCAGCGAAAAGCTCACGCCGCGCACCGCCTGCACGGTTCCGTGCTGCGTATTGATATGGACGGTCAGATTTTCAACTTCCAAAAGCTTACTCATAGCGCGTCCTCCTCACTGTCTCATTCTCGGGTCAAGCGCGTCGCGCAGCCCGTCGCCCAAAATGCTGAAGCAGACCATGATTAAAACAATGACCACGGCCGGGAAGATCAGCAGGAACGGGAAATTCTGAAGCACCTGATACCCGTTGTTAATCAGAACACCAAGCGAGGCCTGCGGTTCCGCCAGACCGATTCCGATAAAGCTTAAAAACGCCTCGGTGAAAATCGCCGACGGAATGGTGAACATTGCGTTGATGACAATGACGCCCACGGTATTCGGAATTAAATGTTTTATAATAATTTCTCTGTTGCCGGTGCCCAGGACCCGGGCGGCCAGAACAAATTCCTGATTTTTCAGCTTTAAAATCTGCGCGCGCACAAGACGCGCCATGTTGACCCAGCCGGTGATGGAAAGCGCAAGGACAATGGTCCAGATGCCGGCGGGCATCACCATCATCAGCAGGATGACGATAATCAGCTGCGGGATGCCGACAAGGATTTCGATGATCCGCTGCATGACCGCGTCCACTTTGCCGCCGAACAGCGCGGAAACAGCGCCGAATGTAACGCCGACGAACAGGTCGATAAACGCCGCCGCAACGGCAATCAGCAGAGAAATACGCGTGCCCTGCCAGATGCGCGCCCACTGGTCGCGGCCGAACTGGTCCGTTCCGAACAGGTGGGTGAAGCTGGGGTTGCGGTAGGTCTGCGTATAATCGGTGTCATAAAAGGTATATTTCGACAGCATCGGGCCTAAAATCGCAAGCAAAACGATCACGATCAGAACCGCGAGGCTGACTACCGCCGCCTTGTTCTTTTTCAGCCGGAGCCAGCCGTCCTGAAACGCCGTCAGATTGGGGCGGGCAATATGCTCCCGTTCGTCCTTGTCCACCACGGCTTTTGTAAAAAGCTCCTGCGGAATCTCTGTTTTCTGCGTCATATTGTCACTCCCCCTTCCCGCCGGATGCCAGACGGATTCTCGGGTCGATTACCGAATAGAGAATATCGACCACCATCACGACAAAAATGTAGAACGCGCTGTAAAAAATGGTAATGCCCATAATGGTGGAATAATCGTTTGTTTTAATTGAATCCACAAAAAGGCTGCCGATGCCCGGAATGCTGTAGATGTTTTCAACCGCCAGCGAGCCGGTCAGCAGATTGACCACAATCGGCCCCAGAATGGTGACGACGGGGATGATGGAATTGCGCACCGCGTGCCGCATGAGAACCTTAAATTGGTTCAGACCCTTTGCCCTTGCGGTGACAATGTAGTCCTGCTCCAGCACGTCCAGCATCTCGGTCCGCATAAACCGCGCGATCATCGCCGTCACGCCGAACGACAGCGCAACGGAGGGCAGAATGGAGCTTTTCCAGCTCTGCCAGAAGGCGACGGGCAAAACACCCCATTTTAAGCCCACATAATACTGTAAGAGCGCCGCGGCCACGAAGTTCGGCACGGAAACGCCCAGCACGGCGACCACCATGGTAAAGTAGTCAATGCCGCTGTTGTGCCGCCACGCGGCGATAATGCCCAGTATCAGGCCGATGGAAAGGCCGATCAGGATGGCCTGGAGGCCAATCAGGGCGGACGGGCCGATACGCCCGAGAATGATGCCGGAAACCGGCTGGCCCGTGTAGAAGAAGGAGGTTCCGAAATCCCCCCTGAACACGTTGGCGATGTATTTTCCGTACTGCACAATGACCGGATCGTTCAGGCCGTATTTTTCAAGGAACTGCGTCTGCTGTGCCGCCGACAGCATGGAGAACCGCTCCGTGTCGAACGGAGTGCCCGGCAGCTTCTTCATCAGAAAGAATGTTGTGGTGACAATGATGAGCAGGGTAATCAGCAGGTACATAATCCGTTTGCAGATGTATTTGAACATTCCGTATGCCCTCCTTTATTCTGATGATAACAAAGAGGAGGACATTAATGATCCTCCTCTTTGCCGGTATAGTGATGGAATATTATTTTAAGGAAGCATATTTGAATTCAATCGGCGGGCCAAACGGATGAGTGACCAGATTTTCCACGTTCGGTTTTGTCAGATACGCAAATCCTCTGTAGAACAGCGGGGACACGACTGCGTCGTCGGAAACCAGTGTCTTTTCGGCGGTCAGCATATCCTGCAGGCGCTTTGCGTCATCGATCTGCTTCTTTGCATCGGCAATCAGCGAATTGTAGGCTTCGCTCTTGTAGTTGCCGCGGTACGGTGTACCGTTTGTCCAAAGATCCATGTAGGTCATGGCGTCGTCATAGTCGGCGCCCCAGGCGGTGATGGCCATCTGGAAGTTGTTGTCGTCCATCAGCTGGTTCTTCGCCTTTTTGGTCTTGGAATCTATTTTGACATCGATTCCCAGATTCTTTTTGAATTCGCCCTGAATATAGGTCGCTACAGTCTTTGTGACGGAATCGTCTTCGGTCAGCAGTGTCAGGGAAGGCGCGCTGCCAAGCTCCTTGACGCCCTTATCCCAGTATTCCTTTGCCTTTGCGGCGTCAAAGGTGGTGATGTCGCCGTTCAGCTCACGGAACGATTTTTTGCCGTCGCCGTACATGGAATTCGCAATCAGCCCGGTGGCCGGTGCGGAGCCGTCTGCCAGCACAACGTCGGTCAGGGTTTTGCGGTCGACCGCGTAGCCGAGCGCAAGGCGGATGTTTTTATTGGAAACCGCTTTATTGGTCAGATTGTACTGGAGGTATGTCGTCCGGAATTCACTGGTGGAGCTGAACTCCGCGCTGGACTTCATTGCCGGTACGTCGGAGGAGGAAAGCACCACTCTGGAAAGTTCCCCGGATTTGTAAGCGTTGAGGGCGGTTGCCTGCTCCTTGATGATGCGGACGCTGACGTTGGGAACCTTTACATTTGCGGCGTCCCAGTAGCTGTCGTTCTTTTTCAGGGTGCTGCCGCTTGCCGGGTCATAAGCGGCGAGGGTGTACGGGCCGCAGTAAATCATATTGTCCGCTTTCAGCCCGAAATTGGCGCCCTGCGACTTGACGTATTCTTCATTCAGCGGGAAGAACATGGGCAGGACGGTCAGTCTGACAAAATACGGAGTCGGCTGTTTAAGCTTGACTTCCAGCGTTTTGTCATCCAGCGCCTTTACGCCGACGTCTTCCGCTTTTGCCTTGTTGTCAAGATATTCCGCGCCGTTGACTATGTAATCCGTCATAATGAAGGAATAGCCGTTGGTGGCGTCGGTGCTCATCTGCTTGAGCCATGAAAATACAAAGTCCTTTGCGGTGAGCGCGGTGCCGTTGCTCCATTTCAGCCCGTCCCTCAGGGTAAAGGTGTATGTCAGCTTGTCGTCGGAAACCTTGTAGCTTTCCGCCAGAGCCGGTTCCGGCTCATGCTTTGCGTTCAGGCGGTAAAGGCCCTCGGAGACATTGTTTAAGATGGTAAACGAGTTGTTGTCGGATGCGGCCCACTGTACCAGTGTCCTGATTTCATTGGTGTCATAGACTGTGATGGTGCCGTTCGAGGCCGGGGTCGTGCTTTGGGACTGGGCAGTGCCCGATGTGGCTGCGGTGCTGCTCGCAGTGCCGGTAAAGCCGCAGCCGCTGGTTGTCATAACCATGGCAGCCGCAAGAATCAATGCAAGCAGTTTGCTCTTTTTCATAAAAATAAATCACTTCTTTCTTTATTATTGAATTCTGTACAAAGTGAACAGTTTCTTTCTACAGAATACCATTGACAGAAAACCGGATGTACTGCATTATCAGTGATTTCATCATGCAGAAAATTTAGTTTGTTTTGTTTCCGAACTATTAATAATCTGATATTACCACCAACATTCTGAAATGTCAATCGAATAAAGTGTTTTTTATTTAAAATCCAGGTATTGTAAATCTATTTTTCTCGTGATATGATAAAGAAAAAAGTTCGTATAGATTACGAACTAGATCATTTGAACGGATCGTGATGAACATAAAACGCACTGTAGACCAAACACATATCAGATCAATCAATCAAAGAGTGATTCTAGACAAAATTTACAGCGATGAGCCCATTTCAAGGGCCGAACTTGCGCGTGAACTGCTCATCAGCAAATCCGCTATGACGGAGAATATTGCAGCTTTGCTGAATATGGGAATCATTCAGGAGTTCGGCGAGGGGGTTTCCATGTCCTCCGGAGGCAGAAAACCGATTTTGTTGAAATTCAACAAGAAATATCAGTATATTATTGCGATTGAGCTGAACTTTGAGGATCCGATTTTTGTGCTTGCCAATCTGGGCGGCGAGATTCTCAACAAATTCACCGTGAATATTTCCGATGATTCCCCCTATGCCACAAGGCTGGAACTGGTGCTGAACGCGGTCAGGCTGTTGCTGTCTTCCAGCAACCTCACCAATGAGGATCTGGCGATTATTGCCATTTCCTGTCCGGGTATCTTCGATTCCGTCAACCGGACCTTTTTTGCGAATTCCAATTTTGCCAACTGGAATATGGGCGATTTTTCCCGGCAGATGGAATCCTGCTTCGGTACCTCGGTGCTGGTGGTCAACGATGTGAACGCGGCGGCGGTGGGGGAGTTTACCTCCGGCGCGGCGAAAAATTCCAGGGATATGGTTTATGTCAGCGGCGGGCTCGGGCTGGGCGCGGGGATTATCCTCAACGGGGAGCTTTATGAAGGAAGCTCCAACTGTGCCGGAGAAATTGCGAATGAAATTACCATCAGCAATGATATGGTTCGCGCGCGCAGCCTTTCCTTTAACAATCTGGGGGGTTCGGCCAATATCAACGGGTTTACGGCCAGAATCCGCAGCGAAGCGCCGAAAGGCACAAGGGATGCCTTTGCCGCGCTGGGAAAAATCCCGGAGAAAATCAGCTTTAAGGATATTATCAGGGTCTGGCGGGATGGCGACCCGTTTCTGAAGGAATGCGTGGAGGATATCGCCGTGGTGATCGGCGGAGCAATTTCCAATATTGTCTGCCTGTTAAACTGCGATCTGGTGATTTTCGGCGGCGAGTACAACGTCTTTCATTCCCAGATGCTTCCGGTTATCAACCGGATTGTGCAGGAAAACGCCTTTACGCCGGTAAAGGTAGTCCCCGCGCTGCTTGAGAAAAACTCCGGGATATACGGGCTTTTTGCGCTGTCCAAAGAGGTTATCTTCGACAGGCTGTGCAGGCAGGGGCATGAGCGTACATAGCCGGGAAACATATCCCATGATGTGAACACCCCCAGTTGTAGTTCCTATCCTACAACTGGGGGTGTTACTCAATATCTAATTTTTTCGGAACAGGTTGGTACCAAAATTGAAAAGTTCTGGAGCGAATTTTGCGCCCGCTGCTCATCCGGCAAGAATCCGGACGATGTACAGAAGGTCATTGAAAGCTGCATGATCGGAGAGTTCGATCAATGATTTTCTGCTGTCCGGTCACCGCCTCCAACGCCGCAAGATACAAACGGCGCTGCCGGATGTACTCCCCGACAGAATATCCGGTCATGATGCTGAATCCCTTTTGAAAATAGAACGGCGACATATACACAGAAACCGCGATATCCTCCACATCAATGTCCTCCAGAAGATGCTTCTCCATGTTTCTCACCTCCCGCTATACTTTACCGCAATTTGGAGAATTCGTCCTGTCTTTTTCTGCTTTCCTTTGTCTGATCATTAAGTTATGTGCTTTTTATCTATTTTATCATGCATAAGACAGAAAATCACTGTTGATATCAAATTTAAAAAAGGCTGCTGCGCGGTCTTTCTGTTCACCGTCTTTAGCAGAAGCCAAAATAATCGGACGGAGAAAAGTTGACATGCAGTTGTCAGGTTTCATATGGTATAATAAAACAAATAAAATGAAAAGAGGTGCCGCCAGTGAAATGGACGGAGCAGTTTTCAAAGGACAGTAAGCCTACACCCGCGCAAATCGGCGCTTATATCGGCAGTGCCCATTGGGACGCACTGAGGGAGCACATCGAGACTGCCTATGACGTGCTGCCTCAGGTTGATTACAGCGTCTGCTCCGGCGCGCCGGGCTGGAATATGAAATACCGAAAAAGCAGCCGCGCGCTCTGTACCCTTTATCCGTGTGAGGGTTACTTTACCTGCATGGTCTCTATCGGCGGCAAGGAAGCCATGGAAGCCGAGCTGCTGCTGAGCAGCTGCACAGACTATGTGCGGGAGCTTTACCGGAATTGCAGGCCCTTCAACGGCTCCCGATGGCTGATGATCGACGTAACCTCCGCCGAGATTCTTGAGGACGTCAAAGCACTGGTCGCCCTGCGGGTCAAAAGAAAGAAGGTGGCTGAGAATGCCTGAGTTGGAGAGTCTGGTTGCCGGATTGTGCGACCGGAATCCCAATGCTGGCTATGCCTGTCTGGTGAAGCTGCAGGAAGAAAGCCGCCGGTCCGACACCGTATATCCCTGCTTCGACCGCTTTGTGAAAATGCTGGACAGCGACAATTCCTACATCCGTGCCCGCGGTTTGCTGCTTATCGCCGCCAATGCGAGGTGGGACAAGGATAATAAAATCGATGAGATTATCGATTATTATCTCACGCACATTACGGATGTAAAACCTACTGTGGCGCGGCAGTTCATCGCGGTACTGCCGGAGGTGGCGAAGTTTAAGCCGGAGCTTGCCGGGGATATCTGCCGCGCGCTGCAGTGTGCCAACCCCGGCCGGTACAGGAGCAGTATGGCGCCCCTGATTCAAAAAGATATTTCCAGAGCGCTTAGCCAAATAGAGGAATAGACAGCAACAGCGCAGGATAATCCTTCCGGATTGTCCTGCGCTGTCAAGGTTTCAGATATACATAGCCAAATAGTTTATAAATTCTCTGTGATCACTTTTTTCAATGCAGCGATTGCCGCATCTTCATCCGGGCCTTCTGCAGTGACGGTAACTTCTGTGCCTTGCTCAATCCCCATACCGATCACCTGGAACAGCCTGCTCAGATCTCCGCTTTTTCCCCCTGCGTGAATCATACAGGAAGATTGAAAGCTTTTTGCCTGCTTGACCAGCAGACCGGCCGGTCTGGCGTGCACGCCGATCTCGTCACGGATTACGTAAGTAAAACTTTTCATGTTTTATTCCTTTCCTTATGGCCTTCGGAGCAGGCACATCCTTTACCTGTTCCGGAGAATCCTGTGTGGTTTTCCCGGCATGCCGTCATTCCCGGACAAAGCGGATTCCCAAACCGTTCCTGAGGTAGGGCAAATAGGGCAGCGCTTCCTTTTCCAGATGCCCGATCACATTGATCCTGGGATCGGGCGGCAGCGGAACGCGCGCAATCTCCAACTCTCCCGCATAACGCAGAAAACCGGTGTTGGACAGCAAAATGTCCCCTGCGGCGCATGCGGTTTCTTTCACAGGCTGCAGCAGCGAGCGGTCCGGGACAGGGATACGGCGCGACTCTACAGACCGGAAAACACAGTCGCTGGAATCCCGCCTGTCGTGATGGATTGTTTCCGCAAGATAATGATAGCGCGGATCCAGCTCTGCCGGCAGGCTGACAAATCCCCGGCTGAGATCAGCCCAGGCGTTCCAGGATTTTTCCGAAAGGCTCACATCCCCGATCAATACCATGTCACATGATGCGTCCAGGAAAAGCTCAAGCGCGTTCTGTATCATATCCGTACGGTGACGGTGTGCTTCAACGGTCGGCAGGCCCTCATACAGCGGCCCGCGAAGTATTCCGTCGCCCGGAATAAAAGCCATTGTCTGAAACCCGTATGTTTTCAGCTGCCGGTTAATCTGTGCGACATGTGCTAAGGAGAGTCCCGTCCGGGGCTTCGGGTAATAATTATGACAGGCGGTAAAGCGGGTTAAATCCGCACCCGCCTTTTTCCATCCGTTCATCTCTGCAAAGGAAACCGTAGAAGCATTGAACACAATCTGAAAGGCACGCGAAAGCTCCGCTGCCTGCTGCGGAGAATAGCCGTCGTCCAGACGGATATGTGTCACGCCCCACTTCTGAAGGTCATACAGGGAGCGGCAGCCGAGACTTTCCGCTGTGTCCGGCCCAACATCCATAATCAGGTCCAAGCCATGTTTTTTGCAGGCGGAAAGCAGCTTTTCCGCGGAAGAGCGGAGATTCATCCGACCTTCTTCCGGAATTTGCAGGGATGTAAATGCGCACCGGATACCCGCATCTGCCGCACGCTTGATGATCTCCGCATTTTTTTCTTCCGCTGTGCCGCAATATAAGCAAATTCCTGTATTCATTGCAATTCTCCGGCAAGTGCTTTGCGGACCCTGCCGTGCGCATGGTCGAGCACTTCTTCTCCTTTCTCCGCAGAAACTTTCAGCAGCAGCATCACAATCGCGGTTTTGACCCTGCCGCCTGCCTCGCGCAGCGCAGCTTCGGCAGCTTCCCTGTCACATGCGGTTGCCGCCATCACAATGTTCTGTGCGCGCACGTTCAGCTTTTCATTGCTCGCCTGCATGTTTACCATGAGGTTTTCATAGGCGTATCCCATTTTTACCATGCTGGCAGTGGAAATCATGTTCAGAATCATCTTCTGCGCTGTTCCCGCCTTGAGACGCGTTGACCCTGTCAGGACTTCCGGACCGACATTCGGCTCTATGGCCACGTCGGCCTCTTTCCCGATGGCGGAGTGCTGATTACAGGCGATTGCCGCCGTATGGCACCCAATCTGCCTTGCATAGCGCAGGCCGTGCAAAACATAGGGAGTACGGCCGCTGGCAGCCAGCCCGATCACGGTATCACACGGTTTCAGCCCGATACGCTGCAAATCCTCTCTGCCCAGCGTGCAGCTGTCTTCCGCGCCTTCAACGGCCCGGAACAAAGCGCCGTTCCCACCGGCAATCAATCCGACAACCGTATCCTCAGAAACGCCAAATGTCGGCGGACACTCGGAAGCGTCCAAAACGCCAAGCCTTCCGGAGGTTCCCGCACCGATATAAATAATTCTGCCGCCGGACTGCAGGCTGGACACGGTATATTCGACCGTCTTTGCGATTTGAGGCAAAACGGCACGGACGCCTGAAATGACCCTTTCATCCTCTCTGTTCATCACGGCGGCAATTTCCATGGCCGACATGCAGTCAAGATTCATCGTTTCCGGGTTTCGCGTTTCAGTAGTAAAGTGCGTAAGATCAATCATTATAAAACCCCTTTGTCGTTCATGACCTGATACAGCGCCAAAAATTCTTCCGCCAGGATGCCAAAAGCTTCCGCGCTCATCAGCTGGTCTTCGGCGTGCGTCAAAAGCATGATTCGCTCATCCTTTTGAAAAACGGGGACATGATCTTCCCCGGACACTGCCCGGATCAGGTCCGCGTGAATATGGTGCCCCCGGTTAAAGGCTGCCTGTGCCTCCCGGATCAGCTCCTTTGCCTTATCCATATCCTTTTCGCGCGCCGCCTGAATTGCCTCAATGTATGAGCTGCGGGCGCTTCCCACTTCCGTGATGATCTCAAAAAGTACAGATTCTATATCCATTTCCTGCATATTTTTAACACTCCATAATCTTTCTGGCTTGTGCAAGGGCCTGTTTGCCGTCTACCATCCCATACGTCCGCATATCAATGGCATCAATTTTGTTGTCCGGATATTCTTTTTTTAATTTCGTCAGGATATAGCGCACCTGAGGCCCCAATAAAACAACATCCGCGTCGGGGATCACATTCGGGGCCTCCGCTACGCCATAAGCCTGAATCTCGCAGGGGAATCCGGTTTCTTTTGCGGCAGCCTGCATCTTGGAAACCAGCAGGCTGGTAGACATACCCGCCACACACAGTAAAACGATCTTTTTCATAGTCATCCCTCGATTCTGAAAATTTATTTATTCGTTATCCAGCAATGCCCCATGCATATAAGCCTTGGCAAAACCGTGCTCCCCGGCCTCCACGGACCGGATAAGGGCCATAGAATGATAGTATTCAAAATACGGCATGTCGTTGACCTCACCGTTAAAGATACTATATTGTCTGAGTCCTGTAAACCATTTATCCAGTTCCTCCCGGGTCATGGAAAGATATACGGTCGGCGTAAAGCCCGCCAGATCCTCGCAGTTTTCACCGTAGAACAGCTGAATCTTCTGTCCGTCCCGCCGCAGCAGGCGCACTGCCTCCGTCACGGCTTCATAAGTATAATAATGTCTGGGATGCAGGGTGCCGCGTGCATGTGTAATGACGCAGTCCGCTTTCTGCTCCCGCAGATAGTCCGCAAGAAGGGAAATAAATTCACCTGTCTCCGGCAGTTCCCCTGAGAGATAGTCCATTGCATAGCAGTCGCAGCCCAGGGCGGCGGCGGCGCCAGACATCTCGCGATGAAGGGCAAGGTCATAATCCTCTTTCTGCTTTTCAGTTGCCTTCGGGTCGGTCAGCCTTCCCTTTGTCACATGAACCAGTGTACAATGCGCATGGCGTGCCGCGTAGCGCATCAGCATTGGTCCTCCTATGATCTCTGCGTCCAGCGGATGCGCTCCGATGCAGATGACCCTTTTATAATTGCCCATGCTCTGTCATCTCCGAATTATATTTTTTTGCGATATAGCTGATAGGTACGGTATACCTCCAGACCGTGACGCTCATAGAAACGCATGGCGGCTCCATGAGTCCAGAGGAAATAGAGATAGTAAATACCGCGTTTCTTCATTTCCATCATCTGAAGGTCGATCAGAACGCCGCCGAGCCCCTCCGACCGTAGCGCTTCCGCCACGCCGATTGGCCCGAACCGTGCGTCATGACCGTCAATCTTGCGCATGCAGTAGCCGATGACGTTATCTTCCCGGTCCGTTGCGATCAGGATAGTATTCTCAGCCTCCTGATTGCGCAGGGCGAGCAGAATATTGCGCACCCAGCCGGAATCAAATTCCCTGCCGACAAAAGTCAGAAGCTTTTCCATATACCGCATGGAAAACGGCTGGAAGGTAATTCCTTTTTCCGCCAGCTCAGCAATATGCTTTTCCGTATGTTCCGGAAGAGTATAGGTGAACAGATTCCGCTGCATGCTGACGGCGTCCGTCCCGCGTACATACCCGTTTCTGTCAAAGAAGGGGACTCCGCCGGGGTATTGCAGGTCCACGCCGGGGGTAAAGTAATTGGGGCTGTATGCGCAAAGAGTGATTTCCTGTACTCCCCTGGCTTTCAGCTTTGCCTCCTCCTCTTCCAGAAGCCTTTGTCCGAGTCCCCGGCGCCGGTGTTCCGGAAGGACGAAGAAGCTGCTGATCCAACCGCGCTGTTCTTCCAGCCCACGTGTTAAATAAGGATATTTCCTTTTGATTCCCAGACTGAAACCGGCTACATGCCCGTCAACAATGGCAGTCAGAGCCAGTTCCGGGTCAAAGTTCTCATCAAGAAGAACTTCCTGGATAAAGCGTTCCCGGGTAATCGCATCATAAAACAGTGAAGCATTCCAGCCGGCAACAATTTCATCTATGTATTCCTGCCGATAAGGACGTATTTCTATTTCAGGCATTCTCGTTATCATCCTTTTGTTTTTCGTATTCTTTTTCCGCTGCAAGTTCCTGCTTTTCCATTACTTTGAAGAACGGTAAGAACATAAAGAAGATGATGACCATGTTAATCAGCGTAATCAGGATGGCCTGCGGCTTAAAGCCGCTGCCGATAAAGGATGCAAGCGGAGCCGGCATCGTCCAGACGACCATGGACACCATCGGCGGTGTGATTCCCAGAACGCCCAGAATGGCATTGAGAACAAACAGCACGCTGAAGCCCAGTACCCACGGCACAAACATCAGCGGATTGAGTACAACCGGCAGACCATACATCACCGGTTCGGCAATGTTAAAAATAGTGCCCGGCAAAGAAAGCTTGCCCAGGACCTTGAAGCGTTGGACCTTGCTCATGCAGCAAAGCAGTGCAACCGGGAATATAGAGCAGCGCACATAGAAGTTGATCCACTGTTCCGTGAACATATATGGAATTACCTTATGAGCCGCAAAAGCATTGATGTTGTCCGTGATCATGGTCGTCCAGATGGGCTGCATCACGGAAGAAACGATGTTGGAGCCGTGCAGACCGACAAACCACAGGATACGGTCGAGGAAGAATCCCGCGAACTGTGCAACCGGTCCGCTGCCGCCGACGACAAGATACGCGCAGAGCTTGTTCAGCAGGGCAAGAAAATCAAAGTTTGCAAAGCCCTGACCAAGGATGGCGCAAATAACGACCACCACAGATACCGGGATCATACTTGTAAAGGCCGCCGCAATCATGGGCGGAACAGCGTCCGGCATTTTAATGGTGATCTTTTTGCCGATCAGGAAGCGATATACCTCTATGGCAAGGATACTGATCAGGATGCCGCCGAAAAGACTGGGGGAGCCGAGAACATAGGCAGGCCAGTCAAAATTCGCACTGAGTTTCGTAAAATTAATAAAGCACAGAAAAGCCACAAAGGATACGACCGCCGCCGCGATCGGGCTGACATTTTCATCCTTTTTGTGATAATAATCTCCGAGAAAATATCCGTTCAGAACGGTCGTAATGAGAGCGAGCAGGTTAATGGTTACAAAAACCACCTGCAGCAGCCACGGCCGGCAGGGTTCCACCACAGCGCTGATCGCATTCGCGGCGCCGGGAAGGTTCAAGCCGCCGTCCTTTCCAAACAGACCGCTCAGATTCAAAATCAAAGTCGCTGTCGCTCCCAGAATCATATACGGCATCAGCGTAACAAATGTGCGCTGAAGAGCCTCTAAATACCGGACCTGTGAAACCCTCAACAGCGGCGGCGCCACTTTTTCCTCGATACAACCCGTCACGCGGTCAAGAAATCCAACTTTTTTTGTCTGTTCCTCCATAACTGATCTCCTCCTTAAGCATTTGATTTTTTCGTGTGTACATTTCACGAGAAAACCCGGCCGGTCTTCTTACTTTAGTATAGCGGAACTGAAAAACAAAATCAATACATTTACCAAAACTTTTGGTAAATTTCTTAAAATTCTGCGGACTTTCCCAAATCTGGCATATTAACAACCGAATTCTCTCAAAATCTTTTTCTTTTGTGTATGTTTTATGATATAATGCAAAACAGAGGAGAGTTTGAAATGAATCCTATTGAACAAATTAAGCTTTGCGAATCACAGTTTACGCGTTCCGACCAGAAAATTTCGCAATATGTCCTGGAACATCTGGACGTGATTGCTTCTTATCCTATTATTGAAATTGCCAATAAAGCCGGCGTTTCCAAGTCGGCCCTGATGCGCTTTTGTCAAAAGCTGGGCTATACCGGCTTCTCAGAATTTAAGTATGAGGTATCGAAGCACTTGCTTTCCGGTTCTTTCAAGGATCCGAACACCGTCAACGGCAGCAACGATATCGTCAACATTTATCTTTCCTGTATCAGTCATATTCCGTCCCATATCTCGGACAGCAAAATTAATGAACTCTGCGGGCTGATCGTTCATGCCAATAAAATCAAGATTTACGGAGTGCATGAAAGCGGGCTTTCCGCCGAGTATTTTGCTTTCCGGCTTGCTTCTCTCGGCGTTGACGCGGAAACGATTACTTTGCCCGGAGTTTTTAATGAAAAAGCCAGCTTTTCCGATGCACGGGATTTGAATATCTTTATATCTGTTTCCGGTATGACGGAATGCGTCATAGAAGCGGCCGGCACATCGTTTGCTCAAAAGGCAAAAACCGCTATGATTACCCAAAACAGCAAGGCAAAATATGCAAGTCGATATGACAGCTTTCTGATTATCCCGTCTCTGGACACAGATAAAAACAAACTGTTCCTGGACTCTCAGGCCATCCTGCATATCTGCGTCGATCTGGTGATCAACAAACTTGCCGAAAATTTGTAAGGTACATGTTTTTCCGGTGCCCGGCAGGGCAAAAGCCGAAACCAAAATACGATTGTATATGATGGCGGGGTTTGAGTGAGAAATTCCCGGCATAGAAAAAGCAGCGCCGCCTCATTGAGGCGGCGCTGCTTTTCCCCAGAGATGTTGTGCGCGTGTACGGCTGATTGCTTTTTATAGCAAAGATTATGCTGATATGCAAGCAGAAAATGAGCTTGTTTTTGATGCATTCTCCATCTTGGAATAGTAAAGCTTTACTTTAATATTCTATTGAATTAATCGTCCTGCTTTGCCACTGAGACATAGCATATTACTATAGATTTTTCTTTCGGCAATGCGCAGTATATAGCTGACATTGTATCCACCGCACCAATGGCTTTTACAGTATAATAATATTTATTACCCTGACGTTTTACCGAGGTGGTAAACGCCTTTCCGTTGCCAATCGTAAAGGTCGGGACTGCATTTCCACTTACAGTCATTGCGAACGTATAGCTCTTTCCGCTCTTGATTCCAACAGGGAAGCAGGTATCCGAATGAACAGGATACGGATTTGTAGCCGCTTTTGGAAGAAGCACATAATCCGAGCAGTGCGCGATCGTGATGGTTACATACCCTTCTGCATCCACCGTGTATTCACTCTGCGGCAACTGCTCCAGCGCATTGATTGTATGGTCCAGATAGTACAGGAATACTTTTGAATTCGCTGTGCAGCCTTCCTGATCTCCGACATAGACCCTCACCTTTGCGACGTCTGGAAGCAGAGCGCTGTGACCGAACCGGAGAACAACGCCCTCCGGTTTCTTACCGGCCGTGTTCCTCTCGACTACGGAGGATGCCGACGCATCGTTCCTGACCGGCGAAACGTTTATGGAAAGATTTATACCGGTGATGGAAGTTGCGGGATGGTTCAGGCCTTTCCCGGAGAAAGTCCATGAATAGGATTTTCTGCCCGTATCGCCGTTCGTTACAGAAAGGGTGATATCCTTTTGCGTATTTCCGGCCGCCTGCAGAACAGAGGGATCTGCGCTGACAGAAATTTCTGCATTGGGGTTGGTGTTGTTTGACACTGCGCCCGGAACCGTAATGTTCAGATCAACGGCTTGGACTGATCTGTCGTTCAGCTGCTGAACAATATCGCTGGCTGGGGCAGTGATTTTCACTTTAACGGGTTTCACCGCCGTAGCGAAAGCAACCACGGACACAACGTCCTCCGGAACAGATACGCTGACCGAAGCACGTCCGCCGACTACTACCGGCGCGGTGTCCGGCCTTGTGGTCACCGTTGCGTCGGTGCCGCCCTTTTCATTCATGGTTTCCAAAATGGTACTACTTGAGGATGGCGCCGTTTCCCTGCCTTTGGGGTTCCCGGACGAATTTTTGTCTGAATGATGCGAATTATCGTTCCTTTTCTCAGACACAATTACTGTTATAACCGGTGCTGTGATTCCGTCAGCAAGCTCGTAGCCTTTGGGCAGAACAGTGGTAAAGGTATAGGTTCCAGCCGTTGCTGCTGCATAGGAAGGAACAGACGTCCATGTAATGCCGCGAATGGTTTCCGCCTGACTGCCTGCAGTCACTTTTAAAGAAGAAGGAAGATTAAGCGATTTATACGGAGTACCGTTCGGTACGCTCTGTGTCTTTACAGTGGCGTCCAACTCATCAAATGAAGTGACCATTTTAACGCTGCTGGTAACCTGCGCCTGTACCGTTTTTTTTGCTCCCACAGGTACGACGGCATAGCTTACTTTTACGCCGTTCACGTCTTTTTGGAAGGCGGTCAGATACTTGTCATTTACCTGAATGGTATTGTAGTCTCCATAGAAGCGGACTTCCCAGCTGATTGCGCTGTCGGACAGATTTGTTAAGGTACTCTTGGTTAAGCCGTCGTGTTTGACCGATAAATCATGGGTTCCGGCCTTTACATAATCAGCTTTTACCCATCCGATGTCCTTGGGAAGACGCGAAGCCGTCACGACCGTGTTTTGCGGCGCGTTGGCCTCAATGCCCATCATTCCTTCAATCGTGCTGGAAACGAACGTATAGGATACTTCCGGATAATCGCCGTTAATCCCACCCAATGAAGTTTCATGATGATTGTCCTTTTGATCCGCAATGTATTTCATCCATTTCCATGCTTCTTCGGTCTTGTTGTATGGGAAATATGTGTCAGGCAGATAGGTGTAGGCTTCGATATTGGTTGGCGCGTTTGGGTTGCCAATCCCGCTGCCAAGGGAAGTTGAGATAAAATCGAGGTATTTGTTATTCCGCTCTCCTGGCTCCGTTATTAGCTTCATCGGCATGAACCAGCTGTTTTCCTTGCCAAAATCGGTCAGCTTATAGAAGTAGTTCCCGGAGTTGTTCCTGCAAATAACGCGTGCAAAGTTATCATTGCCCATTTCCTGACTCCATGTCTGATTGAAGTAGTCCTTCAGATTCTGCGCTTTCGTCAGCCATAACTGGGAACCGATGTCGTCGCCCTTTGCTTTCAGCATTCCGGCGTAAGCCAGCAACGCCTGATACTCCGAACCGATTTCATCGCCGGATTCAAGCGGGTTCTCTCCGCGCTCATTGTAAGTGCTGGATCCGCTGAATATATCTCCGTTCCCTTCCGGAACCCCGTTCGGGAGCCTATCGTCATGCAGGCTGATAAAATCGGTAACCGCTTTATTGCAGAACTGGGAGATATCCGGGTCGGTCAGATACCTCTTGTCGCCGGTCCACAGATACTGGTGGTAGATCTTTTCAACCAATTCAAATTCCGCAGGGATTTCCCTTACAAAGTGATTATCGTTTACATAATCTATCGAAAGCGGCGTCCCGTCGAAATTCATTGACCACAGCGCATACCATTTCCTGCTCAGGGATGCGCTTTTGGCAAACGCCTTGAACATGGAAAAGTTTTCATTGTCGAGCCCTACCATGTGGGCTCCGGAGGTCTGGTGGGCGAAATCCCTTGAGTAAAAGCCGGTGCGGAAGTGATACCCTGCCCAATAGGACGGAATGTAACTTGCCGTTCCGGTACCGGCCGTATTGGTTTCGTCTACGTTTACCGAACCGGTTTTCCCTGTTTGTACAAATGTTTTTGATTTATTTACCGCCCAGTTGAAATTATCGGCCAGATACTTACTGGACGAGGAAAGGATAATCGATTTTGGGTCCAATGTGCATGTTACAGTCCAGTTTGACGTCATGTTGTCGGATAGGACTTTGAAAGCGACCGGATGGGTAAAATCATATACGCCGGTCTCGGAAGGTGTTGAGGTTCCTCCCTCAGAAAGCGTCAGATAAACATGTATTTTTGTGATGTCGGTTCCATACGGAACGTGGAAATTGACGGTTTTGTCAACGTTGTTTATCACCGGGTAACCGATTTGTTCATCGGCTGCAAAGGATTTGATGTTCGTAAATTTCGGCGTTCCTTTGGAAATATCGCGGATCATTTCCACATTATCGACGCTGACCGGACAGGCGGACGTCCCTTTGATGTAGACTTCTGCGCTGCTTCCCTTTTCCAGCGCGACATCCGGGATGGAGACGAACTGATAACCGGACGTCTGCGTTAGGGGCACGCTGCTTATTGCTTTGCTGCAGCCCGGATTTCTGACACCGAGTTCGCCGCCTGCATTATCGCATTTTACGTAAGCGCCTATATTGTAATAACCGCTTTGCGGGACGGTTACGTCCTGATAAACCAGAGCGCTGTCTTTCGCGTTCAATAAAGCCTTCAGCAATCCGTCGTAGGGAGTATCATGCGATTTGTTTCCGTCCGTATATACCCAGCCCAAGAGATCTGACTGCTCAATTTCAAAGCCGGGATTTACGATTAAATTGACGGTTACCGGGCCTGCCGCCTGGGACGATACATCCTGGCCGGCTTTCCCGTAATTATCGTACGGCGTAACCTTGAATTTAATATATTTTCCTTCCATGCTTTTGGTTACAGTCAGGTTCCGGCTGTTTGAGTTTTCGATCGCGCTGAAAGCCCCATCGACAGAATCTCCGATCAGCCATTGATAGACGGAACCCCCTTCCTCCTGACCCGCGTCGGGATCCGTGAAGGTGTACTGGCCGTGCAGAATCAGGTTCGCTCTTGCCGTACCGGTAATGCTGACGTCCTTCGCAACCGGAGGCTCGTTGGGAATCTTTGAAACATCAAATTTAAACGAAGCATTCTGGATTTCACCTTCCCCGGAGATCATGATGTTTGCTTCGTCGCCCTGATTCAGGTCGCCGGTCTCCAAAGTGACGGTCTGGCTTTCGTTCGATGGCGAAATCTGTTTTGAAGCGCTGTTGACAGAGAGTGTCATCGTTTGCGCCGGATTTGCGGAAAGCTGCAGGTAATATGGACCTTTCCTCGGGACACGGACCATTTGCGCAGCCGATCCGCCGGAATCAATGACCGCTTTATGATCGCCGATGCTTGCGCTGGTCAGATTCCAGTCGTCGCTGCCGCTGAAATCACCGTTGAGCAGTAAATTCAGGTCGATTTTTGACTCGTCGTACGTAAACGAAAAGTCGTCCCCGTTTACCCAACTGGATGTGCCGGAACAGTAAATCTCAACTTTATCGCCCTGCTTTAAATGCATGTTGGAAAGGCTGTACGGCGCCTGGTATGACGAATTTGCAGGCAGGACGGTTTCCTTAACTACGGTCTGATCCGAATAACGAACTCCGAATCTGGCGCCGCTGCCTCCCGTAGTGATCCATGCTGATGCGTTGTAGTATCCGTTATAGGGAATATTAATGGTCTGGGACACACGGGCGTCGCTTCCGGAATTCAGGAAAAAATGACTTGTACCGGAATGCTTGTTGTTCGAGGCCAGACCGCCTTTTATAATCGTCCAATTGGTAGTTCCGGATTCAAAGCCCGGATTCTGCACCATATTTCCGCTTAACACGTAATGGCTGTCGGTTTCAGCAGCATTGGCCTGCTGGAGCGGAAGCATAGCAGACAATACCGAAATGGCGAGCAGCAGAGCCATAAACTGTTTATGTATTCTATACATTCTTTCTTCCCCCCTTATTAATGAACCTTCTCAATTTGCAATAAATCTGCTGTTTGTCTGCCTTTCTTCACCCCCTGATGCTTTAAATCTGTTTTAATTCCGATCACCTCCCCCCCCATGGGCAAGCCGCAGATCCTTAAGGGACGCGGTTTGAGTTGTTCTATTATTCCATATCCGGATTCATAGGCTTCGGGGCTAAAACGACCCGAAGCGGGCTGGGATATGTATAAAATTCGGAGCCGACCTCTAAATTTTCCGTTATTTTCACCTGGGCCTCCGGCGTGAGAGCCAATACCTGATGCCATATACCTTTGTAAAGGCATATCGGTTTATTCAGTAAAAAACAGCGGAAATTATCCGGAGTTTCATTTTCGGCAACCACCAGAACCGTAATACCGGTCAGCGGTTCAAAACTTTCCATTGAAGTGGGATGATTTTCCACTACAGTTATTTCTTTGTTGGTATAACGAAAAACCGCGATGCGCCATGGATTGTTTTCTTCTGTCAATATAATGTGAAACGGCTCTTTGTTATCGGCGGGAAATTCCAGAACCTTCCCAAATCGGGAAAAAGCGTCTTTACTGATTGTTTGCAACTCAGTCATGATTCAGCCTTCTTTTTTAAAACTCAACTGAAGCTGTACGGCTTTTTCTTTTGGCGATATACGGATCTTCAGCAGCTCGCCGTTTTGATTTTTCTCGATAGCCGCACCCGTACAGTTTATCTGCAGCAGCCGGTAATCCGCAGGTATTAAAATAAAGTAATCGTCCGACCGCCCAATGATGCCCCTGACCGACAAAATCAGTCGATCTTTCTGCCAGGAAACGCTTGAAATACTCACCGCATCCATGGAAACATGCCGTGAAGATGCGATAAACTGCGGGTGAGGTACAACTTCACGCAGGCCGATAATCTGACACTGACCGATTTGAAGCTCCCTGCCCCTCAACGTTTCTTTCACCTTGCCGAGGTATTTTTGCTCCCAGAAATCAAAGACGGTATACTCCTTATTTTCTGCAAGCCCAAGTTCCGAAAGACGGATTACGGACTGGTGCAGAGGCATAGTGGCAAATCTTCCCATAACGCACCATATTTGACCGGCACAGTCAAAATGGAATGCCCATAGTGAAGAGAATGGATGATCAGCATCCATAGTCGGGAAATTCCCCGCCATGTTGAGCGCATCTTTCATGGAAACATCCTCCGCCTCCACAGGCGTTTCGTGCGACTGCACTGCAAAGCCGTGCAGCTTCGTCCAGGTATAAGCGGGGTAAGACATATCAAGCGGACCGGTCTCCGCAGTTCTTGTAGTAAGCGGCGGAAGCGTCTTCCGTATGATTTCAAGTTTTTCGTCATCATAAGCCTGCTCGGCATCACTCAGCATATACAGTTCGCCGGTCAGCGAAACAAGCGTCAGCACGCTTTTTGCCCAGTCCGGCTTTGTGCGTACGCACACGTGGTCGGGATCTATCTGAAAAAGGATTCGCTGGGCGTGGAACCATCTTGCGGATTCAAAAAGCTGCATCCGGATACCGGCCCAGGTTGGGTTCGCGTCCATTGCGATACGGCACGCATCCACAATCCCTACGGCTTCCTGCAGTACGCCCCAGCTGGCAAGATAAAACACATCTTTTCCAAGTCCGTCCCTGGTTGCCTGCATAAATGCCCGGAATCTGCTTTGAGCCTCAATGTCCGTCATCATACCGAGCCTGACCGCTTCGTGA
Organism: Ruminococcaceae bacterium UBA2656; assembly: GCA_002359465.1. Classification (GTDB taxonomy): domain Bacteria; phylum Bacillota; class Clostridia; order Oscillospirales; family Acutalibacteraceae; genus Caproiciproducens. The sequence continues at coordinate 82,400 of DENA01000021.1, forward strand.
AGACCGTCGAAAAGCAAATGCCGGATTGCGTCGATCTTAACATATTGATACCCTAAGGCTCTGAGATTTTCAAAAAGCGGCCTGATCTGTTTTTCGAGGGTTTCCGGGGTACAGTTAAGCACAAAATCAATCCATTCTCCTTTCAGGGGCCGGCCTTCGTACCAGAGAACGCAATCGGGATGCTTTTGGGGAAAGTCTTCATTGGTAATGTTGGCGTTTATCCATATTGCCGGAACCATGCCTTTCGCACGGATTGTTTTTACAATTTGAGGATGACCTTCCGGAAATTTATCCGCTTCCGTCTGCATCCACCCATTCGCAAGGTCTTTTTCGGCATCGAATGGCAGCGGCATTCTTTGGTATCCGTCATCCACCTGAATATGGGTCAAACCATAATCTTTTAAATTTTTTGCCATAAAATCACTGATGGATTTTATCTTATTGATGTCAATATTGCGCCGATAAGCTTCCCAGGAACACCATCCCGCAATGCTTTTGTTCTGAGGCTTGAATTTCCACGGCTCATAGTAGCAATAGCCGAGATGCTTGTTATAAAATTTCATTCTCAGATTGATAAAAAACGGTTTTTGCCCCATTTTGACTAAAGCGTGCGCGATGCTTCTCCCATTTTCATCTTCCTCCATCCGCCTGGATGTCCATTCCCATTCACAGCCGTGAAAGTCAATCAGCAAATCCTGGTTCACATCATACAAACCGTTTACTCCGGCGATCAGCGGCCGGCCGACCTGCCCCAGAATGGCCTGATTGCCCGCCGCCCTGAAAGGGCGCATATTAATAGCGTCCCCGCTTAGCGTAAATGTAATTTCAGCACGGATGGGTTCGTCCGCAGTAATGTAAATCTGCTGCATATACTGGATGCTTTGCATGGAACCGTCGGAACCATGCCGGAAGCCGATATTCTTATCAGGAGGAATCCTGATTGTTATAATATCAACACCGTTGTACTCATAACAGAGGAGTGAGCGTTCGGCATCCCATTTATGCAGGGCATGAACTATTTGAGGAATATTTCGGACCGGATGGAAATTTTGATTATTCATATTGAATTTCCTTTCAATCAGCTACCCTTTGACAGATCCGTCCGTAAGGCCTTTAATAAAGTATTTCTGCATAAACAAATATAAGGCTGCTATTGGCAGCATACCGATAAGGCATCCCGCAGCCACATAGCTTATGTTGCTTTGAAACTGGCTGATAAATGACGATAGGGAGACCGTAATGGTTTGCATGTCTTTGCTCTGAAGGAAGAATACGGAAAACTGGTAATCGTTCCATATCCCGACTCCTGTAAGGATCACGACGGTTGAAGTGACCGGTTTAAGCTGCGGCAGAATGATTCGAAAAAAAATTCCGACCCTGCTGCATCCATCCATCAATGCCGCTTCATCAAGCGATTTTGGCACAGATCCGATAAATCCGGTATATAAAAAGATAGTAAGGGGCAATGAAAAGGTTACTAAAAGAAGAATAAGCGCCCAGTGCGTATTGATGCCGCCGATGTCGATCACAAAACGGTACAGGGGCACCAGAATGGTCAGTGCGGGAACAATCATACATGCAATAAAAAGCGTATAAATAAATTTATTTAATTTTGATTTAAAACGGGCCAGCGGATAGGAAGCACAGGCACCGATCACAATCAAAAAAATCACGGAGCATACGGTAATAATGATGTTGTTGATAAGCGCGCTGCCAAGCTGAGCTTCTTTCCACGCATTTCTGTAATTATCAAAATAAAAGTAGCCCGGGAAAACCCATTTTGAAGACAGATCCGTGCTTGTTTTTAACGACATGCTGATCAGCACATAGAAAGGAATGAGATATAAAATTGCAATAAATACTTCCAACAAGTAGAAAATTCCCTTCTTTTTCACATTTCCACCTCCTTGCTTTTTAGGCATTTAAGAGTAAAAACACTGATAATACAAATAATCAGGAACATAAGATTTCCGATCGCGGCAGCATATCCTGCGTTCTGTCTTACAAAGTAAAGATTGTACATCATGGTCGAAAGCGAGTGGGAAGAGTACCCCGGCCCGCCCTTTGTCATCGCCATAATGACGTCAAATAATTTCAGACCGCCTATGATATTGTCCACAACACTGACAGTAATTGCCGGCATAAGCAAAGGAAGCGTAACGTGCTGAAATTTTTTCAACCCGGTCGCTCCGTCCATTTCGGCCGCTTCATAATATTGGGTTGGAATATTTTGCAAACCTGCAAGATAAATGATCATTGCCACTCCGACAAACTGGAAGGTGTTCACCCCGGTGATAATCCACACAGCCCTGCTCCCGTCCGAAAGCCAGTCGACCGGCGCAATGCTGAAAAGGGCCAGTACGTCGTTAATCGCGCCGCCGTTATACTGAAAGAAGTAGTACCAGACATAACCCATAATAAGCGCGCTGATAATAGCGGGAAGATAAATAAGAATTTTTAAAAAATTACGTCCTCTTATTTTTTGGTCAACCAGCAAAGCAAACATAAGGCCGAAAATATTTTGAAAAAGAGTACTGCAAATACCATAAATGAATGTATTCTTAATCACATTTAATACATTTGCATCGTGAAACATTCTTTTATAATTTTGCAGACCTACCATTTGATATTCCTGGTTGTATCCGTTCCAATTGGAAAAGGACAAAACCATTCCTTTAAAAAAAGGATAAATTAAAAAGGTGCAAAGAAGAATCAGGGCAGGCAGATACATAAAATTAACGAAAAAACCGGAATTTTTACATCTGTTGACAGCAATCCGTATTTTACCGTTTTGATGTATTTTTTTGCTGTCATCCGGTCCCGCGGTGTTGTATAGAATCAAAGCAAAACCTCCGTTTATAATAACCGGCTCAAAGTTTAAAAGTTAAGAACTAATAAATCTTGAGCCGGAAAATAAAGCAGTTATATTTCAGATCATGCTATTTATTACTGCCTTGCTCCCCACAACAGGCGGGAAGCCGATAAGATCGACCATGGAGAATTAAAATTTACTTGGCAGCCTCCGTCTGCGATTTCAGCCTTGTAAATTCACTCTTCATGTTCTCGGAATACTGGCGGGGTGTAATGGAACCGGCAATCATATCACCGGCATTCTGCGTCATAACATCCCACATGCCGTCCGGCAGGCATTCGCGGTCAAAATACGGATATACCTTTACGCTGCTGTATGTTTTAAAGTATGATGTCAGAGCGCCGTCATCAACTTCAATTCCGCTGAGGCCCGAAGGAAGACCGGATGATTTGCATACTTTTTTAATGTTTTCTTCCTTTGCGAAATAGCTTACAAATTTTTTAGCGGCGTCAATATTTTTTGAATCTTTCCAAACACCCCAGGTCGTTTTTTCACCGCCGACAAAGCTGACGTCTTCGCCGCTTTTTAAAGCAGGGATCGGCATGAGACCGATATTTGCCTTCGGATTATCCGCCAGCACCGTGCTTTCAAACGACGGTCCGTAAAAAGTAAACGCTGCCTTGCCCTGCGCCATCTGTTTGGCGGAATCTTCATATTTTGAGGTGAGATAATCTTTGTTTAAATATCCTTTTTTAAACAGGGTCAGTAAATTCTGCGGCAAAATATCAAATTTTGTCCAGTCAAAGGATCCGTCTTTAAATTGACTTTCGTAGCTCGTTTTACCGCTTAAAAAAGCCGGAGTTGCAAAAAAGTCAAAATATTGTCCCTGTGTCCAGGAATCGCCGCCGCCCACATGGACGGGAGATATGGAACCATTGCTCTTTGTCTTGATGGTCTCACAGGCCGCTAAAAATTCATCCCAGGTCTTCGGAACTTCAACATTGTACTTTTTTAGAATATCTACGTTATAGTTAATACCGGTTTTATCCATGTCCATAGGAAGTACGTACAGCTTGCCCTTGCTGTCTGTAATAAATGGCTTAATGGAATCGTCAACCTGTGACGCCCAGCTTTCAGAACTTAAATCTTCCAGATAATTTCCATATCGGGCAACAGCCCATCCGTGTGTTGCAAAAACATCCGGAAGCTGATTTGATGCCATTTTAACTTTCATAATGCTTTCGTAATCCGATCCCGGTGCGGAGAAATTAACCTTTATATTTGGATTCTCCTTTTCAAAATCCTGTGCGATAGCCTGTAGAGCCTTTGACTGATCCCCTACGGCGTTGGTTGCAATGGAAAGGGTTATCGTAGCGCCGGTTGCCGCCGCAGTACTGACTGTGCCTGTACCGTCTGAGGTACTGTTTGTGCTGCTGCCGCTGTCAGGTTTGCTGCAACCGGTTGCAGCCGCCGATAGCATCAGCGCCAGAGCACATAGCACCGCAAGTGTTTTTGACTTTTTCATAAACAATCCTCCTTTAATAAGATTAACCCAATTATATTTTAAAAAAGCAACAATTACTATGCGATAAAGCTACACTTATTGTATACTTTTCTACTATTTGACTTTTTAGAAACAAAATTTAATTTTTTGTGATAAATTTTAAATTATGTTAAATGTTTTTGAGCAATTTGCTCTTTACACAAATATTTTTGTTCCGATAAACGAGGCGATTATTCCATGAAGGTTAAAGATTCCTTAAAGTTTAAAGTACTTTTGTCTTTTGTCCTGACAATTTCTGTGCCGCTGATTATTATCGCAGGGATTGCTCCCTACTATTACTATAAAGTTATTACCGACAGAACTTCCGTGCTGTACCAAAGCTTAATCAATTCAGTAAAAACCCACTACGAAACTTATCTGGATGAAATGGAGCGCCTTACGCTGAATCCCTATTACAGTACGGATGCGATATACGCTCTTTCCCTGCACAACCGCGGCGGATACCCCAAAGCCAGTTCTTATGAAAAGCTCGTCGCGAACCGGGCTATCAGCGACCTGATGCGAAAATACTTTCAGGATACGAACCAATATATAACGGGCAGTATACTGGTGTCCACCGACGGTACATCCTACGTATACTCTTCCTATGGTCCCTCCAACTTGAATCCGGACTTTATTGGGACAAAGTCGGACTGGTACCAAAGGGCGATTCAGGCAGACGGAAAGGCCGCGTATATCGGGGCGCATAAACAGGACTATTTGAAACAGAGCGACGGAAGCACGGTCTTTTCCGTTTCACGCGTAATTAAAGACCCGGTTACCCGGCAGAAGGTCGGAGTGGTAATGGTCGACGCTCGGACCAACGTATTGAACGATATTATAAAGAGTGTCGGCTTCAACGTAAATTCCACCATAGCGGTCTTTGACGAAAAGAACAATACGGTTTTTTCATCCGAATATATTTCCGACGAAGTCAAATCCCAGATTCTGTCTAAAAAAGATACGGTAAAGCTCGACAACGGATATTATAAAATTATTTCCAGCAGTGTTTTAAAATGCAACTGGAAGATGGTCGTTATGTTCTCCCTTTCCGATATTAACAGCGATCTGACGGTGATGTATATTGCCGGATTTCTGTTTGCCGTCTGCGGGTTTGTATTTACGCTTTTCATATTCCTGATTTTCTCGAAGCGTATGACGGAACCTTTTAACAAAATGATACTGACTATGAATGAGGTCAAAAAAGGCAATCTGGCTGTGCGGTTTAAAACACATGGGAATGATGAAATCGCCCAGCTTGGCCAGGAATTCAACAATATGCTGATTCGAATTGATGATCTGGTAAACCGTGAATATAAAGCGAATCTGGCAATGAAAGAAGCACAGTTCTACGCCCTGCAGTCACAAATAAAACCGCATTTCCTATTTAACACGCTGAATGGATTTATTGGACTAAACCGGATGGATGACCGGAAAACGCTGGAGAAGGCAATTTTGTCTCTTACAAGAATGATGCGCTATGTCTTCGACTGTAAGGATGAGGTCCATGTAAAAGATGAACTTGCTTTTCTGGACGACTACTGTATGCTCCAGAGACTGCGCTTTGAAGACAGACTGGATTATTCGATACAATACTGCGATGAGGTGGCCGACGAACTCATTCCCAAACTGATACTACAGCCCATTGTGGAAAACGCGGTAATACACGGTATTGAGCCGTTAAGTAAATTGTGCCATTTAAAAATATCCTGCGGCAAGCTCGTAAAGGAAGATCGGGTTATCATACGGTTTGAAGTGCGCGACGACGGAGCGGGGTTTGATCCTGATATGGCAATCAAGGACAATTCCAAAGGACTGAAAAATGTTCAGGAGAGGCTTAATCTGAGAAACGGATATTCTCATTTTTTCATTCAAAGTCGCCCCGGAGACGGCACAGCCGTAATCATAGAAATTCAGAAGGAAGACAGCAATGAAAATTCTGATTGCTGATGATGAAAAAATGTCTCGGGTTACACTGCGCAGTATGCTTTCCGAAATAGATCTGCCGTTTGAGCTGGTGGGTGAAGCGGCGGATGGCGAAAGCATGATCAAAAAAATAAAGGCCCTTGAGCCTTCCCTTGTGATTGTGGATATCCACATGCCAAAGCTGAACGGGCTGGATGCAATCAAAAAAACCAAAGACGATTACCCGGATATCCAATGGATCGTTCTAACCGGATTCAGTAAATTCCAGTATGCAAAACAATCTATTGATTTGGGCGTATACCGTTATTTATTAAAACCAGTTAATCCGGAAGAACTGCGAAACGCGCTGAAGGAGCTTTACACGCAATATCGAAAAAGCTTCATGAATCGAAATAAACAGTTTGAAAATGAGGCTGTTGGTATGTTTTCCGGCATGAAAAAACCGGACCAATATTATTCCCAATTTGCAAATCAAAGCTTTACCGGGTGGGTCCTCCGTTTCGACAGTTCTCTTAGCGATGACCTAAGGATCCAAAAGCAGCAAAAGTATTATGGTGAGTTGACTGCGGACATTGAAAGCAGAATGGATAAAAATGTTAATATTGCCGTTTTCCCGTTAAATGACTTTGAACTTGCTGTTGTCACCGTTTTTGACAGTTCCTTCCAAAACAATGTGGAACAGCTGAAAAAAGCCTGTTTTTTACGAAGCATCGAATTAAACTCTTCTAGCCATTTCCTTATAACGTGTATCGAACTGCCGTACTATCAAAAGTTCTCCGCACTTAAGCAGGAAGTAAAATCTCTGGACAATATATTCTGCATACGGATACTATTCGATTTTTGCCGGAAAATTGCGCTTGAAGATCTAAAAATGTATGAAAAGGATAAAAGACTGTTTGAAATTTGCAGTACTTTAACCACGATCCAATCCTGCTACATCAGCAGTGACTATCTTAACTACACAAAACAGGCATCCGAACTAAAAAAGCTTTTAAAGAAGGATACCATCCTGGACAAAAGCAAAAAAGCAAATATGGCATATTTTTTAAAAGCGGCCATGGACTGCGAAGTAACGCCTTTAGAGCCTTTTTCGGAATGGAATTTAAAAATAGAGCAATGCGGAGAAAACATGCTCGCCAAAAACTCAACTGCCTGCAATGAAACCAATATTATTTATCAGGTAAAAAAGTATATTGATCAAAACTATATGAAAGAAATTGGTATTGCTGAAATCTCGGATGCATTAAACATAACCCCTAATTATTTGAGCTCCCTTTTTCACAGGGAAACAGGTTCGACCTTCACGAAATATCTTACAAATACCAGGATGCTGAAGGCAAAAGAGCTTTTGTTGATTCCAAACAGCAAGGTAAAAGATGTTGCAATTAACGTCGGATATTATAATACCCGCTATTTTACAAAATTGTTTAAAAAATATTACAAATACTATCCTTCGGAATTTGTTGATAAATTTCGTAAAAATTAGTATTGTAATGGATGTAGAAAACTTGCAAAAAAGGAACTTGAAGATAATGAACCTGATAAAATAGAGCAGAAAAAAGGAACAATAAGCGGCTGCATCTTTTTTGAAAATGCTGCCGCTTATTCGTTTCTATTGTTGGTTATCGGTCACCTTTTATTTAAATACTCTGTCGGAGTCATCTTGTAATACTTTTTAAAAACGGAGTTAAAGTGCTTCGCATTCACAAAGCCGACCTGCATTGCCAATGTATATATTTTATCTTTTGGGTTTGCTTTCATTAACTTCACCGCCTGTTCCATTCGGATGCGTGTGACAAATTTCGAATAGGGCTCGCCAATCTCTTTATGAAACAAATCGCTTAAATAGCTTGATGATACACCCAGCTTTTCTGCAATTAACGTCAGACTAATCGGTTCACTGTAATGAGAATAGATGTATTCTTTTGCTTGATCCACCAGCTGACTGCTTTCAGTTTTTTTTTGAATATGGTAATTCAACTTGAGTGACTGGATCGCTTGAAAAACGATGTTATGGAATTTCTCTTCAAGTTCGGGGTCGGAGGGAGATAAATCCTTCAGGCTGCAAGTTTTTTCAAGTGCGGACTTTAAGCAATCTTTTTCCTTTTTCAGCTTCTCCGTCAGGTAATACAGAAGAAAAACGCCCGATCTTACAAGCAAAGATTTTTGATCTTTCAGCAAGGGCAATTTATGGATGAATGTATGGATATCATTTTGCAGTTTCTCATCATTATAGGATACAAAATCCAAAAAAATTGCTTCGAGTGACAACTGAAATTGTTCCAGAAAAAAGCGATTTCGAATGAAATCGCTCGGAGAATCCAAAGAGCGGTCAAGCAGCGCCGTTATTACACTCTGCTCTGCGCTGGCATAGGATTTTTGCAAAAATAAAAAATTATCTGCAATGATGCCATAGGAACCGTAAACATGAATCCGGTAGGTGTTATAAAAATAGCTGTCGATCTGGTTCATGGTATCCCGAATCTTAAGTTCTAAATGACCTTTATTGTCTGCGCCGATTAAGATAACGGAATCATCATAACGGCAATAGCTGTTAGTAAAGCCTTGTGAAGCAGCCAGTTGTGTACAGTATTGATTCAATCGTATTTTGCATGAGATTATATCTGGATCATCGTTTTTCGACAAAATATCTGCACAATCCACACCGAGGATCAGGATACAGCCATATGGTTCATTTTTCCAAATTAATCTTCCGCAGGCCTCCGCATAGAGCATGCGTGCGCTTTCATCGTTTTCTTTAATGATTGCATCAAGATATGCGGTTTTTAACTCTCTGTCGGGAAGTTGATCTGCACTAAAAAGAATATTTTCTGTGAACTTTTGCATTTCAAAATGTTTGAGGGAAATATCAATTTTTTTCAGCGTTTCTGTAATATTTGCATCATTAAGTGGTTTCAGCAGATAGTCGGATACGCCGCAGCGGATTGCGCGCTGTGCATAATCAAAATCATCAAAACCGGACAAAATCACCACTTTTATTTTGGGATAAATTTCATATATGAATTTTGCAAGTTCCAGACCGTCCATCTCCGGCATTTTAATATCGGTAATGACAAGATCAAAACTTTGGGTTTGCAGTAAACTGACCGCCTCTAATCCATTTGAGGCGATTCCTGTCACGCACCAGCCCGGGGCAATCTGTTCTAAATTTGTACTCAGGTATTTCAGCATAAGGGGTTCGTCGTCAACAATCATGACGGAACGCATCGGGATTCCCTCCTTCATCGGAATTCAATGGGAGCTTTACCGTGACACAGGTGCCTTCGTTTATAACGGATTCAATGAAAACACCGTACTCTGCGCCAAATTTCAGCTGCAATCTGGAATTGACATTGAGCAGCCCGATGCTTTTCTCAAAAATATCAAGCTGGTGTTGCGGGTCGGGGTGGGAATTTTTCAAGGAACGGTTCAAATCCTCTAGCTGCAATTTGTCGATTCCCTTTCCGTTGTCAATAATGGAGATTAGCAAGAGGTCGTTTTCGGTTCTGCAGCCTAATCGAATAGAGGAAGCGGTCTTTGTGAATTCACACCCGTGAATGATGGCGTTTTCTACGATGNNCTGAAAGCGCGGGAATCCGATAGTCTCTGATGGATTCCGGTATTTCGATGTAAAAGGCAAGCTTTTCCCCGTAACGGCTTTTCTGCAGACCCAAATATGCTTCGATAATTTTTATTTCTGCCGCAAGGGTAATGTCCTTATCAGTGTTCATTACACCGCGCAGGTAATAGGAAAGCTTTTCAATATCGCTTACGGCCTGCTGATTTTCCCCACATTTTATCAATAGACTGATGGTGTTGAGGGTGTTATATAAAAAGTGGGGTTTGATTTGGCTGCAAAGCGCGTTATACTGCGCTTCCTTCTGCAAATAATTCATTTCATAAACTTCTTTGACAAGCTGTGTGTTTTTTACCATGGTAGTCTGCAGCTGGCTAACCATGGTATTAAACGAATCCGTTAGGTAGCCGATTTCATCATGAGTTTTCACAGGGATCTGCACCGTCAGATCGCCTTTTTCGACCAATTTCATCCGATTGACAACATGAAGCAGAGGCTTTAAGAAGCTGTTAGCGAACAGAAACAGAATTAAAACAGCAAAAAAGGAGCACAGCATTGCCAATAAAAATGCAGCATTCCTTGTCTGAGAAAAATAGTAGTTGAGAGCATCGTAGGAGTGAATTTCAACCACTTTCCAGCCGGTCGTTTTCAGGGTGCTGGTATTCAGGACATACTGCTTATTGGTGATCGTTTCAAGGCTGCTGCCGTTTACTGCCAGTGCTTTGCTGTAAATAGCATCACCCAACTCCCCGTGGGTAAATCGGCTGCCCTTGTAGATGATGTTTTTATCGCTGTCAAGAATCAACAGGGCGCTGTCAGGTTCAAGTTCCACCTTATCACAGATAGACTTTATTCCGGCATAATTTGCGTCAACCTTGATGACGCCCAGCACGACAGAACTGTCTTTCTTGCTTCTAAGGCCCTGGACAATTGAAAAAATCTGCGTCTTTACATTTCCAAATACTTTTTCGGATCGCACAGGAAGAAAAATTTGTTTCTGCGTGGATACGGCCTGTCGATACCAGTTGGCTTTTGTATAGTCTGTGTAATTTTCCATGTCGAACGGAGTCTTAATGTTGGAGTAAACGGCGTTGCCCGTAAGAATATAAACCCGCAGGATGTCCTCTCTGGGCAAAATCATAACAGATCCGAGAAAGGTTTCTACTTTTCGCTGCATTTCCAGCTTTTCAACCGCACTTTTCGGTTGACTTTCCAGGTCTTCCATAATACTGTTGTTGTAATAGGGAGAAAGGCTGAGTCGCAGTAGCTCGCTCAAATATGTATCTACGTTGATGCTGATCTGTTCAATGGTTTGCTGCGTTTGCACTTTGGTCGACTCGGTAAAATAATCGGAATATCTTTGATAGCTGATAAACGATACAAGCGTCATAAAAAAGAGAATCAATAAAGAAATCATAGTTACAAGCTTCTTTTTGATGCTCCAATCTCTATACCATTGAAAGAACGGATATTTCACAAAATCGTCTCCCATAAGTGCTTTTGTCTTTATGAATCATTATAACATTAATCTTTTATTATGCAATTCAAATAAGAATCAACCTAAAAAACAGAAACTTTTATCTAATAAAATGAGAATTTTAATTTACCTGCAGGAGTGATATTCTATATTCAATGAGTAACGCTACGAAATGAAGGAGGAATTTCCAGTGAAAAGGTTAATTTCCATAATACTGAGCGCAGTACTTGTGGCAGGAACTTTTGCCGGATGCACAAGCCCCGCATCAACCAGTTCAAAAGGCACAGCGTCAGGGAACGCTTCGTCACAGACAGCCGCTGCCAGTGGGGAGCATGTCAATTTAAAGCTCTTTACCGGAAAAATTGAAACGATTGATTTGATGAATGAAATCATAAATGATTTTAATTCCTCACAAAGCAGAATTACGGTTGAGCAGGAATACCAAAAAGACGCAAGCAACATCATCAAGATTAAATTTGCCTCCGGTCAGGTGCCGGATATTATGACCACTTATGAGCAGGGGTTTGCCGATCAGGGGAAATACCTTGACCTGTCGGATCAGTCACAATGGTGGGACCGCTTAATGCCGTCTATGAAAGTCAACTGCACAGACGTAAAGAGCGGTAAGCAGTACCGGGTTTGCACCAATATGACAATGGCCGGCTTTTTCTACAATAAGGAGATATTCAATGAACTGGGCTTGAAGCCCGCAACGACATGGGATGATTTTGCAAGGAACCTGCAGATAATAAAAGAAAAAAAATCGGGTGTCACCCCTTGGTTTATTTTTGGGAAAGAGGCATGGCATCTCGGTCATTTAATCGAATTCATTCCGCACGGATACATAAAACAGCAGCTTGGATCAATTGAAGCGAAAAAAGCGATGCTTGCAAACGATAAGGCAAAATTAAACTTTGGCGCATCGGACGGGTCCATGGCGGTTTTTGCCAAGAACCTTGTGGAACTTAAGAATAAAGGGTTGATCAATTCCGATGTCCTGACCGCTACAAGCGATAACTGCGTACAGGAATTTGCCAACGGCAAGGCCGCTATGCTGAGCAACGGCATGTGGGTGCTTTCCAGCCTGCTGGAAGCAAATCCGACAATGGCGGATAAAATTGGATTCGCCCCCTATCCTTCTTATATGCCGAATTCAAAACCGGTTGTCTTAAGCGCGGAGGATTCCGGGTATTCGATTTCCGCAACGACGCAGCACAAGGCTGAAGCCATCGAGTTTTTAAATTATTTATTCAAAGCAGAAAATCAGAAAAAATACAGCGAAGCTTCCAAAGCCCCAAGTGCGTTTAAGGATGTTCAGGCAAACTGGGCACCGGCCAATGTTGTAACAGAAGTAAATAATGCATTGAACAGTGCGGTGAACATCGGCTTCACCAATGAAAAGCCTGCCGGATTCTCCGGAGACGATGCCGGAAGAATGGTACAGGATCTGCTGAGCGGAAAATACACGCCCGAAACTTTTGCCAAGGCCTATGAAAAAGCATGGGATGACGGAATGAAATAAAGGCTGACATTGCGGGAGTGTCTGATAAAGATGCTCCCGCACTTTTTCAGAAGGAGCTTTGGTCGAATGACAAAATCAACAAAAATAGGCTTGCACACTTTTATGGCTGTTCCGGCGTTTCTTTTGTTTGCATTGTTTTTCGTTTATCCTCTGATTCAGGGAATTGGAATGAGCTTAACCGATTGGAACGGGATCAGTCAGGCAAACTTTATCGGACTAAAAAATTTCACCGATTTTTTTCAGGATGAGAGGGCAGTCGGCGATATCAGAAATACGCTGTTGTTTGCCTTGGGCAGCGCTCCGCTTTTAAATATTGTTGGACTTTGCTATGCCCTTTTAATGAATGGAAAATTCAAGGGGAAGAGCATTGCGCGTGTAATCATTTACCTGCCCGCCGTCATCAGTCCGTTGATTATGGGGTACATCTGGTATCTGCTGCTACAGCCCGGGCGGGGCTTTGTTTTCCACGCACTTGAACTGATTGGGAAATCTTCATGGCTGGGCAATTGGCTGGGCGATTTTACGGCTTCAATGATTGTGCTGGTTTTGGTCAATGTCTGGCAATACGCCGGCATGACCATGGTGGTTTATTTGGCGGGACTACAAAGCATTCCAGGTGAATTATACGAATCCGCAAAAATGGATGGTGCGGGCAGCTGGAACAGCTTCCGTTATATCACGCTTCCGATGCTCCTTCCCTCTATTCGGATTAATGTGGTAACCAATATTATCGGTTCCCTGTCTGTGTTTGATATTATTATGGCATTGACAGACGGAGGTCCCGGTTATGCAACGGAAAGCCTCAGTGTTTATATCATGCGTATGTGTTATGGCAGTAAAACGGGCTATTCCACCGCGGTAGCCATTATTATGTTTTTCATCATATTGATTCCGGTGATTATTTCCATGCGGCTTACCAGGGGAAAGGAGTGAGATGGTTTTATGGCTTCGAAGGTATGCAAATACATAGCAACTGTACTGATTTGCGGGATTTGTCTGATTCCGTTTTATATTCTTCTGATCCTATCCCTGAATACACCGCAGCGTGTATTTTACCAGGGGAACATGTTCATCCCGGACTTTTATTTCCATAACTACATTGATGCGTGGAACAAGTCTCATATTGGCACGGCAATTATCAATTCTGCCGTGATTACCGCAGGGTCATTGATTTTAATTCTTATTTTGGGCGCAATGGCCGCCTATACCATAGCGCGGTTCAAAAACAAATTTAATCGGTTCGTTTTTTGGCTTTTCATAAGCTGTATGATGATTCCCGGAATTATTAACACGGTTCCGCTCTATACCCTTATGATACGAATCAATGCAATTAATACATTATGGGGGATGAGCGTTGTTTGCGCTACGTTTGCACTGCCATCCGCTGTTTTTATTTTTACGGGATTTATTCAATCTTTACCGCGAGAAATTGAAGAGGCGGCCATCATTGACGGATGTTCGTGGTTTTCTGCTTTTTGGAGGATTACCTTCCCGCTTTTAAAACCGTCTGTCGCAGCGGTCATTATTTTAAACGGATTTGGAATCTGGAATAATTATGCGCAGGCAGTTTTTTTTCTGCAGGACAGCAGAAAGCACAATATTCCGCAGGCACTTTCGGTTTACTTTCAGCAGTTCGCGGGCGCGCATTGGAACCTTATGGCGGCAACCGCAGTAATTGCATTAATCCCAGTCATATTTATTTTTTTGATTTTTCAGAAGAGTTTAATGAAGGGACTTACGGATGGCGCTTTAAAGGGANNATGAATATTGATCTGTATCCCGAAAAAGCGCAGTACATAACAGGTGAGTCAGTGCGCATAATTGCGCAGCTTAATACATTTTCACAGGAAGATGGTATTGCTGAGCTGAAAATTTATCATTTAAACCGCTTTATTGCCTCTTTTCAAATGTCAGTTCAGGAAGTTATGAGTTTTGAAATCGGGGAATTTCATCAGCCTTTTGAGGGCTTTGGGGCCCAACTGTCCATTTTACATAATGGAGTGGAAACGGCATTTGCGGCGACGGCATTCGATGTGGTGGCCCGGCACAGTCAGATGATTCGCTACGGTTTTCTCAGTGATTTCGGATCGGAGGAAAACGAGTGCGCGGATGTTGAAACACTGAGGAAATACCATATCAATATGGTGCAATATTACGACTGGTCGTACCGTCACGATCATTTGGTTTCGTCTGAAAGTAAATATTCTGATATGATGGGACGACAGGTGGATTTAGAGACGGTAAAAACAAAAATTGCTGCCTGCCGCCAGTACGGAATGAAATCGCTTGGATATGGTGCGGTCTATGCCGCTTCCGGAACATTTTATGAAAAGCATCCGGACTGGGCGCTTTATACGGCAGCAGGCGAACCTTTTGTTTTCATCAACACTTTTTATCTTATGAATATCGCGGAAGATTCTCCGTGGCACAGCCATATCGTCAATGAGTATGCAAAAGCGGTTTCACAGGTGGGGTTTGACGGCATTCATATGGATACCTACGGGTTTCCCAAAACCGCGTTTTCAAGTACAAAGGAAAGAATCCGTTTGGATGAGGAATATCCACATTTGATTGAGGATACAAAAAAGAAGCTGAACCAGATTCGGAAGGATAATTATCTGATTTTCAATAATGTAGGAAACTGGCCGGTGCAGTCGGTAGCCGACACGGAACAGGATGCAATTTATATAGAAGTTTGGAAACCGTACGCACAATATTGCCATATTAAACAGATCATATTGGAAGCAGAGCGAGCATGCAGAAACAAAAAGCAGGTGATTCTTGCCGCGTATCTTGCTCCGTTTCGTACAGATACACCGGAACGTGCTCTGAATGCGGCGTTGCTCCTGACGGCCGCAATTGCTTCGAACGGAGCGACGCACCTTTTGCTTGGAGAAAAAAACGGGGTGCTTACGCAGGGGTATTATGTGGATCATTCTGTTATGACGGAGCAGCAATCAATGTGTTTACGAAACTATTATGATTTTCTGGTTCGCTATGCGGAGCTGCTTTATGACAAAAGTCTAAAGGATGTCAGTTTTACCCACATTGGATGGGACAATACAGAATACGGTTGCCTAACCCATCCGTGGAGCCCGGACGGGAAAGCCGACGCTCTTTGGCTAACCATTCGGGAGAATGAGAAGTTTAAATGCATCAATATCATTAATCTGTTTGGCTGCGAAAACGACGTTTGGAATCAGGGTAAAAATACTCCTGTTTCGCAAAGAGAAGTCGCATTTGAAGTGCAGGTAGACAGGAAAGTAGGAGGTATATTTTTTGCTTCCCCTGATCGGGGAAACAGCGCTTCACAGCACCTTAATTACCGGATGAAAGATACTGCTCGGGGGATTAAGGTGCATTTTATGGTGCCGTATGTGGATTATTGGAGTATGGTTTATATTTTACTGGAAGAGAACTACATTGATCTTTCCGACATCAATGAAAGGGAGAACTGACTGTGGGAGAAACATGGTGGAAAAGTGCTGTTGTTTATCAGATTTATCCGCGCAGCTTCATGGACAGCAACGGTGACGGTATCGGCGATTTACAGGGAATTATTCAAAAACTGGATTATATTAAGGATTTAGGCGCAGACGTCATCTGGCTCTGTCCGGTATATCAGTCTCCAAACGATGACAATGGGTATGACATCAGCGATTACCGCAGAATTATGAACGAATTCGGTACTATGCAGGATTTCGATGAGTTGCTGAAACAGGCGCACGGAAGAAATATTCGTATCATAATGGACCTTGTGGTAAATCACACTTCCGATGAGCATCAATGGTTTGCAGAAAGCAGAAAATCAGTAAGCAACAACTATCGTGATTATTATATCTGGCGTGAAGGAAAAGCAGAAAATCCTCCTAACAATTGGGGAAGTTGTTTCGGTGGGCCGGCATGGAAATATGACGACCGGACCGGTATGTATTTCCTTCACCTTTTTTCAGAAAAGCAGCCGGATCTTAACTGGAATAACCCGGATGTTCGCGAATCGGTTTATGATATCATGACATGGTGGCTTAACAAGGGAATCGACGGCTTTCGAATGGACGTTATCAGTTTTATATCCAAAAAATCCGAACTTCCGGACGGAGAAATAAAAGAAGGCAATCGGTTTGGAGATTTCTCCCCCCATGTCATCAATGGCCCGCTTGTTCATGAGTACCTTCAGGAAATGAACAAAAAGGTGTTGTCAAAGTATAATATTATGACAGTTGGTGAAACACCGGATGTAACGATACCGGAGGCAAAAAAATATGCGGGTTTTGGTACCGGAGAACTGAATATGGTATTTCAGTTCGAGCATATGGGCCTTGACTCCGGAAAGCATGGCAAATGGAGCGAGAATAAATTTCAATTGTCTGACCTAAAACGTGTGATGAGCAAGTGGCAGACAGAATTATACGGTTGTGCCTGGAATAGTCTTTACTGGAGCAATCACGACCAGCCACGCGCTGTTTCTCGTTTTGGCAACGACTCGAATCCGATTTTCTGGGAAAAATCGGCTAAAATGCTGGCTACCTGTCTTCACATGATGCAAGGTACTCCGTTTATTTACCAAGGCGAAGAACTGGGCATGACCAACGTTACATTTGAGAATTTAAAGGACTATCGTGATCTTGAAACACGAAACATCTTTGAAGAACTCGTACATAAACAAGGGATGGATGCGGCAACAGTAATGAAATATCTTCAGCATTCCAGCCGTGACAATGCCAGAACGCCGATGCAGTGGGATGACAGTCCGAATGCCGGATTTGCATCCGCTGTACCATGGATTTCGGTAAATCCTAACTATTTAAGAATAAATGCAAAAGCAGAAGTAAAGGATCAGAATTCTATCTATAACTACTATAAAAAATTAATTCAGCTCAGAAAGGAATATCCAGTTATCATTGATGGAAAATATGAGCTCATTGATGAAAGTAATAAAAATGTTTTTGCATATACACGAACATCAGACAGTCAGAAGCTTTTAGTTCTTTGCAACTTCAGCGAGTATCCCGCGGAAATTTTGCTACCGGCTGATTTAGAATCAGAATACAAAGATATACTTATTTCAAATTACAACAATGTTCATATCCGCAACAAAATGCAGCTTAGGCCTTATGAGGCTGTAGCTTGTATGGATTAGATTGAAATTTTCTCTTTATTATCTTTTTCCTTGTATTACGAAAAGGGCTTGCAACACTCTTGAATGCTGCAAGCCCATAATGGCGGAAGCGGGTGGGATTCGAACCCATGTGCCGGCCCAACACCGACAAAACGATTTCGAGCCGTTGAGAAAACGGCACGGTATCTCACAGAACGTCACGGTTCATCACGGGAAAAACCGCCTTGAAACCTAGTGTTTCCAAGGCATTGAGCCAGCAAGCCCTGATAAAATAAGGGCTTATGAGCACTCCGGTTCGTCAACCGGATTTCAAGCAAAAATGCCCCTGTTTTGCTGATTTTCTGCAAAAGTGCAAGAAAACTGCAAGATGAAATTTCCTGACGCCATGCGCCTTTCAAGAACCGACCTTGTAAAATTGCAAGAAACAGGACCCTGATTTTAGAATGATTCTCCTTTCTGCCGTCGGCAAACAACGGAAAGGAAGAATCCATATGACACAGGAACAACTCCGTAAAAAGCTGGAGCGGCAGTTCAAAAAATATCCCGACTGCGTATTTCCTGAGGATGTATCCAAAATGCTTCACCTCGGTATCAACACCGTTTACCACATGCTGAAGGGCAACCTGATCTCCTGTTATCTTGTGACCAACAAATATCATGTGGCCAAGCAGGACGTGATTGACTTTGTTCTCGCCAGCGGCTACACCGAATGCATCTCACCCACCGACCAGCGCAAGGAAATCCAAAAGCATTGCGCCAAGGAGCCGCGAACCGCTTCTGAGATTTCGAGTATACTGGGAGTATCCAACCAATACTGCCGAAAGGTGCTGCTGGCGCCCATGTGCCGGGAGAAGATGTTGGAATCCTATGTTTCCTCAGGTAACGACCGTTATAAGGGCGTAGTGCTATATCAGTGCAAAAAGCAACAGCCCGGACGAGGCTCCAAAAAATGAGTAAGTATGCCGATTTAAAGGGTCGGTATCCTGAAGACCTGACTCTGGACGAAGTGCGCACGATCTTGCACATCAGCAAGCGTAAAGCCAGCTATATGCTGAAAAACGGCTACATCCCCTGCAAGGACAGCGGCAAGAAGACGCGCAACTTTCGGGTCAAGCTGAAGGATGTCATTTCTTATCTGGAAGAGCATCCGGAAAAATATATGCTTCCCAGCGGAGCCTTTTCTTCTGCCACTCCGCATCAGCACGGAAAAGGGGCACAAAGGCTGCCTGTAGAAGAATTCCGCCTCTGGCTGGAGGATGAGTGGTTTGCCGCGCCGGATGCCATGACCAAAAGAAAAATGGCGCAGTTGACAGGCTATTCCGACAGCGCCTTTCAAGGCTGGATTTCGGCTGGAAAGCTGAGGTGCGTTTTACTCTATAACCAATCTGTGACAGCCAAGGTATGGTTAATCGATTTTTACTGTCATGACGGCTACCTCATTATACATAAATCGAAAAAGCACCAGAAACTGCTGAACCGGTTTTTTGAGGAATATCATGGCGAACCCGCGCGGCGTTGATATTTTGAGGAACTTAGGCTAAAATAGAAACCGGCTCTGTTTTAGCCTGAGTTTTTATTTAGCAAGGAGGTTGACAAGATGGAAAAATTCATTCCCTATGAGAAACTGCCCAAGAAAATGCGGCGGGAGCTTGCCGCAGCGCGGCGAGGGAACTGGGGCTCGCTGAATCCCGTTACCCGCAAGCCGGAAAATCCAAAAGCCTACAATCGGAAAAAGGCACGGAAATGGAGTGATGAATCACCCATGACCGTGCCTTTTGATTTGAATTATTTATCCCGCACAGAGTATTTCACTTTATTTCCATATTTTTGTGCTGACAAAAGGCCAAGGCCCTCAAATTTTAGCACGAAACCGCGTATCGTAGCATAGGCGGCGTTGCCAAAGTCACGTTCAAGCTGTTTGGTGGAAAATTCACCGATTCCGTATGCGGACAGGGCAAAGTTCCAAAGGTCCTTTTCTTTCTCTGTGATTTGGCCGTCATCCAATGCTTTGCGGAAAGATTCCAGATTATTGACTAGGGGCAATGTGCTGCCGAGTTTGTTGTATACATTTTCAATGAAGTAGACTAGGAACGGCGTTACATCCATCACGCCGCTGATCTTCGCATTTTCCTCGGCCAGCGAATAGGCGCTATAATATCCCTTTCGGCTTCGCTCGATGTAGCTGGAGAACGGGATGAACAGCGCGGACGAATAACCCTGCCTCTTCAAGTACCATAGATACATAAGCCTGGCCATGCGGCCGTTTCCGTCAAAATACGGATGCAGATACGCAATATAGAAATGGATCACCGCCGCCTTGAGCAAATCGTTTATCGTGCTTTCAGCATTGATGAAGGTCATGAATTTGCTCATATATTCAGAAAGCTTTTCATAAGGCAGTCCGGTATGCTCCAGTTCCTGACCAACGATGTACACACTGTCGTGCCTATAAAACATGTCAGACTTCAGTTTGACATTTTCCGGCAGGTATTGGCCGATAGCTATGTCATAAAGAGTGTGTATGTTTTCTTCCGTGATCTCGTTGTCAGGATCAGAGATAAACTCAAGGCCCTTTTTCATGCCATAGATACGGTTCTCACTCTCGTCGGCAGGCGCATAGCCTCGCAGTATTTTTCTCACGCTATCCCGCGAAAAGTCGATGCTTTCTATGGTAAACGAAGATGCAATTTCGTCCTCCATAGCCTTGAGGCCAAAAGGCTCATTTGAACTCTGAGGCGTAAGGAGAAGTTTTACTGCGTTTATTTGTACCTGTGCCGCATTTTCCATATAGACAAGATCATTACCGGTAAAGTCCGGAATAGGCATAGTTTTATAAACGCTGGTCTTCAGCAGTCCTATGAGTTCCTTCATGTCTACGTCCGGGAACTTATACTTTATTTTTTTCAGATCGGTAATACTTTTGTCCGAGAGTATTTTGGCATAAAGCGACGCGTCCATAGAAACAACCCCTTCCAGATTGATAATATATAGTATCATTATGTATCAATATAACAAAGATTATATTGATGTGCAAGCCCAAATGATAGGTGAGCATTGTAATAATCGAGGACAACATTAGGAGCTTCCTACCAACTTGCAAGTCGGAGAATCCAAAAGTCTACAATTGCAAATCATAGTAAGGGAGATGATTCATCCTAACCATGTCTTTTGACTTATATAAGGACTCCTTCGCAATGGTCCATTTCATGCTGAATGATCTGTGCTGTCCAGTCGGTAAAGTTTTGTTTCTGAGACTTTAAGTTTCGATCAAGATACTCCACCTCAATGAAATGATATCGGGTAGTTTTTCGTGTGCCGGATAGTGATAAGCAACCTTCTTCAGTTTCATATGGCCCGGCACGTTTTGTAATAATTGGATTTATCATCGGGATATTCATGGATCCAAGACTGAACACGATAATGCGTTTGTTAACACCGATCATGTTGGCTGCCATGCCAACACATCCTGCCGTATAGGCTTTCAATGTATCAAGAAGGTCATCAACGATCGACAGATCAGTTTTTGACGCAGGGACCGACTTCTGGCTTAAGAAGATAGTATCTTTGCAAATTGGGTTTAATCATATCAAATTCCTTTTTGTTTTGAATTAAGAGATGTAGCCATCTGTTTTCTTCAGAAATTCCAGAATTTCAGCGAAGTTAGCTACCGTGCAGGCGAGTAATATGATATATTAAAAAGCTATCATTCGATTGGACCATATCTTGACTCAAACTGCTTCAGAATTTCGTGAAAGCGCTCAGGCTCATTCAGATATAATAAAACAGCAGAGTAAAATAGCTTATTTGCGTTTGATAAACCTTCTTCTCCATGAGAAACAACATAGTGCAAACAAGCTAACTGCATGTTTAATCCATCAATATTTCTAAATTTCTCATCAATTATTAAACCTAATGTCATTGCTCATCGGTGAAATTGGTTAGACAATTTAGCTACAGCGTCTTTAGGAAAAGAGGGTTCTCCAATATAGAGCTGGTGAATCTACCGGCTTAATGGTGTTCTCGATAAGATGGGCCATGTTAATACCTCCAAACGAATAACGTTGTGTTTGGTATTAACTCTGAAAGCTATAAATTACAAGTGATTTTTGTTATTTGTACGTGCTTTCTACATTTCTCACTCAATATATTGGTTTATTTCGAGAATTGTTGTATAATAAAATACATATGGCGAGTGTAGGTGGTTTTATGGAAATTAATAAGAGAATAAAGAAATTTCGCTTGCAACAAAAATTGAGCCAAAAGAAGTTCGCGTACCTCATAGGAACGACGCAACAGAATATTAGTAATTATGAAAATGGGGTTGCGCAGCCCAGCATAGATTGTCTTGCAAAAATAGCCCAGGTTTTTTCTGTCTCTCTTGATGAATTGCTATTAGGCGATGCCTCCCAATCCTCCACAGATAGAGATATTTTGAATATTCTTGCCAAGCTCCCGGAGGACTTGGATGCTTTAGCTGTGGCGGCGTATGACAGAGGCAAGCTCATCGGATTAGCAGGCTGCTCCGCCGACTGTGAAGCCATGTGGCAGATCGGCGTGGATGTCCTGCCTGAATATCGCAGGAAAGGAGTCGCTTCCGCTCTCACAAGCCGTTTAGCGATAGAGGCAATCCACCGGGGCAAAGTTCCCTTTTACTGCGCGGCATGGTCGAATATCCGCTCTGTCCGGAATGCGATAAAAAGCGGCTTCAGACCGACATGGATCGAAATGACTGCCAAAAGTATAGATTTTGTTTCCGAGATGAACCGTTAAATCTTGATTGACAGCAGTTTGTTTTTGGGGGCTGTATCAAAACGTTGNNCAACGTTTTGATACAGCCCCCTTTGCTACAGACTTTTCCATGAATTAGTGAAGAAAGGCGATACCCGCCCAACAAAAAATTCTATGGTCATTAAAATATGAAGCCGCCATTCAGCTATTGACTTTACAATAGATTTGATATAAGCTTGTCATGCCAGTTATTATAATGGTTATAATAACAAAAATAATAAGATTCACAGAAGGTGATTTTAATGACGAAACCATATGGCTCTATACCACCTTTTTTGAGGAACGGCGGCGAAGATGACTATGCGAAAGTAAATGGCTCGCATAAAGCAGACTTACATATTCATTCCTGCTACAGCGCAGACGGAGAATATACGCCTGCCGAGCTTGTTCAAATGTGTATGGATGCGGGCATTTCCACAATGGCGATTGCCGACCATAATTGTGTAAAAGGGGCTCAGGCGGCAATCGAAATAGTAAAGAGTACGCAATTAAACTATTATCCTGCTATAGAAATTGACTGCACTTATCAAAGCACCAATTTCCATGTTCTTGGCTATGGCATCAACCTTGAAAGTCCTGATTTTGAAGCTATCGAACAGAGTGTAAGAAAACAGTGTGCCGATGCTTCTCAAAAAAGCCTCCGGTTGGTAAACAGGATGGGCTTTGATCTCACCGGAGAAGATCTGAAGGAGGTAACCTCCGGAGGATATTGGAGTGAAAGCTGGACGGGAGAGGCCTTTGCCGAAGCTCTGCTGAAGAATGAAAAATATCTTGAAAACGATCTTTTGCGGCCCTATAGAAAGGGCGGCAATCGAAGCGATAACCCGTATGTAAATTTCTATTGGGATTATTGCTCACAGGGAAAGCCGTGCTACGCAGGCATGACCTATCCCGATATGAGGGATGTGATCGATATCATTCACTGCAATAATGGAAAAGCGGTTTTGGCCCATCCGGGCGTTAACCTGCACGGAGATTTTGACAGGATTGATCAGTTGATTTTATTGGGTCTTGACGGAATAGAAGCTTACAGCAGCTACCATTCTCCTGAGGTTGCCCGGTGGTTTCTGAGGAAAGCCCGGCAGCACGGTGTTTTTGTAACATGCGGAAGCGATTTTCACGGCAGGACAAAACCGGCGATTCAACTGGGGCATTGCGGTGCTGAGCCGTTCTTTATGGAAAGAGTATAACTACTGATTTAAGGTGTGTGATTTTTATGAGTATCAATATGTTCGATATGAAAAAGAGCAATGCCCAAACGGTTCTTCGGGCCCTGTGTTCCTGCAAGACCTCCACAACGAAGGAGTTGGCTCAGGCTACAGGCCTTAGCTTTGCCACAGTTGGGAATATACTGAACAGTTTTGTGGAAAGCGGAGAGGCAATACCGGGGGAGCTGGTTTCCGATACGGGCGGAAGACCGTCACAGGCCTATACCTTTAATGCGGAATACGCCCATGTGCTTGCGCTTTCAGCGCAGGTGCGAAACGGAGAAAATATCATTCTGGCCTGTATCGGGAATTTATACGGCGAGGTCGTGTGGCAGACGGAACAATGCTTTGATCGTATCCAGCTTGCAAGCTTTAACGTCATGATCGACTCATGCTTACAGGCATATCCAACAATACGGATCTTGTCCTTTTCTCTGCCGGGAGTGGAGCGCGACGGCGTCATTCTCGCCAATGATTACAAGGAACTGGAAGGGGCCTCGTTTACAGATCATTTTCAGAGCAGATATCAAATGCCCATAATTGTAGAAAACGATGTCAATATAGCGGTGTTCGGTTATGGCAGGAACATCAATCCGGATTCCGTCATTGTGGGGATTTACTTTCCGAAATATTACAATCCCGGCGCGGGTATCATGATCGACGGCAAAATTTTGAAAGGAGCCAGCGGATATGCCGGGGAAGTCGCTTGCCTGCCCTTGGGAATCGACTGGCTTTCCATCGATTATGAAAATCCGCAGGAAGCCGGGTCTGCCATAATCAAAGTGATAAGCGCGTTCTCCGGCATCGTAAATCCAAGCCATGTTGTTTTATACGGTGATTTCTTTACCGACGCTTTGAAGGAAACAATTCGGCAGACGATTTCCACGCAATCTATGCGGGACATATTTCCTTCCATTGCTTATAAAAGCAATCTGGATTCCGACATTATCTCCGGTTTGATTGTGCGGGCGGTATCTGCTTATCAAGCAGGGCTGCGCACGAAATAACAACAGGTAAAAAATTAACATACTCAGGAGATGCAATATGATTTTTCTGGCATTGATATACTTATCATTTATCAGCTTGGGACTTCCGGATTCCCTGCTGGGTTCCACCTGGCCCGTCATGAATATGGAACTTGGAGTTCTGGTTGGAAACGCGGGGTATATTTCCGGGCTTGTGTCTGGCGGCACCATTCTTTCAAGCTTGTTCTCCCACCGGCTGATCCGCAGGTTCGGTACAGGCAAAGTAACAGTGGTGAGCCTCGCCATGACTGCTGCCGCGCTGATGGGATTTTCATTATCCCCTTCTTTTCTGTGGCTGCTGGCCTGCGCCGTTCCGCTTGGTCTTGGCGCGGGGGCCGTGGATTCCGGCCTGAATGAATTTGTTGCAGAGCACTATGCCGCGAAACATATGAACTGGCTGCACTGTTTCTGGGGAGTCGGCGCTATGCTGGGGCCTATCCTTATATCCGCTTTGCTGCAGTCCGGCCATAGCTGGCGGGACGGATACCGGAGTCTGTCCGTCATCCAGTTCGCTCTGGTCGCACTGCTGCTGCTTTCCCTTCCAATGTGGCGAAAATATGAAAATCCGGGTACTGCCAGACAAGTGCAAACCTCAGCGGGAGGAGCAAAGCAGGGGCTTTTCGCACCCCTGCGGGTAAAAGGCGCACCTTATGCGATGCTGACTTTTTTCCTGTATACATCGATTGAAAGCTCTATGATGCTTTGGGGTGCCAGCTATCTGGTAAAGGTTAAGGGATTTCTTCCTGAAATCGCGGCGGGATGGTTCTCCCTGTTCTTTCTGGGCATTACAGCCGGACGCGCGTTGAGCGGGTTCGTTTCGATAAAATTGAACAATGAAACCTTGATCCGTATTGGTTCCGTTCTTATGATTACCGGTGTTATCGTTATGCTGCTGCCCATGCCGGCTTTGTTTTCGCTGTGTGCTTTGGTGCTTATCGGGCTGGGGCTGGCCCCGATTTTCCCATCTATGCTTCATCAGACGCCGGTTCATTTCGGAAAAGATAACGCACAGGCAACGATGGGTTTTCAGATGGCATGCGCCTATACCGGCACTACGCTGATGCCGCCGCTGTTTGGTCAGCTTTTCTCTCATGTTTCCTTTTCGCTGATGCCTTATGTCCTTCTGGCCTGCGGCGCGGGACTGCTTATCTGCACAATGCGCTTATCCGCCATGGCAAAAAAGCACGGGGATGCAGGATAGGTAAACCGGATTGACCGGTAAAAAGATAAAATTACTTATGAGTGCTTTAACAGGGAAAGGAGCTCTTATGATACCATTAAAGATTGCATTGATTGGTTTTGGTAATTTCGTAAGGAATGCCTATCTTCCTTCACTTGAATACGACGGGCGGGCCGTCGTCACTTCCGTAGCCGCGCCGTCGGAAAAAACAAGACAGGATGCTGTCAAAATATTAGGCTCCGATGTAGCTGTCTTTGAAAACGGTATGGACTTACTCGCAAACACCAAACCGGATGCCGTTATGATCGCCGTTCCCGACCCTCTGCACCGGCAAACTCTTGAAACAGTTCTCAAAAGCGGCATACCGGTCTTTTATGAGCCGCCTGTGGCCGAGCGGCGCGAAGAAATTTCTGAAATCGTTGAGCAGCTCCTTCATGCCAGGCAAATAACCCATGCAAACCTTGAATTGGGGTACCATGCCGCCGTCAGACGAGTCGCAGCGATGGTAAAAGAAGGAACAATCGGATCTCTTCAAAATGTAACGGTTGATCTCCAGGCAAACTGGGGAGGTGAAAATCCCGGGCTTGACACCTGCTTGATCAACCGTGCGTCATGCTGGTACGTCAACCTGCTGAACTGCCTCATTGGTTCTTCACCAAAACGTGTGCTTGTGCTGGACGGTTACGGACTGAACGGTCGCAGACAAAACGTCAGTACCGGCATCTTTGATTATAACGGCGTATGGGGATTTCTAAAAATGAATGTCCACAGTGCGGAAAAGCTGGCCCTTCATGTAAATCTGGTCGGAAGCTCGGGTGTAATAGACCTCGACTATTTCACCGGTCAAATCAGTCTGAAAACGCTTGGTAATCCGAATATCAAAACAGAATTTTGTCCGGCTTTACAGCCGCATGCCGACTGGCCCGGCGTCAGGGAGTCTGTTTCTGCCTTTCTTGATGCAGTTTTAAGCGGAGAGGCAAGTCAGACAGATGCCATAACCGTGGCAGAACTAAACAAAATCGGAATGTCGGCAGAAAAGTCAAAGGATACGGATGGATGGGCAATGATTGACTAGATTCTCACGGCAGAAAGGCCATGTATGGATTCGTACAGACTGCAAAGGAGATGTTCCGAATGAAAACATTTATCATTGTAACCCATCCCCATCCGGAAAGTTCCGTAGTCAACAAACGGTGGGTAGAAGAACTGAAAAAACATCCGGAACATTATGCTGTCCATGAATTGCATACCGTCTATCCGGACGGAAACATCGATGTGAAGGAGGAGCAGAAGCTGGTGGAATCCCACGGCAATCTGATCCTCCAATTTCCGGTTATCTGGTCTAATTGTCCCTACCTGTTAAAAAAATGGCTGGATGTTGTTCTTATACACGGGTGGGCTTATGGCTTAGACGGCGGGGGTAAACTGGCAGGGCGTAAGGTTGCGCTGGCTGTTACCGCAGTAATCAAAGAAGAATGCAGCGAAAAAGAACTTAACCTTTATAATCTTGAGAAGCTGCTGACACCCTTTGAAATGACATTTCGTTACATGGATGCAGATTATCGTCCCTTTTTCGCGATATATGGGGCGGAGAGTGATCTGTCAGCCGAAATAATCGAACAAAGCGCTGGGTGCTACATAGAGTTTCTGGATCGGCTTTGAGAATTTACAATCGCTTGCCGTCTTTCAGAAAGCGTTGTATCGTGTGTTTCGCGGTTGACCTTGCCCTTAGGGCAAGGTGTATCATTGAGTTGAACAGAAGAATGTGAGAAATGGAGGTGTCGAGTGTGCTGTCGATCGGAGAGTTTTCAAAAATATGTGAAGTATCCACCAAGACGCTTCGCTATTATGAAGAAATCGGGCTGATCTACCCGGATGAAATTAATCCTGAAAACGGTTACCGATATTATTCCATTGAGCAGATGAAAAAGATGCTGTTCATCAACCGTCTGAAGTCTTATGACTTTTCGCTTGAGGAAATCAAAGCGATTCTCAAATTAGAAAAAGATCAATCGGATGAAAAGCTTTGTTTGGCTCTGAATCGTAAGAAAAGGGATCTGCAAGACAAGGTAACCGCTTATGAATATACTTTGAAACAGCTAAGGCAAGACATTCTAAGTTTAGAAAATGGAATATCCATTTTGTCATACCGGAAAAAGATATGGTTGTGGCAATTGCATCAGAGTTTATGATGAACGCCCGTGATCGGCTGACATTGATTAAAGAACATATTATTCCGGCAGTAATTGACTAAAATGAAAGGCATATCCGCCCAACAAAAAAAGTGAGTTTGGCGGGGTGATTTTCATGCTCGAATAAACATATCGTCTCCCTCCAGACTTGCGGGTTTGGAGGGTTTTTCTATGCGCGTTCGACATGCTATGAGTTTCAGGCGACCGCTGTTCGGCAGCGGTCGGGCGTGATGAAGCGGACTTCTACCTGCTGCATATAGAAAAGATGAAAAACGATTCATCCAGACGTTATCTTCCCCTGACACCAAATGCGGAGGCGGTATTGCTGGATATACGAAAAAGGGTTCAACTTTATCAGATAATGTTTGCCGACTCCTATTCCACAGAATACGCCGACTACGTCTGCTGTGATCCACTTGGACGGCTTTTTCATCCAGACTATGTGTCGGCTCATTTTAAAGTGATTTTGAGACAGTGCGGATTACCTGATGTTCGGTTTCATGATCTCCGACACACCTGTGCATCAATCCTGATACAGCACCAAATTCCGTTGATTGCTGTCAAGGAATATCTTGGTCATTCGGATATTTCCACTACGGCTAACATTTACATACATCTGGAGGAACATTCAAAACGGACTGCGGCATTACTGATGGATACAATCTGTCAGCCTAAATATCAAAAGGTGGCTGTTGGAGGTGCAGAGCATGAGTGAATTTATTTCGGCTGATCAGTTATATAAAATTCTGCATATCAGCAAACGAAAACTGAAATATCTCTTGGATAACGGATATATCCCTTGTGAAATTCGGAACTCAAGGACATGGAGATATCGGATTGATAAAGAAACCGTCGAACGGGTACAAAAGATTCTGGAAGCTAATCCAAACTGTTTCGGGCTACCATCTGGGCTGTTCAACTCCGGGAGGAATAAAGTACAGAAAAGTTCAAACCTTTGTTTGAATCCCGGTTATTTGACCGCTTTCAGATACTGGCTCACAGAAAAAATACCGTACATATCCCGGCGCTCTTACGCTGACCTAGGCAGCAGAACTGTCACACCTTTCACCAAACTATATTTTGCTCAGAATTAAGAAAAAAGAGATTTTTGCATCACTTATTGGGACGCGTTTCGTGATTTCAAAAAAGTCAATTATTGAATATATCTCCTCAGAAAAAGTGATTATGTCAAGTGCCACATTAAAAATCATGATTAAAGAATTCTCCGCATTATTCCAGTTAAACTGCAATTAGAATAATTAAGAGTAAATGGGCATATAATATCCGCAATAAAAATATAATTTATAAAGTTTTGCGGATATAAACCGCAAAACTGTTTGACTATCTTATATTTGAGGTATAATATATAAAACAGGAGGTGTATGAAATGATTTTCAGACCTGATTATGTTGAAAAAATAATGGCGTACAAGGATGCGCCGTTTGTGAAAATACTGACCGGAGTTCGCCGCTGCGGAAAATCGACGATCATGAAGATGGTGATGGATGAGCTCCTCAAGTGTGGTATTGAACCGGAGCGCATCATTCATTACAGCTTCGATTCTTTGGAATATGAAGACATGACGGCTAAGAAACTGTTTACCGTTCTGAAGGAGCAACTGTCACCGGACGAAAAAACCTATCTGTTTCTCGATGAGATTCAGGAAGTAAAATCATGGGAAAAAGTTGTAAATTCGCTGATGTCTGATTATAATGTGGATATTTATGTGACCGGTTCAAACTCCCGGATGATGTCTTCGGAGATTTCGACCTATCTGACTGGACGGTATGTTTCGTTTCGAATTTTTCCGCTCTCGTTTTTGGAGTATCTTGCTTTTCGCAAAGAATACACAACAGTAGGCGATCCGCGCACAGAGCTTGTCCGGTATCTTCAATTCGGCGGTTTTCCCGCGATTCATCTTCGGGAATATGCCAGAGAAGAAGCTTATCCTATTATAAAAGACATCTATAATTCCACAATTTTTACCGATATTGTTCGACGCAGTCAGATCAAAAAAGTGGATCAACTGGAACGGGTGGTCAAATACGTTTTTGATAATGTTGGAAATACCTTTTCGGCATCGTCCATTTCAAATTACCTGAAGAGCGAGCAGCGGACGCTGGACAATGAAACGGTTTACAGTTATCTCAGTAAGTTGGAGAGTGCTTATATTCTGCACCGCTGTTCCCGCTATGATATCAAGGGCAAAGAATTGCTGAAAACACAGGAGAAATTTTATCTCGCTGACCCTTCGTTACGGTATAGCGTTCTTGGTTATACCGCTGACAGCGCAGATGCCATGCTGGAAAATATCGTGTATCTGGAACTTCTTCGCCGTGGCTATGAAGTCTGTGTTGGAAAGCTCGATAATTTCGAGATAGATTTTGTTGCTGCAAGGCTTGACGAGAAAATCTATGTGCAGGTAACCAAAGAAATTAAATCCGAAAAAACCACGCAACGTGAATATGGGCGATTGCTCGATATTCACGATAACTATCCCAAATATGTTTTGACAACGGACGATTATGCCGGAGGAAACCATAAGGGAATCAAAACTGTTCATATTGCCGACTTTCTCCTCAGCAAAGAATTATAACTGTATAGGGGAAACTCTCATGAATGATGTGAAATATCCGGTCAGTGCTTCAAGGGTTTCCTAGCATACCCGCGCGGCTATTCCTTTTGCCTGTCCGGTGGTTACCTGAGTACTCCTCTACATGCGGAGCGTCGTAGGGATGTAACGAAAAAGCAGGCCAACTTTTATTACAGAGTTGGCCTGCTGATTTTTAAAGGTTTCCCATAATACTCATAATGGTATGTTAATCAATAACCATAATTTCCATTTATAAAAATCACTTTTATTCTGTCCTTAATAAATTGTCTGGAAATTAAAACAAAGTCGTTACAAATACGCTGTTCGTGTTTGCAATTAATGCATTTGCCAAGTTTTACACACGGCGTATTCTTATAAAGCCTTTTTGCATCCATGGGAGCTGCAATTTGCCTCGTACGGTAAACAGCAGCTTCTACAGTATCTACTAGTTTATTTGCACCAACCACAACAATAACCTGTTTAGGTCCATAAATCATAGGAGCAACACGACTGCCGTTCCCATCAATGTTAAATAACTGACCATCTGTAGTTATGGCGTTTGTTCCTGTAATAAATGTGTCTGTATCAAAGTTCTTTAAATAGATTGCTCTTTTTTCTTCAGATGTCAAATTGAGCTGATGTTTATCATAAAACGTAAAATCCTCGTTTCGCAGATATTCGAATACTCCAGTTTCCTCTAATGTAATAGAGTCTCCACAGCCAATTCTTTCCCCTTTAATCAGTAATGTGGAAAGCAGTAAAAGCAGTTCTTTTGTATTTTCAGCATAGTACCCAGCCATGTTGTTCTTTTGTAAATTGGTAATTGTGTTCCTTATTTTCTCATCCATGCAAACAAAACCTCCTTAGCATTCCATAGACATATGATAATTATATAAATAATCAGATCTGGCGCGCTTCACAGAGTGTAAACAAAATGCGAAGTAGGTAATTGGCATAACATTGAATATTATGCTTATAAGAGGGTACCAAATCAATTGACTTTATTGTTATAGCGTTAGCTCTGTAGAAAATGCAATAACTGCATTACCGACTATTTTTACTTCTATGGGTTTGTTGTTTCTGATTTTTACCTGTACCTCCATTGTACCTGCCCGGCCAATAGCTTCACCCTGCATAATATTAAATGTAAATAGGGTACCGTTATGCGTTACAAGGCCGTAGTGAACCAAGTAGGCACCAAGTGGCCCGTTTGCATTACCTGTTACGGGATCTTCATTAATTCCGATGGCAGGTGCAAACATTCTGCCGTGTATCATTGGCGTTTCATTCTGATTCATGGTGAAAACATAGTAACCATTGCATCCGATCTCATTACTGAGCTTTGCTAGACTATCCATATTAGGACGTAAGTTATGCAGCATTTTGATATCTTTGATGCCTATCATCACTTTGGAATGTCCCGTCGATGCGATTGCAACAGGCCATCTATCTATGATGTCATTTTGATTAATGCCCAACGCGGCGGTTAAAGTTTGTTGCACCTTGACTGAAAGCGCATCATGGACTTCTATTTCACCCTGTGTCATTACAATTTTATAATCGTCGCTTTCCCGTATGATGTCAACCGGTAGAATGCCTGCACCCGTTTTTTGTAATACGCGTGTCGTTCCAAAATTATTTTCTATAGCTCTCGCATAGTGTGCAGCAATTGTAGCATGACCACAAATCGGAACTTCTTTTGTTGGGGTAAAAAAACGAACCTTTACATCGTAAGTATCGTCTTCTGAATAAAAAATAAAGGCAGTTTCTGAATTATTTAGCTCACGCGCTATTTTTTGCATCTGTTGATCAGACAATCCATCGGCATTTGTAATTACCCCAGCAGGATTCCCTGTTAATCGTTCTTTTGTAAATGAATCAATTTGATAAATCTGGTAAAGCTTTTCCATGACGCTTTTTCTCCTATTTATATAATCAAACTCAAATAGAGTTATACGGTTTAAACACAATGAGTAGCTCAAAAAGAGGCTGAATGTTCGATTGTGCTCATTTTGACCAATTCATTACAAGCTCTGTTTCGCCGGTGTTTTTATCCGTTTGCTCATTTGATACAACAAAATCTTCTCTCAGGTAGAATTTGACCGCACGAGAATTCTTTTTATAAACCTGCAGCGACAATTTTGAATAGCTTTTCTTAACGTAATCAAGCAGAGCTTTCCCTATACCTTTGGATTGACTATTTGCATCGATAAATATTCCGGCAATATAGTTTTCTGTTAACCCAATAAATCCTAGAATTGCATTATGCTCTTCATAAACAAATACTGTTGCATCAGGTAACATCTTTTTAACCAGCTCATAATTCCCCTGCCAGTAGTCTTCGATAATAAAATCATGAGCCGCAATGTTCGTTTTGAGCCATATTTCCATGACCGTTTCTAATTCATCAATTTTAAACTTTCTAATCATATCTGCTCCTTATATAAATAATTAACAGCTCACATTATTGTTTATAGATAGACTCAATTTGTTCGGAGCCGGCCTGCTTTATTTAAAGCTTATATATCAAAATCAGTAGTTTTGAACAAACTATAATAACGCCCACGTATTGCCCTAAACTCAAGTACGCAAAAATCAGGATCGTTATACGTTTGCTCAGGATTCGGGTATGCGCCCTTGTAACTGTTCTTCCATAGCTTTGCTTTGATACTCATATCATCACAAACCGTCATTTCACCCTTGAGGAGACATCCCCTGAATAATATCGGACTAAAGAAATATACGCCTGCCTTATTATTTCTTATAATGTCCTTAACATAATTTGAATGTGTATTTGTAACAAAAAATATCCTGCCTAAACTTTCTCTGCCTTTCGATGGGAGAACCGCCTTTGCTGTAGGATAACCGTCACTGTCAATCGCACATAAAATAAACTTTTTTACTCTCTTCAGCAGTTTTTCTGCTTGTTCTCTTATTTCCATATCATACCCCTTTCAAATTCTCAGCTATCGCTATAATACCGGGGGAGGGGCAATTACTTGCTCGAGTATGCCATCAAATGCGCGCTATCTTATTCAGCCAAGGTTTCTCAAAATTTCATGATAGCGCATGGTTGCCAACTCACTTGGTTCCCCCTTCTTGCAAAAAGAAAGCTTGGCCAGCTTCGGAACCACCCGTTCAACAATAATCTGCCCATCGACCATTTTAGACTTCAGTGCTTCCAAGGCTTCCCGAAAACGTTTATCCTCCTTTGCCCGATCATAAAAGGACAAAACATAGACATAAACAAAAAGATTATAGTTGCGAAAAGGATATTCGACCTGCATAAACAGCGTACCTATTCCGTAGTGGCATGGGCCGATTGGCTTTCGGATTGTCCAATGTTCAAGCAAGAAATCCACCGCTCTGTCAAGCGCTGGTTCTTTGTTGAGATAGTCACTAAAGCGGAATGCATTTAAGGCAGTAAGGGTTGGAAAGGGGTTCGAACACTCTGTTTCCGGCCCCCGGCCAAAGCTGAATTTATTGCAGCGCCAGCCACCGTCGGTATACTGAATATCCAAAAGGTGCTCGAAGGTTTTTTGTAGCCTGACATCAGAGGCATACCCCATGCAGCACAGTACCTCGGCGGCGTGGGCAGTATGGCACGGGTAAACAGAGCCTTGCGGGTACAACTTGAAACTTCCATCTTCTCTCCATGCACTAAAGATCAAGTCGGCGCATTCTTTCAGTAAAGGCTCGGTAGGTTCCATACCCAATTCCAGCAGATAAAGTACGCTGTCCAGAGTAGAAAAAGGGGAACCTTTTATTAGGCGTTTGTCGGGTGTAGTCCAGTAGTCAGCGCCATTATCGTACCTGCATGACAATATCGCTTCAACATCCGATGAATACTGCTTATCAACAGCCATTGTTTTACGCCCCATTTCGTATCGCATATTTATGCTTTGGTTTATTTTAACATAAACGATTTAAAAAACGCAATTCAAATGAAGATTTCGTTCGTTGAACTGCCTTTTTTCGCATGATATAATTGAATCGCGAAATTTTGCAGCCCAAATTGTTGAAAAGAGGAACAGACCCGTGAAAAATATTATTGTGATCGTCGGTAGCCCGCGCAAGAATGGAAACACGGAGCTTTTGGCGGATGCATTCATCGAGGGTGCGTGCAGTACGGGCAATCATGTCGAGAAGATTTCCGTTATTGGCAAAAAGATCGGCGGCTGTATCGGCTGCAATGCATGTTACCGGGATGCGGAGCACCGGTGTGTCCAGCATGACGATATGGAGGACTGTTACAGGCGTATTTCGATAGCCGATGTCATTGTGATCGCTACGCCGATCTATTTCTATGGAGTCAGTTCTCAACTGAAATGTATCATCGACCGGCTCCATAATCCCATTCGCAGTTCCTTCAAGGTGAAAAAGCTTGGTCTGCTTGCGGCATGCGCGGACGAAAAAGAATCGGTTTTTGATTCCGTGATCACCATGTACCGCGCCGTTCTGAGCTGTTTTTCCCTTGACGATGGCGGTATGGTCACTGTTTGCGGCGTTTCAGAGAAAGGCAACATTGCGGGTAATCCCAAACTAAAGGCGGCGGAGGAAATGGGTAGAAGAATTTGACAGAGCATGACTGTCCGTAGTTGAAATACATTTTTTTATTTCAATTGGATACTAAATAGTAAAAATACCCCATCGTTGTTCTGCTGAAACGCAGTACAGTGATGGGGTGAGTAATTTATTCTACACTGTTTTAGAGAATAAATCTATGAAATTGTCGACATGCTTTGCGGTTGGTTCAATCAGTTCCGGATTGATAATATTCAGAGTGATTTAGATTCCTGCTTAATAATCGGGCTCACAGGTAGCTCACAGCCCTACAGCCCAATCACCGTAATCAAAAGTCCCGCTGCCATGGTGCAGTTTCTCTTCCGCTTTCAGCTGCCGGAAGGCATCCCGCATTCTCAGGAGTATTTCCGGTTCGATATCCAGACTGTGATGCGCCGGAAAAACCTGATTTACCGGAAGAACGGCAACTCGTTCCAAAGATTCCAGGTAGGCCTCCGGGTCGGTCGAGGGATAATAGGCAAACAAAGTGTCTTTGTAAACAAGGTCGCCGGTGAAAAGATAACCGCGATCCTTTTCATAAAAGCACATATGCCCCGGTGAATGTCCGGGCGTATGCAGTACCTGAATACAACGACCTCCGATGTCGATTTCGTCGCCATCCTTCAGCACTCTTGTGGGTGTTCCCTGGAAAAATTCATAGTTATTTACATCATAACCTTCCGGCAGATCACAGCGGTCAACTACCATTTTCTTGATCTGCTTCATGGTCAGAGGAAATTTTCCGCTCAGCCAGTTTAATTCATCCCCATGAGCATAAAAATCCGGGAAGTATTGATGACCGCCGATGTGATCCCAGTGGATATGGGTTGCCACGGCAATGACCGGCTTGTCGGTCAGCTTTTTCACTTCCTCGTAAATATTGCAGATGCCGAGGCCGGTGTCAATCAGCAGGCTTCGGTCGGTGCCGTTCAGAAGATAGCAGTGCGTTTCCTCCCAATGCCGGTATTCACTGATAATATGCGTATCCGTATCAACATGATTTATTGTAAACCAATCTTTCATTTGCCTTGTCCTTTCTAACCTGTGTAGGATATAAATCTGAGAGCTGAAACGTTTGTGAAATTTCTGTTTTTACTCAGTCGATTTTGTATTCAATAATCAACCCTGCCGCCCAATTAAACAGCAGTTCAGAAAGCCTTTCAAAATCAGAAAGTGCTTTATCCGGCTGTTCCTTGAGCATCATGCCGGTCTGCAAAATTTCCCGTTCCTGCGGCTGCAGCACAGGGATTAGCTCGACCTTTTGCTTTATGTAAGTTTCCGTCTGATCGTAATAGACTGCCTGTACCGTAAAGGCGGCGGTTTTATAAAGTGCTTTCAATATCCCAGCGTCTTTTTCATGCACCATGTTATGGCCGCACATGTGGTAGATGTTGCAGGCTCCGATTCGTATGGCGCGGCGGATATCCTCCTTGCCAATCAACGGTAGCAGAAAATCAATGCTGCCTAAAACCGGTGTGGCGTCATGATAGAACTGAAACAGATCGGAACGTTCCCAGTTAATTAATTCCTGTTGGCCGGAGATAAATCCACATACTTTCTCCCGGTTTGGAAGTGTGTCCAGCATGGCGCCGTATGCTTTTAAATCCTGCGCAACTGCTTTGTCAAGTATCACAACCAGATCAATATCACTGCTTTCCGTGGCTTCGCCCCGGCCATAGCTTCCCTGAAGCCCGACAAACAGCAGGCGAGAGCCAAACAGAGAGTTCAGTTTATTCAAATACGATTTCATCCATGTGTCTATATCAAAATTCATTTTCTGCTCCTTTATACTGGCTTTATCATGTGACAACATTAATTTATTTTATGAAATGTAACATGCTTTTCCTTAAGAGAAATCTTATCAACCTGATAGCCAACTTGGGACGCTTCCTTTTTATAGTTCAAAAAGGAGTGATCAATTTCAAATCCCAAAATGGCTTTGATTTCCTCAAAGGAAAGCCGGATCGATTGACCACCTTTTTCTTCAAGAGCTTTCCATAGCGGTTCATATTTACTCAATGCCGGTGCCACCTCTCGTTTAGAGCTCCGGTCATAGCGTTCCCCGTACAATTTTCTGGCTTCCTGCGTATGTTTTTGGATGAAATCCGTCTTGCTTTCGGTATAGGCGTCACGGTTATGCTCGTACTTCTTCCACAAATTTAGCTTTAACTCCTCATAAGCTTTTGCTGTTTGAGGGTGGTCAATCAGATAATCCCGAAAATACAGCTCATCATTGTCCCCATCACGCCGTAGATGCAGATGATAGACCTTTTCCGCAAAGCCGTTTTCCGTGTAGCCCTTATTAAATGAAATCCGTCTGCTGTCCTCCGACATGCAGAGGTATCCGCTTTGAAACAGCTTCTTTTTGACAGTTGTCCAATCACTGTCCGGTTTGGTTTCCATCATAATATCCACAATGGGTTTCGCCCAGATCGTCTTGACAGCGGTACTGCCGATATGGTTGATCCGCACAATCTCTTTTGCGGGCAGAAGTCGTTGCAAATTGCGTAATTCTTCTTGATACCAGATATCCCAGCAGGTCTGATGTTCTGTTAAGAAGATAGGGAATAGCTCCCATAGTTCCTCTAAAGTCATTTCCGACAAATGCTTTTTCATTGTTTTTTCCGCCTTCCTTCGAGATAATGAATCAACCGCACCGGGCAATCAAAGGGAATTACCCGGTGCGGTAAAAAAATCGATCGCTTAATCCAGCTTCATACGGAGATCTTCTTTGAAACGCTTTCGTGCGGGGTTTCCTTCCACACGCCAAATCTGCTTTCGCTTGAGGTCATAAACAACAGACCAGACAGTATCGGCGTTTTGCTTGCGGTCATATTGGCATAGAAAGCCGTATTTACCCGACAGAACATCCTGCGCGAAGGCAACGGTATAGCGGCTTTGATTCTGCAAAAGTGCGGAACGCGCGGTTTGATAGCGTTCGTCCGAACGCCAGTCGTCAATTTCCGGATTGCGGTAGGGCCGCATTTTTTTGGAATTGAAGTTGTTGGCCGTGGCGACAAACTGTTCCCCGGTACGCGGCCGAATGATTTCCATATCCTTCGGATTGCATTCTACCACAGCGATGTCCCCGTTTTTATCCGCAAGGGTCAGCGTCTGCGCCGACGCGATAGGTAAAGCCTGTAATTTTTCAATCGCTTCGGCGGTTGTTTTACATTTTTCCAGAAGATAACGCAGCAGCATTCCGGCGTTCAGCCCCGGCTTTCGCACATGAGGGTAAATAAAGGTCAATCCGACCGCTAATCCGTGCTGGTTGACTCCATCCTCCATCTGGACAAAAGCTGTGGTGTTTCCGTTGAACGCATAGCTTCCCTCAAGGCGGTACAGGCAGTTCATATAGAGCTTTTCAAGACTCACGAGAAAATCACTGTTCCGTGCAAAAATGATTTCGTTTTCCGTGCTGAAAGCAAAGCAGGTGCATTTGTTATCAAATTCAAAGCAGTACATGCAGAACAGCAGCGCGTGAAGCGTTTCCACGGAGACTTCGTTTCCGTCCGCAATGCCCTGTATTTCATCCAGAACCTCCGGAAAATATCTCTGATATTCTTTAGCACATTCTTTGGCAAAGGCGTATTTGTCCTCTGTCAGCGCAAAGGTTGGACAATGGTCAAGTTTCTTCCCGTTTTTGAGCAGTGAGCATCCCCATTTGTACCCGGCCTCGTAGTGGGTTCCGGTAAATCTTCCATGATACATTTTTAACTCTCCGTTCACAGTATTGAGAGTTGACGTCATCTCTTGAATTAAGCGTAACTGAATAAAAATTTTATGTCAAGCACTATATTATTTTCAAACGAATTAAATAGAGCGCGGCATCGGTCGGAAATAAGGACTTCACCCGCTTGCGCAATAAAACCGTGCCACAGCGACATAAAAGCGCTGCGGCACGGTTCCTTATCGATTTTTAAAATCCGTTTTGATCCATGAACTTTTCAAACTTTGCCGGGCCGAAAATCTCGTTGGTCAAAAACACGCCGTCATAGAAAAAACCGTAGGTGGAAAACGGGGTGGGGGTCGATTGGGCCTGCTCGGTCGTCTCGATCTTGTGGACGCTGATTTGCGCTCCCCGTTTCTTTGCAAGATTCACGATGAGCGGCACATACTTGTCCGTGTGCGGACACTGGTTGGTATAATACAGTACCATGCCTTTTTCCTCAATTTTGCCCTGTTTTGCGCATTCTTTGAACTTTGGGACAGGCGCATTCTCGGTAAGTGGCAGATAGTAGAGGATAAAAAAAGGTTCGGCGGTATCGGCTGCTCTAAAGCCTTTGTATTTCAGATAATCCGGATCGGACAGAAATGGGCGCTTTTTCTTCGAGGCAACAACGGTAAGTCCACAGCAGCCCTTGGCTTTGGCGTCTTCGATGCACTCCTCCAGCAGATGGTTGGCGTGGCCTTTGCCCTTAAACTGCCCCGAAACCCAAAAGCAGTTGATGTACATATATCCCGGAGCGTCGATGGGACACCATGCCTTCTCCGCGGGAATATACTCAATGAACACCTTTCCCCGAATGTCCAGCTTCCGGAACACAAGTCCGTCCTCAAAGCGCTCCTTCATCCACACCTTTTTTGAGAAAACGCAGGTCTCGCCCTTCTTGTCGGAAATGGCACAGCAGATGTGCTCACGGTCAATATTCTCTGCCGTTACGGTGATGATGTTATCCATAACTAAGCCCTCCTTTTGATCTTCCGACGGATCTGGATCAGGCGTTCTACGTCCTTCAGAACAGCCTCGCTGGTAACGGCGACCATTAGCCATCTGCCGCCCGTACTGAAAGCAGTATTTGAAAACAGCTGCTGCGTATATCCGTCGCACATCGGCATGACGAGCTCCGCCTCGGTCTGTTCCTTGGCGCCGATCACCACCAGTACAATAAAGTACCCATCCATCGGGTAGAGTGTGCAGAGGGAACGCCCGGCCTTTTGATATTTTACATTCCAGCCCGGCTGCCCGGAACAGCAGCTATAGCTATAGTCAGGTTGAGTCTCATAATTCTCCTGTAAAAAGTGGTTCATTTCATCCCATAAGGAGCTGTTAATGTATCTCGCGATTTCAGCGGCACTTGGCTGCTTGTCCGGTCCATAAAGCTTTAGCCATTCCATTTTCATCACTCCCGGATTCATGATACATCAGATAACATGACAGCAGTATGTCATGTTTTGCTTTTCTTTTTCATTAAATTGTTTGCAATATAAGCAGGACTGAGTACCTTCACGTCCCCGCCCAGAGAAAGCAAAAAGCTATAGAGCCAGCCATCCTCCGGCAGCCGGGCAAAAACGTGATAGGATCCATCGTCATTGCGCTCGATGCAGCCTTCATCAAATTCATCATAAACACGGTAGGCAGCCCGCGCTGAAAATTGCAGTTCCAGATCAATCAGAGACAGTGCTGCAGCGTCCGCCGATTCGATGGGAGGCGGGCTGTATTGTCTCGCTGGGAAATGCTCGTCTGTTAATTCTACATTCAGCATGCGGTTAATCTTAAAGGTACGATAATCCTGTCTTTCAAGACAATAGCCTTGCAGGTACCACGCTTTCGACTTGAAAACCAGTTTCAAAGGGTATATCTTTCGGTGACTTTCCTCCCCGTAGGAGCTCACATAGACAAAACAAATGGCGTGTCTTTGCAAAATTGCGGTTTTAAGCAGTTCAAAGCGATGATTATCCTGTGCGCCTTGCCCCCATCGGGAGAAATCCACCTCAAGCCAGTCTGTATCAGTCTTTTGAAATAGTGCGCCCAACTTTGTGAGCGCGCCTTTTGCATCCGTGTTTCCTGCGGCAGCTAGGCTTTGTTTGCGATAACTCGGTAATGGACTCGATTATTGACCGCTTGCCACGAGGAGCTGAACCACGCTCTGTAGGCGATGTCTTTATGGAAGTAGAGCATGTTTACCCCAATATAACAATCAACCTGACGCTGTTCCGTGCAACGATTGTCAAAGGTGTGCCGCAAATGCTAGAACATAATGATATTCGCTGGATTACGACAAAAGAGATTTCACAATATGAGTTCTGCCCGGCGGATACCGAAATACTGCGTAAAATTTCTAAGTTGAACGTCGGATAATAGCAATAATCCTGCTAATAAAAGTCAAGAGGAATTTTGCAGTAAAGCGGTCATATATCCCTAGTGAAAACGGGTACAGCAAAGCAGACCAGCAGCTATCCGGCTTCTGGCCTTGCATCAAAAATATCCTTAGCAGTAGAGCTCTTTTACTCTGGCATAGTAGATTCTTAGGAACTTGTTAAGTGCAGCAATCTTGGCTACACGAGGCGGTTTCCCTTCAGCTTCTTTTTTCAATAAATAATCATACACAGCAGTATCGGTTGTAGGCTTAGAGCATTTTACAAATCTAATAATCTCATAGCCTGTTTTCCTCAAAGTAAAAGATCCTCTTTTTGAGATATGGCTATTGGTTCCTGTAAATGTACCAGATTGGTATGGCGGCGCATCTAATCCCGCATATGCAACCAGTGCACTTGCACTATGAAAGCGCCTTGCATCGCCAATCTCGGCTATAATTCTGGGGCCGAGAATATTCCCTACCCCCGGCATTGCCATTACTGTTTCATACTCTTTCAGTTCACTTGCAAGACCTCGCATCTGTGCTAAAATGGAAGCTAGAGTCGTATCAATCATTTGTAAGACTCTAACGGATTCCAAAACGAGCATTTTGGTCGATGGCGTTTTGGAGGACATGGTTGGGATACCGTCCAGAGCCAAGGCATAGATTACTCTCGCCTTTTGCGTACTGGCGCGGTATCCCTTCTTTTTAGCCCACATGTTGTAATGTGAGATAAATCGCTCCTCGGACATTTTGGTAATGTTATCGTAATGCCAGTACTCACGGAGAAAGTCGCATAGCTTATCTTTTTCTGGTACGTCTGAGCGATTCCACTGCACCTTTTTAATTCCAGGCATTGTTCTGTCAACCAGATTTGTCATCGCATGTTTTGCCTTTACTCTCATAGATAAATAGGTCAGTTCTTATGCGCTTAGGTCGTGCGCTTTATTTGTTCTCAACACCCCAGGCGCAAAGGGAAGTCATCAGGCAATCGGCTGCTGACCGATCTCATAGGAATCTCACCTCTGCCGGGTTCTCCGCCAGCTCCGTAGAGAAGTATCATGATCTCCTGCACCTTTCATCGCCGCCACTGGAGACAATCCGGCTTTTGCCATATAAGTTGAATCGCTCGCCCTTGCGGGGTCCTGGCGCACCTATGACCTTGGCTTGAGGTTTCCCTCAGCACAGGTAACGTACCTGATGACCTGTATATTCAGTTTTCAAAGTTCGCGAAAGGTTGTTTGTCCTTTCACCATGCAGTTGTAAAAAAACGCGCAAAAAAATCGGCTCCTTTTCAAAAAAGCTTAAAAATATTCTTGTAAGCAAAAAAGGTCACCTGACCGAGTGCTCTTTGCAGATAAAAAATATCAACGCTGAAGTTGCATATTTATACCCGAAAGGGACGGTCACTTACTATAAATATTGGATTGCACCTTATCGAGTATATATTTTAAAACAATCTTGATTTCATACCCGGAAGGGTATATAATAGTTGTATAATTGTAAGGCGAGGAGGCAATCATAGTAATGAATAAAATTGCCACATTTATTAAAGAGAACAGACGCGCAGCGCGATTAACTCAAGAAGAATTTGCCATGCGATCCGGATTGGGTCTTCGTTTCGTTCGTGAACTGGAACAAGGGAAAGAAACGGTCCGCATGGATAAAGTAAATATAGCTCTTGCCATGTTTAATTCAGAAGCTGTACCGGGAAAGAAGGATGATTAATGGACACCTTTAGAACAGCCTATGTCTATGTACGAAATATTTTTGCAGGGATTCTCGAAGAAACCGATGAGGGGTATTCGTTTTCCTATGACCCGGAATATCTTTTAAATGAGCATGCCGGGGCTGTTTCTCTGACCTTGCCGCTAAGTGAGGAACGCTATACTTCGAGAACGATGTTTCCTTTCTTTGATGGGCTGATTCCCGAAGGATGGCTGCTTGATATCGTCAGCCGCAATTGGAAAATCGATCTGAAAGATCGTTTCGGTCTGCTTCTTGTTGCCTGCAAGGATGGCATCGGCAATGTCAGCATCAGGGAGGAATGCATATGAAAAACTGTTTATGCTGCGGAAAACCACTCCGCTCCGGAGAGGAGGTGCTTAGTTGGCATAAAAGCTGCATCAAACGCTTCTTCGGAACAACCGTTATCCCTGAAATTGAGATTGATGAGAAAGCCTTAGAACTGCTCGCAACAGAAAATACAAATAAAGGCTTTACTGTTCCCGGCGTCCAGAAAAAGCTGTCGCTGCACCTTCTTTCGGAAGGCACAAACCCACGTCTTACGCTACTGAACTATCCCTCAGGCTATATTCTCAAACCGCAGGTTGACGATTACCGCGCGCTTCCAGAGGCGGAACAACTCGTTATGTGTATGGCAGATGCTGCGGGAATATCTACAGTACCCCATGCACTTGTCGTCGGGAGCAAAAGTTTTGCCTATATAACAAAGCGCGTTGACAGAGTGTTTCATAAGGATGAAATAATAATGCTTGCCATGGAGGATTTTTGTCAACTTGATTTGCGGTTGACACAGGACAAATATAAAGGTTCTTATGAGCGATGCAGCAAAGTAATTCAGAAATATTCCTCAAGATCAAAGCTCGATATGACGGAGCTTTATATGCGATTGGTCTTCTCTTTCCTTGTC
Source organism: Ruminococcaceae bacterium UBA2656 (assembly GCA_002359465.1). Classification (GTDB taxonomy): domain Bacteria; phylum Bacillota; class Clostridia; order Oscillospirales; family Acutalibacteraceae; genus Caproiciproducens. Next base: position 126,658 of record DENA01000021.1, read on the forward strand.
GGGAATTCCGATATGCACCTGAAGAATTTTTCCTTAATTGAAACTGCTGCTGGCAGTGGAAAATATGTTTTGTCTCCTGCGTATGACTTGCTGCCTGTAAATGTCATCATGCCGGAGGACAAGGAACAGTTTGCTCTGGCTATGAACGGGAAGAAAATGAATATCCGCAAAAAAGACTTTTTGATCTATGCGGATGAATGCGACATGCCGAAAAATTCTGCTGAAAAGATGATTCGCAAACTCGTTTCTATGAAGCCCACGTTCATTGCAATGTGCAGCGAGTCTTTGCTGCCGCAAGATTTAAAAGAACGGATGATTGCGCTGATCGAAGAAAGAAGCAGCGTTTTCGAAGCATAAAAAATCAATCAGATATATTTTCGGGATTATATTTCTACTTTTGATCACAAAATGTTGGAGATGCCCTTTTACACAAACTATTGATTGACGTATCCGGTAACGGTGCTTATCATTTCGTTGGCCGGTGCATCGGCATAGTTCTGCAATTGATGTCCTTTTCGGAAAACTGTGTTTGCAAAGACCGATTATCCCGGAAAAATGTGATTGAATTTTATTGAAAAGGAGATTAGAGTATGGCGTACAGTGAGCTGATCAAAAATTTTGACAGCATACGGGACTATATGCGGGAATTCTATGTATACGGCTTCAAAAGCCGTGAGGAGTTCACAAAGAAGAGCGCCCGCTCCTATGACGACGAACGCCGCCGCATTGAAAGCTGGCTGGGCGATTATATGTGCTTCCGGCAGACCGCTGACGGTAAAAATATTTTTCTCTCCATCGACAGCCGTATTTCTCATCACAATCCGCTATACAAGGCATGGAAAGCGAAAAGCTTTACCGACGGAGATATCACCCTCCATTTTCTGCTTTTCGATCTTTTATTTGATTCTGATACAGCGCTGTCGCTAAACAAGATCACGGACGAGATTGACCGACGGATTTTGTGTTTTGACAATCCGAAAACCTTTGATTCCTCCACTGTCCGCAAAAAACTGAAGGAATATGTGGAGCAGGGACTGATCTGTACGGAAAAACGCGGGAAAACGGTGCTATACCGCCGGGCGGACATGACTGAGTTCGCCTGCACAGATGCGCTGGACTTCTTTTCCGAGGTCGCACCCTGCGGGGTGATCGGCTCTTTTTTGCTGGATAAAGCCGATGCCCACGAAGAGCACTTTGCGTTCAAGCATCACTATATTACCGGAGCGCTGGACAGTGAAATTCTATACGCACTGTTTGAGGCGATGCATGGCAAACAGTTTGTTCTAATAGAAACCGTAAACCGGCGCAAGGAACGCACCGCTGCGCAGAAGGTTGTTCCTTTACGCATTTTTATCAGTGTGCAGAACGGCCGCCAGTATCTGATGGCCTATGTTCCACGAAGTAAACGGATCGGATCTTTCCGGCTTGACAACATCCTGTCGGTTAAGGCGGCGGATGTCTGCGAAAACTACGATACATATAGAGAGAAACTCGACCAAATGCAGGAACATATCTGGGGTGTCAGTACCGAAGGCGGTGCCGAGCGGCTGGAGCATGTAGAATTTACCGTGCGGTACGGCGACGGTGAAGAGCATATTCACCGCCGGCTGGAACGGGAAAAGCGCTGCGGGCAGGTCGAACGAGTTAACGATCACACCAGTCGGTTTTCCGCCGACGTTTATGACGCAGGTGAACTGGTGCCGTGGATCAGAACCTTCATCTGCCGGATTGTAGACATTCATTTCTCCAATCAGGAACTGGAAGCACAGTTCAAAAAGGATATTGATACGATGTATCGCCTGTACGAGCTAAACGGAGGCGATGAAGCATGATCTTCAGCGAGCTTTACGGTACCTACTACAATACCGTTGCAGCGATTCTGCGGCAGGCGGCCCGGCACCCTATCACAAAGGAAGAGCTGCGAACGATCATCAAGAGTTGTGCGTTTTCGGAGAGCGTTTTATCCATCGAGCCGTCGCTTACAGGCGGAAAATGGCAGCTTATGGAGCCGGACGGCACAACGCCCACCCGGCACCCACCGACCATGCCGCTTACTATGCTACAAAAGCGCTGGCTGAAAGTGATTTCCCTCGATCCCCGTATTCGTCTGTTTGATTTTGACGTTTCCGGCCTTGAAGATGTGCCACCGCTGTTCACGCCAGACGATATTTATCTCTTTGACCGATATGCGGACGGCGACCCGTTTGAAGATGAAACATACATACAAACCTTTCATTTGATACTGGATGCGATCAAAAACCGTTATCCGCTCAGTATTGATGTGAAAAACCGCCGGGAGACCCGCACGCACCTGAATGTCATGCCGGAGTATCTGGAGTATTCCGAAAAGGACGACAAGTTCCGGCTGATCACTTCCGGCTGCCGGTACGGAAAGGTCGTCAATCTTGGGCGAATCCTATCTTGTAAACCATTTCAAGGAGATTTCCGCAGGTATCAAAAAAGGCTTGCCCCCGCCGCTGATAATCATATTGTGATCGAGCTGTACGACGGACGCAACGCGCTGGAACGGGTGCTGCTTCATTTTGCGCACTTTGAAAAGGAGGCGCAGCGGTTGGATGAAAGGCACTATCGCATCACGATCAACTACCAGCGGAACGATGAAACGGAGCTGGTGATTCGGGTGCTTTCCTTCGGCCCGTTCATCAAGGTGACTGAACCGGAAAGCTTCGTGGAGCTGATTAAAAAACGACTGGAAATGCAAAAAAGCTGTGAGCTCATTTGAGTTCGCAGCTTTTTTTCCGTGATAAGAGAGGAAAATTTTAGTATTCTATGCTTGCAGGGTAACCTATGCGGGTGTTTGAATCTTCTTTCACCGCGGTGCACGAGGAGCTTCCAAAGTGTATGCCGGTTCTGCCTGCACGTGGCAATCGCGAAAGCGACGGGGTTCAACTCCCCTCAAATCGCAGGTTCGAATCCTGCCATACATCCTGTAATGATGTATGCCAGTGGTTTGGTAGCCGTCCAAAGCGGCAAAAGGATGCGCCCTTGGGCGCAGATGAAAAACAGCATTCGTGATCCGGCAAAGAATGTGCAAGGCATCCTCGGATGCCGAGGACATTCCAAGCAATGCGTATCCGGCCCTGTCTGAAATCGGATATCGTGCATGGGATCAAAAGGCCAGGAAGCAATTCTCCGCCGATTGGATTCCTACACTTAAAGTTTCAGCCGCCGAATGGGCATGGATCACGAATCACGACTTTTAACCCGAGGAGGTTTTACATATGAAAAAGGTTATTATCAACGAGAATCAGAAGGGCTTCCTATTCAGGAACGGTCGCTTTGTCAAACTTCTGAGCGCAGGGAAATACCATGCGTTCGGAGACCGGGAAATTGAGATCGTCTCTCTGAAGGAGCCGCTTGCCTCAGCAAAATGTGAGTTGGATATTCTGCTTGCCAACGGAGAAATCGCAAAACAGACCTCTGTCATTGAGGTCGCCGATCAACATCTGGCACTTCACACCGTTAACGGCAAATTTGAGGGCGTGCTGCGCCGTGGCAAATATGCCTTCTGGTCTGTTGTAGATCGTCACGAGTATCGGCTTGTAGACATGTCCACGCCTGAAGTCGCAGAGGATGTTCCGCAGTACATATTTGCGAAGCTGCCCGCCACGGTGTACACAAAAGTAGAGGTGGCCCAGTATCAGAAGGCTCGGCTGTACTTTGATCAGAAGCTCATCTGCATTTTGGATGCCGGCGTGTATTACTTCTGGAAAAACAATATCCGGGTAGATGTCGGTCTTGTGGATACGAGGCTCACCCAGATGGAGATCACCGGACAGGAGATCATGACCCAGGATAAGGTCTGCCTTCGCATCAATTTTGTGTGCAATTACCGTGTGACGGATTATGTGAAGATTCTCACTGAGATCGACGACTACGTCGAGCAGATGCACGTAGCCGCACAGCTCGCCCTGCGGGACTACGTGGGCAAGCAGCGGCTGGATGATATTCTCGCGAATAAGGATGAAATGTCCAAGTATGTCTTTGATCGACTAAAGGCAAGGGAGAGCGAGTTCTTTGTGGAGATCACCGACGCGGGCGTAAAGGATATCATTCTTCCCGGTGAGATCCGCGACATCATGAACACGGTGCTGGTGGCAGAAAAGCGCGCACAGGCCAACGTCATCACCCGCCGCGAGGAAGTCGCCTCCACACGTTCTCTGCTTAATACCGCGAAGCTGATGGAGGAGAACCAAACCCTCTACAAGCTCAAGGAGCTGGAGCACATCGAGCGCATCTGCGAGAATGTGGGTAACATTAACCTGAACGGAAACGGGGATGTTCTCTCCCAGCTTATGAGCCTGATGCGCACGGGTTCGCCCTCCTGATATTTGGAGCGGAGCGGCGAAAAGCGCACGCTCCGGCTCCGATAGAAAGGAAAACATATTATGATTGAAATAAAGGGAAAATTCAACACTGCGCTGTGTTATACATCGGATCTGGAAGGAAAAGCCGAGGAGCAGATCCGTGCGGTCTGCGACGAGGAGGCGTTCAAGGAAAGCCGTATTCGCATCATGCCGGATGTTCATGCCGGAAAGGGCTGCACCATCGGGACGACCATGACCATCACGGATAAGATCGTTCCCGGCATGGTGGGCGTGGACATCGGCTGCGGCATGGAAGCGCAAAGCCAGTTATATGCTGAAAAACGGTTATATTCCTTGTAATGACAGCGGAAGGAAAACCCGAAATTTCCAGATCAAGCTGAAGGATGTCATTTTCTATCTGGGGGACGTGGAGAAGAACCCCGAGAAGTATACCTTCCCAGGTGGAGCTTTCTCAACTGCCGCGTCGCACCAGCGTGTAGAGTGGATAAGTGAGCTTCCGGCAGAAGATTTTCGGCTCTGGCTTGAAGATGAGTGGTATGACGCTCCGGATGCCATGACCATAAGAGAAATGGCACGTTTAACAGGTTATGCCGCCAGCACTTTTCAGGGTTGGATCTCAGCAGATAAACTTCAGTTGGTGCAATTGCATGATAAAGCGGTGACTCCTAAAGTTTGGCTCATCGATTATTATTGTCATGACGGATACACCATCACTCGAAAATCCAAGAAACATCTGAAACTGCTCAACCGCTTTTTTGAGGAATACGGCGGCAAAGCTACTCAGGATTGATATTTGTAAGAACTTCGGCTAAAATAGAAAAAGGCTCTTGTTTTAGCCGAAGTTATCTTTGCCAGGAGGTTATCGGAATGGAGAAATTTACTCCCTATGAAAAGCTGTCTAAGAAAAAGCAACGGGAACTTGTTGCCAAACGGCGTGGAAACTGGTGCGGATTGAATCCCGTTACCCGTAAACCGGAAAACTCTAAAGCCTACAATCGGAAAAAGGCACGGAAATGGAGTGATGATTCATCCACGACCGTGCCTTTTGATTTGGATTATTTGTCTCGCACAGCGTATCTTACTTTGTTTCCGTACTTCTGTGCCGACAAGAGGCAAAGCTTCTCAAACTTAAGTACAAAACCACGTATTGTGGCATAGGCAGCATTGCCGAAATCTCGCTCAAGCTGTTTGGTTGAAAATTCACCGATTCCGTATGCAGACAGAACAAAGTTCCAAAGGTCCTTTTCCTTTTCGGTAATTTTACCGTCATCCAACGCATTACGGAAAGAGTCCAACGTATTGATTTGAGGCAACGCACTTCCGAGTTTATTGTATATATTTTCAATAAAGTAGACAAGAAACGGAGTCACATCCATTACACTGCTGATCTTTGCGTTTTCTTCAGCCAGTGAATAGGCATTGTAGTACCCTTTCCGGCTTCGCTCGATGTAGCTTGAAAACGGGATGAACAGCGTGGATGAGTAACCCTGCCTTCTCAAGTAGATATATAAGTCTGGCCATGCGGCCGTAGGCGGCTACAACATTCTTCAGAGCTTCCAAACTCACTTCAGCAAAGTGAAGCTTATAGGCACAGGAAATATAGTATTGATAAGCTCCTGCAACTTTTTTATCCATCAATAATTTCATCAGCTTATTATTCATTGTTGGATCAACTCCTGATTTTGGTACTAATCTGAAACTGCTGAATCGTCCATTATTGCTAAGAAAAGCTCTCCACATAAACATAATGGGTAGCTTGTAGAATCATATAGTTCATATTGCTCATTTTTGAAGATTGGCCTTAGTTAACAAATCAAGGACTTTACTTCCGGGATTTAGGCTTATTGCTGTATGACGCTTGGCCAAAGCAACAGGGACAACAGCACTTTCATAAAGATCACATTCAAAATCGTTCAGTAAAGAAAGATATGTTCCAAGGTTTGCATAGTTCTCGATTTTAGATTTTTCCAATTCGAAATTTGTTGTACTGCTTTTTGTTGCAACGGGGTAAGGAATATTAAAAACGAATAATCGTCCAGAAGCAGTTTTGTAAATGAAATCTTGTCCATAATATGTTTCGTTTCCAAAAGTTGTTTCAGACGAAGTTCGATTGAAATTAACATATCGCTCTCGAATTTTATCAGTCAAGCAATATATTGAATTTTCAGACAGGTCTGTATCAATCAATTTGAAATAATCATAAACAGCTCCGCTTTTACACAACCCAAGAATCAAGATATCTGATTTGCCATGTGCTCTCATAGTTTTATTTAATTCTGCTAGATATTTCAAAATGCTTGCATGTACCCATGCGGAATTCCCAAATATTGCGAGGGGACCATCCATAAAAAAACACAAGTTACTGAGAGTATCAACGAATGAATTCGGAGAGTTTTCCACAACCATTCGAATGTAATGCATAGCAAATAAATGCTCGACTACATTTGTAAAGCGCGTAAGTGCTGTTTGGTTCGAAGAATTGTCATCAACCTCTTCCCATATACGTAAACAGTCAGATGGATAAATGGTATGATGACAAGTCGGACATTGTTGAGATTCTGCAATATCCCACACAGGGATATCCTCGGCATTGCATTCTGGATTTGGACATTTATGTAAAATTAATTCTGCAGCAGCGGAAGCTTGCTTTATGTTTGAACGATAACTTGCTAATTTAAACAATGTGCTCCGCAAGCTAGTTTTGGAATCTGCGGGATTAGTTCGGTATTTATACAAATAACCGTCCATTGCCAAGCGAAAACTGTCTCTTACGGTCGTTTGCCCTTTATATACCATGTTGGAACTCGGAAAGGCAAAGACCGTAGCTGCATTATTTTTTGTGATTTGTGCAACTTTAAATGGGTCGATAAATCTTTCTGAGCCTAACTCGGTAAAAGAATTGCGTTTGATTAAAATATTTCCTACTTTGACATAGCCAAGTCGAGTAAAGGGAAGATTTTCATCAATACTTGCTTCATAATTTCCTCCATCAATTGCAATAATATTGTTTGGTAATAAATGTTTGCATGAAGGTGCTCCTGAAAAAAGCGATGCAATTTGTGTAGCTTCTTCGCCAGTAGGTTCAATCATATATTTGCAATTGGATAAGAAATGCTGAATATCCGGATTGTTGACTATATCAACATGTGTTGTCCGATCAGTTAAATCACTGGTGAATGGCATTTTAATTACACTTTCTTTGTCCATGAAGATGGATCAAACTTATCGATTTGTACTGGCACTACAAAGGGACTCGACAGTGTTTTTACCCGAGTGAACCCCACGTCTTGCGAACGCAGCAACGATTCACTAAAGTCAGAAAAGTCATAAAAATGAGCAAGCTCGCGAACTTCCGTGTCACTGTTTAAATGAGAAATGAACCAGTTTTCAGTATTTGCTAAGATGTTTTTATGAATAGAGGAAACTTCTTGCGTTGCATAGACAAGTGCGATTTTGTATTTTGCACCTTCTTTCGCTAAGCGAGGCCATGTATCAGTCAAGGCCATATCTTTTCCAAGTAAATTATGAGCCTCTTCAATATAAATGACTATGTTGGGTGGAGTTTTATCCGCTGTAAAAGTACGCATAGATTCAGTAAAAATGTAATTAGCGATGTTCTTTGAAACACGTTCTCTTAGTACAGCGTTTCCTACTGATAAATCCAAAATCACAATTTTTCCATCGGCAAGATGAGCGTAAATTTCTTTGCAAACTTCAACGCTGTTTTCTGGTGAATGGTAATCGCGTGCAATTTCCAGAAGGCGAAATCCCCTTATATAGGCTTCGTTATTATTCGCGCATGCCAATAAGTTCATCATGGCTATGCATTCAGTGTCAAGCCAATTGCCGCCACCACTAGATTTGAGAAGTCCAAATTCTGTTTTGCTTTTATTGGCACGTCTTGCTGCAAGAAACCATTTCTCAGCGTCCGCAAAAGCGAAACCATCTTTGGGGTCCATATCGATAGATTCTTCATCTTCACTTTTTTGCTGATTTAAAACATCATTTACTTGTTTTCGGATTTGTTTGTTTGCTTCAAAATACACTTTAAAGTTGCCCTTATAAGCATAACCCGCCTTTTTGAGCAAGGTTTTGTAAAGGGCGACTTTAACTTTCCATCTTTTCATCTCACCGACTTCACTTGCATCAGGTTTGTCAAAAGACATATTAACGAAAGTATCAATATCTGCCGCGCCATCTTTATGAGCTTCTTTTAACAACTCAGCGATAGTTTTCAATCCCTCTGGAATTTGTTCATAAAAATTATTGAGCAGTGGCATAAAGCCAGGGGTGGAAATCATGCGATATTTCACACAGGAATCCCCAAATAGTGCCGAAATTGAACCAGCGTCTTGCTGGTTGGCGTTTGCATATTCTCCGTTAATGTCAAAAATAAGTTGTCCGATTTTTAATCCGTGTTCATCCGACACTTTCTTTACGACAGATACCGTTTGCTTTATCATATTTGATTTGCCTGTCCTTGTCATACCCAAAACCGCTGTTCGGCGCGCTAAAAAGTCCGCTGGTTGAATATAAAATTTTACCTTGTCTTCTTCTTTTGCTCTGTGTAGCCGGTCTGTTGATGTATAGCGGACGGTTCCAATTGGAAAAGGATATACTTCATCTTGTAGCCCAAGGGCTTTAAAATCCTCAGTGAAGCGTTCCTTTCGAATGGGATCGACGAAGTTAACAATTGTTTCAAGCGCATTGCCGGTCGGCACATAAACACTCATACGCAAAGAAATAAAAAAAGATTCAATGTCACTGCCCAAATTCAACTCTTGGCTTTTCATATAAAATGTTCCGAGAACACGGCACTCTAATCCACCGAATTGTAAACGATTTTTGGTGATACTATCAAAGTCCGATTCACCCTCTGATTGAAAGACGTCGGTTTGATTTTGAAAATTATCAATCTTGGTTCGAATCATGTCCTCGTCTTGCGGGAGCTTACATGTTCCCATTACACGCAGCAGAACTACTTCTTTTTCGGTTTCTGATGCATCTCCGTATTTATTTGGATTAAACGCTGAGGCAACTAAAAAGCTGTTATGGGGAATGCCTTGCACACGATTTTTCCACAAATCGTTTGTAATAACAAGAGCTTTTTCGTAATCAATAGAATAAACCCAGCCCACAAAGTTTTGCTGTTGCACTAGCTCTAGCAAAGCATCTTTAGTAAATGTTGTAGTATCGATCATGCAGAAATTCACCTATCTTCCCGTAAGTTGATTTTTATTTTGTTTCTTTTTAGTTCTTCCTCTGCTGGCCATAGATTTTCATCAGATAAAATCATGATTTCAGAGGCAAGTATCTTAGTTGCTGCGCTGTATGAAAGACTAAACATTTTGCAAGGGTAGGTACGATATAAATCGCGAATCTTATCTTCGGCATCATATGTTACCATCCAGTAGCATTGGAGAAGTTTTACCATATCAGATATTTCTTTATGATCTGTATCACAAAAAAAGTTTTTGTACAATGCCTGCCCCTTGTTATAATATGGTGGGTCTAAATATGCGAATATGTTATTTCCAACTGGCATATAGGAACGCAGGTAGGATCGTATGTCTTTATTATAAATGTGGATGCGGCTTTTTTGCCTTGCGATATTCTCGATGCGTTGCATTAGTTCCTCACGGTTAAACCGGGCATCAATCAAGTAATTCCCAGTTTGATCATACCCGCCAATAGGACCTGCATTCAATATGCCAGAACGATTAGTTCGATTCAGAAAGAAAGTAGCAAAGGCCAGTTCTAATGAATAGTGCTTGTTCTGGTTATCATACACGTCTTTTTGTCGATGCCATTCTGTGACGGTAATCGGTGTATTCCGGATCAAATTAATAAAGTCTTGTGTGTCCTCTTTAATAGCTCGCCAAATAGAGTAAATCGCTTTGTCGTAATCATTGATTACTATTTCTTCAACAGAATTATTCATTAGCAATGCTAAAGCCACGCCTGCACCACCTGCAAACGGCTCGACATATATGGGATTTTGAATATGCGATTTGTTAATCAGTAATTCTACCAGAGGAGCAATTTTAGCTTTTCCTCCGGGATATCGCAAAGGCGAATAATTCAAAATTGTTCCTCCTTTCTCAAGAAGTAAGCTGTATTTCTAATTATAAATAACGCAGTGAGCACTCAACAGCCTCGCTGACTATATGACTTCCGTCGATTCCAAATATAGATATCGTCGTAGAAAACACATCACCGTCTTCTACGCAGTTTTGCAACTGCTCGGTGCAAGAAGCTGACACTTCGAAAAATACCGTTTTTTGCAGGGAATTGTATGGCGAAATCGAGAATGGCACACGTTCGATTTCGTTCATCTGCAATGGCATATCCGTCGGTTCATCGTCAATATATCTGCCAGAGAAAGCAATTGAATGAGATTTTGTGCTCAGTCTAATTTCAATACGCTCAATCAAAAAATTGAGTCTCGATGCGTTTTTTACCGCAAAACGCAAACGGTAAACAAGGTGTGAATCTTTGTTAATTGTTAGTGGTTGAACAATTATAATGTCTTTGAAAATGGAAATTGAACACTTCTCACGGGAATCATAGATTTCATCTAAATCTCTTCTGTTTGCTTGGAAGTTGTCAGCGTTTCTGCGAATAAATATTTGTCCCTGACGCAGCCAAGTCGTTCCACTTCTTGAAAAGTCTTTTTTTATCATATAGGGACGATCCAAATTTGAGGATAATACTTTGATATAGGCTACAAATTGCCCTTTGAGAGTGAAGTTGTTTATTTCAATATTGAGAGTCGGTTCGCAATATTCTCGTAGAAGAGAATTGATTTCCGAGATGTCTGGAATATCCTTTTCGGTCATATCACTAAAGGTGCGCGTTTCATTATCAATGTTGAAGATAATGTATTTATCGTTTGGAAAAGTGCAATTTGCAAAAGCAACCATATCTTTTATCAAATCATATTTTTTGGCTTCATGATAGTAGTTTCTTTTAAAATCGCAAAGAGCGTTTTCGCTCTTATCATCTATCAGTTCAATGACTCTGTCTTTGTCAGTCATAATATATTACTCCGATCCAAAAGTGTTGGGCTGTGAAATAATATAATCAATTAATTATTAAATATATTATAGCATTGATTTCCATATATGACATTACCTATTTTGGTTAATTATGAGAAATAAAGCAATTCAGAGAAAAAGACGGTTATCTCTGTGTTGTTTGTTTTTTGCGCAGGGTCGCTGCTGCTGGTTCTACCTGGTATTCGACGTGCATGCTGGGTCGAAGTGCTTTTCCAAATCAGCCGCAGCTGTTTGGCTATCCATGCGGTCACACTTGATACCATTGTCCGAGCTTCCCATTGCTATAATGCAAGTCCATTTTTATATTAGCCTATTAAAATAATCTGTCAGTTTCTCGTCACAGATTTGACCAATTTCTGTTTTTTCCTCCGCAGTCAGTCGCTTCCACACCGCTTCATCCACCTGCACAAATACCCAGCGTCTTGGTGTGGTGCATCATCTGCATATCCTCAAAGCACTTGAATGGGTTGGCCAAAATATTTCGCTCTTCGCCGATACTCCCAACCAAATGCCCGTCTAGTGTAAAATGATGGCCGGGAAGCATCTCTTCCAGATCATTTGTTATGGTATAGAGATCCTTGATTTTAGCAGCTACCGAAGCTCTTATGCGGCTGTCATTCATCTTCAGATACTTCCTTCAGCAAAATCTTCTTTTTGAAGCCGCCGCGTTCTTGCAGCTTCTCCATGCGTACTCGTTGAAATTCTTCCAGTGGAATGCCCTTAAAGCCAAGGATTGCGTGCATGATCTCGTCAATATCGGCCATTTCCTCAACAGTGCCGCTTTCAAGGTATTCCTGGACTTCTTCCAGAAGCTTTTCGTTTAGCTTTTCTATGTACTGCTCGTCCGACAGCGTCTCACAGACGTATGTCTTTCCAGAAGCCTCAATAATCTCCGGGATGCGGTCACGGACAAGCTTGTTATAGACCTTTGCAGCCATCTTTCAGCCTCCTCGGTTGGATAACAAATTGCAGATGTCCTGCTCTTTGACGATTTGAATGGGCAGCCCTTTCGCTTGCAATTCCAGCGCTTTTTTTAGCTTTGTGCCGTAGTTGCCGTTGCTCCAGGCATCGCTGCCCTTGCTGCCGACGATCACACAATCTGTTTTCCGCGTTACACTGGAAACCGGGATACCACCTTTTTGATAAAGGGTTGCTTCCACACTGGAACGGTCCCCAAATTCAAATTCTCCGGTCAGGCAAAATGCCTTTCCGCTGATGTCGAAGCAATCACAACTACAGCTATTTGCAACAGGATCTGTGATTTGCTCAAACAGGAGCAACATTGCCTGCAGCTCTGCATCTTCCAAGATGCCGTCTTCCAGCGCGCCTCCAACGGTCTCAAATATTTTATCAAAAGGGAAATTTCCGCGCAACGCGAGGTTCTGGCTCATCCAAGTTTGAAGGGAGAGGACTTCACTCTCGCTCAGCTCGTCGTCTGCCGTGATTGTGCTAAGCAGATCTTTGAGTGCAAGCAACTGCGTTGTTGTCTCACTGGGTTTCGCTTTTGGCGGCACTCGTAGTGTGTGGCGCTGTGCCAGATCATACCGACGCAGAAAACGATTCGGTTGCACTCCATGATGCATATAGTCCAGCAACAGCTCCGCACAGGCACGGCTATCGCTGCCGGCATTGTGATGATCTAAATTGAGATTCAGGTAATCACACAGGGTGTTGAGCTTGTGATTTTGAAGTTGCGGATAGCAGGCTCGTCCGATCACGCAGGTGCAGGCATAGTATGTAAAGGGATGCCATTCGATTCCATAGTCATTCAGGCACTGCGCCAACACACCCATGTCAAATGGTGCGTTATGCGCAATCAGCAGACCGCTGCCTATAACTGGCTCAATCATTTTCCATAATTCTGGAAATGTGGGCTGATCGGCCGCCATTTCCGGCGTGATGCCGGTAAGCCGGATGTTGAAAGGATCAAAGTGCACTTCCGGGTTTACAAGAGAGTAAAAATCATCTGTGATGCTGCCGTTTTCGACAACGGTAATGCCGATGGCGCTGATGCGATCATTTGCATAGTTTGGAGTCTCTACATCAAATGCTATGTAACGATCATTCATGATACTGCACCTTCCCTCTGCATACCTTTCCTGCGGCTACTGATCCGCTGCAAAATACCCTCGTCTGCTGGGCAAAACTCGTAGTTTGGTATTTCTTCTACTGTGATCCACCGGATATCGTTATGTTCCAATTTCTGCGGTACGCCCTCAAAGATTGTGGCGTTGAACAGCGTCAGGTGCACGGTAATGTCCGGATACTCATGCGTCACGGCCATGAACTCGCTGCCTACAGACAACGTGATGGCGAGCTCCTCTTGGCATTCTCTGATAAGAGCCTGCTCTTTCGTTTCACCCGGTTCAATTTTTCCACCGACAAATTCCCACAGCAACGCCCGTGCCTTTGTCATTGGCCGCTGGCATATCATAAATTTATCCTTGTCCCAAATCAGGGCTGCTACGACTTCGATCATTTACCTCACCACCAATTTATTTGTTTTCTTCAAAAACTTCGCCGGGATTGGTCTGCCCAGTTTCCATGTAATATTCATTGGCCTTGAACCCTCGTGACAGACATAACTTGCCGTACCGAGATAGGTATAGGCAGCAGCGCCGCCGGAGATGCGATCAGTTTTGAACTCGCGCACGAACAACAGTACACGGCTGTCCTGGGCGCGGTGATAAATATAACGCTGACCGGTAGGCGAATTTTCCGCCGTGGTGCTCTGGCTCTGCCAGTGGAACAACTCCTCGTTAATGGAGTAATCGTTATACATGGTTGTAGGGGAGTAGTCCTTATCGGACTTATTGAGCGTCACGAAGAACACGTCCAGCCGCTTATCCGGCAGCCACTTCACGCCCTCACGCACGGTCGCGGGTTTCATAAAATCCAAGGCAACCAGAAGCTGGTCACGGGTGTAGGTGCAGTGCAGGTCCAGTGGACAATCAAAGCCCAGATCCACCGGCTCATCAATGAAGTCGATGCGGTTAAAATTGTATTGAAGCAGAGCGGTAAGCTCCGAGAGCATAACCGGGCTGTGAACAAGACTATACAAATTATCAAGTACCTCATTGCCGTTCCAGTTGTCGGCGGCATTGCCCCAAATCGTGATGTAGAACATTTGCAGCATCCGCTGTTCCATGGGCTCCAGGGCGGCAAAATCCACATTGTCAAGCTTAGGCAGGATCTCCAGCAGGAAGGTGATCCAACGGCGAGAGTCGATGGCGGCAATGCGAATAAATGCTTTTGTCAGCGTTTCCTCGGCAGGCTCCGTAAAAGCATCCAGCTTACCGGCGCGTTTACAGAGACGAGAGAAAGAGGAAAACTTGTAGAGTGACCGGGCGTCAATGCGGCAGTAGTCCAGAAAGTTTCCCAGCGTTAGCGGCAGACCGCTGTCCTCCTCAAAGGTTTCAATGCGGGAGACCAATCCAGCACTGTTGCCATAAGAGGCACGGATGTTGTCCAGTATGTATTTGGCTGCTTTCTTTTCCAGATGAATATAGCAGCCCTTGGGCGCGGAGACGAAGCCGTCCCGAATTTCGCGCGGCACGCCACGGGTGGTATTGGAAAGTAGCGCCGCAAACTTGCCCTCAAAGTTATACTTCTTGTTGGCCTGACCGATGAAGTCCAATACGGTCAGGCATTCTTTATCTTCCGCCAAACGAAGCCCTCGGCCAAGCTGCTGCAGAAAAATGGTCAGCGACTCGGTGGGGCGCAGGAACATCACCGTGTTGACCTCGGGGATATCCACGCCCTCGTTGTAGATGTCCACTACAAAGATGAAGCGAACTTCGCCGGAAACCAGACGATGCTTGGCAGTTTTACGTTCCTCGTCCGGTGACTGGCCGGTCAGGAATATGGACGGGATGCCGTGCTCATTGAAATAATCGGACATGAACTCCGCATGCTCGACGGAAACGCAAAAGCCCAGCCCCTTAACGTCGTTGATATCCGTGATGTATTTGAGCAGCGACGAGACGACCATATCGGCGCGGCGCTTGGCAATACCGCCGCTGAGAGTGTAAATGCGTGACAACTCGCCTTTGTCGTAACCGCCCCGTGTCCACTTCAAATCATCGAGATCAATGACGTCGGTAACGCCGAAATACTGGAACGGGCACAGCAGCTTGCGGTCGATGGCCTCCGGTAACCGAATTTCCGCAGCGATGCGACCGCTGAAATAATCCACAATGCTCTTGCCATCCATGCGTTCCGGCGTGGCGGTGAGGCCCAACAGGATTTTGGGTTGATAGTATTCCAGCAGTTTTTGATAGGTAGGCGCGGCTGCATGGTGAAACTCGTCCACCACGATGTAGTCATAAAAGTCCGGCATGGTCCTGGCGGTAAAATCCTGGGAGTTGAAAGTCTGGACAGAGATAAACAGGTTTTCGATGCTGTCCGGCTTGTAGTTGCCGACGAACATCTCGCCGAAGTTGGCATCCTTGAGCACGGCACGGTAGGTATAGAGGCTTTGTTCCAAAATTTACTCTCGGTGGGCAACGAACAGCAGACGGCAGGACCAGCCTGGATTCTGCTTGCGGAAGCGTTTAAAGTCTAACGCAGAAATAACGGTCTTGCCAGTGCCGGTGGCAGCTACCACCAGATTGCGGGAGTAGCCCCGGATGGTGCGCTCGGCCTCCAGCATATCAAGAATTTCCTGCTGATAGGAATAGGGCGCGATGTCCAGCGTGTAAGCATCCGCGTTGTTAGCGTCAAAGTACTTTTCCGCCTTCAATGCGCGAGTGAGGCGTTCCCTCTGATCCTCAGTGTAGTATTCAAATTCATTGGAATTCCAATAGCTCTCAAAGGTGGCGGCGATCTTGTCGATGGTCTCGGGGAGGTCCCTTTTCGTGACCTTCACATTCCATTCAAGGCCGCTGGAGATGGCGGCGTTAGAAAGGTTAGATGAACCCACATAGGCCGTAGTGAATCCGGTGTCCCGGTAGAACACATAGGTCTTAGCGTGAAGACGGGTGCGTTTCGTATCATAGCTGACCTTAATTTTTGTATTGGGTAGCTTGCGTAGTTCCTCAATGGCCTTGACGTCTGTCGCCCCCATATAGGAGGTGGTGATGATGCGCAGCTCGCCGCCGTTTTGGGCAAACGCGGTCAGCTCGTCCATAATGAGCCGCAGACCGCTCCACTTGATAAAGCTCACCAGCATATCGATGCGGTCGGCGGACACGATCTCCTTTTTGAGTTCTGTGTACATCTGAGGTTCGTGCGCTGCGCCGGTGAAGAGACTACTTTGTGCGATAGAGGTTTCCGGGCGATCAACAGCAGCGGCCGTCTTTCCGATAGCCAGCCGCGGGTCATTTTCTCTGAGTAGAGCAAGAAGCTGCTCCGCCCGCTCGTCTACAGACAGAGCGGCAAAGTCAGCTTCTCGGGTGACGTGCTCCACGATACGCACGATTTCATTTGTCAGCCCAATTTGAGCACAGAGATCCCCACCGTTATCCAGCACATTGTCAAGGCCCTTTTGAACGACATCCGTAAGATACTGCGCCAAAACTTTGGATGCCTCTGCCTTGTCGATGGGCGCAGTCGCCTGCCGGGCTGCCGGTAGCTCCAACAGCTCGGTGCTGATCTCGTGGTTGATCACTTGTTCATATAGGCCGGGATGAAGCATAGCACAAATCCTCTACTTTGCATGAATTTGATCTACTTTTAAAATATACAACAGCTCCTGCCCGTTAAAACGGACTCATTTTTCACTTTAAGGGGTCTTTGCCTTTATCGTATCTGTCGTCTTCTCCGTGTCTTTCGGAATTGTCCAGACTTTGATGAACTTGGTCAGACCTGGAATACGACCTTGATTGCACAAGACCTGTACGCGGCGACGGGGGATGTATCATTTTTCCGCGGTTTCGGCGATTGAAATATAATCCATAGTTCAACCCTATGTAAGCATATAAAATCAACCCTGCATCTCGCAGGGCTTTCTGTTTTACATAGCTGGCTACCATCAAAAACGGTACAGGCCCTTACAGCTTTGCGCCGTCTTTCGACGGCTTTGCCGATTCTTCTATTATTTATGACAAGTATATACTTTTTGGCGAATAATTACAATCTGGAATTAGGTAAATTGTTTCATTTAAGCGGATAAAAAACCTGAGAAAACGCAAGTTGCCATTCGCCTTTATAAACGGGTAAATTTACGTCACATAGTCCAATATGCCTGATTAATTTCTAATAAGAATATATTTGCCTGTAACACCCTTTTGTCTCTTCAGAAACTGAAGGGCGTTTTTATTTTTAGCCAGAAAGGAGTTGCATTATGCAGTATGATAAAACCTCACAAGTAAGAATTGCACTTATCCGAATCTAATATCTACCGTGCCGTCGCCAAGTGATACTAATCGTTGTATCGGTTGTCTTTATCCCGGTACCGGATTCATTTGTTGAAGTCAAGATGGCTCTTGCATGAAAACTGACATGGAAAGATTCAGCCGTCTAAGAAAAGGTAGGTGATTCGAAATCAACAGTTTTATTAGTTGGGTAGGCGGAAAAAAAGCTCTGCGCGACATCATTTACAGTCTTTTTCCAAAAGACTTCGGCAGCTATATCGAGGTTTTCGGCGGTGGAGGCTGGGTGCTGTTTGGTAAACCGCCCGAACCAAAATGCAAGGAAGTGTATAACGACTATAACAGCAACCTGGCTAATCTTTTCTATTGTGTAAAACAGCGCACGTTGGGCTTTCTCAAGGAACTTGGTTTTCTGCCGCTGAATTCCCGCGATGAGTTTTATGTGCTCCGATGCTTTTTTGAGAAAGGGGAATTTGACACTGGATTTTTACAGGAAGAATTGAATTTGGCGCAGGTTTATCTGCCGCCGCCTGAGTTTTCGGAAATCGAAAAAATACTGCTGGAACGTGCAGAACCAAGTGATGTGTGGCGAGCGGCAGCATTCTTCAAGCTTATCCGGTACAGCTACGGCAGCGGCTGCACATCCTATGGCTGCCAGCCCTTTGACATCAAAAAAGTATTCTTCCTCATCTGGGAGGCTGCCAGGCGGCTGGCCGACACGGTGGTGGAGAACAAAGATTTTGAGGCGTTGATCGGTCAGTATGACCGGGACGATGCCTTTTTTTATTGCGATCCGCCCTATTACATGACCGAGGGCCATTACGCAGTAGAGTTTAAGCGCAGTGATCATAAGCGCCTTCAGGATATGCTCGCAGCTAGCCATGGTAAGTGGATGGTGTCTTACAACGATTGTGAGTTTATCCGTGAGATGTACAGCGGATATTACATTACTTCCGTGACCCGAATCAACAATCTGGCGCAGCGGTATGACGGCGGCTGTGAGTATCCGGAAGTCATCATCACCAACTATGATCCCAAGGAACGGGAGAATGCATCGCCCCAGCTTAACCTGTTTGACCAAATTACTGAGCATGCTGATCCAGAAGATCCACAATACGAAATTGAATGAAACAAAAGGAGAATTCTTATGATGAACAATGAACTTCTAATTTCCCACGGGCTGTTGAATGCAGCGGAAATTCCCGTGGATGACGATCTGGACATC